>NZ_JBIARQ010000012.1:0-275891 GCF_042890065.1 Streptomyces sp. NPDC002328 | reverse complement strand
AGAACCCGTCGAACAACTCCGCCGCGAACGCCTCCAAGTCCTCCCGGACCGAGGCCATCTCCTCAGGTGTCACACCAACTCAACGACACCGACGACAAAGCAGACACGCCACTCACGAGTGAAGATGACCAAGCCCTACTAGAGCCCGGCCGGGCCGCGACACGGCGTCAGCCGGTGCGGCGGCAGCGGCAGCGCAGCGACCGGTCCGCCAGGTCGTACGCCATGCTCGCGACGGCGAGGACGACGACGGCGCACAGACCGGCCGTGTTGTCCACGAACCAGCCCTCGGCGATGGCGAGGACGAGGCCGCCGGTGCCGGTCACCGACACCGTGCGCGCCGCGCGCGGCAGGGTGAACTGCACCCGGGGCATGTCATCGTGGTTCACGGTGCTCCTCCTGAGGGGTCCCGTCCGTCCGCCGCTTCCTGCGACCGCCAGATCCGGGGCGGCGGACGGACTCGCGGTGCGCTCCCCCGGACGGTCCCGGAGTGTGGGCCGTCCGGGGGAACGCGCTGTCACCCCGCTTCTCCGCTCCCAGAGCCGCACCCGCCTTCCAAAACCACCTGCCGCAACACGACTTGCTCCCTTCGGCCAGGTGCGGGCGCACGAAACCCGCCGGCCCGGTGAACCGGCCGGGTTAAGCGGGTGAAGCCTGGGCCGTCGTCCACCGGGCGGGGCATGCATGGAGGTCCCGGCCGCACCCCGGCCGACTCGGCGGACACGACGCGCTGGAGGCGAGTGATGAACGAAACAGCCGAGCACCCCGATACCACCACCGCCCAGGAGGTGCCGGTCCTCATCGTCGGCGGCTCCCTGGTCGGGCTGTCGACCTCACTGTTCCTGGGCCGGCTGGGGGTGCGGCACACCCTGGTGGAGCGTCATGCCGGCACCTCCATCCACCCCCGCGGCCGCGGCAACAACGTCCGCACGATGGAGCTGTTCCGGGTGGCCGGCGTCGAGCCCGGCATCCACACGGCCGCGGCGACCCTGGCCCACAACCACGGCATCTTCCAGACGCCCACCCTGGTGGGCGACGCCGGCGAGTGGCTGTTCAAGAACATGGACCCGGGCGGCGGGCTGGCCCGCTTCAGCCCCACCTCGTGGTGCCTGTGCAGCCAGAACGACCTGGAGCCGGTGCTGCTGGAGCACGCCCGGGACCTGGGCGGCGATCTGCGCTACCACACCGAGCTGATGTCCTTCGAGACCGACGCCGACGGCGTGACCGCGGTGGTGAAGAGCCGGCGCACCGGCGAGCACACCACCGTGCGCGCGCAGTACCTGGTCGCCGCCGACGGTCCCCGCAGCCCCGTCCGGGAGCGGCTCGGCATCGGTCAGAGCGGCCCCGGCGACCTCTTCCACAACATCAGCATGACCTTCCGCTCCCGCCGCCTCGCCGACGTCGTCGGCGACCGGCGTTTCATCGTGTGCTATCTGACCTCGCCGGACGCCGACGGCGCCCTGCTGCCCGTGGACAACCGCGAGAAGTGGGTGTTCCACGCCCCCTGGCACCCCGAGACCGGGGAGACCCTGGAGGACTTCACCGACGAGCGCTGCGCCGCGCACATCCGCCGCGCGGTCGGCGACCCTGACCTCGACGTGGAGATCACCGGCCGGGCGCCCTGGCACGCGGCGCAGCGCGTCGCCCGCAGCTACCGGTCGGGGCGGGTCTTCCTGGCCGGCGACTCGGCGCACGAGATGTCCCCGACCGGGGCCTTCGGCTCCAACACCGGCATCCAGGACGCGCACAACCTCGCCTGGAAGCTGGCCGCGGTGCTCGGCGGCTGGGCGGGCGACGGGCTGCTGGACACCTACGACCTGGAACGCCGTCCGGTGGCGGAGGCGACCAGCGCCCGCGCGGCCGCCCGTTCGGTCGAGCACAGCCACCCGGGTTTCGCCCCTCCGCCGGGCGCCGGCGGTGCGCCGCAGCGCGGCATCCTCAACGTGGCGCTGGGCTACCGCTATCCGATGGGGGCCGTCGTCGGCACCGATCCGGAGGCCCCGGTCGTCCCCGACGAGCTCGCCCTCGCCGGCGCGCCCGGCACCCGTGCGCCCCACCTGTGGGTACGTCACCAGGGCCGCCGGGTCTCCACCCTCGACCTCTACGAGCGGTCCCTGGTGCTGCTCAGCGACGCGGGTGACCTGAACGAGTGGCACGAGGCGGCGGCCCGGCTCGCCGACCAGCTGGAGATCCCGCTCGTCTCCTACCGGGTGGGCGCGGGGCCGGACGCCGAGCTGGCGCCCGAGGACGGCGCCGACTGGCGCACGCACCACGGCACGAAGCCCGGCGGGGCCGTGCTGGTGCGGCCCGACGGGTTCGTCGCCTGGCGGGAGACCGGTCCGGCGCCGGACGCGGAGAAGGTGCTGCGGCAGGCGCTCACCAAGGTCATGTCCTTGGCCTGACGACTCGTCAGGCCTGCGTTCGGCCGGGCCGTCACCCTCCCTCGGGGTGGCGGCCCGGCCGCGTGCGTGCGCGCACCGGTCACCCGCGCGCTCCACACGAGTCGCGCGCCGATGGGGACCGGCTCAAGATCGAGGCACGCTCACCTCGCTGCACCGCAACCGAGGTACGCCTCCCCTCCCCTGAAGGAGATGTGCTCAGGATGACCACCACGTCCGCGCCTGCCTCGCCACCGCTGACACGACAGGTGTCACAACATGTCTCCCAGTCCGTGTTCGACGGCTCCCGGCTCCGGGTCGTCCTGCTGGTGGACGTCTACGACGGCGCCCAGCAGCAGTTCCTGGAGGCGTACGAGCAGCTCTGCAACCAGGTCGCGTCCGTTCCCGGGCATGTCAGCGACCAGCTGTGCCAGTCGATCGAGAACCCCTCGCAGTGGCTGATCACCAGCGAGTGGGAGAGCGCCCCGCCGTTCCTCACCTGGGTGAACAGCGAGGAGCACGTGGAGATGGTGAGGCCGCTGCACAACTGCGTGAGCGACACCCGCTCGCTCCGCTTCCACGTGGTGCGCGAGACCGGCGGTCCGGCGGCGGGCGCCGAGACCGGCCGACGCCGGCTCCAGGCCGAGCCCCGCATCGGCGACGGTGTGATCCGGCACGCGCTGACCTTCACCGTCAAGCCGGGCAACGAGGAGGCCGTCGCCAAGCTGCTGGCCGACTACGCGCCGCCCAACCCGCGGGTCGACGACACGACGCGGCTGGTGCGCACCTCCCTGTTCATGCACGGCAACCGGGTGGTGCGGGCCATCGAGGTGCGGGGCGACCTGCTCGCGGCGCTGCGCCACGTGGCCCGGCAGCCCGAGGTGCGGGCCGTCGAGGAGGCCATCAACCCCTATCTGGAGCAGGACCGGGACCTCGACGACCCCGAGTCGGCCCGCGTCTTCTTCACCCGCGCCGCGCTGCCCGCCGTCCACCATGTGACGACGGACCAGGAGCCGGCGGGCGCGGTGCGGCACGCGCTGTACTACCCGGCCCGCGAGGGCGCCGGGATGCGGCTGGCCGAGCTGCTCGCCGAGCAGGACGAGGCGGCGGCGCACGACCCGCGCGGCCCGGTGCTGCGCAGCACGATCTTCCAGCGCGACGACGTCGTGGTGCGCCTGGTCGACGTGCAGGAGGGCCTCGACGCCGACCCGGGCACGGTGCTCGGGCTGACCGACCCCGCCCGGACCGCCGAGCTGACGGCGCTGCTGGACGCCGCCGCCCTCGGTGCGGACGCCGCCACGCTGCGGGCCGGCGCCGCGGAACGGCTCCTCACCCTCGCCCGCATGGAACTCGTCACCGACCGCCGCTCCCCCGACGCCTGACCCGTCGGCACCCGGGGTTGGAGCCTTCCGGACAACAGGCCCCAAGCGCCATCGCGCCCAAGTCGACACAGCACACGAACGGAGCAACGTCGTGATCACTTCCCGTCCCAGAATCGTGGACCTCAGCGAGGTCGAGCCGAACACCCGGCGCGGCGGCGACCTGCGCGCCATGCTCACGCCCGCCACGGTCGGCGCGACCAGCGGCTTCATGGGCGTGGCCATCGTGCAGCCCGGCGACCGCATCGCCGAGCACTACCACCCGTACTCCGAGGAGTTCGTGTACGTCGTCTGCGGACAGCTGGAGGTCGACCTGGACGGCGACCCCCTGTCGTTGCGGCCCGAGCAGGGGCTCATGATCCCCATCGGCATGCGGCACCGGTTCCGCAACGTCGGCAAGGTTGAGGCGCGCATCGTGTTCCACCTCGGTCCGCTGGCCCCGACGCCGCCGCTGGGCCACGTCGACACCGAGGAGACCGACGCCGTTCCGGTCGCCGTTCAGAGCGCCTCCGCGGGCGGGCCGGCCGCGGGGCGCGGGGCGCGGTCATGACCCGGCGCGTGGCGGTCACCGGGATAGGCGTGGTCGCTCCGGGCGGCATCGGCATACCGAATTTCTGGGACCTGCTCTCCAACGGCCGTACCGCGACGCGGGGCATCACCTTCTTCGACCCGAGCAACCTGCGGTCGCGGATCGCCGCCGAGTGCGACTTCGACCCGGCGGCCCACGGGCTGGACGCGGATCAGGTCGCCCGGTGCGACCGGTACATCCAGTTCGCCCTGGCCGCCGGCGGGGAGGCGATCCACGACGCGGGTCTCGACCTCGGCCGGGAGAACCCCTGGCGGGTCGGGGTGTCGCTGGGGACCGCGGTCGGCGGCACCACCCGCCTGGAGCACGACTATGTGCTGGTCAGCCATGGCGGGCAGCGCTGGGACGTGGACCACCGGGAGGCGGAGCCGCATCTGCACCGGGCGTTCGCGCCCAGCACGCTCGCCTCCACGGTGGCGGAGCGGTTCGGGGCCCGCGGTCCGGTGCAGACGGTCTCCACGGGCTGCACCTCCGGGCTCGACGCCGTCGGGTACGCCTTCCACACGATCGAGGAGGGCCGTGCCGACGTGTGCATCGCGGGCGCCTCGGACTCCCCGATCTCCCCGATCACGATGGCCTGCTTCGACGCGATCAAGGCCACCTCGCCCCACAACGACGACCCCGCGCACGCCTCGCGTCCCTTCGACGCGGACCGGGACGGGTTCGTGATGGGCGAGGGCGGCGCGGTCCTGGTCCTGGAGGAGCTGGAGCACGCCAGGGCCCGCGGCGCGCACGTGTACTGCGAGCTGGGCGGCTACGCCACGTACGGCAACGCCTACCACATGACCGGACTGACCAGTGAGGGCGTGGAGATGGCGCGGGCCATCGAGGACGCCCTCGAACACGCCCGGCTCGACCCGACGGCGATCGACTACGTCAACGCGCACGGGTCGGGCACCAAGCAGAACGACCGGCACGAGACCGCGGCGGTGAAGCGGTCCCTGGGCCCGCACGCCTACGACACGCCGATGAGCTCCATCAAGTCGATGGTGGGGCACTCGCTCGGCGCGATCGGGGCGATCGAGGTCGTCGCCTGTGTGCTGGCCCTGGCCCACCAGGTGGTGCCGCCCACCGCCAACTACGAGACGCCGGACCCCGAGTGCGACCTGGACTACGTCCCGAAGGTCGCGCGCGAGCGGAGACTGAACAGCGTGCTCTCCGTGGGCAGCGGGTTCGGCGGGTTCCAGTCCGCGGTGATCCTGACCCGGCCGAGGGAGAGGACACGATGAGCGAACCCCGTCCGCGGCGCGCCGCCGTCACCGGAATCGGTGTGGTCGCGCCCAACGGAATCAGCACCGAGTCCTTCTGGAAGTCCACCCAGGCGGGCATCAGCGTCCTCGACCGGGTCACCCGCGAGGGCTGTGAGCATCTGCCGCTGCGGGTGGCCGGCGAGATCCGCGCGTTCGAGCCGTCGACAGCGGTGGAGGAACGTTTCCTCGTCCAGACCGACCGGTTCACGCACTTCGCGCTGGCCGCGGCGGACCTGGCGCTGGACGACGCCCGGCTCGGCCAGGCCGACACCGACGCGGAGCCGTTCTCGGTGGGCGTGGTCACCGCGGCCGGCTCCGGCGGCGGCGAGTTCGGCCAGCGGGAGCTCCAGCAACTGTGGGGCAAGGGCAGCCGGTTCGTCGGCCCGTACCAGTCCATCGCCTGGTTCTACGCCGCCAGCACCGGTCAGATCTCCATCCGTCGCGGCTTCAAGGGCCCCTGCTCGGTGGTCGCCGCCGACGAGGCGGGCGGCCTGGACGCCCTGGCGCACGCGGCGCGGGCGGTGCGGCGCGGCACCGACGTGATCGTGGCCGGTGCGACCGAGGCGCCGCTCGCCCCCTACTCGGTGGTGTGCCAGCTCGGCTACGAGGAGCTGAGCACCGCCGACGACCCGGCCCGCGCCTACCGCCCGTTCACGGAGGCCGCCTGCGGGTTCGTGCCCGCCGAGGGCGGCGCCATGTTCGTCGTCGAGGAGGAGGACTGGGCCCGGGAGCGGGGCGCGCGCGTGCGGGCCGTCCTCGCCGGGCACACGGCGACCTTCACCGGTCCGTCCCGCTGGACGGAGTCCCGCGAGGGCCTCGCGCAGGCCATCCGGGGCGCCCTGGACGAGGCCGGCTGCGCCCCGGAGGAGGTCGACGTGGTCTTCGCGGACGCCCTGGGCGTGCCGGAGGCGGACCGCGCCGAGGCGCTGGCGATCACCGACGCGCTCGGCGCGCACGGCCGGCGGGTGCCGGTCACCGCGCCGAAGACCGGCATCGGCCGGGGCTACTGCGCGGCGCCCGTGCTGGACGCGGCGGCGGCGGTGCTCGCGCTGGAACACGGGCTGGTCCCGCCCACCCCGAACGTCTTCGACGTCTGTCACGACCTCGACCTCGTGTCCGGCAAGGCCCGCGCCGCCGAACTGCGTACGGCGCTGGTCCTCAGCCGGGGCCTCATGGGATCGAACTCGGCGCTGGTGCTGCGGCACGGCGCCGCCGACGCCTCGCAGCGGGGCGCCGGGAAGCAAAGGAGAGGAACCGCATGAGCGACCGCATCACCGTGGAAGAGCTGGCCGAGCTGATGAAGAAGTGCGCCGGGGTCACCGTCCCGGCCACGGAGCTCGCCCAGCAGCCCGACATCGGCTTCGACAGCATCGGCGTCGACTCGCTCGGCCTGCTCGGCATCGTCGGCGAGCTGGAGAACCGGTACGGCACGCCGATGCCGCCGGACGCGGAACGCTGCAAGACGCCGCAGCAGTTCCTCGACCTCGTCAACGGCGCCCTGCTGGCTGGAGCGTGACATGCCCGGACACACGCAGAACGAGATCACGATCGCGGCTCCCCTGGACCTCGTCTGGGACATGACCAACGACGTGGCGAACTGGCCCCGGCTGTTCAGCGAGTACGCCACCGCCGAGATCCTTTCCACGGAGGGGAAGAAGACGACGTTCCGGCTGACCATGCACCCCGACGAGAACGGCACCGTGTGGAGCTGGGTCTCGGAGCGGGAGGCGGACCGCGACACGCTCAGCGTGAAGGCCCGCCGGGTCGAGACGGGCCCCTTCGCCCACATGAACATCCTGTGGCGGTACGAGGAGGTCGCCGAGGGCGTGCGGATGATCTGGACGCAGGACTTCGCGATGAAGCCCGAGGCGCCGGTCGACGACGACTGGATGACGGACAACATCAACCGCAACTCCAAGGTCCAGCTGGCCCTGATCCGGGACCGGATCGAGAAGGCCGCCGCGGAGCGCGGTTCCGTGCCGCGCCTGTCGGACTGAGCGGGAAGGAGGAAGGTCCCATGCACCAGGCCCTGATCGTCGCCCGGATGGCTCCCGGGTCGGCCCCCGACATCGCCAAGCTGTTCGAGGAGTCGGACCGGGGGGAGCTGCCGCATCTCGTGGGGGTCTCCCGGCGCAGCCTCTTCGAGTTCGGCGACGTGTACCTGCACTTCATCGAGTCCGAGCAGGACCCCGGGCCGGCGATCGCCAAGGTCGCCGGGCACCCCGAGTTCCGCGGCATCAGCGAGCGGCTGTCGGCGTACGTCAGCGCGTACGACCCGCAGACCTGGCGTTCGCCGAAGGACGCGATGGCCCGCTGCTTCTACCGCTGGGAGCGGGACGCCCGCGCCTGATCGGCGCGGCGCGCACACCGGTCGCCGGGCCCACGAGTTCCGTGGGCCCGGCGACCGGTGTGTACGGGGGTTCCGCCCGGGATCTCAGGCGGAGATGTCCGGCGGGGAGGTCAGGCGGGGACGGTGCAGTCGAAGGCGTGCAGGTAGGGGTTGACCGGGCGGATGTCGTCGACGACCAGGCCGCCCGCGGTCAGCCGGCGGACCATGCTGTCGGTGGTGTGCTTGGCGCCGCCGACGTTGAGGAGCAGCAACAGGTCCATGGCGGTGCTGAACCGCATGGAGGGGGTGTCGTCGACGAGGTTCTCGATGACGACGACCCGGGTGCCGGGGCCGCCCGCCTCGCGCACGTTGCGCAGGGTGCGGGCGGTGCTCTCGTCGTCCCACTCCAGGATGTTCTTGATGATGTAGACGTCCGCCTCGACGGGGACGGCCGCGCGGCAGTCGCCGGGGACGACGCGCACCCGGTCGGCGAGCGCGCCGCCGGGGCGCAGCCGCGGGTCGGCGTTCTCCACCACGCGCGGCAGGTCGAGCAGGGTGCCGTGCAGGGCGGGGTACTTCTCCAACAGGCTTGCCACCACGTGCCCTTGGCCGCCGCCGATGTCGGCGACGGAGGAACTCCCCGACAGATCCAGGAAGTCGGCGACGTCCTGGGCGGACTGGGCGCTGGAGGTGGTCATGGCGCGGTTGAAGACGAGGGCCGACTCGGGGGCGTCCTCGTTGAGGTACTGGAAGAACTCCTTGCCGTAGAGGTCCTCCACGACATTGCGGCCGGTGCGCACCGCCTCGTCGAGCCGGGGCCAGGCGTCCCAGGTCCACGGCTCGGTGCACCACAGGGTGATGTAGCGCAGGCTGTGCGGGTCGTCCTCGCGCAGCAGCCGGGACATCTCGGTGTGCGCGAAGGTCCCGTCCGGCTGTTCGGCGAAGACGCCGTAGCAGGACAGGGCGCGCAACAGCCGTCGCAGCGGCTGGGGTTCGGTCTTCACGGCGGTGGCGAGGTCCTGCACGGACACGGGCCCGTCGCCGAGGGCGTCGGCGACGCCGAGCCGGGCGGCCGTGCGGAGGGCGGCGGCGCACGCCGCCCCGAACACCAGCTCCCTCAGCCGCATGGACGGCGGTGGAGCAGTCTCTGCGGTCGTCATGTGCCGCCTTTCTTCTGTCTGTTGCTCTGTCTGTTGCTCTGGCTGGCTTGCTGGGTCTGGCTGTCGGATGTGGCCTGTCGGGTGTGGCGTCGGGTCCGGTCGCTACGGCCGGGTGGTCAGCACAGGCCGGTGGGACGGGAGGAGCGGCAGGAGTTGTTCTCGAAGGTGTTGCCGACGCCGTCGGTGTCCGTGTTGACCAGGTCGGCCGGGGAGTTGCCGCTCAGCGTGTTGTCGGCGATCCGGTTGCGGTCGCTGGTGGCGCCCACGAAGCTCTTCCACACGACGATGCCGCCGGACAGCGGGGAGTTGCCGGCGTGGTCGGTGATCACGTTGCGCGTCACCTGGGTGTCCTCGGCGCCGGTCAGGACGATCCCGGAGCCCTGGAGGGCGTCCAGTCGCGCGGTCTTCGGGCAGGACTTGTTGTTGTGGGCGAGGCGGTTCTCGCGCACGCTCAGCGAGCCGGTCTTCGGTTTGTTCTCGTCGCCGACGACGAAGACGCCCGCGCAGTTGTCGACGACGTAGTTGCGTACGACGGTGAGGTTGCGCAGGCGGCGGACGGTGACGCCGATCCGGTTGCCCTCCAGCCGGTTGCGCTCGACCCGGGTCCCCCCGGTGTCGGGGGCGCCCTTCTCGGCGGTGACGGTGTTGGCGAGGAACAGGCCCGCGTCGCCGTTCTCCCGGGCGGTGTTGCGCCGGTAGACGCTGCGGACGGAGCCCTCCTCGGCGATGCCCCAGACGCCGTTCTTCTCGGCGGTCACGTTGCGCACGGTCAGTCCGTCGGTGGCCAGGGCGGAGACGCCGCTCTTGGCGAAGCCGGTCACCTTGAGGTTGGCGACGGTGACGTCCTTGAGCCGCTTGTCCAGGGTTCCCTGCACGCAGACGCCGTTGCCGGAGGCGGCGCAGTCGTCGGGGGCCTTCGGCGCGGCGGGCTTGGCCGCGGCGGGGGCGGGGGCGGGAGCCGGGACGGTGGCCGGGGCCGGGGACGCGGCGGGGGCCGGGACGGTGGCGGGGGCCGGGGCGGGGGCCGCGGCCGGCTGGATCACCGTGCCGCGTCCGACACCGCGCAGGGTGAGGCCCGGCGTGGTGATCCTGACGCTCTCGCGGTAGGTGCCGCGGGCCAGGAAGACGGTGTCGCCGGGCTCGGCGGCGTCCACCGCCTTCTGGATCGACTCCCCCGGACGGACCACATGGGTCGAGTGGCCCGCGGCGGGCGAGGCGGCGCCGAGTCCGGTGCCGACGAGCGCCGCGGTGCACGCCAGATAGAGGATATGGCATTTCGTCATATTTGGGACGATATGCCTGCGCTGCTCGGGGCGGCCTTGGATGGGCCATCCGATGGCGTGTCACACGAGGCCGCCCACGACACCCAGTGACCCGCGCCACTCGTTAGTTCCGGATAAGGCCGGGCACCTGGAAGAGGTTCCGTGTCGGCCCGGGTGATGGAGGAACAGTGGCGACTGGCCGGCTTTCCGATGACGAACGACGCATCCTGGCGGAGATGGAGCGCGCGCTGCGCCGCGACCGCCGCCTCGACAAACGGCTGAGCACCCTGCGCTGGCGTCCCGGGCTCTCCCGTCTGACCTCCTATACTCCTCATCCCCTGGCCGTCGCGCTGCTGCTCTCGGTCTCCATCGGCCTGATGGTCACCGGCATCACCACCGCGGCGCCGCCCGTGATCTGGGCGTTCGCCGCACTCTGGCCGCTGACGCTGTACGCGCTGTTCCGGCTGGTGTACCGGCGCGCGGAGAGCTGAGGGCGCGGCGGCTCGGGGCGGTGCGGGCGCGGCCGTTCCCGGCCCGCTCCGGTGTCGTCAACCGGCCCCCTCCGCCGGGCGGTAGGCCGCCGTGATCGCCCGCTCGTCCGCGAGGACGTGCTGCTGCGGCGGCCCCGACAGCACCAGCCCGCGCACGGCCGTGAGCAGGTCGGGGGCCAGGTGCTCCGCGCCGGCGGTCTCCTCGGGCCGGGCGTCCGGCGCGGGGACGAGGACGCCGTGGGCGCCCGCCCGGCGCGCGGCCTCGACGGTGTCCGCCGTGGCGGCGACGACGGCGATTCGCTCAGGCGGGGTGCACACCCTGCCCGCCGCCCAGAGCAGCAGTCCGGGCCGGGGCGCGCGGCAGTGACAGTCGTCCTCGGGGGCGTGCGGGCAGACCGCCCGGACGTCGAAGGGGCCGAGGAGTTCGTCGATCCGCCCGTCCACGCGCCTGACGTCGGCCCGGGACAGCTCCCCGCGCGCGACGCCCGGCCGACGGCCCAGCACACCGACGCGAACCCGCCGGGACCGCAACAGGGCAAGCGCCTCACGCGCACCGGGGACGGGGCGGACACGACCGGGGACGTCCTCGACGAGGACGCCGTCCTGCTCGACGAGAACGAGACGGACAGGGTTCACGGGGATGCCTCCTGCTGGGCGGCTCAACGGGCTGCTTCCTGCGGGACGTTCAGGGGGTCGCCTGCGGCCGGGCGGCTCACGGAGCTGCACTGCCTCCCGCCACGGACCGTGCTGACGTGTGAGGATCTGTCGGTGGAGTGCGATGTGTGTGGTCAGGCGATGTGGCGGTGGCCGGTGGCGCAGACGGCCCGGGAAGAAGAGATCTGGTCCTGCTTGTGGTGTCATGCCGCCACTCATGTGGGCGGCGAGTGGTTCGAGGTCTCGCGACCGCCGTATCTGCCCGTGGAGATGCGCTGGGAGAAAGCCGTCGCGGATGGCCTCGCCGCTGGCGTCTCCCACGCCTTCGGCATGTTCGACAAGACGCTGTGCGGGATCCAGGAAGTCGGCATGTCACCGTCCGACCACTGGTGGCTGCCGGAACGGGAGAACGCCTGCGGCGCCTGCCGGGAAGCGGCGGTTGTCATCGATGCCCGCTGGCCGCAGGCGATGCGGGGTGAGGACGCGCGGGTCAGCGTGGCCCGACGGCTATGAGTCCTTCCAGTTCGGAGTCGATTCTCGGGTGAGCCTGCGGCTCATCAGGTCGATCATCGCGAGACGGATCATGGCCTCGGAGCGATGCGGGCGGGTTTCGTAGTCGCGGGCGAGGCGGCGGTGGTTCATGAGCCAGCCGAATGTCCGCTCGACGCCCCAGCGCCGCGGGATGACCTTGAATCCCTTCTGTCCAGGGTCGCGCCGGGCGATCTCGACGTCGATGCCGAGGCGGGCGCCATGGTCGAGGGCGAGGGCCCGCCGACGAACTGACGGACCCTCATGCAGCAACGAACGCCCTTTACATCATCGGGCCGGGCGGTCGGCCGCAGCAGGCGACGGTCTGGGTCTGGTCGGCGCTGGCGAGCGGTACCACCGCGAACACCGCCGCCAGGGCCACGAACAAACCGAGTAAGGCTTTACGCACCTTCTCCTCCTGATCGCCGGAATCCGGTGCCGCTTCAAGCGGTCACTGATTCAGATGCGCGAAACAGAGGCCTGGTTGTACGGACGTTATGACTCCTGCGGGAGCGCACCAGCGTCCGGCGGGCCCCAAGCGGGAACTCAAGCCCTGCATCGATCTCGCCGACCCCACGGTGGCGTCAACGGCCGGACTGCAGATCTCCCAAGCGCCAGGAAGAAAAACGTTCCCGACTGCTCGGTCTGGACGGGACCCGCGGTCTGCGGCTCCCGACGCTCGATCGGGACGAATGGGTGGAGCTGCTGTCCGAGCTGATCGACGCCGACCGGCTCGGAGCCGCACCGGGCGCCGGGCCGCGCCTGGCGGAGGCCTGCGGAGGCCTGCCGTTCGCGCTCAACCTGGCCGGCCGACGCATCGCGGCCCGTCCCGGATGGTTGCTCGACGAGGCCGTGAACGAGCTGATCGGCGACGGCGAGGCCGGCGGCACGGAGCCCGCCCGGTTCCTGAGGCGGCTCCGGGCCGGGGACGACAGCCTGCACCAGCGCATCGAGGAGGCCTACCGGGGACTGGCCCCGGGGACCCGGCAGGTACTGCGGCAGTGCGCGACCTCGGCCGCCAGAGTGTCCGCGCACACCCTTGTACACGAGGTGGCGGACGGCCTGGACCGGCCCGAGGCGCCGGCAGCGGAGCTGTTCGACGAACTGCTGGACGATCTGATGGAGACCGGCCTCCTGGAGCCTTCTCAGTTACCCGGGGAGTACGGGATGCCGCCCCTGGTCCGGGCCTTCGCTCTGATCCAGCCCGATCCGACGAGCACGAGGAACGCCGACCGGGGGACCGACACAGGCACGGGCACGGGAAGGCTCTCCGCCAGGAGATACGACCGCGGGCAGGAACGGCCCCACCGGCTGGTACCGGCCTGATGACCGACCGATCAGCTACGGGAACGTGCGGAAGCGGGAACGAGGCCGGGACCGCTGGCCGGCAGCCGGCCGAGCGCCGCGAGCCTGCTCGCAGACAGGTCCGTGCCGGTGGTGAGCCGCCGCACCAGCGAGCGCGCGACGAGCGGGGCGAACGGGAACGAGGAGTCACAGACCGCGTACGCGTGCCCGGCGACCTATGCGGTCACAGCACTGGGCGTCGCCGCCGAGGACGCCTGGGACCCTCGCGTCCGCTGTGTCCTGGCTGTGGTCCTCTCCGCACGGTCAGATGCTGCACCCGCTGGTCTCGATATGGTTGGCGACCCGTTCCATGATCTCGGCGGCTTCGTCGAGCAGCCCGAGTTGGGAGACCCGTGGCGTCGCTCTCGGAGTCGGTTCCGATTGCGAGGCTGATACCGGAGATCCGGTCGACAGTGTGCTGCACGATGCTGGAATCGCCGTTGGATGCGTACTTGACCGCCTGAGGCAAAGCCATCAGCGGGCGGCGGCAGACCCGGTGGGGCATGAAGGCCGGCCGGTCGTCAATGCGGACCGGCCGTACACCGTGCACGGTAATGGGCGACCTCGACATCGGTAGCGCCGGCCTGGGCGATTTGGTCTACCCGGGCTCCGTTAAAGTCTCTTCTGGATAATCCGCCTCGGATCGATTTGCCCTACGCTGGCAGACATGACCGCCATGACGCCCGCGCGCAGCGAACCGGACCTGTCGTTCCTCCTCGACCACACCAGTCACGTCCTGCGGAGCAAGATGTCCGCCGCTCTCGCCGAGATCGGCCTGACCGCCCGTATGCACTGTGTGCTCGTCCACGCCCTGGAGGAGGAGCGCACCCAGATCCAGCTCGCCGAGATCGGCGACATGGACAAGACCACGATGGTGGTGACCGTGGACGCCCTGGAGAAGGCGGGCCTGGCCGAGCGCCGCCCCTCCAGTACGGACCGGCGGGCCCGGATCATCGCCGTCACCGACGATGGCGCCCGCGTCGCCGGGCAGAGCCAGAAGATCGTCGACGCCGTGCATCGCGACGCCCTGGCCGCACTTTCCGACGAGGACAGGGGGGCCCTCCTGCGGATCCTGAACCGCCTGGCCGGCGACGGCCTGGCCGCCCCCGCCGAGACCCCGCGCACCGCCCGCCGGGCGCGCCAGTCCGGATAGGCAGGGGAGCGGGGGGCGGCAAAAGTGAGACCGAAGGAAATAGTCTGCAACAAAACCATCTGCTATGGTCGCTCCTGTCGCCTCAACTGAACAGGAGAGACCGCATGTCTGCCGCAACCGACCCCGCACCGTCGCCAGCCGCTCCGCGCTCACACCGGCTCGCCCTCGGAGTCGTCGCCACCGGGATGCTCATGATCATCCTTGACGGTTCCATCGTGACCGTGGCGATGCCTGCCATCCAGAACGACCTGGGGTTCACCCCCGCCGGCCTCAGCTGGGTCGTCAACGCCTACCTCATCGCGTTCGGCAGCCTGCTCCTGCTGGTCGGCCGCATCGGCGACCTGATCGGTCGCAGGCGCATGTTCCTGGCCGGCACCGCCGTCTTCACCGCCGCCTCGCTGCTGGCCGGCGTGGCCACCTCCCCCGGCGTGTTGATCGCCGCCCGTTTCCTCCAGGGCATCGGCAGCGCGATGGCCTCCGCCGTCAGCCTGGGCATCCTCGTGACGCTGTTCACCGAGCCCAGGGAGCGCGCCAGGGCCTTCGCCGTCTTCAGTTTCACCGGCGCGGCGGGCGCGTCCATCGGCCAGGTCCTCGGCGGCGTACTCACCGACGCGCTCAACTGGCACTGGATCTTCTTCATCAACCTGCCGATCGGCATCGCCGTCCTCGCGATCGCCGTCCGCGTCCTGCCCGGTGACATCGGTTTGGGCCTCAAGGCGGGCGCGGACGTATGGGGCGCGGTGCTGGTCACCGCCGGTCTGATGCTCGCCATCTACACCGTCGTCAAGGTCGAGGCGTACGGCTGGACCTCGGGCCCCACCCTCGGCTTCGGCGCCCTCGCCGCCGTACTGCTCACCGCGTTCCTGGTCCGTCAGGCCACCGCGACGAACCCCCTGATGCCGCTGCGGATCTTCCGCTCACGCAGCGTCACCGCCGCCAACCTGGTCCAGATCCTGATGCTCGCCGCACTCTTCTCCTTCCAGGTCCTCGTCGCCCTGTACCTCCAGAAGGTGCTCGGATACGGCGCCGCCGAGACCGGCTTCGCGATGCTCCCGGCGGCCGTCGTCATCGGTGCCGTCTCCCTGGGAGTCTCCGCCCGCCTCAACGGCCGCTTCGGTGAGCGGAACGTCCTGCTGGCGGGCATCTTGCTCCTCATCGGCACCCTCGCCCTCCTCGCCCGCGTGCCCGTGCGGGCCAGTTACGCGGTCGACCTCCTCCCGGTCATGCTGCTCGCCGCGGGCTTCGGCCTCGCGCTGCCCGCGCTGACCGCACTCGGCATGTCCGGCGCGAACGAGGAGGACGCCGGTCTCGTGTCCGGTCTGTTCAACACCACCCAGCAGATCGGCATGGCGCTGGGCGTCGCGGTCCTGTCCACCCTGGCCGCCTCCCGCACAGAGAGCCTCGCGGCGGAGGGCCGGACGGCGGCCGAGGCACTCACGGGTGGCTACCGGCTCGCCTTCGCGGTGGGCGCGGGGCTCCTCGTCGTCGCCTTCGCCGTCGCCTTCACGACGCTGCGCCGCCCCGAGCGGCAGACCGCCCTGGAGCCGACCACTGACACGCAGGCTCCCGCTCGCACCGCAGCCGTCTGACCCGCCCCCGACCGCTGAGAGGCTGATCTTCATGAGCGAGAACACCGCCACCGAAACCACCACCGGCACCCGGTTCCCGCCGGTCGAGGCCAGCGGCATCATCGCCCGCCGGTAGCGCACCGAACTGGTGCCGCCCTGGCGCACGATCTGATGCAGCCGCTGCCCAGAGAAATTGAGAGCGCAGTCCTGGCGTACTGCCTCCGTTGAGCCAGGGCATCTCTGATCGCACCAAGTCACCTCCCGTCAAGCGGACCATGGCGCTTCCTCCTGCCGGGCGGCTCACGGAGTCACCTCCCGCCGGACGGGCCACAGCGCCGCCCCCTGCCAGGCAGCCCCAGGACTCACCCCCGCCCGACGCCCCACGGAGTCACCCCCCGCCGGACACCTCACAGCCCCGTCTCCCGCCAAGGTTCCGGATGGCGGTGGCGCCACGTTCCTCTGAAGCGGTGCCAGGTGGCGGCCGGGGGGATGAGCACGCTGGTGGCGAGGAGGCCGGTGACCTCCTGCCGGGTGCGTGGGCCGGGGGCGATGCGGGCCCAGGCGAACTCGCCGGTGCCGAGCGCCCAGCCGAGCGCGGCGGCGGTGGCGGCACGGCGGTGGCCGGTCGCGGCGAGCGTGCCGGCGGCGAGGCCCGCCACGGTGGTCACGGCGTGGGCGCGGACCCGCTCGCGCGGCGCGAACGAGCGGTGCCGCCAGTCGGCCCCGTGCAGCCGCCGCATCAGCGCGTCGTCGGCGTGACCGCGCTGGGCGCGCAGCGCGCCCCAGCGGTCGGCGGGCGGGACCGGATGGCGGGCGGTGCGCCGCCCCTGCCGGATGCGCCAGCCGGCGTCGAGGAGCCGCAGGGCGAGGTCGGTGTCCTCGCGGGCGGGGTCGCGCAGACGCTCGTCGAAGCCGCCGGCCCGCCGGAGCGCCTCGGTGCGGTAGGCCATGTCGGCGGTGATCCAGCGGGCCCGCGCCAGGCCCGCGGCGGTGCGCTCCCAGTCGGTGGGGCGGCGCCGGCCCGGCAGGGGCACGGCCAGCACGCCCTGGACGCCCACGGTGTCGGCGGTGGCGTCGGCGAGGTCCTCGGCGAGCTGCTCGCCCCAGTGGGGGCCCACCTGGACGTCCTCGTCGAGGAAGGCGACCCAGGGCGAACCGACCGCGCGCAGCCCGGTGTTGCGGGCGGCGGCGGGTCCGCGTCCGCCGCCGTGCAGCACGGTGGTGCGCTCGCGCAGGTCGCCGAGGACGCTCAACGGGTGCTCCAGCGGGACCGGGTCGGGGTCGGGCCGGTCGTCGACGAGGACGATGCCGGCCGGCTTCGGGCCCTTGGCGGCGGCGAGCGCGGCCAGGCAGTCGGCCAGCGAGCCCCGCACGAGGGTGGGGATCACGACGGTGTGGAAGGTCACGCACCCCGGGTGCCAGCTGACGGACGCCTCAAACACGCAGCACACATCGGAGCAGGTCAGCGGCTATACGCGCTGTGTATAGTCCGGACATGCCTCCTCTGATCAAGAAGATGCGGAAAACGGCGACCGCGTTCCGGGCGGCCGGAATCGGCGCCGTCACCGCCTGCCTCTCCCTCACCCTGACCGGCTGCGCCGGCCTCGACACCACCGCGCCCAGCGCCGTCCGCGCGGACGCGAAGGCCACGGCCCAGGCGGCGCGGCTAGGCGCCGTCGACTGCCGTGAGGTGAAGTGCATAGCGCTCACCTTCGACGCGGGTCCGAGCGAGAACTCCCCGCGGCTGCTGGACATCCTGAAGGAGAGACAGGTCCCGGCGACCTTCTTCCTGCTGGGCGCGCGGCACATCGAGAAGTTCCCGCAGCTCGTGCGGCGCATGGCCGAGGAGGGGCACGAGGTCGCCAGCCACACCTGGGACCACCGGATCCTCACCGAGCTCGAACCGAAGGAGATACGCGAGGAGTTGGAGCGCCCCAACGAGGCGATAGAGCGGATCACCGGCCGCCGGCCCACGCTGATGCGCCCGCCGCAGGGCCGTACCGACGAGACCGTGCACGAGATCTGCCGCGAGCTGGGCCTCGCGGAGGTGCTGTGGACGGTGACGGCGAAGGACTACACGACGGAGGACCCCGAGCTGATTGAGAGCCGCGTCCTCGACCAGGCCGAGCGGGACGGCATCATCCTGCTGCACGACATCTACGCGGGGACCGTGCCCGCGGTGCCGGGGATCATCGACGCGCTGAAGGAACGGGGGTACGTCTTCGTGACGGTGCCGCAGCTGCTCGCGCCCGGAAAGGCGGAACCGGGCAAGGTCTACCGATAGCCGCCCGCAGTCACCGGTGGTCAGATGTACGGAGAATCGTTTCATGGGCGATTCGCCCCGGGGCCGGGACTGGGCCAAGCGTGTGACCCCCCGGGGAACGTCCCGTCGCCCGGCCCGCACTCCCTACGATCGCTGTGTGGTCACCTTCCGATTGGAACGCACGGCGCCCCTCAGTCTCGACGAGGCCTGGCGCCGACTCACCGAGTGGCCCCGGCACGGTGACGTGGTGCCGTTGACCCGCGTCACCGTGGTCACCCCCGGGCCGACCCGCGAGGGCACGGTGTTCGTGGCGCGGTCGGGGGTGGGGCCGTTCACCGTCGACGACCGCATGGAGGTCACCGTGTGGTGCCCCCCGGACGCGGACGAGGAGAGCCCGGGCCTGTGCCGACTGGAGAAACGGGGCCGGATCGTCCTCGGCTGGGCGGAGATCGAGGTCCGCCCCGGCCCTGGCGGCCGAGCCCGGGTCGTCTGGCGCGAGGAACTCCGCGTGCGTTTCCTCCCCGCCCTCTTCGACCCCCTGCTCCGCACCGCGGCCCACACCCTCTTCGGCAGAGCGGCCAACCGTCTCCTGCGCCGCCGGTGAACAGCCCCCTGTGCAGCGGGCGTCGGCGCGTGACAGGGTGGCCGTATGACGGCGGTGAACGGGGACGGAACGCCTGCTCCGAGCGAGGTCGAGGCGTTGGCGGCGGACGGGCTGCGCTGGCTGCTCGGGGTTGCCCGGGAGACCGAGGGCGGTGGGCTCGGCTGGCCCGTTCGGGCCTCCGACACGAAGCTTGAGGCGCAGTTCTACGACGGGACCGCCGGGGTCGTGCCCGCGCTGCTGGAGGCGTGGCGGCACTTCGGGGACGACGTCTACGGCGACGCGGCCGTGCGCGCGGCGCGCGGTCTCGCCGTCGCCGCCGAGGAGGCCGAGGACGACTCGCTGTACTTCGGCCGCACCGGAATGGCACTCGTACTGCGGGCCGTGCACCGCGAGCTGGGCGACGGTGCGGCGGGCACGGCAGCCGATCGGGCGCTGGCGCGGGTCCGCTCCCGCTTCGACGGGACCCGCTGGGGCGAGCTGTTCGAGCTGATGGGCGGCAACGCGGGCATCGGCCTGGGCGCCCTCGCGGCGGGCGACGCCGAACTCGCCGTGCTCGCGCTGGAGCCGTACGCGCGGACGGCGGAGGAGACGGCGACCGGCGTCACCTGGGCGCACCGTCCGGGCGTGGAGGCCCGGCTGCACCACATCTCGCACGGCGCGCTCGGCATCGTGTACGCACTGGCCGCCGTCGGCGACGCCACCGGCCGCGCGGATTTCGTGGCGCTGGCGCGCGCCGGGGCCGCGAACGTGATCGCCCGCGACGAGGCGGGCCCGGACGGCTTCCTGGTCCCCCACTCCGATCCGCAGTTCCTGCCCGACCTGATCGAGCGGCACAGCTACGGCTGGTGCCACGGCCCGGCGGGCGACGCCCAGGTCTTCCGGCTGCTGCGGGACGTGCTGGCCGAGCCCGGCTGGCAGGACCTCGCCGACCGCTGCTGGCACACGGTGACGCACTCCGGTCTGCCGCAGCGGCTGCGGCCCGGCTTCTGGGACAACAACGCCCGCTGCTGCGGAACGGCGGGCGTCCTGGCGCTGGCCTGCGACCGGATGGCCGAGCAGGGCGACTCCCCGGACTTCGCGCACGTCCTGGTGGCCGACCTCGTCGCCCGCGCCACCCGCGACGCGGACGGGGCGCGCTGGTCGAACGTCGAGCACCGGGCCACGCCGAGCGTCCTGGAGCCGCGCACCGGATGGAGCGCGGGCGCCGCGGGCATCGTGCGCGAGCTGCTGCGTTTCGTGCGGGTGAGCGGGAAGGGCGACCCCGGCTACGCGTTCGTCTGGCCGGACCAGCCGGTGGCGCGGTCGCTCGTGGGTCAGGCGACCGAGCCGATCCTCCCCGTGGGGGTCGACGGCACGTCGTGATGGATCGGGGTGTGGGCGCCGGTCAGGGGGACGCCGGTGCCGCCTCGGCGGGCGGCGATGATCTCCGCGGCGATGGAGAGGGCCGTCTCCTCCGGGGTCCGGGCGCCCAGATCGAGGCCGATGGGCGACCGCAGACGCGCCAACTCCATTTCGGTGACGCCGACTTCGCGCAGGCGGGCGTTGCGGTCGAGGTGGGTGCGGCGGGAGCCCATCGCGCCGACGTAGGCGACGGGCAGCCGCAGCGCCAGCCGGAGCAGCGGGACGTCGAACTTGGCGTCGTGGGTGAGGACGCACAGCACGGTCCTGCCGTCGACCTCGGTGCGCTCCAGGTAGCGGTGCGGCCACTCCACGGCGATCTCGTCGGCCTCCGGGAAGCGCGCTCTCGTGGCGAACACCGGACGGGCGTCGCACACGGTGACGCGGTAGCCGAGGAACTTGCCGGCCCGCACCAGCGCCGACGCGAAGTCGATCGCGCCGAAGACGATCATGCGGGGCGGCGGCACCGAGGACTCCACGAGGACGGTGAGCGGGGCACCGCAGCGGGAGCCCTGGGCACCGATCTCCAGGGTGCCGGTGCGGCCGGCGTCCAGGAAGGCGGCGGCCTCGGCGGCGACCGTGCGGTCCAGCTCGGGATGGGCGCCGAAGCCGCCCTCGTACCCGCCGCCCTCGTACCCGCCGCCCTCGTACCCGCCGTCGCCGTACCCGCCGCCGTCGTGGGAACCGTCGGGGCGGACGAGCAGGGCGCGGCCGACGAGGTCCGCCGGGCCCGAGACGATCCGGGCCAGCGCCGCCGCCCCGCCGCCCGCGGCTGCGGCGAGCGCGGCGGCCAGCACCGGGCGGGCCGGGTCGGCGGCCCGCACCGGGGTGACCAGGACGTCGATGACTCCGCCGCAGGTCAGACCGACGGCGAAGGCGTCGTCGTCGCTGTAGCCGAAGCGTTCGAGGACCGGCTCGCCGTCCTGGAGCGCCTGCCGGCACAGGTCGTAGACGGCGCCCTCCACGCAGCCGCCGGAGACCGAGCCGACCGCCGTGCCGTCGGCGTCCACCGCGAGCGCGGCGCCGGGCCGGCGGGGCGCGCTGCCGCCCACGGCGACCACGGTGGCGACGGCGAAGTCACGGCCCTGCCCGACCCACCGGTCGAGCTCCTCGGCGATGTCCAGCATGTCTCGGTCTCCTTGCTTGCGCTCGTGTGACGAGTTCCCCGACGGGCGGCCGGTGCACGTTCGGCGGGCTCTCGTCCGGAGCGAGGGCGAGTGCGGGTGACCGCCGCTACGCGGTGCCCGTCAGGTGTTCCGGGCGTACCGGGGTCCTGTCGAGTTCCAGGCCGGTCGCGTCGCGGATGGCCGCGAGGACCGCCGGGGTCGACGACAGGGTGGGGGCCTCGCCGATGCCGCGGAGGCCGTACGGGGCGGCGGTGTCGGCGAGTTCGAGGACGTCGACCGGGATGGTCGGGGTGTCGAGGATGGTGGGGATCAGGTAGTCCGTGAAGGAGGGGTTGCGCACCTTCGCGGTCTTCGGGTCGACGACGATCTCCTCCATCACCGCGATGCCGAGGCCCTGGGTGGTGCCGCCCTGGATCTGGCCCAGCACGGACAGCGGGTTGAGCGCCTTGCCGACGTCCTGGGCGCAGGCCAGCTCGACGACCTTCACCATGCCCAGTTCGGTGTCGACCTCGACGACGGCCCGGTGCGCGGCGAAGGAGTACTGGACGTGGCCGTTGCCCTGCCCGGTGTGCAGGTCGAACGGCTCGGTCGGCCGGTGCCGCCACTCCTCCTCGACCTCGACGGCCTCCTCGCCGAGCACGTCGGCCAGGTCGGCGAGGACCTCGCCGCCGTCGGTGACCACCTTGCCGCCCTCCAGGAGGAGTTCGGCGGTGGCCCAGGCCGGGTGGTAGGAGCCGAACCGGCGGCGGCCGAGCTCCAGCGCCCGCTCGCGCACCAGCTCGCAGGCGTTCTTCACGGCGCCGCCGGTGACGTACGTCTGCCGCGAGGCGGAGGTCGAACCGGCGCTGCCCACGCGGGTGTTCGCCGGGTGGATCGTCACCTGCGCGACGCCCAGCTCGGTGCGGGCGATCTGGGCGTGGACGGTGACCCCGCCCTGGCCGACCTCGGCCATCGCCGTGTGCACGGTGGCGACGGGCTCGCCGCCGACGACCTCCAGGCGGACCCGGGCCGTCGAGTAGTCGTCGAAGCCCTCGGAGAAGCCGACGTTCTTGATGCCCACCGCGTAACCGACCCCGCGGACGACGCCCTCGCCGTGCGTGGTGTTGGACAGGCCGCCGGGCAGCTGCCGCACGTCGGCGCCCTCGCTGCTCTCCCACTGGCGCTCCGGCGGCATCGGCATCGCCTTGACGCGGCGCAGGAGTTCGGCGACGGGGGCGGGCGAGTCCACCGGCTGGCCGGTCGGCATGATCGTGCCCTGTTCCATGGCGTTGAGCTGCCTGAACTCCACCGGATCCAGGCCGAGTTCCTTCGCCACCTTGTCCATCTGCGCCTCGTAGGCGAAGCAGGCCTGGACCGCGCCGAAGCCGCGCATCGCGCCGCAGGGCGGGTTGTTGGTGTAGAGGGCGACGGCCTCGATGTCGACGTCGTCGACGACGTACGGGCCGATGCCGAGCGAGGCCGCGTTGCCGACGACGGCCGGGCTGGCGGAGGCGTACGCGCCGCCGTCGAGGACGATGCGGCACTTGACGTGGGTGAGCTTGCCGTCGCGGGTGGCGCCGTGCTCGTAGGTCAGCTTGGCCGGGTGGCGGTGGACGTGGCCGAAGAACGACTCGAAGCGGTTGTAGACGATCTTGACGGGTTTCCCGGTGCGCAGGGCGAGCAGACAGGCGTGGATCTGCATGGACAGGTCCTCGCGTCCGCCGAACGCGCCGCCCACGCCGGCCAGCGTCATCCGCACCTTGTCCTCGGGCAGGCCGAGAACGGGCGCCATCTGGCGCAGGTCGGAGTGGAGCCACTGGGTGGCGATGTAGAGGTGGACGCCGCCGTCCTCCTCGGGGACGGCGAGGCCGGACTCGGGGCCGAGGAAGGCCTGGTCCTGCATGCCGAAGGTGTACTCGCCCCGGACGATCACGTCGGCCCGGCGCGCGGCGGCCGCCGCGTCCCCGCGCACGATCGGCTGGCGGTGGACGATGTTGGGGTGCGCGACATGGCCGATGTGGTGGTCGGAACGGTTCTCGTGGACGAGGATCGCGTCGGGTGCGGTCGCGGAGGCCTCGTCGGTGACGACGGGCAGCTCGCGGTACTCGACCCTGATCTTCGCGGCGGCGCGGCGGGCGGTCTCGGGGTGGTCTGCGGCGACGATGGCGACCGGTTCGCCGTGGTGGCGGACCTTGCCGTGGGCGAGGACCGGGGTGTCCTGGATCTCCAGGCCGTAGTGCCTCACCTCGGTCGGCAGGTCGCCGTAGGTCAGGACGGCGTACACGCCCGGGAGGGCGAGAGCCTCGGCGGTGTCGATGGAGACGATCTCGGCGTGGGCGACCGTGGAGCGCAGGATCTGGCCCCACAGCATGTCCTCGTGCCACAGGTCGGAGGAGTACGCGAACTCGCCGGTGACCTTGAGGGTGCCGTCCGGGCGGAGGGTGGACTCGCCGATGCCGCCCCTGGTCCGCGAACCCTGGGTGATCTTGGTGGGAGCGCCGTTGGTCGGCATCGTCAGACCGCCTCTCCCTGCCGGGCGGCCGCGAGCCGGACCGCGTCCATGATCTTCTCGTAGCCGGTGCAGCGGCACAGGTTGCCCGAGAGCGCCTCGCGGATGTCCGCGTCGGACGGGTTCGGGGTGCGTTCCAGCATCTCGTCGGCGGCGATCAGCAGGCCGGGCGTGCAGAAGCCGCACTGGACGGCGCCGGCCTCGATGAACGCCTGCTGCACGGGCGACAGTTCGGCGCCTTCCCCGGTCTGCGAGTCGCTGGGCACCTCCGCCGCGGAGGCCGCCGCGCCGCCGCAGGAGCGCTGCCGGGCGTACTCGGCGAGCCCTTCGACGGTGACGACCTCACGGCCCTCCGCCTGACCGGCGGCGACGAGGCACGCGCAGACCGGGACGCCGTCGAGGCGGACCGTGCAGGACCCGCACTCGCCCTGCTCGCAGGCGTTCTTGGAGCCGGGCAGCCCGAGCCGCTCGCGCAGCACGTACAGCAGGGACTCGCCCTCCCAGACGTCGTCGGCCTCCTGCGGGCGGCCGTTGACGGTGAAGTTGACGCGCATCAGGCAGCGCCCCCTTTCCGATGGTCGGCGCGGCGACCGCCGCGGTAGGACTCCCAGGTCCAGGTGAGGGTGCGGCGGGCCATGACGCCGACCGCGTGGCGGCGGTAGTTCGCGGTGCCGCGGACGTCGTCGATCGGGTTGCAGGCGGCGGCGCACAGATCCGCGAACCGCTTGGCGACCGACGGGGTGACGATCTTCCCGTTGTCCCAGAAGCCGCCCTCGTCGAGGGCCGCGTTCAGGAACTCCTCGGCGGCCTTCGCCCGGACCGGGGTGGGGGCGGCCGAGCCGATGCCGGTGCGCACGGTGCGGGTCTCGGGGTGCAGGGCGAGGCCGAAGGCGCAGACCGCGATGACCATCGCGTTGCGGGTGCCGACCTTGGAGTACTGCTGCGGCCCGTCGGCCTTGCGGACGTGGACGGCGCGGATCAGCTCGTCGGCGGCGAGCGCGTTGCGCTTCACGCCGGTGTAGAACGCGTCGATGGGGATCAGGCGGGAGCCGCGCACCGACTCGACCTCCACCTCGGCGCCGGCCGCGAGGAGGGCGGGGTGGGCGTCGCCGGCCGGGGAGGCGGTGCCGAGGTTGCCGCCGACCCCGCCGCGGTTGCGGATCTGCGGGGAGGCGACCGTGTGGGAGGCGAGGGCGAGACCGGGGAGCTCGGCGCGCAGGTTCTCCATGATCCGCGTGTACGGGACGGAGGCGCCGAGCCGCACGCTGTCCTCGCCGACCTCCCACTCGTGGAGGTCCGCGACGCGGCCGAGGTCGAGGAGGTGCGTGGGACGCCGGTGGTCGAAGTTGATCTCGACCATCACATCGGTGCCCCCGGCGATCGGCACGGCGGCGGGGTGCTCGGCCTTCGCGGCGAGCGCCTCCTCCCAGCTGGCGGGGCGAAGGAAGTCCATGACCGGCTCTCTTCCACGTCTCGGGGGCGGTCGGATCAAGCCAATCCGTGTGCGGCGGGCCCGGCTCGTTCATGTGCTGTTCTCGTGGAATGGGCTCAGTACACAGCTTCGTACGCCGAGCGGGTCAGTCACCGAAACCATGAAGGAGTTGGCTGGCCAGCGCGGCCATCTTGTAGATTCGTATGAACGGAGGCCATCGGCAACCTCCTGGTATTCCGATGGAAACGCGCGACGCATCCCGTGTGACCTGGGACACGGGCCGCCGTCCGTGGCCCTGCCGGATCGGGCAAGATCCATCGTAGTTTTCTAGACAAGGAACGGCGGCGACGAGAATGCGGCTGCGCGCACTGCTGGACACCGACGCGCTGGGCCTCAGGCTGCTCGGCGGCGAGGACGAGCTGGACCGCACCGTGCGCGGGGTGATGACCACCGACCTGCGGGACCCCAGCCGCTATCTCTCCGGCGGCGAACTGGTCCTCTCGGGCCTGGCCTGGCACCGGGACGCCGCGGACTCCGATCCGTTCGTACGGATCCTCGTGCAGGCCGGCGTGGCCGCGCTGGCGGCGGGCGAGGCGGAGCTGGGCGACGTCCCCGAGGACCTGGTGGTGGCCTGCGCGCGGCACCGGCTGCCGCTGTTCGCGGTGCACGAGTCGGTGGCGTTCGCGACGATCACCGAGCATGTCGTGCGGCAGGTGTCCGGGGAGCGGGCCGGGGACCTCGCGGCCGTCGTCGACCGGCACCGCCGGATGATGACCTCCGGTCCGGCGGGCGGCGGCCCGGACGTGGTCCTGGACCTGCTCGGCACCGACCTCGACCTGCGCGCCTGGGTCCTCTCCCCCACGGGCCGCCTCATCGCGGGGCCCAAGGCGGCGGAGCCGAAGGGGGCGGAGCGGGTTGGGGCGGATCGGACGGGGGCGGAGCGGACGGGGCTGGAACGGAAGGGGACGGGGCCGGGGGCGGCGGGGACGGCTGGGCCGGGGGCGGCTGGGCCGAATGCGGCGGGGTCGGGAGCAGCGGGACCGGGACTGGCCGGGCCGGGAGCAGCGGGGCCGGGAGCAGCGGGGCCGGGGGTGGCGGGGCCGGGAGTGGCGGGGCCGGGAGTGGCGGGGGGCGATCCCGCGGCGGACGTGTTCGCGCGGCTCGCCGGCGAGCACCTGTCGGCCGTCCGCACCGGCCGCCGCGGCCCGCACCGCGTGATCGTCGGCCAGACGACGTACTCGCTCTTCCCGATCCGCAGCGCCGGCCGCTCCTCGCAGGGCGCGCACGGCGGGCAGGCCGCGAGGGACGTACGGGATCTGCGGGACGTACGGGATGTGCGGGAGACGGTGCTGTCGGACTGGCTGCTGGCCGTCGAGGCGGACGCCGGGGACTGGGCGGAGGAGCGGCTCGACCTGCTCCAGGGCGTCACCCAGCTGATCGCGGTCGAACGCGACCGTCGGGACGCGGCGCGCACGGTGCGGCGGCGG
This sequence comes from Streptomyces sp. NPDC002328, assembly GCF_042890065.1. Classification (NCBI taxonomy): domain Bacteria; kingdom Bacillati; phylum Actinomycetota; class Actinomycetes; order Kitasatosporales; family Streptomycetaceae; genus Streptomyces; species Streptomyces sp. NPDC002328. Next base: position 249,013 of record NZ_JBIARQ010000012.1, on the reverse strand, counting down.
CTCGCGCAGGAGGTCCTCGAACTGGTACAGACGGGCGCCGCGCCCGCCGAGATCGCGGCCCGCCTGCGGGTGGCGGCCCCGGTCCTCCTCCCGGGCCTGGGCGCGGCCCCGCACTGGCAGGTGGTGGTGGCGCGCGTGGAGTGGGGTGGCGTCGGGGGTGGCGGCTTGGGGGCAGGTGTCGGCATGGGTGCCGGAAGTGGTGTTGCTGGTGCGGGAGTTGGGGCCGGGAGCGGCGTGAGCGGTGGCGGCGCGGCGGACAGCGGGGGTGCCTCGGGAGGCATGGGCTCGGGGAGCGGCGCGGGCGGCGGGAGCCACGCGGGCGGCTCGACGGCGTCCGGGCGCGGCGGTTCGGGAAGCGGCGCGGGTGCCGGGAGCGGCGGTGTCCCGGGCGGCTCGGCGGGCTCGGGGCGCGGCGCACCGGCGGGCGGGCGTTTCCCGGCCGCCGGCGGCAGCGGCTCGGGCGGCGTGAGCGCGTCCGTCACCGGAGGCCCGGGCACTGGCGGGATCTCCGGCTCGGGGAGCTTCTCCGGCTCGGCGGGTTTCTCCGGCTCGGGAGGCGGTGAGATCGCGGGTGGGCCGGTCGCCCAGGCTCTCCTGGAGGAGATCCTCGTCGACCCGCACGCCACCGGCCCGGAGCCGTCCGACCGCATCGCCGTGGCCCACATCGGCGGCGAGGCCGTCGCCCTCGTCCCGCTGCCCGCGGTCTCCGCCGAGCACGACGGCACGGAGACCGGCGTGATCGCCGACGCCCTCCTCGCTTCCGTACGGGAGCCGCTGTCGGCGGGGCTGGGCGACGACGGCCGGATCACGCTGGGCGTCAGCGCGGCGGTGCACTCGGCGGAGGGCCTGCGGGGCGCGCTGGAGGAGGCGCGGCACGCCCGCCGGGTGGCGGCGGCCCGCCCCGGCCGGGTGTGCGCGGCCGGACACCAGGAGCTGGCCTCGCACGTCCTGCTGCTGCCGTTCGTCCCGGACGACGTCCGCCGCGCCTTCACCGCCCGCCTGCTGGACCCCCTGCGCGAGTACGACCGCCGGCACCGCGCCGAGCTGATCCCGACGCTGGAGGCGTTCCTGGACTGCGACGGCTCGTGGACCCGGTGCGCGTCCCGGCTGCACCTGCACGTCAACACGCTGCGCTACCGCGTCGGCCGGATCGAGCAGTTGACGGGGCGTGATCTGTCGCGCCTGGAGGACAAGCTCGACTTCTTCCTCGCGCTGCGCATGAGCTGACGGATCGGCGTGCGCGGGCCGAAACCTCTACGGTCCGGTGATCCCACGACTTTGTGAAATCCTTCACCCGCCCCCTTGGCCCGGCCCGGCGATCCGTGCTGAGATGCCGCCACCACTCATAGCTCGATGGCGTGCTCGGGGAGGACAACGTGGCGCATACCGCCATGTCTGGTTACGGAACGACCGCTGGCGACGATCCCCTCCAGACCGCAGTATGGCGGCTGCGCTCGCGCGCCTGCTGGGGCGACGCCGCGGCCCTCCTCCCGGCCGGCACCGCGGCGGGCTCCATGCAGCGGGCCGCGCTGCTGGTCGAGCGGTGTCTGTACGCCGAGCAGGGCTGGCAGGAGGCGGAGGACGCGCTGCGCACGGCGGAGGCGCTGGCGCACAGCGACGAGGAGCGGGGCGCGGCGGCTTGTGAACGGGGGCACCTGGCGTACGCGGCGACCGTGCACCGGGTGCGCGACCGGGTCGACGAGGCGCGCGCCGCGCTGGGCCGGGCCGCCGCGCTGATCCCGCCGGACGCGCCCGCGCGGGCCCTGCTGGACTTCCGGCGGGGGCTGCTCGCGGAGAACCTGACCCGTGCCCCGCAGGCGGCGCGCGCCGCGTACCGCCGGGCGCACACGGCGGCGGCGGAGCACTCGGACACGCTGCTGCTGTCGTTCACGTGGCGTCATCTCGCGGGCCTGGCCCTGCGCGAGGGGGAGGTGGCGGAGGCCCGCCAGGGCTTCGCCGAGTCGCTGCGGATCAGGGAGGAGCTGGGCTACCTGGTGGGCACGGCACCGGCGCTGGCGTCACTGGCGGACGCGGAAACGGAACCCGAGGCAACCCGCCTCCGCGAGGAGGCCCGCCGCCTGCACCGCCTCCTGGGAGGCGTACCAACCTGGCTGACCCGCCACCTGAGCCCCCCGGCGGCAACGGCGTAGCTCCCCCCTTCCAACCCGTCCGGCGCTTGAGGACGAGGCCGTTCAGGCCGACCGGGGGCCTGTGGGCGAAGCTCCCAGGGCCGGAGGGACCGGGCCCGCACCCTCCAGACCACGCCCGGCACCCCCCAGCCAGTCCGGCGCTTGAGGACGAGGCCGTTCAGGCCGATCGGGGGTCTGGGGGCGGAGCTCCCAGGGCCGGAGGGACCGGGCCCGCACCCTCCAGACCACGCCCGGCACCCCCAGCCCGTCCGGCGTTTGAGGACGAGGCCGTTCAGGCCGATCGGGGGTCTGGGGGCGGAGCCCCCAGGGACCGGTGGGGGGCGAGGTCCGTGTTCGGGCGTCGGAGACGGGGGTGGGTCAGGCCGCGCCGGCGAAGTGTTCGCGGACCAGCCGCTGGACGACGTCCAAGTCCCCCGCCCCCAACGCCTCCAGCAACGCCATGTGCTCCGCCGCGTCCGCCACCAGGTCCGCCCGTCCACGGGCCGCCGGGCCGCCGCCGACCAGCGGCCACTGCGACCGCCGGTGCAGTTCCTCCGCGATGCCGACCAACTGCTCGTTGCCGCACAGCCCCAGCACCGCGCGATGGAAGACGCGGTCGGACTCCGCGTACGTCGCACGGCAGCCGGAGGTCGCCGCGCGGGCGGTCGCCTCGGCGAGCGGGCGCAGTTCCGCCCAGCGCTCGGCGGGGACCGTACGGGCGAGCCGCAGCATGACCGGCACCTCGATCAGCGCGCGCACCTCGGCCAGTTCGGCCAGTTCCCGCGCCCCCCGGACGATCACCCGGAACCCCCGGTTGGGCACGACCTCCACCGCGCCCTCCAGCGCGAGCTGCTGCATCGCCTCGCGGACCGGCGTCGCGGAGACGCCGAAGCGCTCACCGAGGGCCGGCGCCGAGTACACCTCGCCCGGCGTGAGCTCCCCGCCGACGAGCGCGGTGCGCAGGGCGTCGAGGATCTGCCCGCGCACGGAGGCCCGCTGCACGACGGCACGAGGACGCGGCAACGGCGCCTCGCCGTGCGTGTGCTCCCCCCGCACGGCACCGACACCGGCACCAGCACCGACACCGGCACCGGACGCGCCACCGCCCCCGCCGCCCAGGCCCGACCTGACCGCCCCGCCCGGCACCCGTTCCGTCCGCGACTGCGCCGGCACCCGGGGGACGCCCGTCCCGGCAAAGCCCTGGGTGCTCCGCTCCACGGTGTCCTCCTCCGGACGTGTCGGTACTTGGGGTCATTACGGCTGGTTGTTACTCGTCCGTCAAGAACCATAGGCCTACTGGTCGCCAGTTCAAATCCCGAACATAATCGGTAAGGTAAGGCTTACCTCTCAGCCCCTCAGTATTCGGTGGTCCCGGTATGCCCGTACGCCCGTCGGCCATGTCCGCCGTGGCGGACGCGTACGCCCGCCTCACCGAGGCGTTTCCCGGCCTCGTCGTCACGGAACTGCATGACGGCGACCCGGCCCCGCGAGGCGGCGGCTGGGTCGCGGCGGCCGAACTCGCGGAGGGCGGAGCGGCCCTGGAGGCCTTCCTCGCCTGGGACGACGAGCAGGTCGTACGTGACTACGGCCACAGGGCGCGCCCGGACGTCGTCGCGAGCTTCGGACTGCACCGCTACTCCTGGCCCGCCTGTCTGCTGATCACGGTCCCGTGGTTCCTGCACCGCCGGGTCCCCCGCTTCCCCGTGACGCACGTCTCCTACGACCGCACCGGCGCCGGCATGCGGATGGCCGTCCGCGCGCCCGCCTCGTTCGCCTGTCTGCCCGGCGACCCGGCGGCGGCGCTGCCCGGCGCCCGGGTGGTCGCGGACGAGGAGGTGCTGCGCGCCGAGGTGCGGGCCGCGGTGGCCGAGCACCACGAGCCGATCCTCGCCGGCTTCGGCCCACGGGCGCGCCGCCGCGGCCGGGCCCTGTGGGGCATGGTGACGGACGAGATCGTCGAGGGGCTGTGGTGGGTCGCCGAACTGCTCGGCGAGGGCGAGAAGGAGCGCGCGCGGCACGAGCTGGAGCTGCTGCTGCCGGGCACCACCCGGCCGTACGTCGGCTCGGCGGCGTTCCGCGAACTGGTCGGCCCCGCGGGCGAGTCGCTGCCCACCCGGGACCGGGCGAGCTGCTGCATGTTCTACACCGTGCGACCCGAGGACACCTGCGCCACCTGCCCCCGCACCTGCGACGCGGACCGCGTCTCCAAACTGACTGCCGCCGCCGCGAGTTGATACACCCTCAGGTCGGTCTGCGGACCCGCGTGCCGTAGGCTCGTCCGGCACACGGCTCCCGCCCCCGAGGCAATTCACAACTTCCTCACCGGGCACGGGAACTTTCCGTGGAACCACCCGTACGGGTAGTCTTATTCGAACTCAACTCCCGCCCCTCATGCGGCAGTTCGAGCAGAATGTCGCCTTGGGCAATCCCTTGCACCTCCTTGGCGGCCTCTTGCCCCGAAACCCCCTGAGGGCGGACGGGAGTGGGCCACTATGGCGGGCGTCACGCCCTATCCCAATGCAAGGGACCCCAGATGAGACTGACCGACATATCGCTGAACTGGCTGCTTCCGGGCGCCGTCTTGCTCCTGGGCATGCTGGCGGCGGTGGCGGTGCTCGCGCGCGGCAAGCGCTCCTCCGGGGAGAACGCGAGCGCGGACGATTCATGGGAACGCAGCGAGGAGCGCCGCAGGCGCAAGGAGGCCATATACGGCACCGCCTCCTATGTGCTGCTGTTCTGCTGTGCGGCGGTGGCCGCCGCGCTCTCCTTCCACGGACTGGTCGGCTTCGGCCGGCAGAACCTCAACCTGTCCGGCGGCTGGGAGTACCTGGTGCCGTTCGGCCTGGACGGGGCGGCGATGTTCTGCTCCGTGCTCGCGGTGCGCGAGGCCAGCCACGGTGACGCGGCGCTCGGCTCCCGGATACTCGTGTGGACGTTCGCGGGCGCGGCTGCCTGGTTCAACTGGGTGCACGCGCCCCGGGGTCTGGGCCACGACGGCGCACCGCACTTCTTCGCCGGCATGTCCCTGTCGGCGGCGGTCCTCTTCGACCGGGCGCTGAAGCAGACCCGCCGCGCCGCGCTGCGCGAGCAGGGCCTGGTGCCGCGTCCGCTGCCGCAGATCCGCGTCGTGCGCTGGCTGCGGGCTCCCCGTGAGACCTACAGGGCGTGGTCGCTGATGCTGCTGGAGGGCGTGCGCACCCTGGACGAGGCGGTCGACGAGGTCCGTGAGGACAAGCGCCAGAAGGAAGCGGCCCGAATGCGCCGCCGTGAGCAGCAGCGCGTGGAGCGCGCCCAGTTGAAGGCGATCAGCCGGGGGCACCGCGGCTTCCCGGGCCGAGGCGGGCGTCAGGTGGAGACCCAGGCGACCCTGGAACGGGCCACCGCCGAGCGGGTTTCCGCGGAGCCTGCCATAGCGAACGCGCCGGAGCAGCTGCCCGTGCGTACGCGGCCCTCCCTTCAGCCCGTCCGCCAGAGCTCTGACCCGATCACCGTCGACCTCACCGCCGAGGACGACACCATGGCGCTGCCGCGCCTGGACTCCCTGGAGCGCAAGCTCAAGGAGATGGAGCAGCAGTTCGGCTGACGTCACGCGGCACGGGATGCGGCTGACGCCACGCGGTACCGGAAGGGGGCGCGACCACTGTGGTCGCGCCCCCTTCCGTCGTCCGTCGCCGGCGGTGTGCCCGTCGTGTGCCCCTGGTGTCGGATCAGGCGGCCACGGCGGCCAGTTCGAACCACACCACTTTCCCCACGCCGTGCGCGCGCACTCCCCAGGCGTCCGCGAGGGACTGCACCAGGATCAGGCCCCGCCCGTGCGTGCCGTCGCCGGCCGCGGCGGCCAGGGTGCGCGGCTGCGGGCGGCGGGCCACGAAGTCCCGTACCTCGACCCGCAGTCCGGCCGGTCCGACGGTGGCCGTCAGGACCGCGTCGTGATCGGTGTGGACGAGCGCGTTGGTGACGAGCTCGCTGGTGAGCAGTTCCGCTATGTCCGACCGTCCGGGCTTCCCCCAGTGCCGCAACAGCTCGCGCAGCGCCCGGCGCGTCTCGGGCACGGCCCGTAAGTCCGCCCGTCCGAGCCTGCGCCGTAACTGGGACGCCTGCGGCCGCCCGTCGCCGCCGTCCGCCTTGTCCTCCCCCGTCCGCGTCGCCGCCGAGGTGTCCGCGATCGTCGAACCGCTGCCTCGTGCCTGCCTTTTCATGACCCCCGCCCGCGTGCCGATGTCGGTTTCCCTCCTGCTCGAACACGTTCACGGGGATGCTTGCCCGATCGACACCGCGCCAGTCATGTCGAATCATCAACGACCATGTGTTCGGCCAGAGTTGAACGGCCTTCCGGACCTGTCACCGGGGCCCGCGGGGCTGTTCGGGCGCTCTGTCACCGTCGTCCGGGCCTCGGAGGGACCGCCGGACGGGTCGCCGGGCGCGGCGGACGGGCCCCGGTGACGGCGTGCCCGGAGCGCCTGTCGAGGCGGGTCGCGCGTCGGGGGCGGGACGGGGCGCGGGTGCCGCCGGTCCCGTGCGAGCAGCACGTGCCGGGTGAGCCGCCGCCCGGGGACACGGCCCCCGACCGGCGTCGCACACGGAAAGCCCAGGCCGACACGGACGGCAAACGGTTGCGGAAGCGGATACGGCGATACGGCGATACGCAGACTGTCCGCCGCCGGACCTGTGCCGGGTCGGACTCGGGCCGCCGCAGGCGGGCCCCACCGGAAACGGCGCGGTCACCCCGCCGGGGGCGCACACCCGCGCGATCGGTTGCCGCCGGTCGCCGCTCCCGAGGGGGGAGGTGAGCCGGTGCAACCGCTCTCCCCCACGGTCACCGCGCCGACCGCGTGGGATCCGCTCGACTGCGGATGCCCGTCTGCCGATCCGGCCGTACGCGGAAGCAGGGGTGGGGCGCTTCCCGCTGGACGTCGGCTCGACACCGGCGGTCCTCGCCCGGGGCGCGCGCGTGCCGCTGCCCGAGACGCCCGCCGCCCCCCGCCCGAGCGCGCCCGGCGGCACCGCGCACCGGCCTCCCGCCCCGCGGCTCACGAAGTTGGCCTGAATCCGGCGGTCGCCCACCCCGGGAACGGCGGTCGCCCGTCCCGGGAACGGCGGTCCGCGCCGCGCGCAGGCGAACGACGCGGGGCCGCCGCCCTCCCGACCCCCGTGGCGGGAGGGGCGGCGGCCCCGTCTTTCCGGTGGTGGTCGTCGGGTCAGTGGAGCTTGTGGACGGCCTTGGCGGTCGTCTTCTTGAAGGCCTTCACCGGCGCGTCGCCGAAGTCGCCCAGCTGCCCCCAGCTCACGACCGTCACGGTCCTGCCGTCACGGCCCACGGAGAGGAGGCGGATGTCGTTCGCGCCCCAGGAGGTCTCGGTGTGCAGGCCGTAGATGTGCGCGCCCTCCTCGACGGGCAGCGTCCCGTAGTCCTTGAGAGTGGCGTCGGTCTCCGGGTCGGCCTGCTCGATCGACTTGGCGCAGGACCGGATGTCCTTGCCGACCCGCGAGGCCAGCCCCTTGGCGGCGGCGGTGTCCTTCAGGACGACGGTGATCTGCCGGGCGCCCGTGTCCAGGTCGGTCCGGAAGTCACGGTGCCAGGAGGCGGCGTGGCCCGGCAGCGCCTTGCCCAGGCAGCTGTCGAACTCCACGTCCTCCGGCACCCCACGGGTGACCTTGCCGGCCGTCCAGGACGACGAGGGGTGCGGCGGCAGCTCCGCCGCCGAGAGGAAGCCGGGCGCTTTCGGGGCCGCGGCCGCCGGGACGGCGAGCACGGTGCCGAGAGCGAGACCGGCGGCGGCGAGTGCGGTGAGAGCGGTGAGCGTTCCCGCTCGGGTGGGCTCGGGCATGGGTGTCCCCCGTGAGTCGATGCATGGGTGTGGAAGGCGTCGCCGGGCGGCGGATGGTCGTTCGGCCCTGTCCGGCGGCGACGACACGAGCATCGGCGGCCGGCGGGGCCGACGGCAAGCTCCGAGGTCCGTTCGGCGGGCATGGAACCATCCCAGGCCGTCTGACGTGCAGGTATATGAGTGCCTGGGATGCGGTTCGGACGGACGGGGGCAGGGTGTCGGCAGCACAGGACGACGTCGAGGGTTTCGCGGCACTGCTGACGGAGCTGAAGGCGCGCACACAGCGGAGCTACGGCTCCCTGGCGCGCCGCCTCGGCATGAACACCTCCACGCTGCACCGCTACTGCGCCGGGGACGCCGTACCGCAGGACTTCGCGCCCGTCGAACGGCTGGCCGAGTTCTGCGGGGCGTCGCCGCAGGAACGCCTGGAACTGCACCGGCGCTGGCTCCTGGCGGTGGAGGCACGGCAACGGCCGCGCGCCGCCCCCTCCGGGGAGGCAGCGGAGTCGGACGGCGAGGGCACACCGGTACTACGGGTATTACGGGAAGCCCCGGACACCCTCGGCGCACCCGTCGCCGTCGGCGGCGAATCCGCTCCCCTCCCGTCGTCCCCCGGCCGCCCCTGGTACCGCCGTCGTCGCCCCGCCCTTCTCGCCTCCGTCGCCTGCGCGGTCCTCGCCACCGTCGGCGCGCTCTCCGCGCTCCCCGCCGGCGATCCCCCGTCCTCCGACGCCGCGCGCCGCCCCTCAGCCGCCGCACCGCCCAACCGGACGACTGCCCCGGCGGGCGCGCGCCCCGCCCCCGCGCCGTCCGTCTCCCCCTCACCGGGCGCCACCTCGGCCGCCCCCACCATCGAGGGCAAATCCGCGGCCACGGGCGGCGGCACAGGCACCGGCCCGAGCACCGGCGCGGGCGCGGGTCCCAGCACGACCACCGCCGGCCCCACCGCCCCCACCGCCCCCGTCCCCCTCACCTGGACCGTCGACTCCCAGGTCTGGGCGCTCGGTTGCGGTCACGACTACGTCGTGTCCGAGCCGCCCGCGCGGGTTCCGCCGCCCCCGGCCGCGCAGGACGCGGGCGTGTGGGCGGCGGCGCAGGGCGCGGTGCACGGGCGGGAGACCAACGTGGAGATCGCGGTGCAGGGTCGCGGCTCCACGGCCGTCGTCCTGACGGCGCTGCGCGTCCGGGTGGTCGGCCGCGCCGACCCCGCGCCCGGCAACGCCTACTCCATGGACCAGGGCTGCGGCAGCTCGCTCACCCCCCGCTCCTTCGCCGTCGACCTCGACAAGGACCGTCCGATCGCCCGCGCGGTCCCCGGCAACGACGCGGGCACGCCGATCCCGGCGGTCCGCATGCCCTACCGGGTGTCCGCCGACGACCCGGAGGTCCTGCTGGTCACCGCGCGGACGGCGGCCTGCGACTGCTCCTGGTACCTGGAACTCGACTGGTCGTCCCAGGGCCGCACCGGCACGGTCCGCGTCGACGACCACGGCCGCCCGTTCCGCACCAGGAGCATCACGGGCCTGCCGCGCTACACGTACGACACCTCCGCCCGCCACTGGAGCCCCTACAGCTAGACCAAGTCCCTTACGGACGAGGCATGTTGCGCAGGTTGGAGCGGGCCATCTGAAGCATGCGGCCGACGCCGCCGTCCAGCACGATCTTCGACGCGGACAGCGCGAACCCGGTCACCATCTCGGCGCTGATCTTCGGCGGGATGGACAGCGCGTTGGGGTCGGTGACGACGTCGACGAGGGCCGGTCCCTTGTGCTTGAACGCCGACTTCAGGGCCCCGGCGAGGTCCTTCGGCTTCTCCACGCGCACCCCGTAGGCGCCGCAGGCGCGGGCGACGGCGGCGAAGTCGGGGTTCTTGTTGGCGGTGCCGTGCGAGGGCAGTCCGGCGACCAGCATCTCCAACTCCACCATGCCGAGCGAGGAGTTGTTGAAGAGGACGACCTTCACCGGCAGGTCGTACTGGACGAGGGTGAGGAAGTCGCCCATGAGCATGGAGAACCCGCCGTCGCCCGACATCGACACGACCTGCCGTTCCCGGTCGGTGAATTGAGCGCCGATCGCCATGGGCAGCGCGTTCGCCATGGAGCCGTGGGAGAACGAACCGATGACCCGGCGGCGGCCGTTGGGCGTGATGTAGCGGGCGGCCCAGACGTTGCACATCCCGGTGTCGACGGTGAACACGGCGTCCTCGTCGGCCATTTCGTCCAGGACGGACGCCACGTACTCGGGGTGGATCGGGACGTGCTTCTCCACCTTGCGGGTGTACGCCTTCACGACGCCTTCGAGCGCGTCGGCGTGCTTCTTCAGCATCTTGTCGAGGAAGCGCCGGTTCGTCTTCTCCTGCACGCGCGGGATGAGACAGCGCAGCGTCTCCCGGGTGTCGCCCCAGACGGCGAGGTCCAGCTTCGAGCGGCGGCCGAGGCGTTCGGGGCGTACGTCGACCTGCGCGATCTGCACGTCGTCGGGGAGGAAGGCGTTGTACGGGAAGTCGGTGCCGAGGAGGATCAGCAGATCGCACTCGTGAGTGGCCTCGTAGGCGGCGCCGTAGCCGAGGAGACCGCTCATACCCACGTCGTACGGGTTGTCGTACTGGATCCACTCCTTGCCGCGCAGGGCGTGTCCCACCGGGGACTTGACTTTCGCGGCGAACTCCATGACCTCGGCGTGCGCGCCGGCGGTGCCGCTGCCGCAGAACAAGGTGACCTTGTCGGCGGCGTCGATCATGCGGACCAGCTGGTCGATCTCGGCGTCGCCGGGGCGGACGGTGGGCCGGGTGGTGACGAGGGCGGTCTCCAGGGGCTTGTCGGGGGCGGGTTCGGCGGCGATGTCGCCGGGCAGCGAGACGACGCTGACGCCGCTGCGTCCGACGGCGTTCTGGATGGCCGTCTGGAGGAGCCTCGGCATCTGCTTGGGGCTGGAGATCAGCTCGCTGTAGTGGCTGCACTCCTGGAAGAGGCGGTCGGGGTGGGTCTCCTGGAAGTAGCCCAGGCCGATCTCGCTGGAGGGGATCTGGGAGGCGAGGGCGAGGACGGGCGCCATGGAGCGGTGGGCGTCGTAGAGGCCGTTGATGAGGTGCAGGTTCCCGGGACCGCAGGAGCCGGCGCAGGCCGCGAGTTTTCCGGTGATCTGGGCTTCGGCGCCCGCGGCGAAGGCGGCGGTCTCCTCGTGCCGCACGTGCACCCAGTCGATGGCGGCGTTGCGGCGGACCGCGTCCACCACGGGGTTCAGGCTGTCGCCGACGACGCCGTAGAGGCGTCTGACTCCGGCGCGGACGAGGATGTCGACGAACTGCTCGGCAACGTTCTGTTTGGCCATGACGCTCTCATGCCCCTTCGGTCCCCGTGCATCGGTGTACATCGGTCTCGGATCCCCGCGGGTTCCATGAAGTCACAGCGAGCGCCGTCATGCCTCCCAAACGGCGGCGGCCGTACGGTCGTCCGCGTACCCCTTGACCCGGATCTGGGTGTCGGCGAGGAAGGCGGCGAGGCCGGGCGGGGCGGGCTCGGACCAGCGTTCGGTGAGGTGGGCGGGGAGTCCGGGTTCGCCGCGGAGGGGTTCGGCCAGACCGGCGGTGCACATCAGCAGGGTGTCACCCGGGCGGGCTACGGAGGCTCGGAACCGGAAGGGCTCGTACGCCGCCGGCTCCGCCTCGGGGTCGTACGGGTCCCGTGGGTCCTGCGGGCCCGTGATCCCCAGGTCCATGGTCAGGCGGTCGCCCTCGGGCGTCTCGGCCGGCGGGGACCCGAAGCCGACGACGGCCTCGCCGGTCAGCTCGCCGGGCTGCGGCTCGATGTCCTGCCACCTTCCGTCCCGCAGCCGGAACAGTCCTCCGGGGCCGACCCCGAAGAAGACCCGGGTACGGCACTCGGGGTCGGCGGGCAGGAGGAGGCAGCGCAGGCCGGCCGCGTACTCCTCAGGTCGTAGGCCCTGTTCGGCGGCGCTGGCGCGGAGCCGGCCGAGGCTGCGGTCGGTGAGACGGTGCAGGCCCGACTTGAGGTCGCCGCGGCGAGCGGCCCTGATGTCCTCCGTGAGTCTTACGTGACTGCGTCCCACGGCGCGCCCGATCCAGCGGCACACCTCGGCGGCGGCCAGGTGCGCCCCCGCCGTCGCCCGCGCGCCGGTCGCCATCGCGACGAGGACGAGGGCGTGCTCGCCGCTGCCGAACCGGGCGGTGAGCAGCGCGTCGCGGCGCGGCTCACCCCGGTACCGCGCGGAGTCCCCCCGCACGGACGCGGCCCGCAGCGTGCAGGCCCCGTACCGGGCCCCGTCCAGCACCGTGTCCGGCACCAGCCCCTCGAGCGCATCCGCCTCGGCGACGGGCAACGCGGTCGGCTCGGCGTCGTAGGTGGGCGCCCGGGAGCCGACGTAGGGGGTGGGGGCGGGCCGGGGGGTGAGCGGCGGAGCTCCGACGGCCCCGGGCGGCTCCGACGGCGGGGGCGGGACGAGCGGGGGTGCGGTGTGGGGTGGGACGGGGGCAGGGGCAGGGGCAGGGGCGGGTGCGGGTGCGGGGATGGCGGCGGCAGGCGGGCCGGTCGGGACCGGTGGGATGCGCGGGGGCGGTGCGGAGGCGGGTGGGGCCGTGGCGGGAGCGGGCGGGGCCGTGGCGGAGGCGGGCGGGGCCGTGGCGGGAGCGGGCGGGGCCGTGGCGGGAGCGGGCGGGGCCGTGGCGGGGGCGGGTGGGGCGGGGCCGTCGGGTGGGGGTGGGGTGCGTGGGTCCTGGTGTTCCGGGGGCGGTGGTGCGGTGGCGCGCGGGCGTTGCGATGGCGTGCGGCCGGCGGGCGCGCCGCCCTGGGCTCGCCGCTCGTCGAAGCCCGGCGGCAGCGGCCCGGACGGCGACGAGGCGGCGGGCGCGGGAGAGGCGTCGGCCTCCCCCTCCCCCGCGCCCTCGGAGCGCACCGTCTCCGCCGCCGAGGCGAAGCGGTCCTCCAGTGAGTCGGCGGCGGGCGCGGGGCCGGTGTCGTCGGTGGTGTCGTCGTACAACTCCCCCCACCAGTCGTCCTCGTGACCGGTGGGCCTTCCCCCTTGCTGGCTCATGCCCCTGATTGTCCACCGCACGGGCCGGATGAAAACGGGGCATCAGGAAAATCCGTCACGGCCGGGCCCCACGCCCTTGCCCTCGTGCCGCACACGCACGGACGCGGCCCCGCCCTGGCCTGCGGGCTGCACCGGAGTCCGGCACGCTGGGCAGATGGAGGCGTGGGAACTCCTGCTGGTCGGGCTGGTCATCCTGCTCGGCCTGTGCGGAGTGCTGCTGCCGGGTGTGCCGGGTTCGTGGCTGGTGTGGGCCGCGGTCCTGTGGTGGGCGCTGAAGGACCCGGAGCCGGTCGCCTGGGCGGTGCTGGTGGGCTCGACGATCGTGCTGTTCCTGTCCCAGGTGGTGCGCTGGGCCCTGCCCCCGCGCCGGCTGCGCGTGAGCGACGCCACCCGCCACATGGCGCTGTACGCGGGCTCCGGCGCGTTCCTCGGTTTCTTCCTCGTGCCCGTCCTCGGCGCGATCCTGGGCTTCGTCGGCGGCGTCTACCTCGCCGAACGCCTCCGTCTCGGCCGCTCCGACGCGGCGCGGGCGTCCCTGCGCACGGTGATGCGCGCGGGCGGCACCAGCATCCTCACCGAACTGTTCACCTGCCTGCTGATCATGGGCGCGTGGATGGGGGCGGTGGTGTGGGGCTAGGCCACGGCGTCAGCGACCCCTCCAGCGTCAGCAGCCGCACCTTGCGTTCCAGGCCGCCCGCGTAACCGGTCAGGGAGCCGTTCGCGCCGATGACGCGGTGGCAGGGGCGCACGACCAGCAGCGGATTGGCGCCGATGGCCCCGCCGACGGCGCGGACCGCGGCCCGGGGCGCCCCGACGCGGGCGGCGATCTCGCCGTACGTCGTCGTGGAGCCGTAGGGCACGGAGTCGAGGGCGGCCCACACCCGCTCGCGGAACGCGGTGCCCTCGGCCCGTGTCTCCAGCCGGAACTCCGTCAGATCCCCGGCGAAGTAGGCGGCGAGCTGCTCCTCGGCCGCGCGGAACGGGCCGTCGTCGCGCCGCCACCCGTCGAGGACGCTCCGCCCGCCCTTCTGCCCCGGCACGGACACCGAGGTCAGCACCCCGTCCGGCCCGGCGGTGAGCAGCAGGGGCCCGAGTGGGCTGTCGACGCTAGTCCAGTACACGGTGGTCCTCCGCGATTCGCAGGTGGTGCAGGGCGTACGTCCGCCAGGGACGCCAGGTGTCGGGGACGGCGACGCCGGGCGGCGCGACGTCGGGGTCGCCGAGGGCGCGGGCCCGGATCCGCGCGACGGCCGCGCCGTCGAGGCCGGGCAGGGCGAGCAGCGCCTCCTGGGCGTCGTCGCGGTCGACGCCCGCGTCCAGCCGTACGGCGTCGTCGGCGAGCGCGGCGGCGAGGGTCCCCGCGGGCGTTCCCGCGAGGCCGGGGGCGTCCGCCAGGGCCGCCGGTTCGGGGAAGAGGTGGGTGAGGGGGCCGCTGGGCGCGTCCAGGGTCTTGCCGTGCGCGCGGACCAGGCGTTCCGTCGCCGCCCGGCCCAGCAGCGCCCGCAGCGCGTACTCCTCCGGGTCGGCCGCCCCCGGCGCGCGCAGTCCGGGGCGGGCGGCGACGAACGGGGCGAGCCGGGGGTCCGCGCCGAGCCGCTCGTCGACGGCGTACGGGTCGGCGTCGAGGTCGAACAGCCGCCGCAGCCGCTGCACGGCGGTGGTCAGGTCGCGCGGGTCGGTCAGACGCAGCCGCGCGTCGAGCCAGCCGCCGGGGTGGACGGCGTCGCCGGGCGCGGACCCGGTCCGCTCCTCGACGGCGGCGATGCCGGTGCCGTACGGGAGGCGGAGCGTCCGGCGGTACGTCCGTGCGCCCGCCGGGCCGCTCACCTCCTCGGTCCCGGCGACGGCCTCCCGGGCGAGCAGGTCGAACACGGCACGCGCGTGGTAGGGGCCCCGGTGGGCGAGCCGCAGCGGGATGCCCGCGCCCGGGGCGGCCGTACGGCCCGTGCGGGGCGCGGCGCTCCGCAGCCCGGTCGGCGTCGCCGCGTACACGGCGCGGACGGTGTCGTTGAACTGCCGCACGCTCGCGAACCCGGCCGCGAAGGCGACCTCGGTGACCGGCAGGCCGGTCGTCTGGAGCAGCACGCGCGCGGTGTGCGCCCGTTGCGCCCGCGCGAGCGCGACGGGGCCCGCCCCGAGTTCGGCGGTGAGCTGCCGCTGCACCTGCCGGGCGCTGTAGCCGAGGCGGGCGGCGAGCCCGGCGACGCCCTCCCGGTCGACGACCCCGTCGCCGATCAGCCGCATGGCGCGGCCCACGACGTCGGCGCGGACGTTCCAGTCGGGCGAGCCGGGACCGGCGTCCGGCCGGCACCGCCGGCAGGCCCGGAAGCCCGAGCCCTGCGCGGCGGCGGCCGTCGCGAAGAACCGCACGTTGCGCCGCTTCGGCGTGACGGCGGGGCAGCTGGGCCGGCAGTAGATGCCGGTCGTCTCGACGGCGAAGAAGAACGCGCCGTCGAAACGGGCGTCCCGACTGCGGACGGCCTCGTACCGGGTGTCCGAGTCCCGGGTGCCCGAGTCCCGGGTGTCCGAATCAGGGGTGTCCGGGTCGCGCGTCTCCGCCTCGCGAGTGTCGCGGGTATCGCGGGTGTCCTCGTACGTCACGGGTCACAGTCTTCGCCCGTGACGCGCGGACCGCTAGCGGGAATCGGACATGACGCTCACCCCTGCTCACCCCTGCTCACCCCTCCCACTCCCCCCGCTTCGCCCGCGCCGCCGCCCGGCCCGTCGCCTGCTTGCGCTGGTAGTCCTTGCGGAGCCCGGCCCGGAACCGGGCGTCGGACTTGGCGACGATCCACCGGTTCTCCCGGACCAGCTTGCGGTAGCTGTCCAGCCGCCGGACCGCCAGTTCGCCGCTGTCGACGGCGGCCAGCACCGCGCACCCGGGCTCGGCCTCGTGGGCGCAGTCCTGGAACCGGCAGCGCGGGGCGAGCTCCTCGATCTCGGAGAAGACCCGGCCGACCCCGTGCCCGGCGTCCCACAGCCCGACGCCGCGCAGCCCCGGGGTGTCGATCAGCACGCCGCCGTCGGGCAGCGGCAGCAGATTGCGGGTGGTCGTGGTGTGCCGGCCCTTGCCGTCCATGTCGCGCGTGGCCCGCACGTCCATGACGTCCTCGCCGGCCAGCGCGTTGGCGAGGGTGGACTTGCCCGCGCCGGAGGCGCCGAGCAGCGCGGTGGTGCCCCGGCCGAGGAGCGCGGCGAGCTCCTCCACGCCCTCCCCCTTCCGCGCGCTGACGGTCAGCACGGGCACGCCGGGCGCGGTGCGCACGACGTCCTCGACGAGGTGCGCCAGCACGTCCGCGTCGGGCACCAGATCGGCCTTGGAGAGCACGACGACGGGCTGGGCGCCGGACTCCCAGGCCAGCGCCAGGAACCGTTCGACCCGCCCGAGGTCCAGTTCGACCGCCAGCGACAGGGCGACGACCGCGTGGTCGACGTTGGCCGCGAGGATCTGCCCCTCCGACCGCTTGGAGGAGGTGGACCGTACGAAGGCGGTACGGCGCGGCAGGTACGCGCGTGCGTAGCGGGGGCTGCCGCCGGGGTCGACGGCGACCCAGTCGCCGGTGCAGACGACCCGCAGGGGGTCGTGCGGGGTGACGAAGGCGGTGTCCGCGCGGATCACGCCGTCGCCGGTGACGACGTCGCACTGCCCGCGGTCGACCCGGACGACCCGGCCGGGCAGCAGACCCTGCTCGGCGTACGGGGCGAATTCGACGGCCCAGCCGTCGTCCCACCCGTAGGGGGCGAGAGCATGCTGAGCATCAGCAGCAGAAGACGTGTTGAGCGAAGCGTTGAACAAGGGGAACCCTTCACAGGGTGGCCCCGGCGGCGCGCTCGGCGCGCGGAAGATCTGTGGGTGTCAGCCGGAGACCACAGGGGTGGAAACGATGATGAACTCCTGAATGCGGGCAGCGCCCGTCACCGTGACAGTCATCAATGTCCTCACCTCCTGCTCGCTCGACGAACCGACACCGTTCCCCGGCGACGGAACACGACCGTGCCCGGGAACGAGGAAACCGTAGCCCCGTCCCTGGGCACGTCGCCAGCGATTAACCGTCGGGGTCCCTCCGTACGGCGCCCGCGGCCGGGTCCGGTCAGGCGGTGGCCACCGCGCACCGCCCTCGGTCGGCCTTCACCGGTCCGGCGGCGCTGGGGCGGACCTCGAAGTCGAACATGGCGGTGGGTACGTACAGCGAGCAGCAGGCGTTGGGGATGTCGACGATGCCGCTGATACGTCCCTCTATGGGGGAGGAGCCGAGCAGCAGGTAGGCCTGCTCTCCGCTGTAGCCGAACTTCTTGAAGTACTCGACGGCGTTGAGGCAGGCCCGGCGGTAGGCCAGTGTCGCGTCGAGGTAGTAGTTCGTGTCCGTGTCGTGGTCGACGGAGATCCCGATGAAGGTGAGGAACTCCGTGTACCTCGGCTCCACGTTGCCCGGTATGAACACGGGGTTGGTGGAGACGCCGTACGTCTCCATGCCGCCCTTGATCAGGTCGACGTGGAAGTCGATGAAGCCCCCCATCTCGATGGCGCCGCAGAAGGTGATCTCTCCGTCGCCCTGGCTGAAGTGCAGGTCCCCTCCGGAGAGCTTGGCGTCCTTGACGTGTACGGGGTAGAAGACCCGCGAACCACGCGTGAAGTTCTTGATGTCGTGGTTGCCTCCGTTCTCGCGCGCGGGCACCGTGCGCGCGCCTTCCGCGGCGATGCGCGTGGCGAGGTCTCCGGTGGCCGTGCCCGCGAGTGCGTTGGTGCTGTCCGGCGGTACCGCCAGTGGCGGGACCCGGTTCGGGTCGGTGTCGATCAGCGCCTGCTCTCGGGCGTTCCAGCGGGCGAGCATCTCGGCGGAGGGGGCGGTTCCGAACAGCCCGGGGTGGGTGATGCCGGTGAAGCTGATCCCGGGAAGGTGGCGGGAGGCCGCCCGCTGTCCGTGGAAGTCCCATATCGCCTTGTAGGCGTCCGGGAAGTAGTCGGTGAGGAAACCGCCGCCGTTGGCCTTGGCGAAGATACCGGTGTAGCCCCAGCCCTGGCCCGCCGCGTCCCCGGTCTGCTGCGGCACGGGGCCGAGGTCGAGTATGTCGACGACGAGCAGATCGCCGGGTTCGGCGCCCTCCACGCCTATCGGACCGCTCAGCATGTGAGGAATGGTCAGATCGATGTCGCGCACGTCGTCGGCGGTGTCGTTGTCGCCGATCTGGCAGTCGGTCCAGTCACGGCATTCCATGCGGAACTCCGCTCCCGGCTTCACCATCGCGACGGTGGGGACGTCCGGGTGCCACCTGTTGTGTCCGGGCACGTCCTGCTCACGCATCGACTTACCGTGGTCCACCTTGAAGATGATTTCTGGCATGACAGCTCCTGGTTTCTTGTCCCGTCACGAGTGCGCGCTCACGCTTCCGGCCGCCTGGGCGGCTGAAGCGGCGGGGGCGGGTTGCCGCGAATTCCGGGTGAGCGGCCACAGCGCGCCGAACACCACCACGCCGAACACCGCCAGTGCGATGGCGGTTTCGGTGGGGCTCACCCAGTAGCCGGAGAGCAGCAGTGCCGCGGGAATCGCGCCGGTGACCCAGCCCTGGATCGCTGTGACCCAGCCTGTATAGATTCTGAGGCTGTCCATCTTGAGACCGAGCAACAGGAAGAACAGGAACCACAGGAGTGCCCAGTAGAGCCAGATGACCCCGAACGGGTAGTCCTTGAAGAGCCGGAAATTGACGAACGAGTACCCCAGGGCCGCAACCGCGACGAACAGCGAGTAATAGCCGACGCCGGTGGTGTCGAGACCGGCGAGGAGGCCGATTCCTACATAGAGGTAGGTGAAGCCGAACAGATAGATGCCAGATACCGCCAGGATCTCTCTGGAATCGCCGGCGGCGGCGAAGATGAGATAAGTCGGCGTCAGCACCTGGAGTGCGCCCACGAAAAGGTTGAACACCGCTGCCGCCTTGGCGTCGACCTTCCCGAGCAACAGCATTCCGTTGATGAAGAGCACTGCGCCGACGAACAGCAGTCCCACGTTTCCCACGGGGACGCACCTCCTCTGTCCGCGTGGACGCCCCGTGGTCGCCCTCAGGGACGTGGCAACCGCGAGAGCGCGGGGTGCGGGCGCCGTGGCGCCCTTGTGCGTGACGGCACTTCGGAGACGACTGCCGGGGCCTCACGTGCCTGCTCCTCCTGGTCATGGAGGGCGGCGACCGCGTGCGAGGTCAGCGTGAGGCCGGGTGAGGAGTACACGCGCCTCGCGGCGCCCGCGCACACAGGGCAGCCGTAAGCAGTGGGCGCGGTCCCGATCGCCAATTTCACGTCGAAGGGCCCACATCGGCCGCATAGATATTCATAGGTTGCCATCAGCAGCCTCCGCATGACGGTGGAAGCCGGCAGACCCGCGTGCGGTGCGCCGGCGAACAGCGCACACCACAGCGCATTTCCTACCTTCAAGGAGACGTCCGGTGAATCCCCGTGTCAAGTACGGACGGATTGCAGCGCCGACACCCGCACGACTAGGATTCAAGGTGGAGGACGGCCATGGCGAAAATTCTTGCGGTGCTCTATCCGGATCCCGTGGGCGGTTATCCTCCCGACTACGCCCGCGACGAGATTCCCACCATCACCGGCTATCCGGGCGGTCAGACCGCGCCGACCCCGCAGGCCATCGATTTCACCCCGGGGCACCTCCTCGGCTGCGTCTCCGGAGAGCTGGGACTGCGCCGGTTCCTGGAGGACCGGGGCCACACGTTCGTCGTCACCAGCGACAAGGAAGGGGCGGATTCCGCCCTGGACCGCGAGCTTCCCGACACCGACGTGGTCATCTCGCAGCCGTTCTGGCCCGCCTATCTGACCTCCGAGCGCATCGCCGCGGCCGGCCGGCTCAGACTCGCGATCACCGCCGGGATCGGTTCGGACCACGTCGACCTGCCGAGCGCCATCTCCCATGGCATGACCGTGGCCGAGGTGACCTTCAGCAACAGCATCGGCGTGTCGGAGCACGCGGTGATGCAGATCCTCACCCTGGTGCACAACTACATGCAGGCTCACGAGTGGGTGACCGCCAAGAAGGGCTGGAACATCGCCGACAGCGTCTCGCGCGCCTACGACCTCGAAGGCATGGACGTCGGCGTCCTCGGCTCCGGCCGTATCGGCCAGGCGGTGCTGCGCCGTCTCAAGCCCTTCGACGTCACGCTGCACTACTGCGACGTGCACCGGCTGCCTGGGGAGGTCGAGGAGGATCTGGAGCTGACCTGGCATCCCGACGCCCGTTCGCTGGCGTCCTCCGTCGATGTGCTGTCGATCCACACTCCGCTGCATCCACAGACGAGGAACCTCTTCGACGACGAGCTGATCGGGGCCATGAGGCGCGGTTCGTACATCGTCAACACCGCACGGGCGCTCATCGTCGACCGGGACGCCGTGGTGCGGGCCCTCGACAGCGGCCGACTGGCCGGTTACGCCGGTGACGTCTGGTACCCGCAGCCGCCACCGCCCGACCATCCCTGGCGCACCATGCCGTACGAGGCGATGACGCCGCACGTGTCCGGGTCGACCCTCTCCGCGCAGGCACGCTACGCGGCCGGTACGCGGGAGATCCTGGAGTGCTGGCTCGACGGGCGCCCCATCCGCCCGGAGTACCTGATCGTCGAAGGCGGTGGGCTGGCCGGGACAGGAGCGAGCTCCTACACGGTCGCCTGATGACCGACACGGGCGGAAACGACAAGTCGAACATGACATCGGGCGGACATGACATCCGGCGGATACGGCGTCCGGTGGATATGGCGTCCGGCGGACAGGCGATCACCTGAAGATTCCACAGAAGATCCACCACCCCGGCTGTGAGCCGATTCACGCACAATTCACTGGACGGACGCGGGTGAAACCTTTAGCGTCCGCAAATAGATTGTTTTCTCATTGTGCGGATATACCGGCGCCGCGCGTAATCTCCCGCAAGAAGACCAGGCGTACGCCGGAAAGGTGGATCAGTGAGCATGGATGCGGTGTGGGTCCGGGGCGTGACCGGCATTCAGATGCACCACGTGACCGACCTTCAGGATGCCGGCAGGTTTCTGGGCAACGCGGCGATGGCGCTGCGGGCCGCGCACGTGAGGACCGGCGCCGACCGGTACTCCGGCATCGCCGCCGAGCTCAGGGCTCTGGTGGAGCGAGTGCGCGAGTTGGAGGAGGAGGCACGGTCGAGCATGCACGATCTGCACTCCACCGACCCCGATCGGTTCGTCCGCTGCCGGGACGGCCACGAGCCGTGGCCCGGCGAGATCGTGGCGGGCTTCATCCCGCGCCACACGTGCAAGGACGAGTGCCTCTACCACGACCGCGAGGTCCTCGACGCCATCACGCAGTGCACCTGCGGACGGCCGCCGTGCCAGGCCTGCGAGATCGGCGGGCCGCTCTGACGCGTCTGCTCCCGGCCGGCCGCTGAGCGGACGTCAGCCCGGGGCGGAGGGTGATCGGGCGCCATCGATTCAGTGGCCGCTCGACACCCCGGGCGGCGTTCCCGCCGTAAGATCTCTCGGCAGCACACCTGTGGGCCGTGGGCGGCCCCGATCGACGCCTTGGGGGGAACGCGTGGCAGACACCCAGGGACCGGACGCTCCGCAGCGGCTGTCCGTGGCCCGTAGCACCGTGGACGGCGTCGACGTCGTCAGCCCGCGCGGTGAGATCGACCACGACACCGGCGGCCCTTTCCGGCAGGCCCTGGAGGCCGTCGACGGCGGGAACGGCGGGCGGATCGTCGTGGATCTGAGCGAGGTGACCTTCATGGACTCCACCGGGGTCAACGTCCTGGTCACCGCCCATCAGACGGCCGAGGCCGGCGACGGCTGGCTGCGGCTGGCGGTGCGCCAGGGGCCGGTGCTGCGGGTGCTCCAGCTCGTCGGCCTGGACGGCGTCATCGCCTGCTACCCCTCCGTCGAGGAGGCCTTGGCCGGCTGAGAGGGCGGGTCCCCGGCGAGGGAAACCGTCGAACGGACGACCGGGCGCGGTAGGCTGCCTGGCCGGAAGGCCATCACTCGTCCGTGCCATGACCACCCGATCGGGTGGTCATGGCGGACTGCTGAGGAGAGCGAGTGTGGATGCCGCACACGACATGGGGGTACCCGCACCGGTGCACGGCGGGGCCGTGCTGGAGGTGAGCCCGTTGTCCGGTCGTCCCGGGATATGCGTCAGCGGCGAGATCGGCGTCGCCACCCGTCCGTCCTGGGAGGGCGCCCTGGCCGAGCTGGCCCGGCGGCACACGGACGTGTCCTACGTGGAGCTGTCGGGGGTGGGCTTCGTCGACGTGGCCGGGGTGTCCGCGCTCGCTCGTACCGCGATGAGTCTGCCGGGCGGGCGGGTCGTGATCGAGCGTCCGCCTCCGCAGCTGCCGCGGGTGCTGGACATGTTCTGGCCGAATCTGCGCGGGATCGAGGTGGCACCGCGATGACCTCGGTGGCCGTGGACGAGATGTTCGCGCACCCCGCGCTGTTCTACCGCACCGAACAGGAGTACGCGGAGCGGACGGTGTCCTTCGTACGGGAGGGCCTGAGCGCCGGCGAGCCCGTCGCCGTGGCGGTGCCGGGGCCCAACCTGGGGCTGATCCGGGGCGGACTGGGCGCGGACGCCCGGGACGTGCTGTTCCTGGACATGACCGAGGCCGGCCGCAATCCCGGACGCATCATCCCGCGCGTGCTCAAGGGCTTCGCCGACGCCCATCCGCAGGAGCGGGTGCGGATCATCGGCGAGCCGATCTGGGCCGGGCGCAGCGCGGTGGAGTACCCGGCGTGCGCCCAGCACGAGGCGTTGATCAACGCGGCCTTCTTGGGCCGTCCCGTGACGATCCTCTGCCCGTACGACGAGGTCCGGCTGGACGCGAACGTGCTGGCCGACGCGCGTATCACCCATCCGACGGTGATCGCCGGAGGCCGGGAGGACGTCAGCGGGGCCTACGACTGGCGGGCCGTCGTCGACCGCTACAACGAGGCGCTGGTCCCGGCCGCGGACGCCGCGTCCTTCTCCTACGGCGCGCAGGAACTCCCGGACGTCCGCCACTTCGCCGTCGAGGAGGCCGCCCGGCTGGGCCTGGCCGGGCAGCGGCTCCAGGACGCGGAGCTGGCGGTCGCGGAGCTGACGACGAACAGCGTCGTGCACGGCGGCGGGACGGGCATCCTGCGGATCTGGGCGGAGGCGGGTCAGGTCGTCTGCGAGGTCCGCGACCGGGGCAGGCTGATCGACCCGCTGGCCGGCCGCAGGCCCCCGAAGCGCGGGCAGATCGGCGGCAGAGGCCTGATGCTGGTGCACTATGTGGCGGACCTGGTGCGCGTGCACACCTCGGACGAGGGCATGGCCGTCCGCTTCTATCTGGATCTCTGAGGTCCCGGTTCCGTCCCGGTCTGCGAAGTCCCGGCGGGCGGGCGCGCGTCCGCCCGCCCGCCCGAAGCGGTGCGCCGTGCGCGGCGCGCACCGCAAGCGGCTTGTGACCGTGTGCTTCTGACGGTACGTCACGCCTACCGGGAATTACCCACTTCATGTGCTTAGCATCGTCCTGCCTGCCGTCCGCAGGCTCCGGCCCCTGGCGGCCGCAGACGCCCCTGAGCCCACCGGGAGCCCGAGCCCCTTGCGTCAGACAGGCCGTCACCGACCGCTGCCCGCACCGCCCTTCGCCGCACACGACCCCGAACTGCGCGCCGCCGCACGACACTTCGCCAGCCGCCGTCGCTTCCTCACCCTGGGCGCCGCCGCGACGGCGCTGGCGTTCGCCACGCAGGTGCCCGCCACCGGCGTGGCGGCGGCCCGGGAACTCGACGCGGCGCGCATCACCGAGGACCCCTTCACCCTCGGCGTCGCCTCCGGCGACCCGCTCCCCGACTCCGTCGTCCTGTGGACGCGTCTGGCGCCCGTCCCGTACGAGCCGGGCGGGGGTCTGGCCGGGCAGTCCGTGGCCGTCGAGTGGGAGGTGGCCGAGGACGAGCGGTTCGCCTCGGTCGTGCGCACCGGCGCCGCCACGGCGTGGCCCGAGTACAACCACACCCTGCACGTCGACATCGCCGGGCTCCAGCCCGGCCGCACGTACTACTACCGGTTCAGGACGGGCTCCTGGATCAGTGAGACGGGCCGCACCCGCACCGCGCCCGCACCGGGTTCCGCCGTGACCGGGCTGGCCCTGGCCGCGGTGTCCTGCCAGGCGTACCACGACGGCTACTACACGGCGCACCGCCATGTCGCCGAGGACGACGTGGACCTGGTCTTCCATCTCGGGGACTACCTGTACGAGTACGCGGTGGACTCCGTCGGCGGGGCCCGCCGGTACACGGACCGGGTGCTGCCCGAGGTGTTCAACCGGGAGACGATCACCCTGGCCGAGTACCGGCTGCGGTACGCCCTCTACAAGAGCGACCCCGATCTGCGGGCCGCCCACGCGGCCCACCCCTTCGTGGTCGCCTGGGACGACCACGAGACCGAGAACAACTACGCGGGCGCGATCGACGAGAACGGCAGCCCGCCGGAGGACTTCCTGCTGCGCCGTGCCGCCGCCTACCGCGCGTACTGGGAGCACCAGCCGCTGCGCGCCGCCCAGTTGCCCAGCGGGCCCGACATGCGGATGTACCGGCGGCTGCACTGGGGCGCGCTCGCCCAGTTCGACGTGCTCGACACCCGGCAGTACCGCTCGGACCAGGCCTACGGCGACGGCAAGCAGGTTCCCGGCCCCGAGTCGGACGATCCGGCGCGCACCATGACCGGCGCGGCGCAGGAGCGGTGGCTGCTGGACGGCTGGCGGGCCTCGGACGCCCTGTGGAACGTGATGCCGCAGCAGGTGTGCTTCTCCCAGCGCAAGCTGGACCTGAACGCGCAGGCGCTGATGTCGATGGACGCCTGGGACGGCTACCGGGCCTCCCGGCGGCGGGTCCTGGACGGGGCGCAGGCGGCCGGTGTGGAGAACCTGATCGTCCTCACGGGTGACGTGCACGTCGGCTACGCCTTCGACATCAAGGACGACTTCGACGATCCGGGGTCGAGGAACCTGGGCGCCGAGATCGTCGCCACGTCGATCGCGAGCGGCCGGGACGGCGCGCAGAGGCCCGCGAACTGGCAGACGTATCTGACGGCCAACCCTCATCTCCGGTTCTACGACGGGCGGCGCGGCTATGTCCGGGTGGAGCTGGGCCGGGAGGCGGCGCGCGCCGACTTCAAGACCGTCCCGGCGGTGACGACGCCCGGCGCGCCGCTCTCGACGGCGGCGTCCTTCGTGACGGAGGCGGGCAGTCCGGGGCTCGTGCCCGTGTGAGGGCACGAGCGCCGGGGGGGTCAGGAGGCGGTGCAGCTCCCGCCGTTCAGGGTGAAGTCGCGCGGGGGCGCGTTCTTGGCCTGCCAGGAGCCCAGGAAGCCGAACGTGAGGCTGCCGCCGGCCGCGACCTTCTTGTTGTAGTCGGCGGAGGCCACGGTGAGGCGGGAGCCGTTCTGCGAGAAGCTCGCGTCCCACATCTGGTCGACCTTCTGGCCGTCGGGGAAGGTCCAGCCGACGCTCCAGGAGTCGACGGCGTCGACGGTGGTGACGGTGACGGTGGCCTGGAAACCGTCGGGCCACTGATTGACCAGCTCGTAGCGGACCTCGCAGGCCGCCGCCCCGGGGCTCTCGCCGGCGCCGGGGCCCGCGGTGGCGGAGCTGGTGCCCTGGGGTTCGGGGTCGGGCTTCTCCGTCGCGCTGGGCGAGCCGCTGCCGGAGGGCTTCGGCGAGCCGGAGCCGGACGCGGAGGAGCCGGCCGTGGGCGGGTTCGACGAGGAGG
Source organism: Streptomyces sp. NPDC002328 (assembly GCF_042890065.1). Taxonomy (NCBI): domain Bacteria; kingdom Bacillati; phylum Actinomycetota; class Actinomycetes; order Kitasatosporales; family Streptomycetaceae; genus Streptomyces; species Streptomyces sp. NPDC002328. The sequence goes on along the minus strand of NZ_JBIARQ010000012.1, from coordinate 223,251 downwards.
CGGGCAGGTCGGTCGGCAGGGCGGGGATGCCGGGGCCGGCCACCGGGGTGCCGTCGGCCGGGCCGTGCGCGGAGTCGTCGCTGCCGCCGAACGGCATCAGCGACACGGCGAGCGCCAGCCCCGAGACGAGGACGGCGGCCACGAGGAGCCCGTTGCGCAGTGCGCGCGCCCGGCCCGCGGCGGCGTCCAACGGCTCGCCGTCCGCGTCGACGGCGGGCGGGCGGCCTGCGCCCATCCGCACCTCGGCGGCGCGGCGGCGGCGCTCCAGGTAGGCGAGGCCGCCCCAGCCGATGACCCCGCCGGCGAGGGCGGCGGGCAGGCCGCCGCCGTGCAGTCGCAGACAGGCGGCGGCCTCCGCGCACTCCACGCAGGTGGCGAGGTGCCGGGAGAGGTCGTCGGGGGTGTCGGCGGCGGGCGAGCGGGTGACGGCGTCCAGGAGCCGGACGTAGCTGCGGCACTCCGCGTCCATCGGCACGTCGAGGTGGTTGCGGTGGCAGCGGTCCCGGAACAGGCCGCGGACCTGGTTGAGCTCCTCCATCGCGGCCATCGGGTCCAGGCCCTGACGACGGGCCACGGCGCGCAGCGGCAGCGCCTCGACCTCCGCCAGCCACAGCAGGGCCGCGTCGGCCTCCTGCATGTCGCGCAGCCCGCGCAGGGCGACGGGGCGCAGCAGAGGCGGTCCGACGTAGCGGGCGGCCTTGTCGGAGTTCAGCCACAGGCGCAGGTCGGGGTCGAGTTTATGGCCCTGTCCCTCGGCTTCCCAGGCGGCGGCCGTCGTGCGTACGGCGGTCAGCAGCAGCGGGATCCGGGGCAGCCGGGAGGAGCGGCGGCCGGCGGAGTGCCGGGGGTCGTCCTCGGCGGCGCGGGCCTCGCGTATGCCGAGCGCGAACGCCTCGCGGGCCAGTTGGTTGGCCGCGGTCGACCCGGACGTGCACAGGTCGGCGTAGGACAGGACGGCGTCCCAGCACTCCGAGAAGAGCGCGGCCTCGGCGGCGTCCCTCGGGGTCGGCAGGTCGGGCATGAGTCTCCTGCATCCACAAGCGAGGTCAACTCACCATGACGGCAATGGAGTTGGGGGGAACCTCGCGGCAGGGGCAGAGCTTTTCACGTCACCTGCACAACTGACAAGCGCCCTGTTCAGATGTCAGCACAGGGCGGGCATGCCCGCGGTTCCGGTTTCCCGTACCCCCTTGTACGGACGCGGGCCGCCCTGCGACTCAAAGCCGTGCCGAATTCACCGAACGGCTTTCCCCGGCTCCTCGGCGACCGGGGCGCCGTGCTCGGGCAGGCTGTCCATGAAGGAGCTGACGGAGAACACCGCGCGGCCGGGTCCGGGCGGGCCGTAGCCGGGGGGCGAGGAGAGCCCGAACTCGTCCATCGTGGCCCGGTAGGCCTCCAGCAGCCGGATGTGGTACTCCAGCGGCGCGCCCTGCGGGTTGGCCTTGCCGAGCGGGGTGGTCGGCTCGGGGCACCAGGTGGTGAAGCGGGGCGTGATCCCTTGCGACATGAAGAAGCGCAGGCCCTCGGTGGTCGACGCGATCGCCTCGTCGACGGTGGTGAAGCCGAACGGCTCGGCCATCTCCACGCCCGCCACGAAGTTGGGGATGACGTTGCGCGCGCCGAAGACCTCCGCCGAGTCGAGGATCCGCTTGTGCCACTCGTCGCGGCCGACGTAGCGCTCCTTGCCCGGGCAGTACAGCTCGAACAGCCGGCGGTCCCACACCTCGTAGTTGGGGTGGTAGATCTGCACCCCGTAGTCCTTGAAGCGCTGCACGTCGTCGCGGGGCAGCGCCTGGGCGACGACCTTGCCGATCCAGCGGCCCGGGAAGTGCTCCTCGATCGCCTTGGCGTACCGGCCGTAGAAGTCGGCTTCGTCCCGGCCGCCGACCGTCTTGGTGATGGCGCCGCCGGTGAGGGTGTAGGCGGTGGACGCCTTGGCGGTGTCGTACCGGTCGATGATCTCCAGCGCCTCCAGGACCTCGTCCACGTCCTTGACGCCCGTGTACGGCCGGCCGGCCGCCTTGTGCTGGCGCCAGTTGTGGTTGATGTCGCAGTACTGGCACTCCTCCTTCGCGCCGAAGTACTGGCAGACCCGGAAGACGGTCAGGTAGATGAGGTAGCCCCACTGGATCGTCGGGGCCACCTCCATCACGGACTTCCCGTTGGACAGGGTGTGCCGGTAGTACTCCGGCATCGGCGGCACCCCGACGTCGGCGATGCGGCTGCCGTCGAGGTACAGGCCGAGCAGCCCCTCCTCGTCGGCGGCGACCCGGTAGGGCGACGACGGGTTCACCCGCACGGAGACCACCGTGCGCCGCAGGTCGTAGGGGCCGCCGGTGAGGATGATCTCCTCCGGCGGACGCCTGAGCGCGGCCTCGCCCAGCTCGGGCAGGGTGCCGTGGTCGAAGGAGAAGATGAAGTACGACTTCGGCTTCACCTCGCCCGACTCGTTGTCGCTGAGCGCGGAGGGGTCGAAGGCCACTCCCCCGCGCAGCAGGTCCTCCTTGAAGACGGCCTCCCGCGGAACATGCGGAAACCGCTCCATCAGATCCTCGACCAGCGCGGTACGGCTGCCCATCGTCTCTCCTCCCGGCTCAGGCGTACGACTCCTCACGGTATGCCCCCGGCGGCGCGGGGGTGGGGGCGGGGGGGCCTCGTGTCAGCCGGCAGGGTAGGTTTCACCAGGGAAACCCCCTCGGAAAGGCGACCGCATGACCGAGACCGTGACCAACTGGGCGGGCAACATCGCCTTCGTCGCCGGGGAGGTGCGCCGGCCCCGTTCCGTGGGGGCCGTGCGGTCGTTGGTCGCCGGGAGCTCGCGGGTGCGGGTGCTGGGCAGCGGGCACTCCTTCAACCGGATCGCCGAGCCGGGCGCGGACGGGGTGTTGCTGTCGCTGGGCGAGCTGCCTGTCGAGATCGACGTGGACACGAGCGCCCGGACGGTGCGGGTCGGGGGCGGGGTGCGCTACGCCGAGTTGGCGCGGCGGGTGCACGCGCACGGGCTCGCGCTGCCCAACATGGCCTCGCTGCCGCACATCTCCGTGGCCGGTTCGGTCGCCACCGGCACGCACGGGTCGGGGGTGCGCAACGGATCGCTCGCCGCCGCCGTGCGCGAGGTGGAGATCGTCACCGCGGACGGGTCGCTCGTCGTCGTCGGGCGCGGGGAGGAGCGGTTCGGCGGGGCCGTCACCTCGCTGGGCGCGCTCGGCGTCGTCACCGCGCTCACCCTCGACCTGGAGCCGGCCTTCGAGGTCGAGCAACATCTGTTCACCGAACTGCCGCTGGAGGGGCTGGACTTCGAGGCGGTCGCGGGGGCCGCCTACAGCGTGAGCCTGTTCACCGACTGGCGCTCGCCCGGCTTCCGGCAGGTATGGCTGAAACGGCGCACGGACCAGCCGATGGTGGCGTTCCCCTGGGCCGCGCCGGCGACGCGGGCGCTGCACCCGGTGCCGGGGATGCCGGCGGTCAACTGCACCGAGCAGTTCGGGGCGCCGGGCCCCTGGCACGAGCGACTGCCGCACTTCCGGGCGGAGTTCACGCCGAGCAGCGGCAACGAGTTGCAGAGCGAGTACCTGCTGCCCCGCGAGGACGCGCTCGGCGTCCTGCGCGCCGTCGACGCGATCCGCGGGACGGTCGCCCCCGTGCTCCAGACCTGCGAGGTGCGCACCGTCGCCGCCGACGAGCAGTGGCTGAGCCCGGCGTACGGCCGCGACTCGGTCGCCGTGCACTTCACCTGGACCGACGACGCCGAGGCCGTGCTGCCCGCGGTCCGCGCGCTGGAGGCGGCACTGGAGCCGTTCTCGCCGCGACCGCACTGGGGGAAGGTCTTCGCGACGCCGCCCGCCGAGGTGGGCGGCGGGTACCCGCGGCTCGGCGACTTCGCGCGGCTCGTGCGGGAGCTGGACCCGGCCGGCACGTTCACCAACGCCTTCGTCCGGGACGTCCTCACCGGCTGACACCGGCCACACCCTCGGCGGACTTTGTACACCCCCTTTCCTAACCCCTTGTCGAACTCTCCGCCACGCCATAGCCTGACGCCGCGCCGGTGCCGTCGCGACGCCGGTCCCGCACGGAGGTCCCGTGCTCACGTCCCGCACGGAAGTCCCGTGCTCACGTCCCGCACGGAAGTCCCGTGCTCACGTCCCGCACTCGAGTCCCGCACGGAAGGGATGGAGGGCCCCAGCCGGTGAAGCGCACGTCACGTGACATCCGTACCGCGAACCGCTACGAGGTACTGCGCCAGATCATCGCCCGTTCCCCCACCTCCCGGCAGGAGCTGGCCGCCGCCACCGGCCTGAGCCTCGCCACCGTCGCCACCCTCGTCGGCGAACTGCTCGACCTGCGCATGATCACGGAGGTCGGGTTCGAGGACTCCGCGGGCGGTCGCCCCCGGGGCCTCGTCGCCGTCAACGCGTCGGGGGGCGCGTTGATCGGCGTGGACATCGCGGAGACGTACGTCCATGTCGAGCTGTTCGACCTGGCGCTGAACGTGCTGGCCCGCGCCGAGGAGGACATGCGCCCCGGCGAGAGCCGGCCGGAGCAGGTCGTCGGCCATGTCGCCGCGGCGGCCGGCTCGGTGGTCGCCCAGGCCGGGGTCGAGGCGGCCCGCGTCCTCGGCGTCGGCGTGAGCGTGCCGGGACAGGTCGACCGGGCCACCGGCATCTCCGAGTACGCCCCCAACTGGGACTGGCACGACGTGCCGCTGCTCGACCTGCTCTCCGAGCACATCGCCTACCCGCTCTACCTGGACAATCCGCTGCGCGCCTGCGCGGTGGCGGAACTGTGGTTCGGGGCGGCGCGCGGGCACGGGGACGCCGTCGTCGTCAACCTGGGCACCGGGGTCGGCGCCGGGCTCGTCCTGGGCGGCGGACTGCACCGCGGGGTCAGCAACAGCGCCGGCGAGTGGGGGCACACCACGCTCGTGCTCGACGGACGGCTGTGCCACTGCGGCAACCACGGCTGCGTGGAGACGTACGTCGGCGCGCCCGGCATCATGCAGAACCTGCGTGAACTCAGCCCCGACAGCGCCCTGTTGCACCCCGAGGACCAGACGGCGACCATCGCCGCCCTGGCCCGCGCGGTCGCCGCGCACGACCCGGTGGCCGTCAAGGTGGTCCGCGACACCGCCCGTTACCTGGCGGCGGGCATCGCCGACCTGGTCAACCTGCTCAACCCCGAAGTCGTCGTGCTGAGCAGCTGGGTCGCGGTGCGCCTCGGCGAACCGCTCCTGCACGAGGTCCGTGAGGCCGTCTCCCGGCACGCGCTGCGCCGGCCGCTGGCCTCGACCGAGATCGTCCTCTCCCCGATCCCCACCGACCCGGTCTGCCTCGGCGCGGCCACCTTCGCCCTCGAAGGGGCTCTCCAGGCCGTCGGCCAGCGCAGACGGCACCCCACCAGACCTGATTCCGCCGTGAGTTAGCACCCCCCGCGTCCGGTATCCCGAACGTCGCACAACGCTTCGTGCAGACTTCGTCCAACCCCTTGCCGAAGCCTTAGCCGAAGGTTAACGTCCCGCACCGCAACGCCATTCGAGCCATCTGGCGCTGAAGCCGTGTGAGCCGCAGCCGTACTCGAGACAAGGACGTCAGCATGTCGGCAATGAGCAACAGCAACTGGTCCCGCCGTTCGATCTTCCGCGCCGCGGCGGGCATGGCAGCCGCCGGCAGCCTGGCCGCCTGCGGCGGCAACACCGGTCGCAGCAGCGGGGGTTCGGGCACCAACCTGGTGCAGTACTTCCACGCGTACGGCGAGGCCGGCGTCGAGCAGGCCGTCAAGAAGTACGCCAAGGCGTACGACAAGGCCAACGTGACGACGCAGTGGATCACCGGCAACAACTTCGACCAGAAGCTGTTCCCCGCGCTGCTCACCGAGAACGCGCCGGACGTCTTCGAGTTCCACCCGCAGATCCAGCTCGTCAAGAGCGGGCAGGTGGCGGACCTGACCGACATCATCGAGCCGGTCAAGTCCGACTTCAACCAGGCCGACATCACCTCGCACACGGTCGACGGGAAGATATACGGCGTCCGGATGATCGACGACCCGCAGTTCTTCTTCTACCGGCCCTCGCTGTTCGAGAAGGCGAACGTCCAGGTGCCGACGACTCTGGAGGAGCTGATCGAGGCCGCCGCCAAGCTGAAGACCAGCAAGGTCAAGGGCGCCTACCTCGGCAACGACATCACCCCGGTGCAGAGTCCGCTGATCTGGTCGGCCGGAGCCGACACCCTCACCGCGGACAACAAGCCCGCCTTCAACACCGACGCCGTCGCCGACGGCCTGAAGCAGCTGCGCTCGCTGTTCACCAGCGGCAACCTGCTGCTCGGCGCCCCCACCGACTGGTGGGACCCGTCGGCCTTCGTCCAGGGCCTGACGGCGATCCAGTGGTGCGGCATGTGGGCCATGCCGGCCATGCAGAAGGCGCTCGGCGACGACATCGGCGTCTTCCCGTTCCCCAAGGTCGGGTCCGCCGGCAAGCAGTCGGTCTACAACGGCGGCTGGTCGATGTTCGTCAACGCCAAGGGCAAGAACGTCGAGGCGGCCAAGGAGTACGTCAAGTGGCTGTGGATCGAACAGAAGCAGTATCAGGAGGACTTCGCCACCTCCTACGGCTTCCACATCCCGCCGCGCACCTCCATCGCCCAGTCCGCGACCAAGCTCAAGACCGGTCTGCCGGCCGAGGGCGTCAAGCTGTTCAACGAGTTCGGGCACTTCGACAACATCGGCTGGACCCAGGCGATGATCGCCGCGATCAACGACGTGGTGGCGAACAGCGTCCGCAAGGACGGTGACCCCAAGGCCCAGCTCGCCGCCGCCGAGAAGAAGGTCGACGCCGAGCTCAAGAAGCTCTTCGGATAGACCGCCGGACGGATCGCGACATGTCGACCACCATCAAGAGCGGGGTCGCCCGGCCCGCCCCGGCCAAGGTCTCCAAGGACCGGCCGAGGCGGGGCCTGAGGGCGAACACCACCTTCAACTTCTGGCTCTTCACCGGGCCGTTCCTCATCGGCCTGGTGATCTTCGTCTTCGTGCCCATCGGCTGGAGCCTGTATCTCAGCTTCTTCGAGGCACGGTTCACCGTCACGCCGAGCGAGTTCGTCGGCTTCGAGAACTACCGGCAGATCCTGTCGGACACCGACTTCAGGAACTCCCTGGTCACGTTCACCGTCTTCGCCGCCTTCATCGTGCCCACCACCTGGGCGCTGTCGCTCGGCCTGGCGCTGCTGGTGAACCGGCTGCGTTTCATGCGGGCGTTCTTCCGGTCGGTGTTCTTCCTGCCGACCGCCGTCAGCTACGCGGCCGCCGCGCTGATCTGGAAGATGTCCATCTTCAACGGCGTCCGCTTCGGCATGGCCAACACGTTCCTCGGCTGGTTCGGGATCGAGAACATCGCCTGGCTCGACAACCCCGATCCGCCCTGGTACTGGCTGGTCATCGTGACCGTCCGGCTGTGGCTGCAAGCCGGCTTCTACATGATCCTCTTCCTGGCCGCGCTCCAGAACATCCCGCGCGAGCTGTACGAGGCGGCGGCCCTCGACGGCGCCAAGCCGGGCTGGCAGACCTTCCGCCACATCACGCTGCCCCAGTTGCGCGCGACGTCCACCGCGGTGATCCTGCTGCTGCTCATCGCCGCCTACCAGGCCTTCGACGAGTTCTTCATCCTGCTCGGCAAGGCCACCTGGGGCATGCCGCCGCTGGTCGAGCTGTACAAGATGGCCCTGGGAGAGAACCAGAACTACGGCGCGGGCAGCGCGGGCGCGCTTCTCCTGACCGCGCTCATCTGCCTCGTGACCCTGTTCCAGGGCAAGCTCATGGGCTTCGGAAGGGGGGAGGAGTCCCAGTGACCACCACAGCACCCGACGTGACCACCACGGCACCCGACGTCCGCAAGCCGGTGCGGGCCAGGCGCCGCGGCGGCGTCATGAGCAGCACCGGTCTGTACATCGCGACCGGCGTCGCCGCCCTCCTCTTCCTGATCCCGTTCTATCTGATCGTCCGCAACGCCTTCATGACGGACCCGGAGATCACGGGCGAGGAGTGGAAGTGGTTCCCCACGGAGATCCAGTGGGGCAACATCACCGAGCCGTTCGACGACACCACGGTCGACTTCGCCCGGTCGATGTGGAACTCCCTGGTCGTCGCCGTCCTGCACACCGCGGGGATCCTCCTGGTCTGCTCGCTGGCCGGCTACGGCATCGCCCGCATCCCGTACAGGCACGCCAACAAGGTCTTCTACGCCGTCCTGGCCACCCTCATGGTCCCCACCGCCGTCACCTTCGTGCCGAGCTTCGTGCTCGTCTCGTCGCTCGGCTGGGTGGACACCTACCGCGGACTCATCATCCCGGGCCTGTTCAGCGGCTTCACCTGCTTCCTGTTCCGGCAGTACTTCCTGGGCTTCCCGAAGGAGCTGGAGGAGGCGGCGCGGGTGGACGGGCTCGGCTACTGGGGTGCGTACTGGCGTGTCGTCGTGCCCAACTCGCTGAACTTCTTCGCGGCGATGGCGACGATCACCTTCATCGCGGGCTGGAACGCCTTCCTGTGGCCCATGGTCATCGGCCAGGACCCCAGCGCATGGACGGTCCAGGTCGCGCTGTCGTCGTACGCCACCAACCAGACCGTCAACTACCACCTGATCTTCATGGCCACCGCGATTTCCATCCTGCCCCTGCTGTTCGTGTTCCTCTTCCTCCAGCGCTGGCTGGTGCAGGGGATCGCCCAGACGGGCATCAAGGGCTGACGCCTTCTCAACTCCGGGAGACCGATGTCTTTTCGCACTGCCACCGCCGTCGACTACGTCGAGGACGTCTCACCGGGCAGCGGGGCCCTCGCGCCCCGCGCCCGGTACGAGTCCGACGCGACATCCCTTTCACTGAACGGCAGTTGGCGTTTCCGTCTGTCGGAGACCGCCGACGCCGAGGACGACTCGTTCGCCGCTGAGGGGTACGACGCCGGGGACTGGGCCGAGGTCACGGTCCCCGGGCACTGGGTCCTCCAGGGCCAGGGCTCCCCCATCTACACCAACCATCTCTACCCCTTCCCGGTCGACCCGCCGCACGTCCCGACCGAGAACCCGACCGGCGACCATCTGCGCGTCTTCGACCTGCCCGAGGACTGGCCCGCCCTGGCGGAGGGCGGCGCCGTCCTGCGGTTCGACGGCGTGGAGTCCTGCGCCCGCGTCTGGCTGAACGGCACGGAGATCGGCGAGTTCAAGGGCTCGCGGCTGCCGCACGAGTTCGCGGTGGGCCATCTGCTGAAGGCCGCCGGCAACGTGCTGGCGGTCCGCGTCCACCAGTGGTCGGCGGGCTCCTACCTGGAGGACCAGGACCAGTGGTGGCTGCCCGGCATCTTCCGTGACGTGACGCTGCTGCACCGGCCGACGGGCGGCGCGCTCGACTTCTTCGTGCACGCCTCCTACGACCATGTCACGGGCGAGGGGGCCCTGCGCGTCGACTCCGACGTCGACGGACGGGTGATCGTGCCCGCCCTGGACATCGATGTCGCGACCGGCGAGACCGCGACGGCGGCGGTGCGGCCGTGGACGGCCGAGACGCCCCGGCTGTACGACGGCGAGCTGGTCACGGACGGGGAGCGCGTCCCGCTGCGCATCGGTTTCCGCACGGTCGTCCTGGAGGACGGCCTGATCAAGGTCAACGGCCGGGCGGTCCTCTTCAAGGGCGTCAACCGGCACGAGTGGCACCCGGAGAAGGGCCGCGCGCTCGACCTGGAGACGATGCGCGAGGACGTGCTGCTGATGAAGCGGCACAACGTCAACGCCGTCCGCACCTCCCACTATCCGCCGCACCCGGCCTTCCTCGACCTGTGCGACGAGTACGGGCTGTGGGTGATCGACGAGTGCGACCTGGAGACCCACGGCTTCGTCGAGCAGGAGTGGCGGGACAACCCCGTCGACGACGACCGCTGGACCCCGGCCCTGCTGGACCGCGCCGCCCGCATGGTCGAGCGGGACAAGAACCATCCCTCGGTGGTGATCTGGTCCCTCGGCAACGAGGCCGGCACCGGACGCGGCCTGACCGCGATGGCCGAGTGGATCCACGGCCGCGACGCCTCCCGCCTCGTGCACTACGAGGGCGACATCGACTGCCGTGACACGGACGTCTATTCGCGCATGTACGCCTCCCACGAGGAGGTCGAGCGCATCGGCCGCGACCTCGACGGCGGCACCCACAAGCGGCGCGAACTCCCCTTCATCCTCTGCGAGTACGGCCACGCCATGGGCAACGGTCCGGGCGGACTCGCCGACTACCAGCGGCTGTTCGAGTCGCACGAGCGGCTCCAGGGCGGCTTCATCTGGGAGTGGATCGACCACGGCGTCAAGGACGACCGCTACGGCTACGCGTACGGCGGCGACTTCGGCGAGGAGCTGCACGACGGTAACTTCGTCTGCGACGGCCTGCTCTTCCCGGACCGGACCCCCTCCCCCGGGCTGGTCGAGTTCAAGAAGGTGATCGAGCCGGTCGCGATCGACGGCGATGGCACGGACGGCACCGTGCGGGTGACCAACAAGCAGGACTTCGCGGACCTGTCGGCGCTGGCCTTCGAGTGGTCCTACCAAGTGGACGGCGAGACGGTCGAGTCGGGTGTCCTGAACGTGCCCTCGCTCGCCCCCGGTGAGTCGGCCGACGTCAAGCTGCCGGAGCCGCCCGCGGACGCGCGAGGCGCCGAGACGCAGTGGACCGTGCGGGCGCTGCTGGCGGCCGACACCCCGTGGGGGCCGAAGGACCACCAGGTGGCCTGGGGGCAGCTCCCGGTGGCCACCCGTCCGGCCCCCCGGGTCGCCCCCACCGACGGCCCTGTCGTCGGCGAGCGGCTGATCACCCTCGGCCCGGCCGCCTTCGACGCCCGTACCGGTGCGCTCAGGACGATCGGCGGGGTGTCCGTCGAGGGCCTGCGCCTGGACGTGTGGCGGGCGCCCACCGACAACGACGAGGGCGCGGCCTGGCAGTCGGACATCCGGCACGGCGCGCTGTGGCGCAAGCTGGGCCTGCACCGGATGCGGCACCGCGTCGACGCCGTCGAGCTCGGCGAGGACGCGCTGACGGTACGCACCCGGGTCGCGCCGGCCGCCTGGGAGGTGGGCCTGGCGACCGTGTACCGGTGGACGTCCGACGGGAACCGTCTGGGGCTGACCGTCTCGGTGACCCCCGAGGGCGACTGGACGGTGCCGCTGCCCCGGCTCGGCGTCCGCTTCGGCCTCTCCGAAGCGGACCGCGTGACCTGGTTCGGCGGCGGCCCCGGCGAGGCGTATCCCGACACCCGGGCGGCGTCGATGCTCGGCCGCTGGCAGTCGACCGTGGACGGCCTTCAGACGCCGTACGTACGGCCCCAGGAGAACGGCGCGCGTGCCGACGTCCGCTGGGCGGAGATCGGCGGGCTGCGGATCGAGGGCGACCCGGAGTTCTGGTTCACCGCCAGGCGCTGGACCACCGAGCAGCTGGACGCCGCGCGGCACCGCACCGACCTGGTGCCGGGCGGCACGGTGTGGGTCAACCTCGACCACGGCCAGCACGGCATCGGCTCGCAGTCCTGCGGGCCCGGCCCGCTGCCGCAGTACTTCCTGAACGCCGGGTCCGCCGAGTTCTCGTTCGTGTTCTCACAGGCCGAGTGATCGGCCCGCAACCGATCAATCGATTGACCGACTGATCGACATTCCGACACGGTGATGACGTCTCCCGCGGCCGGCCGGCTCCCCAGCCGGCCGGCCGCGCTTCACTGGAGGTTGACCGAGTGAGCGGCACCATCGAGGTGCGAGGCCTGTCCCGCACCTTCCACACCACCGTCCGTCGTCCCGGCTTCACCGGCGCGCTGCGTTCCCTGGTCGATCCGCAGCGGGTCGCCAAGCACGCCGTCTGCGACATCACCTTCGACGTGGGCGCGGGCGAACTCCTCGCGCTGCTCGGCCCGAACGGCGCCGGCAAGTCCACCACCATCAAGATGCTCACCGGCATCCTCACCCCCACCTCCGGCGAGGCACGCGTCGCCGGCGTCGTGCCCTATCTGGAGCGGGAGCGCAACGCCCGTAACATCGGCGCGGTGTTCGGGCAGCGCACCCAGCTGTGGTGGGACCTCCCGGTGCGCGAGTCGTTCGCGATCCTGCGGGACATCTACGAGGTGCCCAAGGCCGAACACGCCGTGCGGCTGCGGGAGTTCGACAAGCTGCTCGACCTGTCGTCGTTCTGGGACACCCGGGTGCGCCATCTGTCCCTCGGGCAGCGGGTCCGCTGCGACCTCGCCGCCTCGCTGCTGCACGACCCGCCCGTGGTCTTCCTCGACGAGCCGACCATCGGCATGGACGTCGTGGTCAAGGAGCAGGTCCGCGAGTTCCTGCGGCACCAGGTCGAGGAACGCGGCCGGACGGTCCTGCTGACCACGCACGACATGACGGAGGTCGAGCGGCTCGCCGAGCGGGTGGTGCTGATCAACCACGGCCGGCTCGTCCTGGACGGCTCCCTGGACGAGATCCGCCGCGAGTTCGGCTCCACCTGGCAGGTGCGGGCCACCCTCGCCGACCCGCACACCGACGTCGTGCCGCTGCCGGGCGTCGCGGTGCTGCGGCGGGAGGGCGCGCGCGTGGTCTTCGGCCCCGAGGGCGCCGACGCCCCCACCGTCCACCAGGCCCTGAAAGCGGTCATCGAACGGTACGAGGTGACGGACATCGCGCTCGACGAGGCCGACCTGGAGGACGTCATGCGGGCGGCGTACGTGCAGGCCGGGGACGCGTGATGGCCGTCCTGAACGCCTGGCGCGCGGCGCGCGTCACCCCGCTCGGCGAGCTGTACACACCGCCCCGGATGACGGCCGCGCTGCTGCGGCTGACCGTGCAGGTGGTGCTGGTGGCGTCCCTGTGGCGCGGCCTGTACGCGCAGACCGGCACCACCGCCGGCCTCGACCGCGACCAGGCGGTCACCTATGCCGTCCTCGCCGTACTGGCCTCCCGGCTGCGGGAGTTGGACCAGTTCGCGGGCCGGGACACGGTGATCCAGCACATGCACTTCGGCACCATCGTCTACTGGTACCTGCGTCCGCTGCCCCCGCAGCGCTACTACGCCCTGCGCGCGCTGGGCGAGCAGGTGTACGGGTTCGCCTGGGCGCTCGGCGGATACGTGGTCTGTCTCGCGGCCGGCGTGGTGCGCCCGCCGGAGTCGGCCGCGGTCGCGGGGGTGTTCGCGCTGAGCCTGCTGCTCGGGCAGTGGGTGCTGTACTACGTGATGCTCGCTCTGGACCAGCTGTGCTTCTGGACGTTGCGCAACAGCGCGGCGATGATGATCCTGATCTTCGCGCAGAACCTGCTGTCCGGGGTGTACGCGCCGCTGTGGTTCTTCCCGGACTGGTTCATCACGCTGAGCACGTTCCTGCCGTTCCAGGCCACGCTGAGCGTGCCGCTGTCGCTGTACGTGGGCCGCATCCAACTCTCGGAAGCACCGCTCCAGTTGGCGATCCAGGCGGCCTGGGTCGTGCTGCTCGGCCTGTTCACCCGGTTCCTGTGGCACCGGGCCGCCCGTCGCGTGATCTCCCAGGGAGGCTGAGCCCATGAACGGCGTCCGGATCATGTGGCGGGTCACGCGTCTCAACTTCCGTGCCCAGTTGGAGTATCGCTCCGAGTTCCTGATGATGATCGCGATCGGCGCGGTCTGGCAGGTCTCGGTGATCGTGTTCGCGACGGTGCTGCTGTCGAGGTTCACCGGGATGGGCGGCTGGGACAGCTCGGACGTCCTGCTGATCCCGGCGACGCGCATGCTCGCGCACGGGCTGTTCGTGCTGTTCCTCGGCCGGATGCACGGACTGGGCCGGCACATCCAGGAGGGGATCATCGACACCTGCCTGGTGCGCCCGATGCCCGTGCACCGGCAGATCCAGCTCGCGTACTTCCCGACCAACGCGATCGGCGACCTGACGGTGGCGGCCGGTCTGATGGCGGGCGCGCTCAGCCGCAGCGACCTGGACTGGACGGCGGGCCGGATCTCGTACCTGATCGCCGCCGTGCTCGGCGGGATGCTGCTGGAGGCCGCCCTGTTCACGGTGGTGGCCTGCGCCTCCCTCCGCTTCCCGGCCGCCGACTACTGGGGCCGCTGGCTGGAGGAACTCCTCGGCACCTTCGGCAGCTACCCGCTCAACGTGCTCCCGAGGGCCGTCGGCGGCTTCCTGACCTTCGGCCTCCCGCTCGCGTTCGTCGCCTACTTCCCGGCCGCGGTGCTGACCGGCCACGGCCACGACACCGGCGTACCGCACTGGCTGGCGGCGGCGTCCCCACTGCTGGGGGTACTGGCGTACCTGGGCGCGCGGCTGCTGTGGCGGTGGAGCCTGCGGCACTACTCGGGGGTGAACGGCTGAGGCGGGTGAGGCGGGGGTGAGCTGCGCGGCCCGTGGCATCCCGTGGCATCCCGTGGCGTCCCGCCGCGTCCCGGGTGCCGCACGGTCCACCCGGGACGGGGCGGTACGACGCCGGCTCCCCGCTGCCGGCTCCCCCGCCGTCGCCGTCCCGTCCCGGATGGACGTCGCTGGGCGTCCAGACCACGGTGTCGCCCGCGCACCGCGCCACGATGACCCTCGCGCGGTGTGTGCATGCCAGAGTGGCGTGCCCGGGACCGGGCCGCGACGCCTTTCCGGCAGGCCTTAAACCCGCAGTTCAGGCGGGATTCCCGAGAGGAGCGAGCCTGATGGGCCGGGCAGGTCCTAGACGCACCCGGGGACATCGCCCGCGCAGTTGCTCGGTTCGTTCTCCGTTACTTCGCCGGATTTGAGGGTTACTTCGGCGGCGGGGAAGTTGTTGATGCCGCCGCCCTTGCCGGTGGCGCCGTTGTTCGTCACCGTCGTGTTGTCCAGGGTCAGGCGGGCCGTGTCCGTGTTCGGTTCCTGTTCGTTGTTGAGGCCGCCGCCGTCGCGGCCGGCGCGATTCGTCAGGATGCGGCTGTCCGTCAGCAGCGTGGTGCCCTCGTTGTTGAGGGCGCCGGCGTCGCGGCCCGCCTGGTTGGAGACGAAGGACGTGCGGCGGATCTCCACCGTGCCGTCCTCGCTGTTGGCGAGGCCTCCGCCCTCCATCGCGGACCAGTTCTCGACGATCTCGCTGTCCTCGATCGTGACGTGCCCGTACGTGTTGACGCCGCCGCCGTCGTCCTCGCGGGCCTCGTTGTGCGCGATGCGGCTGCCCTCGACGATCAGCCGGCCCTCGTTGAGGATGCCCCCGCCGTCCTCGTCGGCGGCGTTGCCGACGACCGTGGAGTTCCTGAGCGTGAGGGTGCCCGTCGCGGTGTTGTTGAGGCCGCCGCCGTCTGCGGTGAACCGCGGGGGCTTGCTGACCACGTTCGTCAGGACGTGACTGTCGACGAGGGTGGCGCGCCCGCCCTCGTTGGAAATGCCGCCGCCCCTGCCGGTGGCGTAGTTCCCGGCGACCGTGCTCTGCTCCAGGTGCAGCGTGCCCTGGTTCCTGATCCCGCCGCCGTCACCGTCGATGAGCCCGCCCTCCACCGTCACGTCCCGCAGCGCGAGCCCGCCCCGGGCGTCGACCGAGAGCAGCCGGAAGCGCGAGGCCGCGTGGTGCGAGGAGCGGACCAGGGCCGAGTCCTGGCCGACGATCGTGACGCTCCCGGTGATGACCGGCAGGGCGTTCCCCGAGTTCTCGTGGTCGTCCTCGAAACGGTAGGTGCACCGCTTCCCCAGGGTGATCACACCGCCCCGCGGGTTCGCGTTGGCCTCCTCCACGGCGGCGATGAGACCGCCGGCGTCCCCGCACGCGACCCGTACCTCGACCTTCTGCGCCACGGCCGGCGTGGCCGCCGCGGCCACGCCGAGGCCCGCCACCAGGGCGGCCGGTCCGGCGAGCACGAAACACCTCTTCATGCGCTTCCTCTTCCTCGTCATGCGTCTTCCCGTACGGACGCGACAGACCTAGCACCTGCGCCGCGCCCAGCCCCGCAGCCGCCGTGCGGTACCCGGAAGTCCATACGAAAGGAGGCGCACGACTCCCCCGATGGCACGGCGCGCGCTACGGCCGGACGAGTGGATGTACCTCGTCCCTCACTGTTTCCTCAACCGTTCTCACCCATCACACTGTTGGCCATCGAACGTGAGAGGGGTTCACCTTCCGGGCCCCCAGCCCCTCGTCCCCCTGGAGACTCCCCCACCATGAGAAGACTCCTCGGCGCCCTCGCGGCCGCCGCCGTGGCCGTCACCGGCCTCACCGCCACCGGAAACGGCGCGACGCCCGCCTCCGCCTCCACCGCACCCGCCGCGTCCGCCGCCGTGAGCGCCTCCGCCGCCACCGGCACGTTCAACGTCCTGACGTACAACGTCGCCGGCCTCCCGGAGGGCCTCAGTTCGGGCAACCCCGCCACCAACACCCCGCTGATCTCACCGCGGTTGGCGGCGTACGACATCGTCAACGTCCAGGAGGACTTCAACTACCACGCGGCGCTGTACGCGGGCGACAACCACCCGTACCGCACGGCGACCAGCGGCGGCGCGGGCTTCGGTGACGGCCTCAACACGCTGTCGGACTATCCCTTCGAGGACTTCGAGCGCGTGCGCTGGACGGCCTGCACGGGCACCAACTGCCTGACGCCCAAGGGCTTCACGCTCGCCCGCGTGCGGCTCGCCGAGGGCGTCCACCTGGACCTGTACAACGTCCACACCAACGCCGACGCGACCGACGACGCCCTGGCGGCCCGGCGCGCCAACGTCGAGCAGCTGTCGGACTTCATCCAGGCGAACTCGTCCGGCAACGCGGTGATCGTGATGGGTGACACCAACACGCGCTACACCCGCACCGGCGACAACATCCGCACCCTCGTCGCCGAGAACGGTCTGACGGACGCCTGGGTGCAGCACGCGAAGGGCGGGGCGCCGCCGGCCCAGGGCGCGGACGCACTGGTGTGCCCCACGACCGCGCCACCCAACGGCTGCGAGGTGGTGGACAAGGTCTTCTACCGGGGCAGCAAGCTGCTCTCGCTCTCGGCGACGCGCTACAACAACGAGTGGGCGTCGTTCCTGGACTCCGCCGGCGCCAACCTGTCGGACCACTTCCCGCACACCGTCGACTTCTCCTACACCCTCAACTCGGCCCTCAAGGCGAGCGACTTCTTCGGCGGCCCGCACGGCACCGCGTTCAACGACGCGGACGACCTGCCGGCCGCCCCCGCCCCCCGCACGCTGACCCTGCGCGGCGGCTCCCGTCTCGACGGCGTCTCGCTGACCCACGACGGCGGCGTCACCCTGACCCACGGCGGCACCGGCGGCACGGCGACCTCCCTCACCCTCGCGGCGGGCGAGCACCTCACGTCCGTCGAGCTGACGCAGGGTCAGCGGAACGGTCGTACGCGGATCTTCTCGGCCTCCTTCACGACCGACAAGGCCCGCACGCTGTCGGCCGGCACCGCGACCTCGGACACGAAGACCTTCACCGCGCCGGCCGGCTGGCAGATCGTCGGCTTCACCGGCCGCGCGGGTGACGAGGTGGACAAGCTGGGCGTGGTGTACGCGCCCATCGGCTGAGACCGGGCCGGCTACCGCGAATGCGGCGTCCACTCGGGCACGGGGGACGGGCGGGGAGGGGCGGGCGGAGGGTTCGGGCCTCGGTTGGGGTTCTGCGGGATCGACGCGGACCCACCGGACCCACCGGACCCACCGGACCCACCGGATCCATCCGAACCGCCTGATCCGCCCGACCCGCCCTTGCCGCCACCGCCGTTGCTCCGGCTCCCCGTTCCGCCGCCACGGGAGCCGGACGACTTGCCCGAGCCGTCTCCCTCCCCTGACGACGATCCCCGCGGCTTCCGAGCCTTGGCGGTCTTCGACGGCGTCGGCGCGGCCGTGCGGGTCGCCGTCGCGGAGGGAGTCGGGGTCGCGCTCGGCGACGGGGACGCCGAAAACGATGCGGAGACGGACGGGGACACGGACGGAGACGCGGACGCCGGACTCGCGGACGGCCGCTTCCCCTCCGCCGGCGAACCCTCCCCCTCGCCGCCGGCCGCGCAGCCGGTCACGCTCAGGACGGTCAGGGCCGCCGCGGCCCAGAGCGACAAGGGCCGCGGAAAGGCGCGTTCAGACACGGGAGACCGTCCCGCAGCTCGCGGAGGCGTTCTCCCGGATGCCCTTGCTGCGGTCGTACGGGTCCACGGTGGGACCCGTCTGCGCCGGCCCCGTGGGCTCGCCGGTCGCGAACTCCGGGTGCAGGAAACCGTCGTAGACCTCGCAGGTGGAGTTGGCGATCTCCTGGTCGTACTGGAGGAGCAGCAGCCGGCCGGCGGTCACCTGGTACTGCGTGGGGTCGGCGAGTTCGACGTCGAGGACGCGGCGCACGATCGTGCGGGTGACCTCCAGGGAGCCGTCGGCGCGGGCGACCGGGTAGACGAAGGTGTAGTCGGCGTGCACGGCGACGCCGGCGTGCTTGCCCTTCTTGACGGTCATGTGCCCGCGCGTCTTGACGACGTCGCCCACCACCCGGATCTCGTCGGGGTCGAAGCGGGTGAACAGCGTCACGGGGTCGTTCTTCTCGCCCGGGGAGCGCAGGCCTGCGTCGAGGTGGTCGAGGAGCTCCGGCTGCTTGGGGTCGAGGAGCGACAGCGCGGCCTTGGGCCGGTCACCGCGCAGCGTCGCCGGGTCGAGGTTCGCGCCGACCAGCAGCTTCTTGGTCAACTCCAGTGCCTTGCCGACCCGCTCCTGGGACACCGAGCCGACGGCCTTCGCGGCGGGCGGGACGATGCCGGCTTCGCCGTCGGCCCAGCGCAGGGCAGGTGAGCCGGCGAACGGCCGGTCCAGGGTGGGCGTTTGCGCGTCCGTCTTCTCGGGCGCGTCGGTCGGCGCGGCGGTCTCGGCGGGCAGCGGCGACGCGGCGGCGGCCTCCGCCCCTGCCGAACCGAGGGGGTCACCGGGCAGCAGCGAGGGCTTCACCGCCACGACGAGCACACCGATCGCCGCGGCCACCCCGAGCGCCGACCACGCGGGCCTGCGCCGGCCGGCCCGACCGTCCGTCTCCCGCCAAGCGGGTCCGGTCCGCCAACCGTCGGGCATTTCAGGGGATCTGCCAGCCACGCGTGCCTTCCCTATTGCGCACAAGACGCTCACATCGTTCTCACACAGGAAGCCAACATGATCACATGCCCGGTCGCGCGATCACCAGGGGCCTACACTCCTCAGGGTTACCCCTAGCTCTCAAGGACCCGGGACAAGCGAGGCCACCATGCCCCGAGCCGGCCTCACGCCCGACCGTCTGGTCGCGGCCGCCGCCGACCTCGCCGACGAAGTCGGCTTCGACCAGGTCACCGTCTCCGCGCTGGCCCGCCGCTTCGGGGTGAAGGACGCGAGCCTGTACTCGCACGTCCGCAGTCTCCAGGACCTGCGGACCCGGGTCGCGCTGCTCGCCGGGGGCGAGATGATCGACCGGATCGCCGCGGCCGTCGCCGGGCGGGCCGGCAAGGACGCGCTTGCCGCGTTCGCGGAGGCCTACCGGGAGTACGCGCTACGGCATCCGGGGCGGTACGCGGCCACCCAGATCCCCGTCGACCAGGACCTCGTCGCAGACGCCCCCGCCTTCCGCCGCACCGCCGAGATCACCTACGGGGTGCTCCGCGCCTACGGCCTGGAGGAGCCCGACCTCACCGACGCCGTGCGCCTGCTGCGCAGCACCTTCCACGGGTACTGCGCCCTGGAGGCGGGCGGCGGCTTCGGCGCGCCCCGGGACGTGCGGCGGTCGTGGGACAAGGCGATCGACGCGCTGCACATCGCCCTGACCCACTGGCCGCGCGAGAGCTGAGGCCGCCCCGTCCGTCAGCTAGCCGCTCGCTCCGCCGCGCTGCGCTCCACGCAGAACTCGTTGCCCTCCGGGTCGGCGAGGAGCGCCCAGCCGGTGCCGTCGGGCTTGCGGTGGTCGTCGACCAGGGTGGCGCCCAGGGCGAGCAGTCGGTCGACCTCCTCGTCGCGGGTGCGGTCCTGCGGCTGGAGGTCGAGATGGACGCGGTTCTTGACCGTCTTCTTCTCCGG
Organism: Streptomyces sp. NPDC002328; assembly: GCF_042890065.1. NCBI lineage: Bacteria > Bacillati > Actinomycetota > Actinomycetes > Kitasatosporales > Streptomycetaceae > Streptomyces > Streptomyces sp. NPDC002328. The sequence goes on along the minus strand of NZ_JBIARQ010000012.1, from coordinate 203,265 downwards.
GACGGTGACGAAGAGCAGCCCCGCCCCCTCGATCAACGCCTCCGGGTCCCCCGGATTGTCGTCCGCGGCGAGAGGCTCGCCGAAGACCTCGGACCAGAAACTCGCGAGGGCGTAGGCGTCGGAACTGTCGATCGTCACATGCCGGATTCTCGATGTCATGCCGGGGATTCTCGTGCACGTGATCACCCCGGGCAACGAGGTATCGGAGCGGCGAGGCTCAGTGCGGCGCCACCGACCAGGAGGGTGTCGCGGACCGTTCCGCCGAAGCGGTGAACCGGAACCGGGCCACCGTTCCCGTCAACCAACGGACGGTCAGTTCATGGGAGTTCAGCCCCTCCGCCGACACGGAGACGGACACCAGGTCCGTCAGGGGCGGGGGATCGGCCTCGGCGGTGAGGCGGGCCAGGGCGACGAAGAGGGTCGCGGGACCGTCGTCCGTCGTCCCGGACAGCGAGGACGTGCCCGACAGACCGTGCGCGGGAAGCAGTTCGGCCCGCGGTCCCCCCTCCGGCGCCCACCCCGTGATCCGCACCTCCGTGCCGGAGGCCGCGCCCGCCACCAGATGGGCGCGCACCTCCACCGCGCCGTCCGCCACGACCAGGCTGGTGACCTCGGCCCCGGAGTCCACCGCGTGCCGGGAGGCCGCCCACCCCTCCCCCACGCCCAGCGGGACGATGCCCTCGCGGTGTGCGTCACCGCCGACGAGAACGGAGTTGTCCGGGGGCGTGCCGGTCCGGGGGCGCGTCACGGTCGAGTAGGCGAACCGCGTGTAGTGCGGGTCGTACCGCACGTCCTCACTGCCGTGGTTGTGCAGCCGCACCAGTCCGTCCGAACCGGTCGTCTGCAACAGCCAGTTGGGCGGGTGGACGGAGGTGACCGCGTCCCCGCGCTCCGTCGGCCCCGGTTCCTCAACCGCCGTCCACACCTCGTGCTCCGGGGGGAGGAGCAGGCCGATGAAGCCCTTGCTCGCCCAGTACGGGGACGCCGGTCCCGAATAGCCTTGCAGTACGGCGGAGTCGGGGCCGTGCCAGCCGAGGGTGAGCAGTCCGCGGGCATCGACCGCGCCCCGGTCCAGGAAGTACTTCAGCGCGCCCGAGGCCAGCCGTCGGGTCTCGCCGGGGGCCAGCGGGGTGCGGCCGGTCAGGGCGCCCAGCCAGAGGGGGGCCGTGGTCGCGAAGCGGTAGGTGAGCGAGCGGCCCTGGTGCAGGGGGGCGCCGTCGCCGCCGAACAGGCGGGCGTAGTCGGTGAGATGCCTCGACAGGCGGCCCCCGTACAGGTCGAGCAGCCGGGTGTCGTCCGCGAGCCAGGCGTGCAGCACCGGATAGAGGTGCATGGCCCAGCCGTTGTAGTAGTCGAAGCCGCGGCCGACGCCGTCGGTGTACCAGCCGTCGCCGACGTACCACTGCTCGATCCGTTCGAGACCCCGGTCGACCGCCCTGCGGGAGGCGTCCGGCTCATGGCCGACCGACTGGAGGAAGCCGCCCACGGTGACGGGGAACAACTCCCAGTTGCACGCCCAGGGTTCGGCGGTCAGCGCCTCGCCCAGCCAGGCCGCGGCCCGCTGCCGTACGCCGTCGTCCAGCCGGTCCCACAGGGACTGTCTGGTGAGCCGCAGGGCGAGGGCGATCGACGCCGCCTCGACGAGCGGCTGGCTGCGGTCCGTGATGCGGGGCCACACGCCGGACACACCGGCCGCGAGGCCGTCGGCGTAGCGCTCCAGGGCCGTCTCGTCGCGGCGGAAGGCGGCGAGGAGGAGGGTGCGGGCGTACCCCTCCAGGCCGTCGGAGAGACGGCCCGACCAGCTCTCCCGGTCGCCGGGGAAGTGGTAGAGCGCGCGGTCCTCGGTGGCGTACGGCTCCACCGCGGCGAGGAGGGCGTCGGCCGCCGCCTCCCAGTGGACGCGGGTGTAGCCGGTGCGGGGGCTGAGGGCGCGGTCGGGCGGAGGGAGGTGCATCGGCGGTCGCTTCCTCGGGGAGCACGGCGGGACATCGGCGGGACGGCGGCGGGACAACGGCGTTGCGTGGACGCCCAGTTCGCGACAGGAACGGGACGACGGCGGAGCACTGGCAGGGGCAGGAGCATGGGCAGGGGCGGCGGAGGCAGGGCCTGAGGGCGCCCCGGTTCCGGTCGGGGCGCCCCCAGGGGCTCATTGCACCCGCACGGCGCCCTTCGGCACCAGATGCAGGGCGGCGAGTCCGTCGCGGACCAGGCCCGCGTAGACCGTGGCGCCGTGCACGGACGTGTGCGTGTTGTCCCGCTTCTCGTTGTACAGGTACAGCACCTTGGAGCCCTCCACGCCCAGCGACTCCACCAGCGCCTTGGTCTTCGCCGTGAGGTCGATCAGCGGGACGCCCCGCTCGGCGGCGACCGCGCGGATCACGGCCGGGTGGTCCACGCCGAGGCCGTTGACCAGCAAGGCCGTGCCGTTGTTCAGCGTGCCGTCGGCGTTGAACCAGCGGCGCACGATCGGGGTGACGAGGACCGGCTTGCCGCCCTCGGCCCGGACGCCCGCCACCAGCGTCTCCAGGTTCGCCCGGTACGTCGCCTCGTCGGTGGTCTTGTCGTTGTGGGCGAGCTGGATCAGTACCAGGTCACCGCGGCGGATCTGCGGCTGCACGGTGGCCCACAGCTGCGGGTTCCCCAGGTAGGTGACCGTACTCTCCCCGGAATCGGCGTAGTTGGCGACCGAGACGCCCTTGCGCAGGTACTGCGGGAGCTGTTGGCCCCAGCCGGCGTACGGTTCGCCGGGCTGGTCGCAGACGGTGGAGTCGCCGATCAGGAAGATCTGCCGGGTGTGCCGGGCGGGCGTGACCCTGATGCCGGCGAGGGCGGGGGCGGAGCCGCCGAGCACGAGGTCGAGGCCGGGGGTTCCGGCGGGGCCGGTCGGCTCTCCTTCGGGGGTGCGGACGTTCACCGTGAAGCTGCGCGCGATCTGCCGGCCCGCCGGGACGGCGGTCTCCGGGAGCAGGGCGCGCCAGGTCTCGCCGCTGATCGCGGTGCTCGACGCCGCGTCGCCGCCGAGGAGGACCGTCACGTCGTACATGCCGGCCGGGACGTCGAAATGGCAGGTGCCGTCGGCGCAGTCGGCGATGCCGAGGACCGGGGGGCGGCCGGGGGCGGACTGCGCCGCCTCTGCGGCGGGCACGGCCGTCAGCGCGGTGGTCAGGGTCAGCGCCGCCAGCACGGCTGGGGTGAAACGTCTCACTGCGGCTCCTCCGTCACGGCAACAGGGCCTGGCGGCTGGACCGTACCGCCTCCCGCAAGCGCTTTCTAGATCCCCGGCTCATTTCACACGATTGCCAACTCCGTGTCGGCGAAAGCCCTTTCGCGAAATCGATTCAACTGTCACTCTGCCCACCACACCCGCACCCCCACACCTCCCGAAGGAGGCACCCCCATGTCCGGATCCCAGGATCGACGACCGGTCCGACGCCGCGCCTTCGTGCTCGGCACCGTCGGCGTCACCGCCGCCGCGTCGGCCGCCCTCGCCGGCCCGCTCGCCGTCCCCGCTGCCGCCGCGGCCTTCGGCTACACCGACGACGGCACGCACTACGTCGTCGACACCGGCGCCCAACTGGTCTTCAAGGTCAGCAAGTCCAACGGCGACCTGACCTCCCTGGTCTATCGGGGCGTCGAGTACCAGGGCTACGGCGGCATGAACTCGCACGTGGAGTCCGGACTCGGCGCCTCCACCGTCACCGTCAAGCAGTCCGGGACGACGATCCTGATCTCCGTCGCGTACGGCACGCTGAGGCACTACTACGCGGCCCGCAGCGGCGAGAACAACGTCTACCTGTGGACCGACAAGGCCGACGCCTCCGTCTCCGCGACCCGGTACATCGTCCGGGTGAAGAAGGGCCTGTTCCTCAACGACGAGCCGGATTCCTACACTTACACGAGCAGCACGATCGAGGCCTCGGACGTCTTCGCGAAGTCCGACGGCCAGACCCGCTCCAAGCACTACTCGAGACTGCGCGTGATCGACTACGACTACGTCGGCTGGTCGACCGGCTCCGTCGGCCTGTGGGTCGTGCGCAGCAACCACGAGAAGGCCTCCGGCGGCCCCTTCTACCGCTCCCTCCTGCGCCACCAGAGCGCGGACGGCGGCGGCCTGTACGAGATCCTCTACTACGGCCAGAACCAGACGGAGGCGCAGCGCTTCGGCCTCCAGGGGCCCTACGTCATCGCCTTCACGGACGGCGGAGCCCCCTCCTCGGCGCTGTTCCCCGGCACGCTCACCACCTCGTGGGCGGACGCGCTCGGCATCCCCGGGTACGTCGGCGCCGGCGGCCGGGGCCGGGTGGCCGGCGTCGGCATCACCGGGCGCGGCACGGCGCATCCGTACACGGTCGGGCTCGCCAACTCGACGGCGCAGTACTGGGGTCCGGCGCGGGCCTCCGACGGGTACTTCTCGATCGGCGGGGTGCTGCCGGGGACGTACACGCTGACGGTCTACAAGAGCGAACTGGCCGTCCACAGCGCGCAGGTGACCGTGTCCGCGGGGGCGACGACCACGCTCAACACGATCGCGATCCCGTCGTCCAACGATCCGTCCAACGCGGGCGCGATCTGGCGGATCAACGACTGGACGGGCACGCCGAGCGGGTTCAAGAACGCCGACCTGATGACGTACGCGCACCCGTCGGACGTGCGGGCCGCCGCCTGGACCGGCAACGTCGTCGTCGGCAGCGGCAGCGAGACCTCCGGGTTCCCCTGCTATCTCTGGAAGGACGTCAACAGCGGTCTGCTGGTGTACTTCCGGCTCACCGCCGCGCAGGCCGCCGCCGCGCACACCCTGCGCATCGGCGTGACGACGGCCTACGCCAACGGCCGTCCGCAGGTCGTCGTCAACGACGTCTGGACGTCGGCCGTCCCCTCCCCGCCCACCCAGCCGAACACGCGGTCGCTGACCAACGGGTCCTACCGGGGCAACAACCACACGTTCACCTACAGCGTGCCGGCGAGCGCCTGGCTCAGGGACACCAGCCGGTACAACGTGCTGAAGATCGACGTGGTGAGCGGGTCGGGGACGACCGGTTTCCTCAGCGCGGGGACCGCGATCGACGCGATCGACCTGCTGGGCTGACGCGCTGAGTGACCGTCAGGTGCCGCGTGTCCACTGCTGGTTCGTACCGCCGTTGCACGTGTACGTGATGAGGGCGGCGGAGTTGGCGGTGGACGCGCCGTTCACGTCGAGGCACTCGCCCGTGGCGCGGGACTTGACGTTGACGTATCCGCCGGTCGTGGTCAGCGACCACTGCTGGCCGGCGGCCGAGGAGTCGCAGTTCTCCTGGGTGACCGTGCTCGCGTTCTCCTGCACGCACAGCGAGCTGTTCCTGACGGCGAGTTGGTAGTAGCCGCTGCCGACGGCTTTGAACCAGTACCTCTGGTTGCCGCCGCCGTTGCAGTCCCACTGCTTGAGCTGCGCGCCCTGCCAGAGGGACTGGCTGGTGACGTCCGCGCACTTGCCGCTGTGCCGGGCGATCAGCGTGTTGTACGTGGCGCTCGTGCCGGTGACGGAGCCCGAGGCCGTGTCGACGGTGACCTCCGGCGACCAGGACAGGGACATCGTGTTCGAGGTCGGGAAGGCCAGCGGCAGCCAGACGTATCGGGAGTCGTTGACGGTCCCGCCGAAGGAGTTGCCCCAGCGGTCGCCCAGGTACAGGTACGAGGTGCCGGAGGAGCCCTGCACCGGCAGCACGTACGCGGTCTGCGAGCCGTACGTCGTCGAGTCGCCGACGTTCGCCATGGCGGTCCACGGGCCGGCGATGCTGGTGGCGGTGGCGTACTGCTGCTGGTTGGGGTTCCAGCCGGTCGCGCCCGAGGTCAGCATGAAGTAGACGCCGCCCCGCTTGAACAGCGCCGGCGCCTCGCGGTGGCCGCCGTGCCAGGGGTCGGCGACCAGGCTCGCGATGCCGGTGTAGTCGGCGGTGAGCCGGTAGATCTGGAGGTCGTAGTTCTCGCGGGCGGCGGAGATCATGTAGCCGGCTCCGTCGGTGTCGACGAAGACGGTGATGTCACGGGACATGTGCTGGCCGAGCGGACGGAAGCTGCCCTGCCAGTCGTAGTTCCCGTCGACGGTGTCGGAGACGGCGACGGCGGCACGGGCCTCGCTGTAGTCGGCGCCGTTCTCCTTGTGCATCCACATGACGAACTTGCCGGTGGCCGCGTTGTACACGACCTTGGGCCGCTCGATGTTGGCGGTGGCCAGCTCGGGGTCGCTCGCCTGGGTCAGGACGTGGTTGCGGAACTCCCAGTTCTTCAGGTCGGTGGAGCGGTAGGCGTCCACGTACCGGAAGGTGTTGTCGGCGTTGCGGTGCTCGCCGAACCAGTAGTAGTAGTTCCCGACCTTGAGGACGCCGCCGCCGTGGGCGTGCACGGGGTTGCCCGAAGTGTCCTTGAACTGGATGCCGTTGGCGATCGTCTGGGGCGCGGCCTGGGCCGGCCCGGCCGCGGCGAGGGCGAGGGCGATCGCCAGGCAGAGGGCGAGCAAAACCGCGCGGACGCGTCTCATCTCACGCACCTTCCTTCACGGTGTCGGCGACGGGGACGCCGAAGTCGGGGCTGCCGTCGGCCTTCCAGCCCAGGCGCTGGACGCGGGTGTGCCGGTTGGGATCGTTCAGCGGGTCGCCGACGATCTCCTTGTACTGGCGGGCGTGGTACACGAGGACGTCGGTGCGGCCGTCCTCGGCGACGGTGAAGCTGTTGTGCCCGGGACCGTACTGGCGGGTGGTGTCGTTGCTGGTGAAGACCGGCGTCGGGGACTTCGACCAGTTCGCCGGGTTCATGAGGTCCGCGTTCTCGTCGATCGTCAACAGGCCCATGCAGTAGTGGGAGTCGGTCGCGCTCGCCGAGTACGACATGAACAGCCGGCCGTTGCGATGGATGACCGACGGCCCCTCGTTGACCTTGAAGCCGACGCACTCCCAGTCGTACTCCGGTGTGCTGAGCCGAACCTGAGGCCCCGTCAGGGTGACCGGGTCGGCCATCCTCGACAGCCAGATCGCGGTGTTGTTGCCCATGCCGGGCTCGTGCTGCGCCCAGGAGAGGTAGCGGGATCCCTGGTGGGTGAAGGTGGTGGCGTCGAGGGAGAAGGTCTCCCAGGCGGTCTTCAGCTGTCCGCGCTCGACCCAGACGCCCCTGAGCGGGTTCGGGTGGCTGTTCTCCAGGACCCAGATCCGGATCGCCCAGATGTCCTCGGCGGGCGCGGAGGCGAAGTAGATGTACCACTTCCCGTCGATGTGGTGGATCTCCGGCGCCCAGATGTGCGCGCCCATGACCCCGCTCGCGTGCTTGCGCCAGACGACGGATTCGGCGGCCGATCCGATCCCCCGCAGGGTGCGGGACCTGCGCAGGACGATCCGGTCGTACTCGGGCGCGGTGGCGGTGAAGTAGTAGAAGCCGTCGGTGTGCCGGTGGATGTGGGGGTCGGCGCGGTTGCGGACGAGCGGGTTGACGTAGGGGTCGGCGGCGCGCGGGCAGTCCGGTGAGGTCGCCGCGTGGGCGATGGGGGCGGAGAGTCCGGTGAGGGCGCCCGCGGCCAGGGTGCTCTTCAACAGCAGTCGTCGGCTGGGCGGTTCGGTCCCCGCGGGCTGCCGGGCGGGCTGTCCTGCGGGTTCGGGGAAGGCTTCTTCGCGGCTCATGCGGTCTGCCTCTCTGTAGGCCCTGCCAGTTGGAGGGCCAGTGGGGGGACACAAAAAGACACAGAAACGTTCGGCATTTCGCACAAGATCTGTCATCCGAACGTCGAAAAGGTAAGGGCGGGTTACGGCGCGGTCAACGGGTCGTGCGCGACTCGGTCTCGCGAGCGGATTTCTGTTATCGGCGGAGCGCACCGTCCGTCTCCGACGACGTGCGCAGCCATACCCACAAGACAACAGCGGCCGCCGGCGCTCTCGCGGCGGTCGCCGCCCTGCTCGCCGTCGCTCCCCCGGCGGCGGCCGACGGCCCCCGGGACGTCACGGCGGACGTGCTCGCCGGCCGGGACGTGACGCTCAGCGGCGACACGGCGGTCACCGTGCCGCCCGGCACGACGCGGTACGACGGCGTCCTGAGCGGCGAGGGCACCCTCACCGTACGGGGCGGCGGGACCCTGATCCTGACCAAGGACAGCGACTTCACGCTGCCGGAGTCCCGCCGACGGCAGACCGTGCGGACGCTCGGCGGCAATCATCCCTACGTCACGGTGACCCGCCCCGACCCGCCCGCCGTCATCGTGGAGCGCGGCGCGACCCTCCAGTACGGCGACGGCGGGACCACCGGGCTCATCGGCCATTTCCCTTACGGCACACCGGCGTTCCGGCTCAACCAGGACAACGTCCGTGTGGACGGCACCCTGCGGCTCGCCCTCCGGAGCGCCTACAACCTCGGCACCATCAGCGGCTCCGGACTCATCACCCAGCCTCGATTCCTCTGGGGCACCTGGGACTTGTCGGGTGCCCACACCTTCTCCGGCGTGATCGACAACGGCACGGGCCTCAACGCCGGACGCCCGGAGTACGCGACGTCGCTGCCCGACGTGCGCAAGATCCTCAACCAGGGCACCTTCACGGTGGACACCCCGCTCGGCCAGACCGTGACCATGGGCATGGACTTCTACCAGCGCGAGTACGGCAGCGACATCAACGTGCAGTCCCGGCCCGGCGGAAAGGTCGTCCTGACCGGGCAGTACAGCTGGTCGGACCGGGGCGGCGACACCGACCCCTCGCTCAGCGACCCGGCTCTGAACTGGACGCCCGCGCGCAAGAACGTCAACAAGCGCGGCACCAACATCAAGGGCGCCGACGTGCGGTGGGGCGACGGCACGACCGCCAGGATCTTCATGCCGGGCACCGCCGAGACCGTGTACATCAACCTGCTGGCGGCCCGGCAGCGTTCGCGGCTCACCTTCGACTACAACGGCCCGGTGACGCTCGGCGCACCGATCGGCGGCGGCAGGTACCACGACACGCTGTCCGCGCCCGGTGCCGGGGACGTCGTCATCGCCGGGACCGAGGGCAACGACGTGACCTTCGCCGCCGCACAGTACTACGACGGTTCCACCACCGTGGAGAAGGACGCGGTGCTGCGCCTGGGTTCCGGCCGGGCCGGCGGCGACGGATCGCTGCTCACCGGGACGGAGCGGCGGCGCGTCGTGAACGACGGGACGCTCGTCGTGCGCAACACCAGGACGGCGATCTCCCTGTCCCGGCTCGGCGGCACCGGCTCGCTCGTGCAGTCGGGGACCGCGACGACGACGCTCACCGGCTCGGCGGTGACGTACACCGGAACGACGACGGTCCGGAAGGGAACCCTGGCACTGAGGGACGGGGCGACGCTCGCCAACAGCCGTGCCGTCGAGCTGAGTTCGGCGGACGCGATCCTGGACGCCGGGGGCTCCGCACTCCGGGTGACGAGCACGCTCAGCGGTAAGGGGGTCGTCCGGGGCGGTGTGAGGAACGAGGGGGTGGTCGTAGGCGGAGTCACAGTGAACGGCGACTACACGCAAGAAGCGCAGGGCCAACTCGTCCTCTCCGCAACGCCGTTGAAGGTGAGCGGGACGGTCCGACTGGCAGGCGCCCTCGAACTCTCCCGGGGCGGCGCCGCCCTCACCCCGGCCCGGAAGATCACCGTGCTCGACCACACCGGAAAGTCCACGGTGAACGGCACCTTCGAGGGTCTGCGGGAGGGCGCCGAGGTGAAACTCGCCGACACCGTCTACCGGATCAGCTACCGAGGCGGCGACGGAAACGACGTCGTCCTCACGGCCACCACCCCCTCGACGAAGCCCACCGCCCCCACCGCCCCCGCCACGACGGCACCCGCCGAAACCCACACCACGACCGCCGCCGACAACGACGGCCTGAGCTGGTGGCCGTACCTACTGGCCGCGGGCCTCCTGGGAGGCCTCGCACTCCCGGCAACACTGAGAGGGAGGAGGAGCGGGCGGCGCGGGGGCGGGGGCCGGCACGCGGGGTAGGCAGGGTGCGGGGGTGGGGCGGGCGGTGTGGAGGTGGGGCGGGGTGAGGCGGTGGCCCCGGCTGGGCACGGATGGAGCGCGGTCGGCTGGGTGATGCGGCGCGCTGGGCGGGCGGGGCGGCGGCGTGGGACGGACTGGGGCGGCAGCGTCGGTGGTCCGGGGTGGCCCCCTCGGACAGGCGGGGCGGCGCGCCTGGGGCGGGGCAGCCGCCTGGGGCCGGGCAGTCCGGCGGCGCGGACCGGGCAGGAGCGGTGGCATCGGACGGCGGTGCGGCGGTGTGGCGTCCGCCGGACTGGCCCGCAGTGTCGGCGTTCCGTATGGCGGACGGGGCGTTCACGGAGTGGACGTATCCGGACGTCGGCGGTGGGTGTCGACTAGCGTCGGGGCATGACCAGCGACACCCCTTCCCCGTCCGCCCAGCCCCTCGCGGAGGCCCTCGTCTCCGGTGCCGTCGTCCTCGACGGCGGTATGTCCAACCAGCTGGAGTCCGCCGGGCACGACCTGAGCGACGAGCTGTGGTCGGCGCGGCTGCTCGCCGAGCGGCCCGAGGCGATCACCGAGGCGCACCTCGCCTACTTCGAGGCGGGCGCGAACGTGGCGATCACCTCCAGCTACCAGGCCACCTTCGAGGGCTTCGCGAAGCGCGGGATCGACCGCGCGGAGGCGGCCCGGCTGCTCGCGCTGAGCGTGGAGCTGGCCCGGGACGCGGCCCGGCAGGCTCAGAAGAAGGGTGTCGCGCACCCGCTGTGGGTGGCCGCGTCGGTCGGCCCGTACGGGGCGATGCTCGCGGACGGCTCCGAGTACCGCGGCCGCTACGGGCTCACGGTCGAGGAGCTGGAACGTTTCCACCGGCCCCGCGTCGAGGTGCTGGCGGCCGCCGCGCCCGACGTACTGGCGCTGGAGACCGTGCCCGACGCCGAGGAGGCCGAGGCGCTGCTGCGGGCGGTGCGCGGGCTGGGGGTGCCGACCTGGCTGTCGTACAGCGTCGCGGGCGACCGCACGCGGGCCGGGCAGCCGTTGGAGGAGGCGTTCGCGCTCGCCGCCGACGTCGACGAGGTGATCGCGGTCGGTGTGAACTGCTGCGCCCCCGAGGACGTCGAAGGCGCCGTGGCGACGGCGGCGCGGGTGACGGGCAAGCCGGTCGTCGTCTATCCCAACAGCGGCGAGGCCTGGGACGCCGAGGCCCGCGCCTGGAACGGCCGCTCCAGCTTCGCCCCCGAACAGGTGCGCGGCTGGCGGGAGTCGGGCGCCCGGCTGATCGGCGGCTGCTGCCGGGTCGGGCCGGAGGCGATCACGTCGATCGCGCGGACGCTGGCGTCGGCCTAGCCGGGGCTCTCATCGCCCTCACCTCCCTCACCTCCCTGCACGAGGCGGGGCTCGACGCGCACCCGGCGCCGACAACGGGCCGGTCGCGGGTGGGGGTCGGGCGAGACAAATGGGGGCCGCCGCCGGTGCCGACGTGCGAACTCGCAGAATGCCGGGGCTACTTGGCGCGGCAGTCGTCAGCGGCGTCGCGGCCCGCCCGCGCGGCGCAGGCGGCGGACCGCCGAGCGGAGTTCGGCGGTGCGCGGGAGCCGTGCGGTCAGCCCGTCCGGCGGGGCATCGACCGGGGCCCGGACCGGGACAGCCGCTCCGCCGGAGGAAGGTGCCCCGCCGGAGGCAGACGCTCCACCGGAGGCCGGAACCCCCTCGACGCCTCCGGCCTCACCAGCCCCACCGCCGTCTCCGCCGCCCCCGCCGCCCCCGTCAAAAATCGCAGCTCCCCCGACCACCGCTGCGTTCCCGTCGAGCGCCGTGCCCTCGGTGTCGTCGGTTCCCTCCCTCTCCCACAGGGCCAGCTCCCGGTCGCGCGGGCCGAGGGCGGTGTACGCGACGCCGTCGGCGGCGTCCGCGCCCGGGTCGCCGAACACGCGCACCGGGTGCGTCGGGCCCCACGCCTCCCAGCCGGGGTCGCCCGTCGCCGCGAACCGCACCCACGCCCCGTGCATGACGTCGGTCAGCTCGCGCGGGGCGTGCTCGCCGGCGAGCTTCGCGGCGTCGGGCACGTCCCCGGTGTCGAAGACGAAGCCCAGTTCCAGCGCGTGGCAGGCGCCGAGCCCGGGCCGCCCCGACGGCCAGGCGAACTCGTACACGTACGACGAGCCGGGGCGGGCCTCGGCCAGGCGCTGGAGCGGCCGGCGCAGCAGATGGTCGGTGATCATCTGCCCGACGATCTCGGCGGTGCCGGCCTCGGGGTGCAGCGCCCGGTAGCCGCGCGGCACCTCGTGGCCGCAGTGGCAGCGTGCCATCGCCCCGGCCAGCCCGACGGCGCCGAGCCGGTCGATGCGCTCCAGCAGGCCGCCGGGGACCAGCCAGAGCCGGTACTCGTCGCTCGTCCAGCCCAGGAGCAGGTCGGCGTCGGGGGCGGCGTCGCCGTCGACGAGGGCCTGGAGCGGGTCGCGCGGGACGAGGTCGCCGTCGACGACGACGCCGAAGGCGGGCCCGCCGAGGACGGGGCTGCTCAGCCTGCCGACCTCGGCCTGGGTGCGCAGCAGGACGTCGCGGTCGACGGCGGCGAAGGCCTCGGCCGTGGCGGGGACGCGCAGCCGGTTCGCCATCCGGCGGACCATGCGCCGCACCTTGTCCCGCGGGAGCGCTTCCGGCGGCCCGCTCTGGAGGACGGCCCGCCGGAACAGCCCCCGCGCCTGCGGGGCGGCGATCAGCGCGCCGATGCTGATCGCCCCGGCCGACTGACCGGCCAGGGTGATCCGCGCGGGATCGCCGCCGAACGCCTCGATCGACTCGTGGACCCAGCGCAGGGCGGCGAGCTGGTCGCGCAGGCCGGGGTTGGCCGGGACGTCGGGGAACAGGCCGTAACCTTCCACGCCCAGGCGGTAGTTGACCGAGACGAACACGACGCCGTCCCGTGCGAAGTTCCGTCCGTCGTAGACCGGTACCGCCGAGGTGCCCCTGGTCAGCCCGCCGCCGTGCAGCCACACCAGGACCGGCAGCCGGCTGTCCGGGTCGGGCCCGGGGGTCCAGACGTTGAGGTTGAGGCAGCCGTCGCCGGGCACCACCGGGTCGGACAGGTACTGCGCGAAGGCCTCGGAGTACAGCGGTTTCGGCGCCGTCGGCCCGAAGTCGCCCGCGTCCCGCACGCCGCCCCAGGGTTCGGGCGGCTCGGGAGGCCGGAACCGTCGGGGTCCGAAGGGGGGCGCCGCGTAGGGGATGCCCCTGAAGACCGCGATGCCGTCCTCGTGGCGGCCCCGGACCGCTCCGTAGGGGGTGCCGACCACGGGGGCGGGCCGGTCCTCGGCCACGGCGTTCGTCCGGCCTGCCGTCATCTGCCCACCAGCCCTCCAGGCCCCAAGTCCCGCGGCACTGCGGCACTGCGGCACCGCGCCGCCGCCGCGCTCGTGCACCGGTAACACCAGAGCACCACAGCGGCGCGCGGTATTCCGGCGCACGCGCCCCTGACAGGGCTGTTCGGGGGACGTCAGGGTGCCGAAACCGCTTCGACGACCCGCCGTGACGACGTCGACCTGACCACGTCGAGCTGACCACGTCGACCTGACCACGTCGACCCCGGCCGGTTGACCCCACTCCAGGCGATTGACCCCACTCCAGGCCGGTCCTACCGTAGAACGCGCTTGCAGAAAACGTTTCCCACGCACGCACCTCAGGAGACTCATGCCCAGCGCCCAGCTGCCCAGGGCCGTGTTCGCCATGGATCCGGTGCACCTCCCCCTCCTGTTCCCCGCGCCGCTCCAGGCGCGGCTGCGCCGGGCCGCCGCACTCGATCCGGCGCTCGTCGTGCAGGACTTCCGCGACCTCACCGGCCCCGCCGCGGCGGACACGGCCGCCGCGCTGGCCGACGCGGAGGTCCTGATCACCGGCTGGGGCTGCCCTCACCTCGGCTCGGAGGCGCTCGCCGCCGCGCCCCGGCTGCGCACCGTCCTGCACGCCGCCGGCTCCGTGCGCTCGTTGGTGGGCGACGCCCTGTGGGACCACGGCGTGACCGTCTCCAGCGCGGTGACCGCCAACGCCGTTCCCGTCGCGGAGTACACCCTCGCGATGATCCTGCTGGCCGGCAAGGACGCCTTCGCGCACCGCGAGCGCTTCCGCCGCACCCACACCCACCCCACCCACGCCGAGACCGCCGCAACCGGCAACGTGGGGCGGCGCGTCGGCGTCATCGGAGCCTCCCGCGTGGGCCGTTGTCTCCTCGAACTCCTGCGGCCCTACGACTTCGAGGTGTTGCTGCACGATCCCTACGTCGACGCCGCCGAGGCAGCCGAACTCGGCGCCAGGCCGCTCTCCTTGGAGGATCTGCTGCGGCACAGCGACATCGTCAGCCTGCACGCGCCGGACATTCCCGAGACCCGTCACCTGCTCGACCGCGAGCGGCTCACGCTGGTGCGCGACGGCGGTGTGCTGATCAACACCTCACGGGGCGCGCTCGTCGATCACGCCGCTCTCACCGACGAGTTGGTCTCCGGCCGGCTGCACGCGATCCTCGACGTCACCGAACCCGAGCCGCTGCCCGCCGACTCCCCCCTCTACCGTCTCCCCAACGTCTTCCTCACCCCGCACATCGCCGGCTCCCTCGGCAACGAACTGGAGCGCCTCGGCCGTACCGTCGTCGAGGAACTGGAACGGCTGGCATCCGGCCGGCCCCTGACCCACCAGGTCCACCGCGCCGACCTGACCCGGGTGGCGTGAGGGCCTTGTTGTCCCGAAGCTCCCGCGAAGTCGCGGTCACGAGGGCAGGACGGTCATGGTGGGCGGCGGATCGATGAAGGTCGGGCTCGTCTGCCGCGAGCCGGTGCTGAGATATGCGCTGATGCGCTGCCCCGCGGCGTACTCCGCGCGAGGGTTGGCGGGGCGGGGCCAGTTCAACGCCGAGTACAGCAGCCCTCGGTGGACGTCGAAGCACGCCTCGATCAGGGTCCCGTAGGTACGGGCCGCCGCCAGCATGCGCGTGTAGTACGTCACCCAGGCCACCGCGAGCCCGACGACCGGTGCCCACCACGCCCAGACCACGAACACCGTGAAGACGAGCGCGCACAACCAGCTCTGTACCGACAGGTACAGTCCTGTCCGGGCGGCCGCCACCTCCTGGCGGGAGTCCTTCGGCAGCAGCAGCCACAATCTGGGCCAACACGTCACGGCGTCCAGCCCGTACCGGGAGCCCGGGCGCAGCTCGGCGGCACGAAGCACGTTGCCCAGGCGGGTGGGCATCCGTTGCGCGGGCCGTGGGGGAACCTGCTGGTAGCTGCCGCGGAGACGGCCGAGTTCCGCGGTTTCGACGGCGCTTCGTGTGTCGGGCGGGACGGCGAGCAGGACGCGCAGCCGGGTGGCTGCCCCGTCGGCTCGGTCGCTGAGGCGCCGCCTGGACCACTCCCGCACGCTGGTCGCACGAGGAGGCCAGTACCCTTCCAGCAGACGTAGCGTCGGCCGGGACAGGTGCTGAAGGAGCAGACCCGACAGCGTCAGCACTATCAACAGGCCGACCACCAGCAGCGCTTGGGCCAGGAAAGGCAGGCCGCGCGCGTCGGCCGTCCACTGCCGCAGTGCACCGAGCCAGCCCAGCCGCTCGACCGTCGACCACCCCTGCCCGTACAGCCAGGCGAGGAATCCCCCCGCCCAGAAGGCGAAAGCCGGGGAGAAGAGAGCGGTCAGCCACCGTTCCGCGAACTTGCCCCCGAGTCCCTTCCAGAAGTCCTCCAGCACCGCCGATTCACTCCCCGGCCGCGCGGAAGGTCAACGTCTCGCCGTCATACGGACACGTCGACAGGGGCGGCGTGGGGTCGGCGACGTCAAGGATCGGCCAGGCGTAGTCCCCGTTGGGGCAGGCGTAGCGGTCGTTGACCGGTTCCGGATCCCCGGCGAGGTCGCCGTAGCCACCGGCACGGCGCTCCTCCTTCACCTTGGGGAGCAGTTCGTCGAAGCGTTTCCGCGTCGGCTCGTCGAGAGCGAGTAACTCGTAGATCCGGTCGACGGCATCCTCGCGGTCCTCCGGCGACCCGGCCTCCTCCACCTCTCGGATCAGCCGTGCCAGGGGCTCCCGCACGTCTGTGGCACCCACTTCGTCATGGAGTCGCCGCGCGGCTATGAGGAACAGTTCGATGTCCACCACCTCAGTCTGCCCGCCCCGGCGGGCCGGTATTGATGGCGGAGCAGAAACTGTTCCGGTCCCAGGACGCGGGACGATGCGTGGGAGCCGATGCCGGTCGTGACCATGATCGCGGTGCCGTCACACACCGACATGGGAGAAAGCGGCCCACTCGCTGAGGTGCGCGAACGACCTCTCGTGCGGCGGCTTTCGGAGCAGCTCCCTCCTCCATGGGCGAACGGCCTCGCGCGGCAGGACGTCGTCAGCCCGCAGATCGGCGAGCTTCTCGCCGTTCGTCGTGTCCCGCAGCCACTGCTGCGCCGAGCGCAGGGCGGTCGCGGGGGAGACGGCGGGGTCGACCCTGCGCTCCCGGTGGAACCGCCCCATGAGAAGGGAGGTCGCCAGCCCGGTCACGGCCCACTGGGTCGCCATGACGCCGGCCGCCCCGGACTGGAGCAGCCCCGTCGGAAGACTGACCACCTCATCGGGCAGCTCGAGTCCGGGGATGAGGCTCTCACAGCTGGAGAGCACCACCAGCCGCACTCCCTCGGAATCCTCGCCGAGGAGGCGCAGACGCAGGAGGGCCTCAAGGGTCAGTGGCTCGTCGTCGGCCAGAATCAGGGCGCTTTTCAGGGGCTCGCTCAGATTCGCGATGCCGTGGCAGGCGAAGTGGTGAACTCGGAAGGCGGGAAGGGCCGCTGTGACGTCGGCGACGGTCGCGGCCTCCCGGCTGAAGCCCTTGGCCGTGGGGAAACAGGCGCGGGCAGCGGCGACCTCCGGGACAGTGAAGGGCAAGGGAGTTTGCTTGCTGGGCCGCGGGTCCTCCACGGTGAGCAGCGACTCGGTCACCGCCCGGTCGGCGATGTCCTGGGCCGCCTTGACGCTGCGCGCGTTGGGCGCGTACGCCAGTGAGCAGTCGTCGACGGCGTACCTGCGCCCCGTCGGACGTGAGGCGTCGGCCGTCCAAGCGGCGTGCAGGGGAAGCAGACCCAAGGTTCCGGCGGGAATGAGGATGGCGCGCGCTGCCGGACCGAGCCGGTCCAGCACGGCGGCCATGACGTGATCCCACAGCCATGAGCAGACGGCGTCCAGCGTGCCCCGCCATACCGCCGGATCACGGCTGCAACCGTCGTGGGCCCGGCGCAGGTCGCTCACCCTGCGGGTGACATCCCTTTCCGTGAGGTCCGGCAGCCAGACGGTCTCTGTCGTGCCGTCGGCTCGCACCAGCAGCGCCACTCCGCCGGCATTCGTCGTCGCGAGGTAGACAAGCGGTGCGGTGCGAGCGGCGGTGACCACGTCGGCGAAGGTCGAAGGCCGGAGAAAGCCCGGCCGGACGGCGCGGATCATGGTGATCGCTTCGTCGAGTTCGCGGCGGGACTGCTCGAGTGCGTGCTCCGGTGCGAAGGACGCCGTATCAGGGTCGATGGTGTCGCGGGACTCCCCGCTGCGGAGCTGATCCGCCCAGGCGTCGTTGGCACGCCGGTATCTCTCCACCAGTCGGACATGGCCCTCGCCGATCAGGTCGTCGAGTTGTGCCCGGTCGCGCTCCAGGACCTCGCTCATCTGGAGCGCGCGGCCGCTCTCCAGGGCGACGACGGCCTTCTGCTGCTCCTCCTTGGCGGCCAGCACATACGCGCTCAGGGAGGGTATACCCCGGGCAGTTCTGAGCCAGCGCTCTTTGTGGGTCCGGCCGTACTGGGATTCGAAGAGTCTGATCATCGCCTCGCCGGCCACACCGGCTGCTTCCGCGGCGTCGTCCCAGGCTCCTTCCTGGAAGACCCACTCCAGCCAGGAACGCGCCGAGCGCAGGGTGGCGCCGGCCTGGGCGTTGAGCCCCGAACGGCAGCCCTTTCGATACGCCTCCAAGGCCGCCCGCCGGTCGTGCCGTCGCCCCAACTGCCGATATCGCATGTGCAGCAGGGTTGCCAGGGACATCAGGGAGGTCGACATGTTCACCCATCCCGGCGGCGCCTCGGCGAGCGCGTTGCCGGTCAGCTCGATCGCCCGGTCCAGGTCCTTCACATCCCGCAGGCGGTCGTAGCGGGCTTGCAGCCCTCCGGCCAGATTGACCAGGAATCGCGGCCGGTTGGGACTCTCCGGATGGGCGACGTCCAGGGACTGCTCGAAGACGTCGACGGCACGCAAGAGGTCTGTGAGGTCGTGGGTGGTGCGGTAGCGGTCCATGAGCGCCGCGCCGTAGTTGTTCAGGACGCCGCCGGAGGTGAGGCGAGCGGCGGCCGGCAGGTCCGAGGCGCGCTCATGGACCTCGACAGCCCTGTGCAGGTCTCTTGGGTCACGTGTGCTGTGGTATCGGTCGCGCAGCGCGATGCCGAGGGTGTTGAGGACGCCCGTCAGACGCACCGTCGCCTGCGGAGGGCTGTCGAGGACCGTGTCGAGCAGGGCGATGGACCGGTCCAGGTCGTGCAGGTTTCCCGTGCGCCCGTAGCGATCCCACAGGGCCAGGGCGAGGTTGCCCGCGATCTCGGCGTATTTCTCCTCGCCCGGGTCATAGCTGGGAAGGGCTTCGTTGTGACAGGAGACCGCCTGGTCGAGATCCGCGGAGACACCGTCGTGGATGTAGCGGTCACGAAGGCACATGCCCAGCATCCCCAACGCCTCCGCCCGATCCCGGGAGCCGGGCGGCAGATGGGCGACGGCGTCTTCCAGGAGGGCGATCGCCCTCCTCAGGGCCTCTGCGCCGCCCCTGGCCACATAGCTCCTCCACAGATTCAGAGCCAGGTTCACTCCGGTCTCGTAGGCGTGGGCGGAACCGGGTTCGGCCTGGCTGAACTCCCTTTCCAGCACGGCGACAGCCTCGTCCAGCGTCGAAGGATCAGCGATGGCGTCCAGTCGGTCCTCCAGGGTCACGGCGAGATGCCGCGTCGTCGAGACACCCGTGATGGACGCGTCGTCTTCGGTGGCCTTGCGCAACTGCCGCCCGAGGTCGCTCAGCCAGGCGAGGTCGTCGGGGCGTCCGGACGCGGTGTAGCGGATCCCGACCGCGTGGAGGAGGTTCTTCAGGGCGGTCACGCGGCCGTATGCGTTGTCGTCGGGGGCGGCGGCCGCCGAGGCGAGAGCCTCGATGGCCCGGTCCAGATCGCCTGTCCGGCTTTGTTCGTCGGCCTGGTTCGGATCGCTGGTGGCCGCGCCCCCCAGCTCGTACCGCGCCAACAGGGCCAAGCCCAGGCTCCCCAGCGGTTGGCTCACCCCTCCGAAGCCGTCGGCGTGGGCTGTGGCCACGCAGTTCTCCAGCAAGGTGATGGCCTGCTCCAGGTCCTCCGGCCGGCGGTCGCGTGCCGCGCGCGCCCGCAGGATCACCGCGAGATGCCTCTGGTAGACGACCGTCTGCTGTGGCTCCGGTGGCGGCAGGGCAAGGGCCTCGTTGATCAGTGTCAGGCTCCGGTCGATGCTGGAGGCGTCTCCCCCTGTCTCGGCCTGCCGGAACACGGCCATCGCGAGTGCGGCCAGCAACTCCGGGCGCATGGGGTCGTCATCCGCTGTCTCGTCGAGCAGTTCGGTGAGGACGTCCGTGCTGTGGCGGAGATCGGGCAGTCGCTGGTAGTGCTGCCAGCGCAGGTCAAGGACGTGAGCGAGTTCACGCAGTAGCTCCCTGCGCATTTCCGGGCCGGTTTCGTCGCCCTGCGCCGTGGCCCCCAGGGTCGCGATCAGGAGATCCAGATCGCTGCGGCTCGGCCGTCGGTGGATGCTCATCCGCAGCGTCTCCAGCAAGAGGTGACGCCGCGACGCCAGTTGTGGATCGTCTTCGGGACTGGCGTCGACCGCCCCGCTGAGCACCTTCACGGCCTCTCGCAGGTCGTCTCCGTCCTGCGATGCCTGGAAACGTGCCGTCAGCATGGCACCGAGATCGGTTTCGCGCCCACGCTCATCCGGAGAATTGGGCGATGCCTCGTCGACCGCGGACCGTGCGGCGGTGATGGCGCGCTGAAGGTGGCTGAGGTCCTTGCTGTGAACGAACCGCTGGACCAGGCCTGTCGAGATGGCTGCGAGCGCGTCGCCCCGGAACCGGGAACCGGGCACGCCGGCGGACTCCTCCAGCAGGCGCAGACCTGCGTCGCGGTGCTCGTCGTCCGCACCGAGATGGATCAGCAGACGCCCCAGTCTCAAGGCCGCCTCGGCCCCCGCGGCGCTTCCCGGCGGCTCTGTGGCGCGGGCCTCCTCCAGGGCCGTACGGGCGACGCTGAGCGCCCGCTCCGGTTCAGCGGCGTCCACTGCGAGGATTTCGGCGACGAGCAGCCGCACGGCGATCCTTGTCCGGGACGACTGCCGGGCAAGCGCCGCGTCGGCGACCGCGTCACAGATCACCTCCCGGGCCATCTCCCGAGCGGGACCGCCGGAGTCCTCTCGCAGCAACTCCATCAGATCCGCCAGCGTGGTGAGGTGTGCGGTGCGCTGCTCGGCGACACCGGGCGGAGTGAACAGGATCATGACCCCCACCGGCACGATCTCCGGCAAGTCGTGCGGATCCTCGCTGCCGCCGGGCCAGGGGACGATCTCCACACGCAGGACGCTGCTCTCACCCGGGGCGGGCTGGCCTGGTGGCAGTTCCATCTACCGCTCCTGGGATGGCCGGGGGCGAACACCGTGAAAACGGTGACACTCCTCAGCATGCCTGAAAGAATCCTGACTCGGCGTCTGTTTCACCGACAGAGGGGGATTGTGGGTGTCTGAGGCGAGAGATCCCACTGTGCCACGAGTTTCGCAGCTCACGATCTGGTGGCTGCCGGAAGTGGAATTCGAACGGGCCCGCGATCTGTGGCCCCAGTTCGCCGCCGAATGGCGGGGACAGGATTTCACCGACTATTGCAGACGCCATGACGGATTCCTGAGAGAACTGACCGCGCTCGCCAAGAACGTCGCCGTCATGCGAGTCGGCCTCGATGCCTACCTGCGCTGGTGCGAGGCCGGTGCCGTCAACGACCCCTGGAACAGAGACCACTTCTCCCGATACGTCACCGAGAGCGGCGACCCGTCCGTCAAGTGGCCTCCCCGGCCCGATGACCCGTGCTGGTGCGGCCGCGGCTCCGCCTACAGCAGTTGCTGCGGCGCCCCCCTGCTGATGACACCGTCCCAGCACGACCGACTGGCGGCTATTCTCTTCAAGTTGATGAGCGCCCCGAGCTGGCATCACGCCCGGGCCCTTCTCCGGCATCACCCCGAACTGCTGGAGAACGATACCGAGATCGTCCTGTCGCATCTCCGGAAAAGGCACGAGGACAGCCCCGACACGCTCAAGGCGGTGAACGCGGCTGATGAACTGCTCTCCCGCTGCCGCGACATAGGCCTGGACGACGCCTTCGGCGAACTGCTCGGCTGGAAGGTGTCGAGCACCAACGGCCTGCCCGGCGAACTCGTGCGGGCCGTGTCCGAGGCGGACCAGGCCGAACGCCGATGCACGGCGGCGGACTGCGGGGAGGACGAACTGGCCGCCCTGGTCGAGGCCCATCGGGACCTGTTGACCCTCATGGACACCCTCGAACGCCCCTTGAGTGAACGTCGTCAGGCCCGACGCATGCATCTCCTCGCCCTCGTCCGCCGATACGGAGTGACACGGCGCGTCGAGCACCTTGAAGAGGCAGCCTCCGCGGTGACAGACGTGATCCGGCGGCCCACCCGTGCGACCACCGCATCGATCAGAGATCTGAAAGACCATGCCGCACTGTTGAACGCGCTACGTCAGCTGACCCAGCAGCCGCAGTCGCTGGACCGGCTGATCGAGATCATCAACGGGACCGTCCACGACGTTTCTTCGCACAGGCGCCTGGCATTGCTCGTGCCTCTCGCCGACGCATACTTCGACAGATTCCAGCACTGGGGCAACCGTACCGACCTGGACCGTGCCATCGAACTGCACGAGGAATCGACCCGGGTGCCGGACGTGGACCCGCATGAGCGCCTGCTGCGGGTGAACAAGCTGGGCGCGGCGCTGCGCGCAAGGACGCTGCACACTCCCAACGTCCGCGACCTCGACAGGGCCATTCGCGCCCTCGAAGCGGTCAGGCCGTCGTCCCTGGCGTCGGAGGAGCACTGCAGCGTGCTGACCAACCTCGGAAGTTACCTGCGTCTGCGCTACGAGGTCATCGGACGCACCAGCGACCTCGACGGCGCCATTCGCTCGCACGAGCGCGTCCTCAGAGAGGGGCCGCCCGACGGGGAGCAGCGGCCTTTCGCCCTCAACAATCTCGGGGTCGCCTACCTCAGCCGTTATGAGCGATTGGAAGAACGGGAAGACCTGCACCGCTCCATCGCACTCATCGAGGAGTCCGTCCAGGCAACGCCCGGAGATTCTCCGGTGCGGTGGGAGCGACTGCACAACCTCGCCCTGGCGCGGACCGCGTTCGCGGAGGAAGAACCGGACTCCGCCAATCTCATGACGGCGACCGCAGCCGTCGACGCAGCCGAAGCGATGACTCCGAAGGACTCCCCGCTGTACGCGTACTTCCCCGCGTTGCGCTCGGTCCTGCTCGCGAGGAGGTACGCCCTTCTGGGCGAGGCGTCGGACAACGACACGTCGATCGACGCGGGTGAACACGCCCTGTCCGCCCTGCCGGTGGACAATCCGCTGCACAAGTCGACGGTGAACGAGCTGGCCCACGCGCTCATGTGCCGTTTCCGACGCCTCGGCGACGCCGGTGACCTCGCCCGCGCCGTCGAACTGGCCGAGTTCGCGGTGGCCCAGCCCGAGTCGAGATGGCCCGCCATTCCCGCTCAACTACGGACCCTGGCCATGGCGCTGACTCTTGCCGGAGAGGCCGAACGAACCAGCGGCCTCTACCGCACCATCTGCGCGCACCCCGACAGAGGTGATCTCCAGTCCCGGTTCGCCGCGGCGTGCGACTGGGCGATGTGGGCATGCGCCCGCGGCGACGAGGAGGAGACCGCGGAGGCGGCACGCGCCGCACTGGACACCGCTGCACGTCTGGCACGTATCTGGTTGCCGGCCGGCGAGGCGACAGCGCACCGGTCGCACCGCAAGGCGCAGAAGGCCGGGGAGGTCCGGGACCACTTGTCACAGCAACTGTGCGGTTCGGCCGCGTCCGACTTCGACGTGGCGCGCTCGCTGTTCATCGCTTGTTCACCCCGGATCGGGGAAGCCGCCCTGCGCGACCTCGCAGAGGCTGGAGAGGGCACATTCGTCGAGCGTTACCGGACGGCTGCGGGAAGGCTACGGCTCCTGGAGCGGTCCTCGCTGGATGTGACCGGACTCGCCGGCGACAAACCCGTGCTGGCGCGCCTTTGGAGCGAGTTCGACACTCTCATCGCAGAGTTTCCCGGAGTGCCACCCGCGCCGATCTCATCGCTCTTCACGGACTCCTAGAGCCCGGAACACGGCGCAGCAGCATGGTGCGCTGTCCTCACCGGCGCGGACGGCACCGACGGCGCGGGAGGCACGTCCGCGCCGTCGGGTAGGGGCCGGGCTCAGCACCAACCGGCGCACGCGTTGGCGAAGTTCTTGAACGCGGCCTGGGTGCCCGAGCCGGCGATGCCGTCGATCGCGCCGGTGTAGCCCCAGTTGCGCAGCAGGCGCTGGAGTGCGCTCACCGTGCCGCCGCCGACGATGCCGTCGATGGCGCCGGTGTAGCCCCAGTGCGCCCGGAGGTTGCGCTGGAACGCCTTCCAGCTGTTGGTGCCGAGTTCGCCGTCGATGAGGCCGGTGTAGCCCCAGTTGGCCTTGAGCCAGCACTGGACGTACCCCGCCTGGGTGGCGTTCAGGCCGAGGTTGACCACCGCGAGCGGAGCGGCGGCCTGGGAGGTCACCGCGGGCTGCGCGGCCGGCGTGGACGCCGCGAAGCTCGCGCTCGCCCCGGTGAGGCTGCCGGCGGCGATGCCGGCTGCGGCGGTGAGACTGACGATGGTCCTGGTCAGAACTCGCATGCGTTTCCCTCTTCGATTCGTAGGGTGGCGCTTGACGTTGCTGACGCGCTGGTCCTCGATCGCGTCGACGCGGGTTCCCGCGGTCGCCGTCGTGGCGCGGAGAACTCGATGCGCGGAGAACTCGATGCGCGGCATCTGACGCACAGCACTCGACGCACCGCTCGCCTCCCGCCCGGCGCGCGGCGATCAGTGCGCGGCGCGCGGAGACGACCGTGGTCGGGGGCGTGGGCGGACCCTCGGCGACCGCGCCTCGGAGTCCCCCGCCCGCGTCGGACCGGTACGCGGCTGAAGCTACCCCCTCTGCCATGCCGAGTGCGCCGTCATAACTGGCCATTGGGACGCCGGTCGGTCGAAGCGGGAGGCCGACGGCCTTCACCTGGGGTTTCCGCCGTCCCGGAGATCCACCTCGGTCGACGCACCCGCCGCGCGAGGCTCTCCGAGCGCACGAATCACGCCATCGGGGGACACAGGGAGAACACAGGCGGAACACGGCGGGGGTGCGGGGCGAACACAGACGAGCACCGGCGAGCACCGGCGAACATAGGGGCCTCGACCCGTCACAACGGACCGACCGGCGTCTTCCCGCCGTTTCCCCGTCGTCTGCCCGTGTCTTCCCGCCGTCTTCCCGCCGCGCTGGGGCGCACCTAGGATAGCAAGCGCTTTCTGCGAGCCGTCGGGTCAGGATCGGCTCCCGAAAGGGCGGTGGTCGAACTTTCGCTGGCCTCGGGCGGGCCGGAGAGGTGGTTCCCGATGGTCCGCACGGGCAGTGCGAGCGTGACGGCCGGACCGACCCTGGCGGTCGTGGCACGCGAGGCGGGCGTGTCCGTGCCGACCGCCTCCAAGGTGGTCAACGGCCGTGAGGACGTGGCTCCCGAGACCCGGCGCCGGGTCATGGAGGCGCTGGACCGGCTCGGCTATGTGCGCAGACCGCGCTTCGACGCGACGAAACCGCCCCGGCTGGTCGACCTCGTCGTGCACTCGCTGGACAGTTCCTCGTCGGGCGCGGTGCTGCACGGGGTGGAGGAGGCGGCGCACGAAGCGGGTCTGGACGTGGTCGTCTCGGCCGCGCCGGCCCGCACCAGGGCGGGCCGTCCGCAGCGCGGCTGGCTGGACAAGCTCACCGTCCGGGGCTCGGCCGGAGTCCTTTTCTATCTGGCCGAGTTGACGCAGTCCCAGTACGCCTGGCTGGAGCAGCACCGGATACCGTTCGTCGTGATCGATCCGGTGGTCGAGCCGCCGCCGGGGGTGGTGTCGGTGGGCGCGGCCAACTGGCAGGGCGGTGTGACGGCGACCGAACATCTGCTGGCCCTCGGTCATGAGCGGATCGCGGTGATCGCCGGGCCGCGCCGCCGGATGTGCAGCAACGCCCGGATCGCGGGCTACCGTTCGGCCCTGGCGTCGGCGGGCCTGGTCCACCGCCCCGAGTACATCCGCCACGGCGGTTTCGACGAGTCCATCGCCCGCCGCCACATGCGCGACCTCCTCGATCTGCCCGCGCCGCCTACGGCCGTCTTCACCTGCTCCGACCGTCAGGCCCTCGGCGTCTACGAGGCGCTGGCGGAACGGGAGTTGAAGGTCCCGGACGACGTCAGCGTGGTCGGTTTCGACGACCTGCCCGAGTCGCGCTGGACCGCCCCGGCCCTGACCACCGTCCGCCAGCCGCTCGCGGAGATGGCGGCGACGGCGCTACGGCTCCTGGTGCGGATGATGGACGGCGACCGCCCGGAGGGGACGCGGACGGAGCTGTCGACGCGGTTGGTGGAACGGGCGAGCACCGGGGCTCCCCGGGACTGAACTCCCCTGCCCCGGGCCCGGATCGGGCGTTCACGGCTGGGTCAGCGTCCACTCCCGCTCGCGCGCCCGTTCCCGCGCCGGGGCCGAAGTCGAGCGCAGCCGCGCGATGTTGCCCTCCAGCAGCCGGGTGGCCGTGCGGACGCCGACGCCCACGGTGTCGTCCACCTCGGGGAGGCGGCCGTCGGCACGCTTCAGTTCGGTGAGGGCGGAGTGCATCGCCTCGTGGGCGGCGAACAGGCAGGGGGTGCTGTAGATCGCGACGTCGACGCCGAGGTCGGTGAGTTCGCCGAGGGAGAGGCGCGGGGACTTGCCGCCGGCGATCTGGTTGAAGAGGAGGGGCTTGTCGCCGACCACGCCCCGGATGCGGCCGATCCACTCCACGCTGCGCACCCCGTCGACCAGGACGACGTCGGCGTCCGTGGCCGCGAGGGCCTCGGCGCGGTGCAGGATGTCGGCCTCCTCGGTGGCGTCCGTGCGGGCGACGACGACCAGGTCACGGCGAGTGGCGAGGACCAGCTCCAGTTTCGCGAGGTACTCCGGCAGCGGCAGCACCTGCTTGCCGTCGGCGTGCCCGCAGCGGCGCGGCCGCTTCTGGTCCTCCAGGATCACGCCGGACGCCCCCGCGCGCTCCAGGCCCTCCACCACATGGCAGGCGACCTCCGGATCGACGTAGCCGTCGTCGATGTCGACCAGCAGATGGTGACCGGGGAACGCGCCCCGCAGCCGCTGGACGAACGCCATCATGTCCGGCCAGGCGATGAAACCGATGTCGGGCAGCCCGTAGTGGGAGGCCGCGAAGCCGAAGCCGGAGACGAACAGCGCGTCGTAGTGCTGCGCCGCGATCGACGCCGAGTACATGTCGTACACGCCGATCAGCGGGGTCGTGCCCGGTCCGGCGATCCGCTCGCGCAGCTTGGTCCCGTAAGTCAACGTCCGGCTCCTCCTGCCGTGCCTGCCATGCCTGCCGTGCCTGCCGGCCTGCCGATGGGACAGCAGGATCGCCGGGGCGCGGGGGCGCGCCGTGGTCGAGCGGTGCTCGCTCACCCCGATGGCGGAACCGGTTCACCGCAGAAACGTCACCCCGGGCCGCCCGGCCGGTACGGCGGCTCAGCCGCCCGCGTTGTGCGTCTCAGCCGCCCACGCCGACGTCGTTGCGCGGTGCTCCGTCACCCTCCGACGGCAGGTCTCCCCTCTCCACCGGGGTGGTCGCCGCCGGTCCGGATCCCTCGGGGGCGGGCGGGAGGAGGGCGTCGAGTTCGTCGGCGGAGGGGCGGTGGACGCCGTGGGCGGCCTCGCGGAGGACGTCCCGGGGGACGCCCGTGCCGCCGACGCGGATGACGAACTCCTGCCTCGCCACGGTGTATTCGGTGCGCCCGCCGGTGCTGCGGTACCAGGCCTCGCCGTCGCGGACGCAGGGAGCGGAGGTGCCGGACGGTCCGCTCGGCGACCCGGCGGGTGCCTGGTTCGCGCAGTCGTCCGCCGTCATCGCGGCGCGGTCGACCATGAGTTGGAGCTGGGTGCCGTCCTTCGGGGAGACGTACGTCGCGGAGAAGCCGTCGTCGCCGATCACGCCGACGGACTGCTGGGCGAGGGTGTAGCCGGGGGCCTCGACGGCGTACACCGCCTCGGGGGCGATGCCCAACGCCTGCGCCCGGGAGTTGAGTTCGGCGGGATCGGCGGGATCGGCGGGATCGGCGGTGGCCGCGGCGCCTGCGGTGCTCGTAGCGCCCGCGGTGCCCGCGTCCTCGGTGCCGCAGGCTGTGAGGAGGAGCGGGAGCAGCAGCACGGCGGGCAGGGCGAGGCGTCCGGTTCGGCTCATTCGGTCATCCTGCCGCACAGGTGTTCCAGGAACGACGGCTTTCCGGTGGTGGGGCGCGCACCCCTCGGGCGGCCGCTGATGTCCGTTTCCTTCAAGACCGGGTCGTCGGACGCCGCCTACGGTGGGCGCATGACTCCACGATTTGATGCCATCGGCCTGGTCGTCTCCGACATGGCCGCCTCCGTCGCCTTCTACCGCCGGCTCGGGTTCGCCTTCCCCGAGGGCTCCGAGCGTGAGCCGCATGTCGAGGCCGAACTTCCCGGCGGGCTGCGGCTGTTGCTCGACACCGAGGACGTCGTCCGGTCCTTCCACCCCGAGTGGCAGGCCCCCGCCGGGGGCGGTCGGCACTCCCTCACCCTGCGGTGCGACGGGCCGGGCGAGGTCGACGCGGTGTACGAGGAGCTGGTGGGCGCAGGGTACGAGGGCGAGTTGAAGCCGTGGGACGCGGTATGGGGGCAGCGGTACGCCGTCGTGCACGACCCTGACGGCAACGGCGTCGACCTGTTCGCGCCGCTAGCGCAGCAGTAGGTCCGTCAGCGTCATCCCGCTCAACTCCCTGACGTCGCGGGCGAAGTGGGACTGGTCGGCGTAGCCGGCGCGGGTCGCCGTGTCCGCATACGGCACACCCCGTCGGGCCAAGGAGAGGGCGCGCTGGAGGCGCAGGATCCGGGCCAGGGTCTTCGGGCCGTAGCCGAAGGCGTTCAGCGAGCGGCGGTGCAACTGGCGTGCCGTCAGTCCGAGTTCGTCGGCGGTGGCGGCCACCGGGCGGCCCTCGGCGAGGGCGGTGACGAGGCGGCGCAGTTCGTGGTCGGGCGGGGCGGTCCGTTCCAGCGCGAGGTCCTCCAGTGCCGTCGCCGGGTGCGGGGCCGCCTCGATGCGGGCGCGCAGCCGTCGTACCTCGGCGCGCGGCCACAGCTCGGCCAACTCCACGCGCCGGTCGCGCAGTTCGTGGGCCGGCACGCCGAGGAGGGCGGGCGCGGCACCGGGGAAGAAGCGCAGACCGGCCCAGGACGCGGACGGGCCGTCGGGCAGGTAGGCCCGGGTGTCGGGACCGGCGACCAGCAGCCTGCCCTCGTTCCACAGCAGGTCCATACAGCCGTCCGGCAGCACCGGCCGCGCGTCGGCGCCCACCGGGGCGTTCGTCCACACCACCGCGCCGGCCAGCCGCGAGGGGCGTTCCTGGTACACGTGGCCAGGTTACGCCGGGGGTGTTACGCCGCCCGTGTCCGGTGGTCCTGAGGGCTGCGGCCGTAGACGCGTTTGAAGGCGCTGGACAGGGCGAACGCGCTGCCGTAGCCGACCTGGCGGGCGATCGCGGCGATCGTGTCGTCGGTGTCGCGCAGCAGGTCGGCGGCGAGGGCGAGGCGCCAGCCGGTGAGGTACGTCATCGGGGGTTCGCCGACGAGCTCGGTGAAGCGGCGGGCCAGGCCGGCCCGGGAGACGCCGGCCTTCGCGGCGAGCGACGCCACCGTCCAGGGGTGGGCCGGGTCGTCCTGGGCGAGGCGCAGGACGCGGCCCACCACCGGGTCGGCCATCGCCCGGTACCAGGCGGGGGCCGCCGCCTCCGGGCGGGAGAACCACGCCCGCAGCGCGGCGATGACCAGCAGGTCCAGCATGCGGTCGAGGACGACCTCCTGGCCCGGCTCGTCGCGGGCGATCTCCTCCATGAGCAGCGGGGTGAGCGGGCACTGCCACACGTCGTCGGTGAGGGACAGCAGCGGCGGCAGCGCGTCCAGCAGACGGCCGTTGATCTCGCCCTCCATGGTGTACGTGCCGATCAGCACCACCGTGGATCCGTCGAGACGGTCGCCCCAGGCGCGGACGCCGAGGTCCATGGAGCCGTTGAGGGACCGGCCGTCGGGGTAGGCACACTCGCCGCCCGGCAGGACCAGGGCCTGCGGGGCGGTGGCGGGGTCGTCGGCGCAGGTGTACGCGCCGGGGCCGCGCGCGATGGCGAGGTCGCCGGCGGTCAGCCGGATCGGCTCGCCCTCGTCGGGCATGACCCAGCCGTCGCCCCGGACCATGAGCATCACCGTCAGCGGGGCCCGGTCCTCCACCCGCACCGCCCACGGCGGGTCGAAACACGCACGGATCATGAAGGCGCCACGCGCGCGTGGGCCCTCCAGCAGGCCTGCGAGAGCGTCCATGGCGTCAGCGTAGACGCGCGCTTATGGGAATGAGCCGTTCAGCGATGGGCGCGGGCGGCGGGCGGCAGTTGACTTGAGCCATGACACGGAACACGGCGCAGGACACGGTGCGGGACTCGGTGCGGGACATGACGGTGGTGGTGACCGGTGCGACCGGTCGTACGGGCAGGCGGGTGGCGCGGGCCGCGGAGGCCGCCGGGCTCACGGTGCGGGCCGCCTCGCGGGCGACGGGCTTCGACTGGGGGTCCCCGTCGACGTGGGCGGACACGCTGCGCGGCGCGGACGCGGCCTACCTGGCGTACCCGACGGACGTCGGCGCCCCGGAGGCCGCCGAGGCGGTCGGCGCGCTCGCGCGGGAGGCGGTCGGGCTCGGCGTACGGCGGCTGGTGCTGCTGTCGGCGCGGGGGGAGGAGCGGGCGCGGCCGACGGAGGACGCGCTGCGGGCGTCCGGGGCAGACTGGACCGTCGTGCAGGCGGCGTGGTTCGCGCAGAACTTCAGCGAGGGGCCGCTGGTGGAGGAGCTGCGGCTCGCCGGGGAGCTGGTGTTCCCCGCCGGGGAGGAGGTGCGGGAGCCGTTCGTCGACGTGCGGGACATCGCGGACGTGGTGGTGGCCGCGCTGACGTCGGGCGGGCGGTACGTGGGGCAGGACATCGACGTGACCGGGCCACGGCTGCTGACCTGGGGCGAGGCGGTGGCGGAGGTCGGGGCGGCGGCCGGGCGTCCGCTGACGTACCGGGCCGTGCCCGTGCGGGAGTACCGGGAGCGGCTGGTGGGGTTCGGGGTGCCGGCGGAGGAGGCGGACTTTTTGGTGGAGCTGTTCGAGGAGCTGCTCGACGGCCACAACGCGAGGGTCTCCGACGGGGTGCGGGAGGTGCTTGGGCGTGAGCCGCGGGACTTCTCGGAGTTCGTCAAGGGGGCGGCTGGGGTGGGGGCTTGGAGCTGAGTTCTACATGTGCGGGTTGTGGGGGGCTGGGCGCGCAGTTCCCCGCGCCCCTTGGGGGTGGGCCTCAGCCGGGGTGCGTCGCTGGGGTTACTTCTCTGGGGGTGGGGGTTCCTCGCCGTTCAGGGACGGGGGTTTGGGGGAGGTCTTCGCGTGGGTGCGGAGGCGGCCTGTCACGTCTTCCGGGGGGAGGAAGCGGGACCAGCGTTCGGGGAACTCGGAGGGGATGTCCGGGTCGTCGGGGTCGTCCTCGTGCTGGCGGGCCGCGGCCAGGCGGGCGACGTACTCGGCGGCCTCCTCCTCGCGGAGGCGCTCGTTGGCCGCGCGGGCGGCGGCGGTGGCGGCGGCCGGCCAGACGCGGTCGATCGCGGCGTTGACGGCGGCCCCGACGAGGACCGCGAACGCGGAGACACCGATCCACAGCAGCACGGCCACGGCGGCGGCGAGGGAGCCGTAGATGGTGGCGCCCTCGATGGTGTTCTGGAGGTAGATGCGGAGCAGGAAGCTGCCGAAGACCCACATCGCGAGGGCCACCAGCGCGCCGGGCACGTCCTCGATCCACGGCGAGCGCACGGGCACGGACACGTGGTAGAGCGTGGTGAGGAAGGCGATCGACAGGACGATCACGACAGGCCAGTAGAGGACCTGGACCACCGTCGTCGACCAGGGCACGATCCGCACGACGGCGTCGGGCCCGGCCACCATCAGCGGCAGCGCGACGGAGCCGATCAGCAGGGCGGCGATGAACAGCAGGAACGCCACCAGCCGGGTCTTGACGATGCCGCGCACGCCGTCGAGGCCGTACATGACGGTGATCGTGTCGATGAAGACGTTCACCGCGCGCGAGCCGGACCACACGGCGAACAGGAAGCCTATCGAGATGACGTCGGGACGGCCGCCCTTCATCACGTCGTCGAGGATGGGCTGGGCGATCTCGGCGACGCCCTTGTCCGACAGGACCGTGCGCGAGGCGTCGAGGAGGTTGGCCTCCAGGCTGCTGATGGTGTCGGTGCCGGTCCAGTCGTCGACGTAGCCGAGGAGGCCGATGAGGCTGAGCAGCAGCGGCGGCACGGACAGCAGGGTGAAGAAGGCGGCTTCCGCGGCGAGACCGAGGATGCGGTACTCGATGCAGGAGTTGACGGTGTCCTTCAGGAGCAGCCAGGCGGTCCTGCGCTTGGAGACGTTGCGGTAGAGGGCACGCGCTCGGTGGAGACGCCCGGCGAGGGCCTCGGGGTGCTCGGAGTGCTCGGGTGGCTGACTGGCTGGCTGCACGCCATAAAGGTATCCGCCGTACGAGACGGTACTCACCTCCGGTGGGCCCCGGTCGCGCCCGCGGCGGGCCCCGTGAGGCCGAGCGTGTCCGGTGGTCATGACCTGCGTACCCGGGGGTACGTTCGCGGTATGGCAGGCAGCACGCACACCGTGACCAACCAGCCCCCGCCCCTGCTGGGGTACGACGTCTACGGCGCCGATCAGGCACTGGCGGCGGCCGTGGAGCGCCACCTCGATCCGGAGCTGCTCGACGAGGCGCGCGGCGAGCTGTCGGCGCTGGGGCGGGCGGCCGGGTCGGCGCAGCTGCACGAGTGGGCGATCCAGGCCAACGAGAACCCGCCGACCCTGCGCACCCACGACCGCTACGGCGAACGTGTCGACGAGGTGGACTTCCATCCGGCCTGGCACCGGCTGCTCGGCAAGGGCGTCGGGGCCGGTCTGACCTCGGCCTGGGCGCGGCCGGGCGGGCATGTGCGGCGGGCCGCCGCTTTCGTCGTGTGGACGCAGGTCGAGGCGGGGAACTGCTGCCCGCTGTCGATGACCCACGCGGCCGTGCCCGCCCTGCGCGCCGATCCGGAGCTGGCCGCCGAGTGGGAGCCCCGGCTGACGTCGACGATCTACGAGCGTGAGCTGCGGCCTGCCGGGGCGAAGGCGGGCGCGCTGTTCGGGATGGGGATGACGGAGAAGCAGGGCGGCAGCGACGTCCGGGCCAACACGACGTCCGCGCGGGCGCTCGCCGAGGACGGCACGTACGAGCTGACCGGGCACAAGTGGTTCTGCTCGGCGCCGATGTCGGACGGCTTCCTGGTGCTGGCCCAGGCCTCCGGCGGGCTGACCTGTTTCCTCGTGCCCCGGGTCCTGGCGGACGGCGGCCGTAACCGGTTCCACATCCAGCGGCTCAAGGACAAGCTCGGCAACCGGTCGAACGCGTCCGCCGAGGTCGAGTTCGACGGGACGTGGGCGCGGCGGGTGGGCGAGGAGGGGCGCGGGGTGCGGACCGTCATGGGGATGGTCGCGGCGACCCGGCTCGACTGTGTGCTGGGCTCGGCGGGGCTGATGCGGGCGGCCGTCACGCAGGCCGCCCACCACTGTGCGCACCGGGAGGCGTTCGGCGGGAAGCTCCTCGACAAGCCGCTGATGCGCAACGTCCTGGCCGATCTCGCGCTGGAGTCGGAGGCGGCGACGACGCTAGGGCTGCGGCTCGCCGCGGCCTACGACGACGGCGGCGAGCAGGAGCGGGCGCTGCTGCGGATCGCGGTGCCGACGGCCAAGTACTGGGTGACCAAGCGCTGTACGCCGATGACGGTGGAGGCGTCCGAGTGTCTGGGCGGCAACGGCTACGTCGAGGAGTCGGGGATGCCGCGGCTGGTGCGGGAGTCGCCGCTGAACTCGATCTGGGAGGGCGCGGGCAACGTCCAGGCGCTGGACGTGCTGCGGGCGTTGCGGCGGGAGCCGCAGGCGCTGAACGCCTACCTCCAGGAGGTGGGGCGGGCGCGGGGCGCCGATCACCGGCTGGACGCGGCGATCAAGGACCTGTTGACCGAACTGGCCGATCTGGAGGGCGCGGAGGCGCGGGCCCGGCGGCTGACCGAGCGGTTCGCGCTGGTGCTCCAGGGGTCGCTGCTCGTGCGGTTCGCGCCGCCGGAGGTGGCGGACGCGTTCTGCGCCTCGCGGCTGGGCGGCGACGGGGGCGCCGCCTTCGGCACGCTGCCGCACAGCCTGGACCTGGAGGCGATCGTGGAACGGGCCCGGCCCGTGCTCTGAGGCGACGACGGCGACGGCGACGGCCACGCGAACGACGACGACGAAGGCCACGCGAGCGGGGTGGTGCCGCGAGCGGGGGTGGTGCCGCGCCGACACGGCACCACCCCCGCGGCGATGGCCCTGCGAGGCCAGGAGCGCCGCTCGGGACGGCGTGGCACAAGTTTCAACCACCGGGTGCGTGGCGGCCAGGGTTGCAGGGGGTTGCAACCTGTCGGCCGCTGAGTCGGCCACGGTGAGCGGACTGTGCCCCTCCGTCACCGGCGGACGGCAGTATGGGACCTTCAGCAAGACCGGAAACAGTCGCCCGGAGCGCTTGACATCCTCCGGTCCGGCGACCGTGTGCTCCCCGGGGAGGCCCCAGTGGCGAAGCCGCCGATGAACGTGCCGCGGCTCGCGGCCGTCGACGCCGCGCGGGCGGCGCGGCTGCTCAGCGAGGTGCGCGACGCCCGGCTCGCCGGTCAGCCGGCGCGGATCGCGCCCCGGCCGGTGATCGAACAGTCCTGGCAGCGGATGCTGCGCGGCGGGGTCGATCCGGAGCACGACTTCAGGACCGCGCTGCTCAGTCCGGAGGAGGTGCGGCGGCGGCGCGAGGAGTCACCGCTGCGGGAGGTGCTCCCGGTGCTGCGCGAGGGCCTGTTGTCGGTCGCGGACACCGCCCACCACATCATGATCGTCGCGGACGGGGAGGGGCGGGTGCTGTGGCGGGAGGGCTGTTCCCCGGTGCTGCGCAAGGCCGACGGGCTGGGTCTCGAACTGGGCGCGGACTGGCGGGAGGACGTCGTCGGCACCAACGGCGTGGGCACCCCCGCGGTGGTGCGGCGGCCCGTGCAGGTGTTCGCGGCCGAGCACTTCGCGCGTTCGCACACCGCGTGGACGTGTGCCGGGGCCCCGATCACCGACCCGCGTGACGGCCGGCTGCTCGGAGTGGTCGACGTCAGCGGGCCGTTGGAGACGATGCATCCGGCCACGCTCGCCTGGGTGGACGCGGTGGCGAAGCTGGCGGAGGCCAGACTGCGGGAGCTGCACGTGAGTTCGCTGGAGCGGCTGCGCGCGGTGGCGGCGCCGGTGCTGGCCCGGCTGGGCGGCCGGGCGGCGGCGGTGGACGGGGACGGCTGGACGGCGGCCGTGACGGGGATGCCGTACGTGCGGCGGATCGCGTTGCCCAAGTCGCCCTCGCCGGGGCGTCGGTGGCTGCCGGCGCTGGGGCTGTGCTCGGTGGAGCCGCTGGACGGGGGCTGGTTGGTGCGGTCGGTGGACGGGGCGGCCGAGCCGGCGCCGGCCGGCGGCGCGCGGATCGTGCTGGATCTGTCGCGGGCGCACCGCTGGTCGCTGACGGTGACCGGTCCCGCGGGCGCCTGGTCCCACGAACTCAGCCCTCGGCACGCCGAGTTGCTGTACCTGTTGGCGGTGCACCGGGGCGGTCGCAGCGCCGCGGACCTGGCGGAGGACGTGTTCGGCGACCGGGGACGCACGGTGACGGTACGCGCCGAGATGTCACGGGTGCGACGGTACCTGGGCGGCCTGCTGGACCACCGCCCCTACCGCTACCGCGACGACGCGGAGGTCGACGTACTGCTCCCGGAGGACCGGGGGATGCTGCTGCCGCATTCGACGGCACCGGCGGTGACGGGGGCACGGTGACGGGGGCACGGTGACGGGGGCATGGTGAGGGGGGCACATGTGCCCGG
Source organism: Streptomyces sp. NPDC002328 (assembly GCF_042890065.1). Taxonomy (NCBI): domain Bacteria; kingdom Bacillati; phylum Actinomycetota; class Actinomycetes; order Kitasatosporales; family Streptomycetaceae; genus Streptomyces; species Streptomyces sp. NPDC002328. Next base: position 167,895 of record NZ_JBIARQ010000012.1, on the reverse strand, counting down.
ACGACGGATTTCGTGTCCCGAGGCGGTCCCGACCGTGCGTTCCGTGTCCTGAATCGACTTATGTCGCCGCGTCTTTGCTGCATTGTGAGGTCTTCGTCCCGGGCGCGAGCCGGCTGTCGTAGCATCCCCTACGGGTCACCCCACCTGTTCCTCGGTCAACGTACGGATCGTGCGGAGCAGTTGGCCCGCCTCGGGAGGACGAATGAAGCAACGCGGCCGACATCGCCGGCGCAGGCGGGGAAGAGCGGTGCGGGCGTTCCTGACGGGAACGGCTCTCGCGCTCACCGCCGCCGCCACCATGATCAGCGCCTCCCAGGCCACGGTCACCGGCGACCCCGGGGCGTTGAAGCCGCTCACGGCGGCCGCCGACACCGACGCGCTGCGGCTGACGGAGGACCCCGTGCCGCGGGCCTCCTTGGACCGGCTCGCCGCCGAGATGGGCCCGCCGGTCGGCGTCGGCACCGTGCTCGGCGGCGCCGACCGCGTCCTGCGCGACTCGGTCGACTGCACGGCCGCCGAGCGCGAGGCGCTGCCCGTGTCTCCGACGGCGGCGCGCGCCTACTGCTGGAACACCGACGACACCCAGGGCTGGCGGCCCGGCGCGGTCACCACGTCCGGCGACGCCGACGACGACGGCCTGTGGGGAGCGCACCGCGTGGTCCTCTCCGGCTGGTCGCGCGCGTCCGGCCCGACGCCCGACCGCGGCCTGGCCCGGATCGCGCTGGTCGACGCGGGCAACCTGAACCGTCTCACCTACAGCTGGGCGCTCCTCGCCGTCCCGGTCGACGGCGGACGCGACTACCGCGGGCTCGTCTCGCAGGTCTCCGGCATGGTCTGGTACCAGAACAAGCTGCTGGTCACCACCGACGACGGGGACCGGGCGGCGCTCTACGTCTACGACATGAACCGCATCCACCGCGCGACCGTCGCCGGTGAGGCGATCGGACGGGTGCCCGGCGGCTGGTCGGCGCACGGCGCCCGGTACGTCCTCCCGGCCGTGGCCGTCTACCGGGCGGCCGGGGGCGCGGACGCCCCGCACCCCGCCGCCGTCTCCCTCGACCGCAGCACCACGCCGGACACCCTGGTCGCCGGGGAGTGGACCCTGGACGGCTCGGACCAGGGCGCGCGGCTGTGGCGGTACGCCCTGGACCGGGACCCGGGCCGCGCCGGCCTCCTCGCCCCGGACGCCTCCGGGCAGGTCCGGGCGACACAGGCGTACCGGACGAAGCTGAGCGGGGTGCGCGGAGTGCTGGCGTACCACGGAGCCTGGTACCTGACCCGCGACGCCGATGACGGCGAAGGCGACGGCGACGGGCCCGGGACGATGTGGCGGCAGGACACGGAGGGGGCCCGCGCCGCCCGCTGCGGCGCCGCGGAGTCGCGTGCCTGCTGGAGCCCCGGGACCGAGTCCCTCTCCTACGCGGAGGCGTCCGGCGAGGTGTGGGCGCAGTCGGGCCGCACGCTGTTCTCGCTGCCGCTGGCCTCCATCGACAGATCAGCGGAGTAGATGGTTCCCTGACCTGCATGACGCACATCCCCGTGACCACCTGGTCCCTGGAGCAGACCGCGCAGAGCGACCTGCTGCCGGCCGCCGCGCCCGAGGGCGACGTCCGGATCGTCCGCTCCGAGGTGCCCTCGCCCGAGTTCAGCCGTTTCCTGTACGCGTCGGTCGGCGGCGACATCCGCTGGATCGACCGGCTCGGCTGGAGCCACGCGCGGTGGCAGGAGCACCTGGACCGGCCGGGCGTGGAGACCTGGGTCGCCTACGAGCGGGGCACGCCCGCCGGTTACGTGGAGTTCGAGCCGCAGGACGACGGCGTCGTGGAGATCGCCTACTTCGGGCTGATCCCGGCCTTCCGCGGGCGGCGGATCGGCGGGCACCTGCTGTCGTACGGCGTGGCCCGCGCCTGGGACCTCGGGGAGCGTCGTCCGGGGCTGCCGCCGACCAAGCGGGTGTGGCTGCACACGTGCAGCAAGGACGGTCCGTACGCGATGGACAACTACCTGCGCCGGGGTTTCCGGCTGTTCGACACGAAGGTCGAGGAGGAGCGGGAGGTGGCCACGCCGGGCCCCTGGCCTGGTGCGTTCCCCGCCTGACCCCGGCCTCCATATCCCGGCTGACCTGCGCGGACAAGCCGCCGCGCACGGCATGTGACCGACGACACTCTTGTCTCAGACTTCGGGACCAGGGTGTCCGCATGGCGGACGAAGCTGGACTCTGTCCAGATCGCCGTGACACGCTTTCGCCATGCCTGGAACTGGAATTGCCTTGGTGAGTCGGCGGCACGTCGACCTCGGCCGCATGTCCAGCGCCATCTGTCGCGTGAGCTGAGAGCCCCAGCTCCGCCGACATCCCCTGCCTTCCGCCCTCCCTCCCGCGCAATGACGCGCATTTCCCCATGCGCCCGTATGCGCAGGTCAGAGCCGCTTTTTCGCCTGTCCCGAAGGACGTGTCCACCATGGCCGCCACCCCGCAGAATCCTGCCGCCTCCGCGCCCCGCCGCAAGGTGAGTCGTCACCGCGGTGAGGGTCAGTGGGCCGTGGGTCACTTCACCCCGCTCAACGGCAACGAACAGTTCAAGAAGGACGACGACGGTCTCAACGTACGGACACGTATTGAGACGATCTACTCCCAGCGCGGTTTCGACTCCATCGACCCCAACGACCTGCGCGGACGCATGCGCTGGTGGGGTCTGTACACCCAGCGCAAGCCCGGCATCGACGGCGGCAAGACGGCCGTCCTGGAGCCGGAGGAGCTGGACGACAAGTACTTCATGCTGCGCGTGCGCATCGACGGCGGCCGGCTGACCACCGAGCAGCTGCGGGTGATCGGTGAGATCTCGCAGGAGTTCGCGCGCGGCACGGCCGACATCACGGACCGGCAGAACGTCCAGTACCACTGGATCCGCATCGAGGACGTGCCCGAGATCTGGAACCGCCTGGAGGCGGTCGGCCTGTCCACCACCGAGGCCTGCGGCGACACGCCCCGCGTGATCATCGGCTCGCCCGTCGCCGGCATCGCCGAGGACGAGATCATCGACGGCACCCCGGCCATCGAGGAGATCCACCGGCGGATCATCGGCAACAAGGACTTCTCGAACCTGCCCCGCAAGTTCAAGTCCGCGATCTCCGGCTCGCCGCTGCTGGACGTGGCGCACGAGATCAACGACATCGCGTTCGTCGGCGTGGACCACCCCGAGCACGGCCCCGGTTTCGACCTGTGGGTCGGCGGCGGCCTGTCCACCAACCCCAAGATCGGTGTGCGGCTCGGCGCCTGGGTGCCGCTGGACGAGGTTCCCGAGGTCTACGAGGGCGTCATCTCGATCTTCCGCGACTACGGCTACCGGCGGCTGCGCACCCGGGCCCGGCTGAAGTTCCTGGTCGCCGACTGGGGCGCGGAGAAGTTCCGCCAGGTCCTGGAGGACGAGTACCTCAAGCGCGCGCTGGTCGACGGTCCGGCCCCCGCCCAGCCGGTGGAGCGCTGGCGCGACCACGTCGGTGTGCACCGACAGCAGGACGGGCGGTTCTACGTCGGCTTCGCGCCCCGGGTCGGCCGGGTCGACGGCGCCACCCTGGCGAAGATCGCCGACCTCGCCGAGGCGCACGGCTCCGGCCGCGTGCGCACCACCGTCGAGCAGAAGATGATCGTGCTCGACGTCGAGGAGGCGCAGGTCGAGTCCCTGGTCTCCGGCCTGGAGGCGCTGGACCTCACGGCCAGCCCGTCCCCGTTCCGGCGCGGCACCATGGCGTGCACCGGCATCGAGTACTGCAAGCTCGCCATCGTCGAGACCAAGCAGCGCGGCATCACCCTGATCGACGAACTGGAGCGGCGCGTCCCGGACTTCGACGAGCCGCTGACGATCAACATCAACGGCTGCCCGAACGCCTGCGCCCGTATCCAGGTCGCGGACATCGGTCTCAAGGGGCAGCTCGTCCTCGACGACAAGGGCGAGCAGGTCGAGGGCTACCAGGTCCACCTGGGCGGCGCGCTCGGCCTGGACGCCGGCTTCGGCCGCAAGGTGCGCGGCCTGAAGGTGACCGCCGAGGAGCTGCCGGACTACGTCGAGCGCGTCCTGAAGCGATTCCAGGCCGAGCGCGAGGACGGCGAGCGGTTCGCCGTCTGGGCGGCCCGCGCTTCCGAGGAGGCCCTCTCATGAGCGAGCGTGCAGCCCCCTTCTACTGCCCCTACTGCGGCGACGAGGACCTGCGTCCGAGCGAGGAAGGCCATGGCGCCTGGGAATGCGCGGCGTGCAACCGCGCATTCCAGCTGAAGTTCCTCGGGCTGCTCGCCCGGGGTGTTCGGCGTGACGACACGGGAGGGGACCGGATATGACGGCGGTTCAGCAAGCCCGCGGCGCAGAGGAGTTGAAGGCGCTCGCCGAGCGCGCCGGCCGTGAGCTGGAGGACGCCTCCGCGCTGGAGATCCTCCAGTGGGCGGTCGACGCCTTCGGCGAGGAGTTCTGCGTGACCTCCTCCATGGAGGACGCGGTGGTCGCGCATCTGGCGTCGCGTGTGCTGAAGGGCGTGGACGTGGTGTTCCTCGACACCGGCTACCACTTCCCCGAGACGATCGGCACCCGGGACGCGGTCGAGGCCGTGATGGACGTCAACGTCATCACCCTCACCCCGCGGCAGACGGTCGCCGAGCAGGACGCCGAGTACGGGCCCCGGCTGCACGACCGCGACCCCGACCTGTGCTGCAAGCTCCGCAAGGTGCGGCCGCTGGAGGAGGGGCTGCGGGGCTACCGGGCGTGGGCGACCGGGTTGCGCCGCGACGAGTCCCCGACCCGGGCGAACACCCCCGTGGTCGGCTGGGACGAGAAGCGGCAGAAGGTGAAGGTCTCCCCCATCGCCCGCTGGACCCAGGACGACGTGGACGCGTACGTCGCCGAGCACGGCGTGCTGACCAACCCGCTGCTGATGGACGGCTACGCCTCCGTCGGCTGCGCCCCCTGCACCCGGCGGGTGCTGGAGGGCGAGGACGCGCGCGCCGGCCGCTGGGCGGGCCGTTCGAAGACCGAGTGCGGGCTGCACGGATGACGGACACCCACCTCGTTCACACGCCGCCCACAGCCGCTGTTGCTACTGCTGTGACAGAAGGAACCGCTGCCACAGCAGCCACGGAAGCGACCACTGCGACCCAGGAGAATCACGTGACCACCGGAGCCACCGTATGGCTCACGGGTCTGCCGAGTGCCGGCAAGACCACCATCGCGTACGAGCTGGCCGGCCGGCTGCGCGAGGAGGGCCACCTCGTCGAGGTGCTCGACGGCGACGAGATCCGCGAGTTCCTCTCCGCGGGCCTCGGCTTCAGCCGCGAGGACCGGCACACCAACGTGCAGCGCGTCGGCTTCCTCGCCGAACTGCTCGCCCGCAACGGCGTCAAGGCGCTGGTGCCGGTCATCGCGCCCTACGCCGACAGCCGTGAGGCGGTGCGCAAGCGCCACCAGGAGAGCGGCACGCCGTACCTGGAGGTGCATGTGGCGACCCCGGTCGAGGTGTGCAGCGAACGGGATGTGAAGGGCCTGTACGCCAAGCAGGCGGCGGGCGAGCTGACCGGGCTGACCGGCGTCGACGACCCGTACGAGGCGCCCGAGGCGCCGGATCTGCGGATCGAGTCCCAGGACCAGACCGTGTCCCAGTCCGCGGCGTCGGTGTACGCCCTGCTCAGCGAAAGGGGACTGGCGTGACGACCGTCGCCGAGGCCGAAGAGGGCACGGGCAGCCCGTACGCCCTAAGCCACCTCGACTCCCTGGAGTCGGAGGCGGTGCACATCTTCCGCGAGGTGGCGGGCGAGTTCGAGAACCCGGTGATCCTGTTCTCCGGCGGCAAGGACTCCATCGTCATGCTGCATCTGGCGCTGAAGGCGTTCACGCCCGCGCCGGTGCCGTTCTCGCTGCTGCATGTGGACACCGGACACAACTTCCCCGAGGTCATCGAGTACCGCGACCGTGTGGTGGCCGACCATGGGCTGCGCCTCCATGTGGCCTCCGTACAGGACTACATCGACCGCGGTGTGCTGAAGGAGCGTCCGGACGGGACGCGCAATCCGCTCCAGACCCTGCCGCTGACGGAGAAAATCCAGTCGGAGCGGTTCGACGCCGTCTTCGGCGGCGGCCGTCGCGACGAGGAGAAGGCCCGCGCCAAGGAGCGGGTGTTCTCCCTGCGGGACGAGTTCTCCCAGTGGGACCCGCGCCGCCAGCGGCCCGAGCTGTGGAACCTGTACAACGGGCGGCACGCGCCCGGGGAGCACGTCCGGGTGTTCCCGCTGTCCAACTGGACCGAGCTGGACGTGTGGCAGTACATCGCCCGCGAGGACATCGCGCTGCCCGAGATCTACTTCGCGCACGAGCGCGAGGTGTTCCGGCGGTCGGGGATGTGGCTGACCGCCGGCGACTGGGGCGGCCCCAAGGACGGTGAGACCGTCGAGAAGCGGCTGGTGCGCTACCGCACCGTCGGTGACATGTCCTGCACGGGCGCCGTCGACTCCGAGGCGGTGACCCTGGAGCAGGTCATCACCGAGATCGCCGCGTCCCGGCTGACCGAGCGCGGCGCCACCCGGGCCGACGACAAGCTCTCCGAGGCCGCGATGGAAGACCGCAAGCGCGAGGGGTACTTCTAAGCATGAGCACGATCACGACCGAGGAGCTCTCGGCCACGACCCTGCTGCGGTTCGCCACCGCCGGCTCCGTCGACGACGGCAAGTCCACGCTCGTGGGACGGCTGCTGCACGACTCCAAGTCGATCCTCACCGATCAGCTGGAGGCCGTGGAGCGCGTCTCGGCGAGCCGGGGCCAGGAGGCTCCCGACCTCGCGCTGCTCACCGACGGGCTGCGCGCCGAGCGCGAGCAGGGCATCACCATCGACGTGGCGTACCGCTACTTCGCCACGCCCCGCCGCCGGTTCATCCTCGCCGACACTCCGGGCCATGTGCAGTACACGCGCAACATGGTCACCGGGGCCTCCACCGCCGAGCTGACGGTGATCCTGGTCGACGCCCGCAACGGCGTCGTCGAGCAGACCCGCCGGCACGCCGCCATCGCCGCGCTGCTGCGCGTCCCGCACGTCGTGCTCGCCGTGAACAAGATGGACCTGGTCGACTACCGCGAGCCCGTCTTCGCCGCGATCGCCGAGGAGTTCACGGCGTACGCGACCGAGCTGGGCGTCCCGGAGGTCACCGCGATACCGATCTCGGCGCTCGCCGGGGACAACGTGGTGGAGCCGTCCGCGACCATGGACTGGTACGGCGGCCCGACGGTGCTGGAACACCTGGAGACCGTTCCCGTGAGCCACGATCTGGCGCACTGCCACGCGCGGCTGCCCGTGCAGTACGTGATCCGGCCGCAGACCGCCGAGCTCCCCGACTACCGCGGCTACGCGGGCCAGATCGCCGCCGGCTCCTTCCGGGTGGGCGAGCCGGTCACCGTCCTGCCGTCCGGGAAGACGTCGACGATCGCCGCGATCGAGCTGCTGGGCCGGACCGTCGACGTCGCGTGGACGACGCAGTCGGTGACCGTGCGGCTTGAGGACGACATCGACGTCTCGCGCGGCGACCTGCTGGTGCCGAGCAAGGACGCGCCGGCCACCACCCAGGACGTCGAGGCCACCGTGTGCCATGTGGCCGACCAGCCGCTGAGCGTCGGCCACCGGGTGCTGCTCAAGCACGGCACCCGCACGGTCAAGGCGATCGTCAAGGACATCCCGTCCCGTCTCACGCTCGACGACCTGTCCCTGCACCCGCATCCGGGACAGCTCGTCGCCAACGACATCGGCCGGGTGAAGATCCGCACCGCGGAACCGCTTCCCGTCGACTCCTACGCCGACTCGCGCCGCACGGGCTCGTTCATCCTGATCGACCCGAACGACGGCACCACGCTCACCGCGGGCATGGTCGGCGAGTCCTTCGCCTCCCCGGAGCCGGTCAAGGACCGTGCCGAGGACGACGGGTGGGACTTCTGACGATGAACTCCCCCGACTTCTACTCCACGTTCGCGAAGGAGGGCGGCCGCGTCGGCAGCGGCGCCCTCGGCAGCGGGCAGGGCGGAGTGGCGCGATGTGCGCGCTGACGTACGCGCACCGCTCGCGCGCCCTGTCCCCCCACCCGACGTCCCGGAAGCGACGAAGACCCCTTGCCGAACTCCCGGCCACGACCTGAGAGACCGTGACCGCCGGGCCAACGAGAGGAACACCTCCCGTGCCTGCCAACACCTCCGCCCGTTCGGGCTTTCTTCGCCGCGGCATCGCCGCCGTAGCCGCTCTTCCCCTGCTCACCCTCGCGGCCTGCGGCTACGGCTCCGAGTCCGACGACAACCCCTCCGCCCAGAAGGTCGCCGCCGGCGCGGAGAAGATCGACGGCCTCGACTCCGTCAAGATCGGCTACTTCGGCAACCTGACCCACGGGACCGCTCTGGTCGGCGTGAACAAGGGCTACTTCCAGAAGGCGCTCGGCGCGACGAAGGCGCAGTACCAGATCTTCAACGCCGGACCCTCCGAGATCGAGGCGCTCAACTCGGGCTCCATCGACATCGGTTGGATCGGCCCCTCCCCCGCGATCAACGGCTACACCAAGTCCGCGGGCAAGAACCTGCGCATCATCGGCGGTTCGGCCTCCGGCGGGGTGAAGCTGGTGGTCAACCCGGAGAAGATCAAGTCCCTGAAGGACGTCAAGGGCAAGAAGATCGCGACCCCGCAGCTCGGCAACACCCAGGACGTGGCGTTCCTCAACTGGATCGCGGAGCAGGGCTGGAAGGTCGACGCGGAGAGCGGCAAGGGCGATGTGTCGGTGGTGCGCACCGACAACAAGGTCACCCCGGACGCCTACAAGTCGGGCTCCATCGACGGCGCGTGGGTGCCGGAGCCGACCGCGTCGAAGCTGGTCGCCGAGGGCGCGAAGGTGCTGCTGGACGAGGCCGACCTGTGGCCGGACAAGAAGTTCGTGATCACGAACATCATCGTGTCGCAGAAGTTCCTGAAGGAGCACCCGAAGGCCGTCGAGGCGGTGCTGAAGGCCTCGGTCGAGGTCAACAAGTACATCAACGCCAACCCGGACGCCGCGAAGGCGGCGGCCAACGCCCAGCTGAAGACGGACTCCGGCAAGGCGCTGCCCGCGGAGGTGCTGGACCCGGCGTGGAAGTCGATCCAGTTCACCAACGACCCGCTGGCCTCCACCCTCAACACCGAGGCGCAGCACGCCGTGAAGGCCGGTCTGCTGGAGGACCCGCTGCTGGACGGCATCTACGACCTCGCCCCGCTGAACACGGTCCTCAAGGCCGCGGGTGAGAGCACTGTCGACGACGCCGGCCTCGGCGCCAAGTAAGCCCGAAGTCGGATGAGTTCCCAGGAGGTGACGACCATGGCCACCACCCTCGCCAAGGCCGAGAGCGCCGAGTCGGTGCAGTACGCCGCGCGTATCGAGCACGTCTCGAAGTCCTTCGCCGGGCCCGCCGGGCAGCAGCTCGTCCTGGACGACATCACACTCGATGTCGCGCCGGGAGAGTTCGTCACCCTCCTGGGGGCCTCCGGCTGTGGCAAGTCCACGCTGCTGAACCTGGTGGCGGGGCTGGACGAGCCCAGCTCCGGCCGCATCACGACCGACGGGCGTCCGTCTCTGATGTTCCAGGAGCACGCCCTGTTCCCGTGGCTGACCGCGGGCAAGAACATCGAACTCGCCCTGAAGCTCGGGGGAGTTCCGAAGAACGAACGGCGCGGCCGGGCCGAGGAGCTGCTCGCCCTGGTGCGGCTGAGCGGCTCGTACGGCAAGCGGGTGCACGAGCTGTCCGGCGGTATGCGGCAGCGGGTGGCGCTGGCCCGGGCGCTCGCCCAGGAGAGCCGGCTGCTGCTGATGGACGAGCCGTTCGCGGCGCTCGACGCGATCACGCGAGACGTGCTGCACGACGAGCTGACCCGGATCTGGGAGGAGACCGGGGTGTCCGTCCTGTTCGTCACGCACAACGTGCGGGAGGCGGTGCGCCTCGCGCAGCGCGTCATCCTGCTCTCCTCCCGCCCGGGCCGGGTGGAGCGGGAGTGGACGGTCGGCATTCCGCAGCCGCGCCGCATCGAGGACGCGCCCGTGGCCGAACTGTCCCTGGAGATCACCGAAGTCCTGCGTGGGGAGATCCGCCGTCATGGCCAGCACTGAGACCACCGACCCGAAGGCCGGCGCCTCCGCCTCGGCCGCGGCCTCGTCCTCCGCCGAGGACAGGGCCGGGCTGGGGGGTCTGGAGGCGGGCCTCGACGCCCTGGAGACCTCGTCGGCGGGCCGTACGCCGTTCCGTGAGACCTTCGTCAACAAGATCCTGCCGCCGGTGCTGGCGATCGCCGTGGTGCTGGTCGTCTGGCAGGCGCTGGTCTCCTTCAAGATCGTCGACGATCCGAGCAAGCTGCCCTCGCCGGCCGACGTGGGCGGCGAGTTCCAGGACGCCTGGCTGGAGGGCAAGCTCCTCGAGTACATCTGGACCAGCGTCTCGCGCGGTCTGCTGGGCTTCCTGCTGGCGCTGGCCATCGGCACCCCGCTGGGGCTGATCGTGGCCCGGGTGAAGTTCGTGCGGGCGGCCATCGGTCCGATCCTGTCCGGGCTCCAGTCGCTGCCGTCGGTGGCGTGGGTGCCGCCGGCGGTGATCTGGCTGGGTCTGAACAACTCGATGATGTACGCGGTGATCCTGCTGGGCGCCGTCCCGTCCATCGCCAACGGTCTCGTCTCCGGCATCGACCAGGTGCCGCCGCTGTTCCTGCGGGCCGGCCGGACGATGGGGGCGACGGGGCTGAAGGGCGCGCGGTACATCGTCATGCCGGCCGCGCTGCCCGGCTACCTGGGCGGTCTGAAGCAGGGCTGGGCGTTCTCCTGGCGGTCGCTGATGGCGGCGGAGATCATCGCCTCCTCCCCCGATCTGGGCATCGGTCTGGGCGCGTTGCTGGAGAACGGCCGCAACGCCAGCTCCATGGCCATGGTGTTCGAGGCGATCATCCTGATCCTGTTCGTCGGCATCGCGATCGACCTGCTGATCTTCAGTCCGCTGGAGCGGCGGGTGCTGCGCGGTCGCGGTCTGCTGGTGAAGGGCTGATCTCCATGCGCCGTCAGCCGGTCGGCCCCGTCCTCGTCGTCATCGCCCACGGCAGCCGCGACCCGCGGCACGCGGCGACCGTCCACGCCCTGGTGCGGCGGGTACGGTCGCTGCGGCCGGGGCTGCGCGTGGAGACCGGCTTCCTGGACTTCAACATTCCTTCTGTGCAGGGCGTGTTGGAGTCCCTGGCGGCGGAGGGCGTGCGGGACGTCGTGGCGCTGCCGCTGCTGCTGACGCGGGCCTTCCACGCGAAGGCGGACATCCCGGCGGTGCTGCGGGACGCGCCGTCGCGGCTGCGGATCCGGCAGGCGGAGGTGCTGGGCCCGTCGCCGCTGCTGCTGTCCGCGCTGGAACGCCGTTTGTACGAGGCGGGGTTGACGCCCGTCGACAAGTCCTCGACCGGGGTCGTGCTGGCCTCGGCGGGGTCCAAGGACCCGGAGGCGATCGCGGTGATCGCAGACATCGCGCGGGAGTGGTGGCACACCGGTTGGTGCGCCGTGCGGCCCGCGTTCGCCTCCGCCGGCTCTTCCTCCGCGGGGTCTTCCTCCGCCGGCTCTCGCTCCGCCGGCGCGCCCGCGGGGTTCCCGCGTACCGAGGACGCGGTGCGGGAGCTGCGCGCGTTGGGCTGCTCGACGGTGGCGGTCGCCCCGTACGTGCTCGCCCCCGGCTTCCTGCCGGACCGCATCGCCCGCGGCGCGGCGGAGGCGGACGTCCTGGCCGACGTGCTCGGCCCGTCCCCGGAGGTGGCCCGCGTCCTCCTCGAACGCTACGACGCCGCCCGTGTGCCCCTGTTGGCGGCGGTGGGGGCGTAAGTCCCGGCATCCACAGCCCAGTTGCGGAGAACCGACGGTCAACGGCACAGGTCGTCGCCCAGGGGTGAGCGGACGTACCGTACGGTCCTGCCGTGACGGGTGCGGGTGAGGAGCCCGACGTCGTGGAGGATCGCGAGGTGCTGGCTGACCGCGCCCGGGGTGACCTCCAGGCGGTGGGCGAGCTCCGTCGTGGAGGCCGGTTCGGCGAGCAGCAGGAGCAGCCGGGTCCGGGCCCGCCCGAGGAGCCGTACGAGGGCCTGGTCGCTGACCGGGGGCGGCTGTTCGGCGAGGGTGGCCCGGCCGCGGGCCGGGTAGATCAGCACCGGCGGACGGGCGGGGTCGATCAGGAACTGGGCGCCGCGCGCGAAGAGCGTCGGCAGCAGCACCATGCCGCGGCCCGCGACGCTGATGTCGGCCCAGGGCACCTGGCCGAGGAAGTCCCTTGTGTCCACGCGCAGATGGCTGCCCGTCCAGGAGAGCCGCCCGTCCAGTCCCGGCAGCAGCTCGGCCGCGCCCCGCTCCGCCAGGACCCGTCCCCGATAGGCGAGATCGGCCTCCAGGACGCTCTGTGCGCGGGGCCACCAGTCGGGGGCGAGGCAGGTGTGCCAGTAGGCGTCGAGCGCGTCCGTCAGCCGGACGAGGAGGCGGTCGGGCCGGGCGAGACCGCGGGCGACGACCGGCGGCAGCGCGTCCTCGGTGCGGTAGGCGGCGCGGAGGTCGGCCGCGACGACCTCGGGCGGGGTCTCGCGGACGCGGTCGAGTTCGTCGGCGAAGACGGGGCGGGCCCGGTCGGGGCGCGGGGTGAGGAAGTCGGGGACCCACAGCCAGGGGGCGACCAGCGCGGTGAGCAACTCACGGTCGAGGGCGTCCAGTCGGGGTCCGATACGGCGCAGCCAGGGCCGGTGGTGCGGGTAGCGGCCGGGGTCGCTCAGGCTGCGCAGGGAGAACGCCGCCTCCTGGAGCGGGGAGTAGGCGAAGGAGGTGGTGGCGAGGTCGCCGACGTCGAAGCGGAACTCGATCATTGAGCGCCACGCTAAATCAGTGCCGCCGCCCGCCCATCGCCGGGTTGGGTGTCGGCATGACCATCACCCCGGCCGACTCGGCTTCCGACAAGGGCGGTTCGCCCGACGCTGACGCGGTGGACGGACCCGCCGCCCCCCGGGTCTCCGGGCTGCTGCCCGCCGACCCCGTCCTGCGCCGCGCCGCGCTGCTCACTCTCGTCAACTCCCTGGGAAACGGGCTCTACTTCCCGCTCGGCGTCCTGTACTTCACCCGGATCGTCGGCCTCGACGCGACGGCGGTCGGGCTCGGGATGACGGGCGCGGGGCTGGTCGGCGTGGCGGCCGGGGTGCCCGCGGGGCGGGCGGCGGACCGCTGGGGCGCGCGGCGCGTGGCCGCGCTGCTGTGGGCCGGCACGGGGGTGGCGACGGCCGCGTACGTGCTCGTGCACACGTACTCCGGTTTCCTCGTCGCGGTGGTCTGCGCGACCGGGTTGCAGATGGCGTCGCGCGGTGTGCAGGGCGCGCTGTACGCGGAGGTGCTGCCGGTGGCGACGCGGGTGGAGTCGCGGGCGTATCTGCGGACGGTCACCAACGTCGCCATGGGGCTGGGCGGGGTGTTCGGGGCGGTCGCGCTGCAACTCGACACGCGTGACGCGTATGTGACGGTCATTGTGATCAACGCGCTGTCCTTCGCGGGGCCCGCGCTGCTCATCCCCGGTCTGCCGCGGGCCCCGCACGCCCTGAGCCGTGCGGCCCTCGGCGACGACACCCCGGCCGGGGACCGCTGGCGGGCGGTGCGCGATCTGCCGTATCTGACGGTGACCGTGCTGAACGCGGTTCTCGTCGTGCAGTACACGCTCGCCGAGGTGGGGCTGCCGCTGTGGATCGTCGAGCGGACCGAGGCCCCGCGCTGGACGGCCGCCCTGCTGATGATCGTGAACTGTGTGCTGGTGGCCCTGCTCCAGGTGCCGGTGGCCCGCCGCTTCTCCCAAGTGCCCGGTGCGGTGCGGGCGATGAGCTGGTCGGGGCTGCTGCTCGCCGCCGCCTGCGCGGTGTACGCCCTCTCGGCGGGCCTCTCCCCCGTCTGGGCCGTGCTCGCCCTCACCGTCGGCGCCGTCGTCCACGTCTTCGCCGAGGTCCTCTCCGCGGCGGGCGGCTGGACCCTCGGCTACGCCCTCGCCGACGCCCGTGTGCACGGCGTCTACCAGGGGGTCTTCGGAGCGGGCATGTCCGCGGGCATGATGGCGGGCCCGGCCCTGGTCACGGTCACCGCGATCAGCCACGGCTCGGCGGGCTGGGCCGCCCTGGGCCTGCTGTTCGCGGCAGCGGGCCTGGCCGTGGGCCCAGCGGCCCGCTGGGCGAGCCGGGACGCTTGGCGGGGCGAGGGATGAGACGGCGCGAGGGACGAGGCGGCGGGCGGCGCGAGGCGTCCAGGCGGCGGGCGGCGCGAGGCAGCAGGCGGCGGGCGGCGCGAGGCGTCCAGGCGGCGGGGGCGGGGGGGTGTGTCGTCACGGGCCCAGTTTTGGGTTCCTGCCGCTCGCTGCCAGTGCGCGGGTGAACACGGGGGCGTCCGGTGGGGTCGGTACCGGTGGCGCGAAGCCGTCGTACTGGCGGTACAGGTCGCCGTGGCGTTCGACGACGTCGAGGATCAGTCGGGCCGCGCCGTCCGAGACGCGGAACGTCTGGCCGGTGCAGACGGCCACGTCCCAGCCGTGGACGGCCGTCTCCTTGATGATCATCCCGGCGAGTTCGGGGGCGGGCAGGCTGCCGCCGCCGAGGTCGACCTCGCCCTCCCACACCGCCGGGTCGGCCCACGCGGCGACCGCGCGGTCGAGCTGGTCGGCGTACGCCTCGGCCCAGTGCGGGTCGGCGGTGAAGTCGCGGGCGACGAGCTCCTCGGGGAGCTGCTTGCGCAGGGCGCGGTGCTCCAGGCCGTGGGAGGTGTAGAGGACCCAGTGGTCGACCAGGGCGCGCAGGTCCCAGTCGGTGCAGTGCGTGGGGTCGTCGAGTCGGGCCGTGGGGACGCCGCGCGCGACGCGCGACGCCTCGGCGGCGCATTCGGACATGTACCGGTGCGTCTCGTCGTACTTCATGCGGCTCACGCTAGGGACGCGCGCCGCCGGGGTCTTGAACGAACGCGACAGCGTCGTCCGCCAGCCGGGTCAGTTCGCGCACCGGCAGCGAGCCGGGCCGCCTGCGTTCGCGCGCGTGCTGGTTCGCGAGCCGTTGCAGGAGTTCGTTCAGCGGGGTCGGGACCCTGTGCAGCCGGCCCAGCAGGACGATCTCGCCGTTGAGGTGGTCGGCCTCGATGGTGCCGGCGCCCCGGCTGAGGGACTGCCAGGAGGAGCCGCCGCCGCGCGGGACGCCGTCCAGCGGCACCAGGGTGACCTTGTCGCCGCGGGCCGCCCGCTGCTCCTCGGGGCTCACGAAGTCGATGCCCGCGGCCCGCAGCACGGCCTCCCCCTCGGCCCGCACCCTCCCGAACAGCGCGGCGGCCTCCTCCCCGTCGAGCGGGCCGCTGACCGCCTCCAGCGCGTTGCCCAGGTTGGCCAGCAGCTTGGCGTACTGCCAGCGGGACACGTCCGGGACGACCGGCGCCTCGAAGCGCGCCTTCTCCAGGTCGGCGGCGATGCGGTGGGCGGTCTCGTCCACGCCGTGCGGGAAGCGGCCGAGGTGGAGCACCCCGGTGAGCGGGGCGCCGGCGGCGCTGACCAGGCCGGGGTCGAGGTGGGTGCACGGCAGCCAGACGCAGACGCCGTAGACGTGCCGGAAGCGACGCAGGGCCAGGCGCTGACTCTCCACGCCGTTCTGCGCGCAGACCAGCGGCAGCAGCTCGGCCGCCGTGCCCCCGCCGTCGACCGGGGCCGGTCCCCACGCGCTCAGGGCGGACTCGCTGTCCTGGGTCTTCACCGCGAGGACGAGGACGTCGTCGGGGCGCAGCGCGCCGAGCGCGTCGGGTCCTTCGACGACGGGCAGCCGGTAGGTCAGCTCGCCCTCGGGCACCCGCAGCCGCAGGCCGCCCTCGGCGAGCGCCGCCCGGTGCGCGCCCCGCGCGACCAGCACGACCTCGTGCCCGGCTCCCGCGAGCCGCCCTCCGACGGTTCCGCCGACCGCTCCTGCCCCGATGATGATGTAGCGCATGGGACGAGCGTCGCACAGGTGTGTGGACGCCGGATCAACTCCGTGTCATCTCCACCAGTTTGACCACGGTGTTCCAGTTCCGGGTCGTCGCGGTCAGCCCCTTGGTGAGGCGGGGCCTGGACAGCTGCTCGGCGAGCTTGGAGCGGCCGAGGCCCTCGGGGGCGTACAGGTACAGGACGCGGTCGCCGAGGCGGAACTCCTCGGGGAGGAACGCCTCCCGGTCGATCTCCGCGAAGCGTTCCGGGGCGACGGGCGCGGAGAGGTAGGTCGCATGGAGCTGCTTGGCCTCCAACTCGGCGGCCGGGAAGGGGCAGTTCTCGGCGACGGCCCTCAGATAGGCGTGGTCGCGGACGATCACGTCGACGGCGAAGCCGAACCGCTCCTCGACCGCCCGCGCGAGCTCCTCGGCGAGGCTGTCGTCGTCGCCGCGGTCGGAGGTGAACACGGCCTGGCCGCTCTGGAGGTAGGTGCGCACGCCGTCGTGGCCGAGGCCCTCGATGAGGGCCCGCAGGTCGGCCATGGAGACCTTCCGGGCGCCGCCCACGTTGATGCCGCGCAGCAGCGCCGCGTACGTCGTCGTCATGCGCCCACAGTAGGGCGGCCGTCGTGCCCCGTGGGGGTGGGCACGAGGGCCGCCCGCCCCGGGCGCCGGCGCCGGCGCTCGCCCGGGGGCTGCGCGAAACTCTGGCCGATGCGCGGGGCGCGGATCAACTCCTCGGCGACTTCTCCACATCCCTGTGACGGGTTCGACAAACTTGCGCGACGACAAAGCCGGAGCTTCGCCGACGGACCGGACAACGGGCTCTTCGCGCCGGTCACTCTGATGATCATCCCCGAGACGACGGAAATAGATGTAAGGGCCCACCTCCTCCCCAGCGGTGAGACGGCGCGGTCCGAGCGGAGGACCCGGGCGGACGCGACCTCACCGGGCAGCACGACGAGATGGCCTTATCCGGCCCATACCTTCATAGCGAAAGGTGTCGGCAGGGGCCGCCGCCGTGGCTGTAGGGGGAAAGCCCGTCATGGGGAAGAGCGGAGATTCGCGGGTGCGGGGCATCGCCGCGCGGGCCGGCGGCTGGAGCGCCCGGCACCGGTGGTCCGCCGTCGGGATATGGGTGCTGTTCGTCGTCCTGGCCGTGGGGCTCGGGTCGGCGGCAGGCCGGGTCGACGTCAAGGACAGCGACCAGCTGAAGGGCGAGACGCACACCGCCGCCAAGATCATCGAGGATGCCGGGATCGAGGAGCCGGCGAGCGAGACGGTCCTCGTCCAGGCGAAGGACGGCGGCCTGAAGGCCACGGACGCCGAGTTCCGGCAGGCCGTCGAGGCGGTCATGAAGGCCGTCGAGGCCACGGGCGAGGTCTCCGACGTCACCTCCCCCTACGACGCGCAGACCATCTCCAAGGACGGCCGCAGCGCGCTGGTGCAGTTCGACATGCGCGGGGCCTCCGACACCGCGGGCGAGCGGGTGGAACCGGTCCTGGAGGCCGTCGAGGGTGTGCAGAAGGAGCACGGGTCGCTGCGGATCGAGGAGATCGGCGGCGCGAGCATGATGAAGACGTTCGACGACGCGTTCGGGGACGACTTCCAGAAGGCCGAGTATTCCGCGGTGCCGGTGGCCCTCGGCATTCTGCTGATCGCCTTCGGCGCGGTCGTCGCGGCGCTGCTGCCGGTGCTGCTGGCGGTCAGCGCGATCATGGCGACGATGGGCCTGATGGGTCTCGTCAGCCATGTGATGCCGATGAGCGACACCGCCAACTCGGTGATGCTGCTGGTGGGTCTGGCCGTCGGCGTCGACTACTGCCTGTTCTATCTGCGCCGTGAGCGCGAGGAGCGCGCGGCGGGCCGGGACGCGCAGACCGCGCTGCGGATCGCCGCCGCGACCAGCGGCCGGGCGATCGTCGTCTCCGGTGTCACGGTGTGCGTGGCGATGGCGGGCATGCTGTTCACCGGGCTCGCCGAGTTCGAGGCGATGGGTCTGGCCTCGCTGATGGTGGTGGCCGTGGCCATGGTCGGCTCGGTGACCGTGCTGCCCGCGCTGCTGTCGCTGCTGGGCGGACGGGTCGAGAAGGGCAAGATCCCCTACCTGCACCCGGAGAGCAAGCTCCGCCGCAAGCGTGGGCGCGGCACCGGCGAGAGCCGGTTCTGGACGGCCGTGCTCAAGGGCGTCCTCGCCCGGCCGGTGATCTCGGTCGTCGTCGCGGCCGGCGCGCTGCTCGCCATCGCCGCGCCCGCGCTCGGCATGAAGACGCAACAGCTCACGCTGGACCAGGAGTTCGGCGACTCGCTGCCGATCGTGCAGACCTACAACCGGCTCAACGAGGCGTTCCCGGGCGGCTCCGAGCCGGCCGAGGTGGTCGTCAAGGCGAAGGACATCAACGCGCCCGAGGTGAAGTCCGCGCTCGCCGACTTCCGTGAGCGGGCGGTCAGTTCGGGCGCCTCGCAGGGCCCGGTCGAGATCAAGCTGCACGACCAGCAGAACGTCGCCTTCGTGTACGTCCCGCTGGTCGGCGGCTCCGACCTGGACAAGGCGGGCGCGAGCCTGGACAAGCTGCGCGACGAGGTGCGGCCGGCCACGCTCGGCAAGGTGGCGGGCCTGGACGCGCCGATCACCGGACAGGTCGCCGGTTCCAAGGACTTCAACGACCAGCTGGGCGGAGCGGTCGTCCCGGTCTTCGCGTTCGTCGTGGTCTTCGCCTTCGTGCTGATGCTGCTGTCGTTCCGCTCGCTGACGATCGCGATCACGTCGATCGTGCTGAACCTGCTGTCGGTGGGCGCCGCGTACGGCATCCTCGTGGGCGTCTTCCAGCACGGCTGGGGCGCGTCGCTGGTGGGCGCGGAGGGCGTCGGCGCCATCGTCACCTGGCTGCCGCTGTTCCTGTTCGTGATCCTGTTCGGCCTGTCGATGGACTACCACGTGTTCGTGGTCTCCCGGATCCGTGAGGCACGGCTGCGGGGGCGGACGACGAAGGACGCGATCACGCACGGCGTGGTCACCACGGCGGGCGTCGTGACCAGCGCCGCCGTCATCATGGTCGCCGTGTTCGCGATCTTCGGGACGCTGACCATGCAGTCCATGAAGCAGATGGGCGTGGGCCTGGCGGCGGCGGTGCTGATCGACGCGACGATCATCCGGGGCGTGCTGCTCCCGGCGGTCATGGCGCTGCTCGGCGAGGGCAACTGGTACCTGCCGAAGTGGCTGCACCGGCTGCCCGACCTCACCCACGACGAGTCGCCGGAGGCGGTCGCGGTCGCGCCGGCGGCGCGGGACGACGAGGGCGAGCCCGTGAGGGTCTGACAGTCCGCCAGGACTGCTGGAACGCGGTCCGTCAGGGCTGCTGGAACACGGTCCGTCAGGGCTGCTGAAACGTGAGGGCCCGTCGGTCTCTTGGGGGAGCCGGCGGGCCCTCACTCATGCCTGTCGTGAGGGCAGTTCGGCCTCGATGAGGTCGGCCGCGCGGCGGGTGCCGCCCTCGCCGGCGGTCTCCGCCTGGAGCTCCTTCAGCCGGTGGGCCACCTCGGGATCGTCGACGAGGGCCAGGGCGGCGGCTCGCAGGGTCTCGGCGGTGGCCTCCTCCGTCGCGATCCGCCGGGCGACGCCGAGCGCCTGGAGCATCTCCGCGTTCCCGAACTGGTCCACGGCCTGCGGTACGGCGATCATCGGGGTCGCCGTGACCAGCCCCTCCTGGCTGCCGCCCGCGCCGGCGTGGGTGACGAACAGGTCGGCCTGCTTCAGGATCGCCAACTGCGGTACCCAGGAGTGCACTTCCACGTTGTCCGGCAGGTCGCCCAGCTCGGCGGGGTCGACGTGCCGGCCGATCTGGAGGACGAGGTGCCAGCCGGGCAGCCCGGCGAACGCCTCGGCGCAGGCGCGGTAGAAGGCCGGCTGCCGGGTGAAGGCGGAGCCGAGGGAGACGAGCACGACCTTGCGCGCGTCTTCGGGCCGCGTCCACCCGCCCTCGGCGGCGCGGTCGCCCTGGCAGGCCCCGACGAAGCTGTGCACGCTCTCGTCGACCCGGTCGGCGTTCGGCTGGAGCGCCTTCGGGATGAGGACCAGGGAGCGGTCGGGGCGGCCGGCGAAGTCGTCGGGGTGCCGGGTGATCCCGTTGGCCTCCAGCCAGGCGTGGAAGCGGGCGTAGTAGGCCCGGCCGCGTTCGGTCTTCTTCGGCTCCGCCCACATCGGCTCGGCGACCTCCTGCTCGTAGCCGTCCCAGGCGACGAGGTTGGGCGAGAGGGAGACCGCGGGGACGGCCCAGCGGTGGGCCAGAACGCGGGCGGGATAGGAGGCGATGTCGTGCAGGACGAGGTCGGGTTCGTCCCCTTCGTAGGCCTCGATCAGCTGGGGCAGGGCCTGGATCGCGTCGGCGAGGAACGGCTCCACGTTGTCGAGGAGGGTGTCACCCCAGGCCGAGGGGTCGTCGTCGGGGCCGGGCAGCGTGGAGTGCCACGGCACGACCTCGGCGCCGGTCGCGGCGACCTTGTCGGCGAAGGCGGGCGGGATGGCGTAGGTGACCCGGTGGCCGCGCGCGACGAGTTCGCGGATCACTTCCAGGCTGGGGTTCACGTGGCCGTGGGCGGCGATGGAGAACATGGCGATGTGCGCGGGGTCGGTCATGCCGCCGACAGTAGACGAGACGAGACGTCTCGTGCAATCCGAATTACGTCGGCGTCCCGAATCTGCCTTTCCTCCCGAATTCGCGCGCCCCTAATCCGCCTCGCTTCCCGATTCCGCCCCGTGTCCCGAACCTGCCCTGTGTCCCGATTCCGCCCCGTGTCCCGAAACGCACCGCGTCCCTAAGCCGCCTCGCGTCCCGAATCCACCCCGTGTCCCGAATCCGCCTCGCACCCCGAAGCACGCCCCGCACCCCGAAGCACGCCTCGCAGCCCGAACCCGCCTCACACCCCGAAGCCCACCCCGCGCCCCGAACCCGCCCCGTGCCCCGAACCCAGCCCGCACTCGCCTCCGTACCGCGCGCACCCCCCGCCCCCGTCCGTCACCTTCGCGACGAGCGCATTTCGACCGAGCCGTCGGGGCCGAGCTTGCGCCAGGGGTACTCGCACACCATCCGCTTCACCGGCGCCGACTCGATGACGGCACGGTGGGGGAAGTCCCGGCAGGTGTGGCGGTCGGCGTACTTCGGGCACGTGCCGTCCGGCTTGCGGAACTGGTGGGACTCCCAGGCCATCGAGCCCACGAGCCGCTCGCCGGGCACGGTGGGCAGGTACTGGTTGGCGAAGTACGAGCCGATCATGCCGCCGGCCAGGGCCAGGGCGAGGAGCCCTCCGACGGCGGTGAACTGCCGCGTCGGCTCGCTCGCCGCCCGGCGGACCAGCGGCGCCAGTTTCCTCACCGCCAGGACGCACGCCAGGACGACGAGGGCCGTGAGCGTGACCTGGATCTGCATCATGGTGCGCGGGAAGAGCTGGATCTGCTGGTCCGCCTCCATGTGGCCGGCCAGCCAGAACCGGATGAACCACGCGCTGGCGAAGCAGGCGAGCGGCGCGACGACGACGGCCTTGCGCAGCCCGAGCGCGACGGCGACGCCGAGCCCGATCAGCGCCACGACGGCGTACACGTGCAGCCCGGCGAACTCGCCGACCCCGGGGTACTCGCCCGGCTCGTCCCAGGCCCGGTCGGTCAGCGGGGACGTGCCGATGTAGGCCGGCTCGGTCATGGCGAACCCGGAGCACCACTGGTCGCGGGTGCCCGTGGCCCCGAGCAGGATGCGCAGGTACACGCCGGCCACCAGCAGGAAGCCGGCCAGGGCGCCGCCGAGGAGGAGCAGACCGCGCAGCGGCCCCGTCCGCCAGGGGTAGAAGAAGAGACCGGCGACGATCACGCCCGGCAGCGACCACAGATGCCAGCCGGCGTAGACGAGGAAGAGCAGCCCGAGGAGGACGCCGAGGAAACCGCCGCGCAGGGCCGCACCCCGCGCGGTGAAGCGCGGCGAGGCCCGCAGCCACAGCAGCAGCTTCGCGATCAGCGGCACGAGCACGACCAGCACGAACGGGCTGTACGGCTTGAGGGGCAGGGTCTGCTGGAGCGCGGGCAGCAGTCCGACGGCGAGCGCGGGCAGCGGGCGCAGACAGGACCGCCAGGCCAGGTAGGCGGCCGGTCCGGTCAGCGCCACGAAGGCGATGAACAGCCACTTCAGCCCGAACGCGGGCTCACCGTCGAAGAGGCCGGCCTTGGCCGTGTACCCGAGGAGGTAGGGCACCGCCGGCGGGTAGAAGGCGTCCATCGAGCCGGTGTGCAGCACCTGCTCCGCCCAGCCGAGGATGCGGTTGTTGTCCGCGTACGGCCCGTTGAGCGGCCAGGGCGTGCCGCGCAGGGCGAAGACCTGGCCCGCGCCGATGAAGCCGGTGCCCAGTCCGGCGACGGCCGCGGCGGCCAGCCGGACCGTCACCGCCCGAACCCGTTCGCTCCCGCGCGCGGTCGCCCAGCCCACGACGAGCAGGATCACCAACACGACCAGCGCGAGCCGGAATTGAAGGTTCGACAGCCCGCTGACCTGACCGATGCGGGTGATCGGATTGTTGTCGACCGACCGCCCCCAGTAGGTGAAGCCGAGCGCCGTCACCACGGCGACCACGCATTCGCCGACGGCGGGGCCCCAGCGGCGGGCGAGGGTCCGGGCGAGTCGCTCGGAGGTGCGCCGGGCCGGTGTGCTGATGTCGCCGCCCGGGGCCGGCGTGACGGTCTCCAGGGGCGGAGCGATGGTCAACGGTGTCTCCAGGATGCACGGCGCGCAGGACGGGATCGCCGCCGTGAGCGAGCGTCGAGCCGGACAGGACCCGTGTGACCTTTGTGCACGCCGATGACGAGAGCATGGCCAATGACTGCACAACGCATGTCCATCGGCCCGCGTGGAGGGCGGCTGTGCCGCCGGGCGTGGAGGGCGGCTATCCCGGCGGGCAGTCCACCTCCGTCGCCTCGACACCGCGGCCGGCCGAGTCCTCCACGGTCACCGGCTTCGGCGCGGCCGTCGGGTCGGCGACGCGCTGTGCCGCGAGGGCGGTGCAGATCAGCTGGGCGGCCGCGAGGTCGTTCAACGGCCCTGCGAATTTGTTGAGTTCGATCGTCACCCGGTCGGCCGTCGTCCTCACCCGGACGAGGTCCCGCTCCTGGGCGGACGTCCCGGGGACCGGCGTGGACAGGGACGACACGTCCATGCTGGGCAGCGGGGCGGGGGCGGCCGTGTGCGTGGGCGGGAGGCCCGTCAGCGGCAGGAACGTGGTGACGCGCTGGGCGCGTTCGTCGTCGGTTGGGCCCTGGAGCAGCGCGTCGACGGCCGACTCCACGTCGATCGGCAGGGCGGTCCTGCGAGGGACGTCGAACAGGGCCCCGTCCCGCACGAGGTAGATCCGCACCCGCGGCTCCACTCCGCCGGCGGGTCGGCCCGCCTCCACCACGCCGGTCGTGGGGATGCCGCAGGAGGCGAGCGCGGTCAGAACGGGCAGGCACAGCAGGGCGGTTCGGCGCGGGGCTCTCACGGTCGGTTCTCCTGGGGCAGGTCGTCCGCGCGCAGCGGGAGTTCGACGGTGAAGACGGCGCCGCCCTCGGGCCGGTTGGCGGCGCGGACCTCGCCGCCGTGCACGCGGACGTTCTCCGCGGTGATGGCGAGGCCCAGTCCGCTGCCCTCGGTGCGGGTGCGGGCGGCGTCGGACTTGTAGAAGCGCTCGAAGACGTGCGGCAGGACCGTGTCGGGGATGCCGGGCCCGCTGTCCAGCACCTCGATCACCGCCGACCGCCCGGCGCGCGGGTCCTCGCCCTCGCCCAGGCGCAGGAGAACGGGGCGGGCGCCGTGCCGCAGGGCGTTGCCGACCAGGTTGGCGACGACGACGTCGAGGCGGCGTGGGTCGACGCGGGCGCGCAGGGCGTCGGGCGGCGGGAGTTCGGTGTCCACCAGGTCGGTCCAGGCGCGGGCGGCGAGGGTGCGGCGCAGCGACTCGGCGAGGTCGATCTCGTCGAGGTGGAGGACGGCCGCGCCCGCGTCGAAGCGGGAGATCTCCATCAAGTCGTCGACCAGCCGGGCCAGTTTGACGGTCTCCTGGCTGATCAGCCGGACGGCGGTGGCGGTGTCCGGGTCGAGGCGGGCGGCGTCCTCGTCGAGGACGTCGGTGACCGCCGACATGGCGGCCAGCGGCGTGCGCAGTTCGTGCGAGACGTCCGCGGCGAAGCGGCGGGCCCGGGCCTCCATGCCGCGCAGTTCGGCCACGGACCCCTCCAGCGCTGCGGCGGTCTCGTTGAACGTGTGCGACAGGTCGGCGAGTTCGTCGGATCCGTGCACGGCGAGCCGGGTGTCCAGCCTCCCCTCGGCGATGCTGCGGGTGGCGTGGCGCAGCGCGCGCACCGGCCGCAGCACCCCGCGCGCAGCGAGCAGCGCGAGCAGCACGGCCAGCGCCAGGGCGGGGACGGCGGCCCGTTCGACCGCGTCGACCAGGGCGTCGACGTACTTCGCCTCCGTGGTCTGGGGCACCGTGAGGTAGACCTGTACGCCGCTGGCGATGGCGCCCGCCCCGCCGGTCGCGGCGTAGGTGACCGGCATGCCGACGACGAGGGCGGGGCGCTCGCCGCTCCTCACCCGCTGGAAGACGGTCGCCCTACGGGAGTTCACGGCCTCGCGCAGGGCGGGCGTCAGTTCCGGGAACGGGTCGCCGGGGGTCGAGGTGGCGCGCAGATCGCCGTAGGCGATGAGGACGCGCCAGGTCCTGGCCGGGTCGGCGGCGGCCACCTCGGCCGCGAAGCCCTGCAACTCGTCCTCGGACAGGGGGAGGTCGAAGGCCACGGCCATGTCGTCGACCTCTTCGCGCAGCAACCTGATCACGGTGTCCTGGCTCTGCTGGAGCACGCCGGTGCGCGCCTCGCGGAAGGTCAGCGAGCCGGTGGTGGCGGCGGTGAGCGCGGCGACGAGCGCGAACGCCACCACCAACCGGACGCGCAGCCCGCGCAGTTGGGGGACCCGTATACGGGAGACCGGCAGCGCCCGCCTCACCGGGAGGCGCTTCGGGAGCCGGACGGGGACGAGGTCGGGGACGAAGACGAGGTCGGGGACGGTGACAGTGACGCGGACGCGAACCGGTAGCCGAAGCCGCGCACGGTCTGGATGTAGCGGGGCTCGCGCGGCGGCTCGCCCATCTTGGAGCGCAGCCGTTTGACGCAGGCGTCCACCAGCCGGGCGTCCCCGTGGTAGCTGTGCTCCCAGACCGCTTCCAGGAGTTGCTGCCGGCTGAACACCTGGCCGGGCGCCGCGGAGAGGGTGAGCAGCAGCCGCAGTTCGGAGGGGGCGAGCGCGACGGGCGCGCCGCGCAGGGCGACGGAGAGTCCGGCGCGGTCGACGGCCAGGTCGCCGTAGGTGTCGATCCTGGGGATTCCGCCGTCGGCGGGCGTCCCCGCGGCCCGGCGCAGCACGGCCCGGATGCGCGCCTCCAGCACGCGGGCCTGCACGGGTTTGACCACGTAGTCGTCGGCCCCGGCTTCGAGCCCTACGACGATGTCCTCGTCGTCGCCGCGCGCGGTCGCCATGACGATCGGCAGGGTCTGGTCGAGGGCGCGCATGGCGCGGCACACGTCCAGTCCGGGCATGCCGGGCAGCATCAGGTCCAGCACCACGACGTCCGGCCGGAACGACCGCAGCCTGTCGAGCCCCTCCTCGCCGGTCCCGGCGACGGCGACCTCGTGGCCGCGTCGGCGCAGCGCGAGGGCGACTCCTTCCCGTACGGCTCGGTCGTCTTCGATCAGCAGAACGCGTGGCATGGGCTCAGTATCCGTACGTCCGGGGCCCGTTCGGACCTCTGTTACCGGATGATCATATGGATCCATGGCCAGCCGGGCGTTATTACTTCGTTATCATTCGGGCCAGATTCGATCACATCCCGATCACAACCTGGACGACCATGAGCACGCACCGAACAGATCCCTTCCGCACCCGACATCGTCGGGGTGGCCCCACCCACGCCTCCGGGCGGCGTCGGACAGGGCCGCTGTGGGCGGGTCTGGCCGCGCTCACCGTCCTCGGGGCCAGCGGGTTCGCGGTCGCGGGATGGACGGACGGCGACGGGGAGACGGCCGGGGGCCGAGCCGTCCCGCCCGCCCCCGCGCGGCCCACGGACCGTTTATCTCCCGACGCCTCCCCGTCCGGCCCGGCCTCCTCGTCCGGCGCCCCGGCGGCCCCGCCGGCCGGTTCGTCCGTCGGCTCGCCCGCCGCCCCTCCTGTCGGCTCGTCCGCCGGCGACTCCCCTGATCCGTCGGCCGGTTCCGGCGGTTCCTCCACCGCGCCCGACATCCCGTCCACCGGCCCCGGCACCTTCGCCGTCGCGCCCGGCGGGAGCGCCAAGACGGGGAAGGGAAAGGTCCTGCGCTACCGGGTCGAGGTCGAGAACGGCCTCGCGCTGTCCGCCCCGGACGTCGCCGAGCAGGTGGAGGGCATCCTCGCCGACCGGCGCGGCTGGACGGCGGACGGCCGCTCGGCGTTCGAGCGGGTGTCGAGCGGCGCCACCGACTTCGTCGTGCGGGTCGCCACACCGGGGACCGTGGACAAGATCTGCGGTGAGTTCGGGCTGGACACCGGCGGCGAGGTCAACTGCAACGTGGCCGACAACGTGATGGTCAACCTCAGACGCTGGCTCCTGGCGACGCCCGTCTACGCGAACGACGTGACGGCCTACCGCGCCCTGATCGTCAACCACGAGGTCGGCCACTTCCTCGGCCATGGCCACGTCGGCTGCCCCGGCCCGGGAAAGCCCGCCCCCGCGATGATGCAGCAGATCAAGGGCATGAAGGGCTGCGTGCCCAACGTCTGGCCCTACGACGAGAAGGGGCGGCTGCTGACCGGCCCGGCCGTCCCCTGAGCCCGGCCGTCCCCTGAGCCCGGCCGCCCCCGACCCCTCGGCCCCCGGCCCACGGGCCCCGGCAGGAGGCGCGCGCTCAGCGCTGATAGCGGGCCAGCACCAGATTGCCGTCCTCCTCCAGGCGGTGCCGCAGCTCGTCGAGGTCGATCGCGCCGCTGTAGTACTCCTGGAACGCCGGGGTCGCCACCTTGTCCTTCCACTCCCGGTAGCCGCGCACCGGGAGCGCGGGCGCCGGGCGCAGCTGCGCCGCGAGCGCGACGCCGGTGGCCCAGCCGTTGTCCGCGGTGTGCAGGGCGGGGTCGGCGAGCGCCTGGGCGCCGGTGGGCAGCATCCAGTCGCCGAGGGCCAGCCGGACCATGTTCGGCGGCCGGAGCAGGAAGTCGATGAAGGCGGCGGCCTCCTCCTTGTGCGGGCTGTCCTCGGCGACGGACAGGGTCTGCGGGCTGACGCCCTGGACGAGGCCCTGCGCGCCGGCCGGGGCGGGCAGCACCTGCCAGTCGAAGCCCTCCGGCGCCTGCTGCGCGATCTGCTGGCGATAGGAGAAGCCGAGCGGGACCATCGCGTACTTGCCGGCGAAGAAGCCGGGCAGGGTGTCCGAGCCGCCGCTGCCGAGCAGCGAGCCGGGGGCGCTGCCGCCCTCGACCTGGTCGTGGACGGTGCGCGGCACGACCTCGTCGCCCGCCTCGAAACGGACCGTGACCTTGCCGTCGGCGCCCCGGTGGAAGAGCCGGCCGCCCGTCGAGAGGGAGAGGTTGAGCGTGGCGGAGACGGGGTCCTTCAGCGGCCAGGCGACCCCGTACCGGCCGTCGCCGCTGAGCCGCTCGGTGACGGCGCGGAACTCCTGCCAGCTCCACGGCCGTTCGGGGGTCGGGACGCGGACGCCGGAC
Source organism: Streptomyces sp. NPDC002328 (assembly GCF_042890065.1). NCBI lineage: Bacteria > Bacillati > Actinomycetota > Actinomycetes > Kitasatosporales > Streptomycetaceae > Streptomyces > Streptomyces sp. NPDC002328. The sequence goes on along the minus strand of NZ_JBIARQ010000012.1, from coordinate 140,145 downwards.
CGCGCAAGCCGGTCGGAGTTCGCGACCAGCACACGCGGTTCCTGGAGGAACGGCACTCCGTACACGCCGTCGCCGAAGGTCACCGTGTCCCAACCGGTCTGCGGGATGTCCGACGTGAGCCGCTCGGACAGCAGGCCGGTCAGGTCGGCGAGGTAGCCGCCGTAGGCGAAGTCGGCGAGGTCGTCGGCGGCGTCGTGGATGACGTCCGGGGCCTCGCCGCCCTCGAAGGAGGTGAGGAGCTGGTCGTGGACGCTGTCCCAACTTCTCTGTACGTACTCCACCTCGACGTCGGGATGGCGGGCGTTCCACTCCGCGACCAGCTCCTTGTTGGCCTCGACGGACTCCTCCTGCCAGGCGAGGGACTGGAAGCGCAGGGTGACCCGACCCGTGTCCGAGGCGCCGCCGTCCGTGCAGCCGGCGAGGAGGAGGGCGAGGACGAGGAGGACGGTCCACCGGGCGCGCATCAGCTCTTCACCGCCCCGGCGAGCATGCCGCCCGTGATCCGCCGCTGGACGACCGCGAAGACGACGAGCGAGGGCAGTGTGGCGAGGAACGCGGCGGCGGCCAGCGGCCCGAGGTCGGCGACGCCCTCCGCGCCGATGAAGTGGGTGAGGACGACCGGCAGGGTCTGCTTCTCCGGCGTCTTCAGCAGCACCAGCGCGAAGAAGAACTCGTTCCACGCGGTGACGAACGCGAAGAGGCCCGTGGCCACGATCCCCGGCGCGAGCAGCGGCGCGGTCACCGACACCAGGGTCCGCAGCCGCCCGGCCCCGTCGACGGCCGCCGCCTCCTCCAGCTCGACGGGCACGGCTCTGACGTAGCCGACGAGCATCCACAGCGCGAACGGCAGGGCCCACACCACGTACACCATGATCAGCCCCGCCATGCTGTCGACGAGCCGCAGGTTCTTCAGCACCAGGAACAGCGGGATGATCACCAGCACCAGCGGGAAGGCCTGGCTGACCACCACCCAGCCGGTCGCGGCGCGGGCGAGCGCGGTGCGGCGGCGGGCCATGACGTAGGCCGACGGCGTCGCGATCAGTACGGCGATCAGCGCGGCCCCGGCGGCGGCGAGCAGGGAGTTGCCCGCGGCGCGCAGCAGCGGCTGTTCGTCGAAGGCCTGCCGGAAGTTGGCGAGGGTGGGGTCGTCGGGGATCCAGCGGGGGTGCAGACTGCCCAGTTCCCGGGGGGACTTGAAGGCCGTGGAGAGCAGCCAGAGGAAGGGGAAGGCGAGGAAGACGAGATAGGCGAGCAGGGCCAGGTACTGGCCCGCCCGGCCCGCGGCGCTGGTCCTCATGCCGGGTCGCCTCCCCTGAGCCGGCCGACGAGGAACAGGGCGAGCAGTACCGAGATCACCGCGACCATCACACATCCCATCGCCGCCGCGTAGCCGAACTGGCCGTAGGTGAAGGCCTCTTCGTAGGCGAAGAGCATCGGCAGCCGGGTGCGGCCGCCCGGTCCGCCGTTGGTCAGGACATAGACCAGGGCGAAGGAGTTGACGTTCCAGATGAAGTTGAGGGCGGTGATCGCGAGGGCGACGGGGCGCAGGGCCGGCCAGGTGACCGTGCGGAAGCGACGCCAGGCGCCCGCGCCGTCCACGGCGGCGGCCTCGTGCAGTTCGCGCGGGGTGTTCTGGAGGCCGGCGAGCAGGGCGACGGTCGTCTGCGGCATCCCCGCCCAGACGCCGACGACGATCACCGCGGGCAGGGCGGTGGCGAGGCCGCTGAGCCAGTCCCGCCCGTCGCCCAGCCCGAGGTCCCGCAGCGTCTCGTTGAGGACGCCGGCGTCCGGGTTGTAGACGAGCCGCCACATGACGCCGACGACGACCTCGGGCATCGCCCACGGGACGATCGCCAGGGCGCGGGCCAGCCACCGCAGCCGTAACTCGGCGTTCAGCAGCAGTGCGAGGCCGAGGGCGAGCACGAACTGCGGGACGGTCACCCCGACCGCCCAGACCAGGCCGATGCGGAACGACTCCCAGAACAGGGTGTCGTGCCACAGGTCCCGGAAGTTGAGAGCGCCGATCCAGCGGGTGGGCTCGGTGCGGCCCGACTGGGCGTCGGTGAAGGCGAGCAGGATCCCGTACAGCAGCGGGCCGACGCTCAGCACCAGGATCGGGATCAGCGCCGGCAGCACCAGGAACCAGGCCCCGGGCCGACCGGCCCTCGGTGACGACACGGAGCGGTCCCCCCTTCCCGGCGGCTGCGGCGGGCCCCGCCATGGTCGTGAAGCCGCCGTGCGCCGTCAAGGCACCGCGCACACGGTCCGACCTGTACGAATGCGAGACTGGCCGTCGGATGGCCGAATCCCGGCGTCATCCGGACGGCGGGCCGGGAAGCGACACGGAGGCGGACCATGGACGAGGCACGGGCGCGGGACGTACTGGCCGCGGCGGGCGTGCTGCCCGGCCCGGCCGGGGACGCGCGGCTCCTCGCGCTGGGCGAGAACGCGGTGTTCGCCGCAGGTCCCCTGGTGGTGAAGGTGGGCCGCGACGCCGAACTCCTCGACCGCGCCCGGCGCGAGCTGGACGTCGCGGCCTGGCTGGAGGAGACCGGCGTCCCCGCCGTCCGGTCGGCCGAACCGAAGGCACGGCTGGTCGAGGGACACCCGGTGACGGTGTGGCGCCGGCTGCCCGACCCGGTGCGGCCCGCCGAGCCGCGGGATCTGGCCGAACTCCTGCGCCTCGTGCACGCCCTGCCCGCCCCCTCCTTCGCCCTGCCCCCGCGCGATCTGCTGGCCGGCGTGGAGCGCTGGCTGCGGCTCGCGGGCGACGCGGTCGATCCCGCGGACGCGGCGTTCCTGCGCGCGCGCCGCGACGGCTTCGCGACGGCCGCCGCCGCGCTCACCCCGCGGCTGCCGCGCGGCCCCGTCCACGGCGACGCCCTGCCCCGCAATGTGCACATCGGCCCGGACGGCCCGGTCCTGGTCGACCTGGAGACCTTCTCCGTCGACCTGCGCGAGCACGACCTGGTCGTCATGGCCCTCTCCCGCGACCGCTACGGACTGCCCGCCGACGCCTATGACTCCTTCACCCGGGCGTACGGCTGGGACGTGCGGGAGTGGGAGGGCTGCGGTGTGCTGCGCGGCGCGCGGGAGACGGCGAGCTGCGCGTGGGTCGCCCAGCACGCGCCGAGCAGCCCCGGGGCGCTGAAGGAGTTCGAGCGCCGGGTGGCGTCGCTGCGGGACGGGGACGAGTCGGTGCGCTGGCACCCCTTCTGACCGGGCCCGCCCCGCGCGGGGGCGAGGCCGCTCAGACCGGTTCGTCCGCCGGTTCCCGCACCGGCCAGGTCCCGTCGACCACCGCCTGCGCGTCGCCCTTGCGGCGCAGGAAGTCCTGGAAATCGGCGGCCCACTCGGCGTACCACTCGATCTGCCGGCGGTGCAGCTCGGCCGGGCCGAGGGCGGCGACCTTGGGGTGGCGCTCGGCTATCGCGCAGGCCAGCCGGGCCGCGGCGAGGGCGTCGGCGCAGGCGTCGTGCGCCGTGCCGAGGACGATGCCGTACTCGGCGCAGACCGCTTCGAGGTTGCGTTTTCCCCGGCGGTAGCGGTCGGCCCAGCGGTCGATGGTGTAGGGGTCGACGACCGGGGCCGGGGCCCGGCCGCCCAGCCGCTCGCGCAGCGACGGCAGGGAGTGCCGCCGCAGTTCGGCGGAGAGGAGGGTGAGGTCGAAGGCGGCGTTGTAGGCGACGACGGGCACGCCCGTCTTCCAGTACGCCACGAGGACGTCGGCGAGGGCGTCGGCGACCTCGTCGGCCGGCCGGCCCTCGGACGCCGCCCGTTCGTTGCTGATCCCGTGGACCGCGACCGCGTCCGCCGGGATCTCCACGCCCGGATCGGCCAGCCACTCCCGGCGGCCCAGGACCTGCCCGCCCTTGACCTCGATCACGGCCGCTGTGACGATGCGCGCCTCGCGCGGATCCGTCCCGGTCGTCTCCAGGTCGAAGCCGATGAGCAGCTCTCGGTGCCAGGCCATGGTGGCCCCCCTTCTCGGTGGTGCATTCCCCCAGTGGTTTCCACCTTCGCATGCACCACTGACAATCAGAGGAGCGCGTTCCGCTTACCCGGTGGACTCACAGGAGGAACCGGGCAGTTCAGGACACCGGCCGCGAATCCGCCCAGGCGAGCTCGAACTCCTCGCGATAGGCACCGAAAAGCCCGCCTTCGTCCGCCTCGCCCGACTTGACCACCCGGCTGCCGTTGCGCAGCACCAGCACCGGAGCCTCCATCCCGCGCATGCGCCGCAGATACGACTGCACGACCGCTATGCCGTCGGTGCCGTCACCGTCGACCAGGTAGGCGGTGAAGCGAGGCGTCTCGTCGTACACCTGGATCTGGAACGCGCCCGGGTCGCGCAGCCGGGAGCGGACCCTGCGCATGTGCAGGATGTTCATCTCCACGGACCGGCTCAACTCGCCGCGTTTCATGCCAAGTTCGCGTTCGCGGCGCTTCACCGCGCTGGAGGCCGGGTTGATGAACAGCAGCCGCACCCGGGCGCCGGCCTCGGCGAGCCGGATCAGCCGCCGCCCGGAGAAGTTCTGCACGAGCAGGTTGAGGCCGATGCCGATCGCGTCGAGCCGGCGCGCGCCGTCGAAGATGTCCTCGGCGGGGAACTGCCGCATCAGCCGCACCCGGTCGGGGTGGACGGCGACCACGTCCGCGTACCGCTCGCCGACGAGGTCCTCGACCGCGTCCACGGGCAGCCGGCGGGCGGAGGGGACGTCGCCGCCGGTGCCGAGGGTCTCCAGCAGCCGCGCCGAGGCGCGTTCGGCCTGGCCCAGGACCGCTTCGGACAGCGCCCGGTTGCGGGAGACGACGTTGCGGGTCACCTCCAGCTCGTCCAGGGCGAGTTCGACGTCGCGCCGGTCGTCGAGGTACGGCTCGAAGCAGGGCCAGTGCTGCACCATCAGCTCGCGCAGCTGCGGCAGCGTGAGGAAGGAGATGACGTTGTCGTCGGCCGGGTCGAGCAGATAGCCCTTGCGGCGGCTGACCTCGCGCACGGCGACGGCGCGCTGCACCCACTCCTGTCCGGCGGGGCCGGCCGCGGCGACCACCCACTCGTCGCCGTGGACGGGTTCGTAGATGGGCCGCAGCACGGCCGACACGACGGCGCGCAGCCGCTGTTCGACGAGGTTCAGCCAGATGTAGGCCCGGCCGGCCCGCTGGGCGCGGGTGCGGACCTCGCACCAGGCCTCCGCGTCCCAGTCCAGCTCCGGCCCGATGGCGCCCTCCATCGGCCGGGCCAGGGACACCGTGCCGGGCGGGACGTCTGTGGAGGAGCCTCCCTCGTGACCCTCGTCACCAGGGGGCAGCTCCAGCCCTCCCGAGCCCACCCGCGCACCGCCTTCCGCCTACCCGGGCATCCCCGTTCCAGCGTTTTTTCCCTACCATCTGCCAACGATCAAGGAAGGGTACTCCGGGAGCGGTCGGCGGTGCAGCCGGATGGACAGGTCGTTTCTCAACTGCTTGCGCGAGGGCGTCCGTTCCCGCCCGCGAGGGCGCGCGCGGTCGTCCGTCGGCGGGCGGGCTGACCACCGGGTACGACAAACGCCACTGGGCGGCGTATGCGCCGATCGGCGGGTAAGAGGTGCGTAAGCCACAGGTGGTTCCCTCACTTTCCGGGAGACTCGATGCCAAGGCACCCCCAGCGGGGCGGCACACCTGAAAGAGTCGTATCCATGCAGGTCTGGCCTGGAGAGGCATATCCCCTCGGCGCCACGTACGACGGCGCCGGCACGAACTTCGCGGTCTTCACGGAGGCCGCGGACCGAGTAGAGCTGTGTCTGCTGCACGACGACGGCTCGGAGACGGCGGTGGAACTGCGGGAGAGCGACGCGTTCGTGCGGCACGCGTACCTGCCGGGCATCATGCCGGGGCAGCGCTACGGCTTCCGCGTGCACGGCCCGCACGCGCCCGAGCGCGGGCTGCGCTGCAACTCGGCGAAGCTGCTGCTCGACCCGTACGCGAAGGCCGTCAGCGGCCAGGTCCGCTGGGGCGAGGAGGTGTACGGCTACCACTTCGGCTCCCCCGAACGGCGCAACGACCTCGACTCGGCGCCGCACACGATGACCTCGGTCGTGGTCAACCCCTACTTCGACTGGGGCGACGACCGCAGCCCGCGCACCGAGTACCACCACACGGTGATCTACGAGGCGCACGTGAAGGGCCTCACGATGCGGCATCCGGGGCTGCCGGAGGAGCTGCGCGGCACCTACGCGGCCCTCGCGCACCCGGCGATCCTCGAACACCTGACCGAGCTGGGCGTCACGGCGCTGGAGCTGATGCCCGTACACCAGTTCGTCAACGATCACCGTCTGGTCGAGATGGGCCTCAACAACTACTGGGGCTACAACACGATCGGCTTCTTCGCCCCGCACAACGCCTACGCCTCCTGGGGCGACCGCGGGCAGCAGGTGCTGGAGTTCAAGTCGGCGGTGCGGGCGCTGCACGAGGCGGGCATCGAGGTCATCCTCGACGTGGTCTACAACCACACCGCCGAGGGCAACCACCTGGGTCCGACGCTGTCCTTCCGGGGCCTGGACAATCCGCAGTACTACCGGCTGGCCGACGACCCCCGCTACTACATGGACACCACCGGGACCGGGAACTCGCTGCTCATGCGGTCCCCGCACGTGCTCCAGCTGATCATGGACTCGTTGCGGTACTGGGTGACGGACATGCACGTCGACGGGTTCCGCTTCGACCTGGCGGCGACCCTGGCCCGGCAGTTCCACGAGGTGGACCGGCTGTCGTCGTTCTTCGACCTGGTGCAGCAGGACCCGATCGTCTCCCAGGTGAAGCTGATCGCCGAGCCGTGGGACGTCGGCGAGGGCGGCTACCAGGTGGGGAACTTCCCGCCGCTGTGGACCGAGTGGAACGGCAAGTACCGGGACACCGTGCGGGACCTGTGGCGGGGCGAGCCGCGCACGCTCGCGGAGTTCGCCTCCCGGCTGACCGGCTCCTCCGACCTCTACCAGGACGACGGGCGCCGTCCGCTGGCCTCGATCAACTTCGTGACCTGCCACGACGGGTTCACCCTGCACGACCTGGTGTCGTACAACGAGAAGCACAACGACGCCAACGGCGAGGACAACCGGGACGGCGAGAGCCACAACCGGTCCTGGAACTGCGGTGCCGAGGGCGAGACCGACGACCCGGACGTGCTGGCGCTGCGCGCGCGGCAGACGCGGAACTTCCTCGCCACGCTGATGCTGTCCCAGGGCGTGCCGATGATCAGCCACGGGGACGAGGTGGGGCGCACGCAGCACGGCAACAACAACGCCTACTGCCAGGACAGCGAGCTGGCCTGGGTGGAGTGGCCCGACCCGGGCGAGGACCGCAGCGAGCTGCTCGAGTTCACGCGCGCGGTGGTGCGGCTGCGCAAGGAGCACCCCGTGTTCCGGCGGCGGCGCTTCTTCCACGGCCGGCCCGTGGAGGGCACCCACGACGATCTGTCGGACATCGCGTGGTTCACGCCCGAGGGCAAGGAGATGGCGCAGCGGGACTGGAACTCCGCGCAGGCGTCGGCGCTGACGGTGTTCCTCAACGGCAACGCGATCTCGGAGCCCGGGGCGCGCGGGGAGCGGATCGCCGACGACTCCTTCCTGCTGATGTTCAACGCCTCGCCGCGTCCGCTGGAGTTCGTGGTGCCGGTCGACCACGGCCGCCAGTGGCAGGTGGTCGTGGACACGGCGAACCCGGAGGCGGTGGCCCGGGGCGAAGGCGCGAAGGTGACCGCCGGCGACCGTCTGACCCTCCCCGACCGCAGCATGACGGTCCTGCAACGCCCGGCCTGAGCCCGGCCGTGCCCGTCACCCCACCGCCCGTCGCCCGGCCGGTGGGGTGACGGGGACATGCGGGGGTCCGGTGGGCGGAGGGTGACGGTAAACGGGCGGGTGGTGACAGGAAAGGGGGCTGGGCGGGTACGTAGGTCTGCATGAGCTCTGAGCGTCTCGGACCCGTCGTGCCCACGGCCACCTACCGGCTTCAGCTCCAGCCGCGGTTCCCGTTCGCCGCCGCCGCGGCGGCCGTGCCGTATCTGGCCTCGCTCGGCGTGTCGCATCTGCATCTGTCGCCCGTCCTGGAGGCGGTGCCGGGCTCGTCGCACGGGTACGACGTCGTGGACCACGCGCGCGTGCGCGAGGAGTTGGGCGGCGAGGAGGGCCTGCGGGCGCTCGCGCGCACCGCGCGGGAGCGCGGGCTCGGGCTGGTCGTGGACATCGTCCCCAACCACATGGCCATGGCCCCCGCCCACAACCGCGCCCTGTGGGAGCTGCTGCGGGAGGGCCCGAAGTCGCCGTACGCGCGCTGGTTCGACGTCGACTGGGAGGCGCAGGGCGGTCAGGTGCTGCTGCCGGTGCTCGGCGGGCCGCTCGGCGACGTGCTGGACGAGCTGCGCGTCGACGGGGACCTGCTGCGCTACTACGACCATGTCTTCCCGCTGCGTGAGGGCACCGCGGAGCTGCCCCTGCCGCAGTTGCTGGACGCGCAGTGGTACCGGCCGGTGTGGTGGCGGCTGGCCAGGACCGAGCTGAACTACCGGCGGTTCTTCAGCATCTCGGAGCTGATCGGGGTGCGGGTGGAGGACCCCGAGGTCTTCGAGGCCACGCACGCCAAGATCCTCCAGCTGCTGCACGAGGGCGTGGTGGACGGACTGCGCGTCGACCACCCCGACGGCCTCGCCGACCCCGACGGGTACCTGGCGCGGCTGGACCAGGCGAGCGGGGGCCGCTGGACGGTCGTCGAGAAGATCCTCGCGGACGGGGAGCGCCTCCCGGACGCCTGGCCGGTCGCCGGCACCACCGGCTACGACGCCCTGCGCCAGGTCGACGGCCTGTTCACGGACGCCGGAGGCGCCGGGGAGCTGCTGGCCCTCTACCGCCGTTTCGCCGCCCCGCAGACGGACCGGGGCGGCGACTGGGCGGCGACCGCGCGGCGGGCGGCCTACGCGGTGCTCTCGCACGAACTGGCCACCGAGCTGGACCGGTTGACCCGGACGGCGGTCCGCGTGTGCGCCGCCTCCCCCGACCCGGCGCTGCGCGACCGCGCGCCCTGGGCGCTGCGCACGGCGCTGGTGGAGCTGCTGGTGCGGATGGAGGTCTACCGGCCCTACACCTCGGGCGACGCAGCCGCCGTCGTCACGGAGGAGGCGGCCGAGGAGGCGCGGCGGGCCTTCGTCGTACCCGAGGAGGCGGGCGCGGTGGACGTGGTGCGCGCGCTGGTGCTGGGGCGGGGCGAGGGGCCGGCGGCCGTGGAGTTCCGGACGCGGTTCGCGCAGACGGCGTCCGCGCTGCGGGCCAAGTCGGTGGAGGACACGGCGTTCTACCGGTACGTGCCGCTGCTGGCGGCGAACGAGGTGGGCGGCGATCCGGGGCGGCAGGGCGTGTCCCCGGCCGACTTCCACGCCTACTGCGCGCGCGTGCAGCGTGACTGGCCGGCCGGCGGGACGGTGGTGTCGACGCACGACACCAAGCGCAGCGCGGACGTACGGGCCGCGCTGGCCGTTCTCACGGAGTGCCCGGGGCGCTGGGCGCGGGTGCTGGAGCAGGTCACGCACGCGGAGGTGACCGTGCCCGACGGGCAGGTGGCGTGGGCGGCCTGGCAGACGGTGTTCGGGCTCGGCCCGGCGGCCGTGGAGCGGGTGCGGGAGGCGCTGCTCAAGCATGTGCGCGAGGCGGGGCTCTACACGAGCTGGACGGAGCAGGAGCCGCCGTACGAGGAGGCGGTGGCGGCGTTCGTCGCGGCGGGGCCGTGCGGGCCGCCGGGCGAGCGGGTGGCCGCGCTGCGCGCCGCGCTGGACCCGCACATCCGGGCGAACGTGCTGGGCACGGCGCTGGTGCACCTGACGATGCCGGGCGTGCCGGACGTCTACCAGGGCACGGAGGACGAGTATCTGGCGCTGGTGGACCCGGACAACCGGCGTCCCGTCCGCTTCCCGCCGGACGGTCCGGGCGTCAAGGCCGAGGTGACCGCGGCGGCGCTGCGGCTGCGGCGGCGGCTGCCGGACGTCTTCGGTGTGTCGGCGACGTACGAGGCGCTGCCGGCCGAGGGCCCGGCCGCGGACCACTGCCTGGCGTTCGCGCGCTCCGGGCGGACGGTCACGGCGGTGACCCGGCTGTCGCTGCGGCTGGCGGAGGCGGGCGGCTGGCGCGGCACCCGGCTGACGCTGCCGCCGGGGCGGTGGGCCGATGTCCTGTCTACCGGGCGGGAGTTCACAGGGCACGCGCACGTGGAGGAGCTGTTCGAACGGCTGCCGGCGGCGCTGCTGGAGCGGGTGGACTGAGCGGCACGGCGGTGCTGCCGAAGACGGCGGACCGAGCGGACCGGCAGTGCTGCCGAAGACGGCGGACCGAGCGGACCGGCGGTGCTGGCGGAGGGGGTGGAGCGAGCCGTTCGGCGGCCCCGTGCGCACCGTTGGGCGGACGTGTGTTCGGGGTCCGGCTCGTGTGCTTCTGGAAGCCCCCTGGAGGCTCCCCGACGCGTCCTTGACAGGGCTCGGAGTCCGTGGGGTACTGCGGATGCGAAGGCCGGGCGGACATGACGGGGGTGAGTCTCCTGCCGGAGCAGCGCTACCCCACTGTGACCGAACTGACCTCCTCCGCACGGGCGTTGGCCGCACTCCGGCCGGGGCTGTGCGCGCTGCGGCAGGTGGGCTCCTCCCGGGCCGGCCGCCCCCTGCACCTGCTGTCCGTGGGGCATGCCCGGCGGGCCGTGCTGGTCGTCGCGGGGGCCCACGCGAACGAGCCGACGGGCGGTCCGACGCTCCTCGCGGTCGCCGAACGGGTGCTGCACGAGCGGGAGTTGCGGGACGGTACGTCCTGGCACTTCCTGCTGTGCGCGGACCCCGACGGAGCGAGCCTGCACAGGGCCCCGGCGCCGCGCAGTCTGCTGGAGTACCACCGGGGCTTCTTCCGGCCGGCGGGCCCGGAGCAGCCGGAGTGGTCGCCCGCCGTGCTCCCGCCCGACCGACTGCCGCCCGAGACACGGGTGTTGACCCGCGTGATCGACGAGTTGCGGCCCTACCTCCAGGTGACGCTGCACGGCACCGAACTGGGCGGCAGCTGGGTGCAGTTGACGAAGGACATACCGGGTCTGGCCGAACCGTTCGCCAAGTCCGCGGCGCAGCTGCACATCCCGGTGGAGACGGGCGCCTCGGACGCGGCGGGCTGGCCCGCGTCGGGTCCCGGCGTGCACGTGATGCCGCCGCCGGGGGCGAGCGTGGCCTACCCGAGCATGCCGGACGACGCCCGGCACAGCACCTGGTACCACGCGCACCGCTGGGGCGGCCTGACGGCGGTCGTGGAGGTGCCGATGTGGGCGAGCGACATGGTGGACGACCCCGCGCCGCACCCCGCGCCGGCCGCGGCGATACGGCGTCTGGCGAGCCGGCTGCTGCGGGACGCGCTGGAGGTGGAGCGAGTGCTCGCGGAGGCGCTGCCGCGCCTGGAGGGAGTCGACGGGCCACTGCTGAGGGCGGCCCGCTGGGCGCTGGAGCTGGTGCCGGGCCTGGCCGCGGACTGGACCCACACCCCGCCGGCCGACACGACGATGGCGTACGTCGGCAGCGTGGACGCCTTCGCCCGCCGCCTGCCGCTGCGGGCCGCGGCGATGCTGTGGCGGGTCCTGCGCGAACACGACGACCACGCCGCCCCCCATCTCGGACACCTCGTCGAGACCTGGAGCGACGCCTTCACCGACCGCTTCCGCGCCCGCTGGGTCCCCCTGGAACACCAGGTCGAACACCAATCCCGCACGGTGGTCGCGGCGGCGTTGCACGCGCGCGAGGGGTAAGGGGCCCCGCGCGCGGGCCGGTGCCGTCGCGCCCGCCCACCCGCCCGCCCGCCCGCGCGTGCCGCGCCGCCGTCGCGCGGGTCCCCGGCTACAGGGGCAGGCCCGGGACCACCAGGTCCGGGAGCTGCTCGTCGTCCAGGCTGAAGATCGCGCCCGTTTCCGCGCCCATCACGCACGCGTTGGGGAACGTCTTCGCGTAGGTGACAGGGCGGCCGTTCCACTGGCCGTGGGCGCGGGCCGTCAGCGGGGCGTGGACGAGGGAGCAGACGGTGTCGGCCTTCGGCGGTACGGCGCCGACGTCGCCGTTCGCGGCGGTGAGCTGGTCGCAGGCCTCGGCGGCGCGGGCGTGGCCCTGGGGCGGGTCGCACAGCAGCAGCGTGCCGCGGGTGTCGCTGGAGCGGGAGTCGCCCTCGGTGACGGTCAGCTGGAGCCAGTTGCCGGGGATGCCGGCCTCGGCGGGGGTGACGGCGCCGATGGCGAGCAGGACGGCGGCCGCGCCGGGGAGGGCCGACAGCAGGAGCGGTGTGGGGAAGTGCCTCATTCCCGGTGCATCGGCACGACGGGCTCGTTTCCCCAGTCCGGCTCACCCGTTCGTGCGGCGGCGGGCGCGCTCCGTCCGGCCAGTTCGAACGCCGCGAGCACGACCCGCGCCTGGTACTCCACCTGCCGGGCGACGGGGATCCAGCGCGCCCCGCAGCCGTCGTGGTAGTCGGCGCACCAGGCGTCGATGAGCCCGTCCAGTTCCGGCAGCGCGCCGGCGGGGTCGTGCCCCGCGCGGGCGACGAGCTGGTGCAGCAGGCCCGCCGTCCGCACGGCGATCCGGCGGCCCGCGATGCGCAGGGCGGCCAGATGGGCGCTGCTGAGCGGCGGCAGGGGGCGGACGGGGTCGCCGGCGTCGGGGTCCCAGGCGTCGGCGAGGCCGGGGCAGACCAGCAGGTAGTCGTCGACCGGGGCGAGCATGCGCGCCGCGTCGGGGACGTCACGGAGGTGGGGACGCACGCGCGTGAGGACGCGTTCCAGGACCCGGGTGTCCTGGCGCAGCGTCCGGCTCACCGTGCGCAGCGCCGTGTCGCGGTCGGCGGGCGGGGAGCCGTCCTCGACGGCGGCGACGCCCCACATGGGCGCCTCGACGACGGCGGTCACGGTGCCGTGCCGGTGCGGGTGGTACCAGGTCGACTCGACGGCGGCCTCGGTGATCGCGGCGGCCAGGTCGCGGGGGCAGGGCGGCGGGATCCGGTAGACGGCGGGGCCGAGGCCGGGCCAGTACAGGGTGTCGTAGGGGCCGAGTTCCCGGGGGATGCCGAGGCGGGCGGCGGCGTGCGCGACGCGGCGGGACAGTCCGGGCAGGTCGCGGGTGAGTTCCACGAAGCCGCCGCCGACGTCGACGCCGTGCAGCGAGCACTGGAAGAACGGTTTCAGCTCGTCCTGGAGGGCGAGCAGCGCCCGGGTCTCCGGAAGCGCGGCGGCCGCCGCGCCCTCGGGCAGCCACTCGGGCTGCTCCAGGAAGCCGGGCCGGAAGAAGTTCCGGAAGTAGCGGCCGAGGGTGTACGGGCCGGACAGCCAGCCCTCGTTGCGGCGCAGGCCGTCCGGGTCGAGGCAGAGCAGCAGGTTCCAGGTGGCGTCGGCGCCCTCGGTGAGCCGGGGGTCGGCGAGGACGCGCTCGGCCAGCCGCAGGACGGTGGCGCCGCCCACGGGCTCGTTGGCGTGCGGCCCGGCGACGACGAGGGCCTGGCGTGCGCCGTGACCGACGGAGAGCAGCCACAAGGGCGTGCCCGCACGGGACGTCCCGACGCGGCGCAGCCGGGCCTGCCGGGGCCGGCGGGCGGCGAGCGCGGCGGCGCGGGCCGCGAGCTCGTCCACGGTCGGGTAGCGCAGCAGTGGCGGCAGGACCCACCTCCACGATGCGATGCCGTCGGTTCACCTGGCGTATCCGGTGTACGCACAGTGAGTCATGACCCGCGGGGTACGTCAACACCGCCTCGGACGGGGTGGCTTGGGCCGCCGCCCGTCGTTCAGCTCGCCGAGAGGCGGAAGGCCATGCGGCCGAAGGCCACCTGGTCGCCCTCGCGGACGACGGCCGCGCCGATGACCCGGCGTCCGTTGACGGCGGTGCCGTTGGTCGAGCCCAGATCGCGCAGGACCCACATGCCGCCCTGGCGGCTGAGTTCGGCGTGCACGCGCGAGACGCTCTCGTGGTGCAGCCTGAGCCCGTTCACCGGGTCCCGGCCGATGCGCAGGGCGTGCGCGGTGCCGGGGTGCGGCAGCAGCAGCTTGGGCAGCCGCTCCGCCTGCCAGGCCCGGCGCAGCCGGACGCCGAAGCCGGAGACCGCCTCGACGGTGCCGAAGACGACACGGGAGAGGCGGCTCTCCTTGGGCAGGTCGGCGGTGAGGGCGACGAGCTCGTCGGACCGGCGGGCGACGAGCGCCAGCTCCATGCGGCGGATGAACGTGTCGTGCGACAGCCGGCCCATGGCGACACCGTCACGCAGCACCTTCAGCGCCCGGTCGCGCTCCGCGTCGGAGAGCCGCGCGGGGTACGTGTTGAACTCGAATGACGACGTCACGCTGGTGATTGTCGGTCAGCGGACCCCGGGTGTCCAGAAAACGGGAAAACGGCGGTCACGCGCGCGTACTCTTTCGGCCCCGCTCTCGGCCCCGCTCTCGGTTCCGCCGCGACACCCTCGGGCAAGGGGAGCGTTCCGAAAGCGGATCGATCCCGTTTGCAGCACGATGGGACGGGCTACATCCCGGTGAGCAGACGAAGGGGAACCGTCCGTGCAGTTCGAGGTGTGGGCACCGCAGGCCGAACGTGTGACGCTCCAGTGCGACGGCGTTATGCGCGCGTTGGAACGCGATCCGGAACGGGCGGGCTGGTGGACCGGCGAGGCCGAGGCCTCCGACGGCACGCGCTACGGGTTCGCGGTGGACGACGGGCCCGTGCTGCCCGACCCGCGCTCCCGCCGTCAGCCGGACGGCCCCGACGGGCTGAGCGCGATCGTGGACCAGGACCGCCACACATGGCGTACGGAATGGGCCGGGCGTCCGCTGGCGGGCGCGGTCCTCTACGAGCTGCACGTGGGCACGTACACCCCCGCGGGCACGCTGGACTCGGCCGCCGAGCGGCTCGGTCATCTTGTCGAACTCGGCGTCACACACGTCGAGTTGATGCCGCTGTGCCCCTTCCCGGGCCGGCACGGCTGGGGCTACGAGGGCGTCTCGCTGTGGGCGGTGCACGAGCCGTACGGCGGGCCGGAGGCGCTGAAGCGGTTCGTCGACCGGGCGCACGAGCTCGGGCTCGGCGTCGTCCTGGACGTCGTGCACAACCATCTGGGCCCGTCCGGGAACTACCTGCCCGCCTTCGGCCCGTACTTCACGGACACGCACCACACGCCGTGGGGCTCCGCCGTGAACCTGGACGCGCCCGGCTCGGACGAGGTCCGCGCGTATCTGCTGGACAGTGCGCTGGCCTGGCTGCGCGACTACCGGCTGGACGGGCTGCGGCTGGACGCGGTGCACGCGCTGGCCGACACGCGCGCGTACCCGTTCCTGGAGGAGCTGTCGGAGTCCGTGGACGCGCTCGCCGCCGAGACGGGCCGGCCGCTGTTCCTGATCGCCGAGTCCGATCTGAACGACCCGCGGCTGATCACCCCCCGCCGCGAGGGCGGCCTCGGCCTGCACGCGCAGTGGAACGACGACTTCCACCACGCGCTGCACACCGCCCTCACGGGTGAGTCCCAGGGCTACTACGCCGACTTCGCGCGCGACCCGCTCGCGGCGCTCGCCAAGACCCTCACCGGCGGCTACTTCCACGACGGCGCGTACTCCAGCTTCCGGGGCCGCCGCCACGGCCGGCCGCTGGACCGGGCACGGCTGCCCGGACACCGCCTCCTCGGCTACGGCCAGACCCACGACCAGGTGGGCAACCGCGCCCAGGGCGACCGTCTGTCGGCGTCGCTCTCCCCCGGCCTGCTGGCCTGCGCGGCCGCCCTGACGCTGACGTCCCCGTTCACGCCCATGCTGTTCATGGGCGAGGAGTGGGCGGCCGGGACGCCCTGGCAGTTCTTCACCGACCACACCGACCCCGAGCTGGCGGACGCCGTACGGCGGGGCAGGCGGCGGGAGTTCGCCGCGCACGGCTGGGCCGAGGAGGACGTGCCCGACCCGCAGGACCCGGCGACGCGCGAGCGCTCCTGCCTTGACTGGTCCGAGCCGGACCACGAACCCCACGCGCGCGTGCTGGACTGGTACCGGCGCCTGATCGCGCTGCGGCACGAGCTGGCGGATCTGACCGACCCCGACCTGGCCGACCTCAAGGTCGCCCACGACACGCGGGCCCGCTGGCTGGCCTTCCGCCGGGGGGACGTCCGCGTGGCGGTCAACCTCGGCAAGGACCCGGCGGCCATCCCGCTGGGCTCCCGCCCCGCCCGCGTCCTGGCGGCCTGGGAACCGGTCGAGGTCCCGGGCCCGGACGGCCTGCTGCATGTGCCCGGGGAGGCTTGCGTGGTGCTGGAGCAGGACTGATCCCGGAGCCCGCTGACGCGGACGCAGGACGGGCCTGAGAGCCGCGTGCCCGTCAGAGCCGTGTGTCCGTGTGTCCGTCGGAGCCATGTGCGTCAGAGCCGTGTGTCTGTCGGAGCCGTGTCCGTCAGAGCTCCGCGTCCGGCCCGTCGCCGTCCTCTCTGAGTTCCGTCACCCGTTCCAGCAGGATCGTCTCCCAGGCGCGGCCGAGCCGGGTGCGCAGGAGCGGCAGGGGGGCGGTGGGCCGGCCGTCGAGGCAGTCCGCCAGGCGGACGACCGTGTCGCAGCGGGCCAGCCAGAGGCCGCGCAGACAGGGGCGGGCCCCGTAGCCGGTGAGGGTGGCGGCGCGGACGGCGGCCCCGGAGCCGACGGCGAGGGCGAGACCGGCGATGTCCTCGGCGGGGTCGCCGAGGACCGCCCGGGTCCAGTCGAGGACGCCGCGCACCCGGCCGTCGGGGCTGACCACGAGGTGCTCGCCCGCCAGCGCGTGGTGGACGAGGACGGCGGTGGCGGGCTGCGCGGCGAGCTGCGCCGCGCCGGTCGACGTGAGCTGGTGCAGCCGGGCCGGGTCGAACTCGTCGGCGCGGGCGAGGCGTTGGGCGGCGGCCACCGCCATGCGGCGCAGCGCCTCCAGTGACCGCGGGGCGGTGCGCGGCACGCCGAGCGCCTCGGCCTGGCGGGCCGGCACCTCCCGCAGACCGCCGAGCAGCCCGGCGAGGTCGGCCTCGCCGACGGCCGACACGTCGTGCTCCTCGCCGGTCCCGCCGGGCAGCCTGAGGTCCAGGGTGTAGGGCAGGCCCGGGGACCACTCGCCGTGCGCGACCGCGGCCGGCACGGCGACCGGCAGGTGCGGGCGGACGAGGTCGCGCAGTCTCAGCTCGCGGCGTCGGCGGTCGGCGGCCTCGCGGTCGGCGGCGAGCCGCAGCACATGGCGGGAGCCGACCCACCACGTCCAGACCCGGCCCTCGACGACGGGCCGCACCTCGGGCCCGCCGGAACCGCCCCCGCCCTCGCCCTCGCCGTTCCCGACCCCGCCGTTCCTGTCGTTCCCGCCGCCGCCCGCGTCCGGCCCGCCCTCCTTCAGGAGCGCGCGGACCAGTCGGCGGACGGTGTCCGCGGTGGGGGTGGGTGCCTGGGTCATGGTCGCGCCGTCGCCGTTCGGGGTGGGTGCCGGGGATCGCACGGAATGCCTCAGTCCACTATGACCAGCTCGCGGGTGGTGTCGTTGAGACGGCGTCCGCCGTCCTCCGTCACCGTGACGATGTCCTCGATGCGCACCCCGAACTTCCCGGGCAGGTAGACGCCGGGCTCCACGGAGAAGCACATGCCGGGCACGAGGGGCTGCTCCTCGCCCTCGATCATGTACGGCGGCTCGTGCGTGGTGACGCCGATGCCGTGCCCGGTGCGGTGGATGAAGTACTCGCCGTACCCCGCGTCGGCGATGACCGCGCGGGCGGCCCGGTCGACCTCCTGGCAGGCGACCCCGGGCCGCACCGCGCGGAAGCCCGCTTCCTGGGCCTCGCGCACCAGGTCGTGCACCCGGCGCTCCTCCTCGGTGGGCTCGCCGACGTGGACGGTGCGGGAGGTGTCGGAGCCGTAGCCGTCCTTGAGGCCGCCGAAGTCGAGGACGACCATGTCGCCGCGTTCGATGACGCGGTCGCCGACCTCGTGGTGCGGGTTGGCCCCGTTGGGCCCCGAGGCGACGATGGTGAAGTCGACCTGGGAGTGGCCGAACCGCCGCAGCAGCCCGGCGAGATCGGCGCCGACGTCGGACTCGCGCCGGCCGGCGAAGGGAACCTTCCGGATCTCCTCGAACGCCGCGTCCGCGGCCGCTCCCGCCGCCGCCATCAGCTCCAGCTCCGCCGCGTCCTTGACGGCGCGCAGCATGGGCAGGGCCTCGGTGAGGGCGGCGCAGGAGCTGCCCGGCAGGGCCTTCTGGAGGCCCAGCAGGTGCATCGCCCAGGCGTTGTCGCTGATGCCGAACCGGCCGCCCGCGCCGAGCAGCGCGGCGGTGGCGGCGTAGGGGTCCTCGCCGTCGGCCCAGTCCCGCAGGGCGAGCGCCGGCGCGCCGACCGCCTTTGCGGCGTCGGGGGCCTCCAGGGCGGGCACGACGAGCACGGGGTCGCGGCCGGGAGCGAGGACGAGCAGGGTGAGCCGCTCGGTGGCGGCGGGGGGCGTGTAGCCGGTGAGCCAGACGAGGTCCGGGCCCGGCGCCACGAGCAGTCCGGCCAGCCCGGCGTCGCCGGCCGCGCGGGCGGCCCGCTCCATGCGGGTCCGGTAGTCGTCGGCGGCGAAGGGCGCGGGCGTACGGCCGGTCATCCGGGCCTCCCTGAGGAGCTGGCGAAGGACGTGGGGGCTACGGGCAGCATCCTGCCCGCACAGCGGGGGCCGCGCGAGCCGATCGGCACGGTTCCCGCGCGGAACATCCGCCCCACCCGTCTAACGGTTCAGGATTGCGCACCCATTAGCACTAATGGTTAGATCCGTTCACAGCATTAACCGCACCGCGCCTGGGAGGCCGACCGCCGTGCTCGTACTCGCCCACATCAGTGATCTGCACCTGGACGGGAGCGCGCGGGCCACCGAACGCGCCGAGCGGGTGCGGGACCGGCTCTGGAGCCTGCCGAGGCCGGTGGACGCCCTGCTGGTCACCGGCGACATCGCGGACCACGGGGCGGAGGCGGAGTACGAGGAGGCGGCGCGTCTGCTCGGGCTGAGCGACGGGGGCGCGCCGTTCCCGGTGCTCACCTGTCCGGGCAACCACGACAGCCGCGCGCCCTACCGCAAGGCCCTCCTCGGCCGCCCGGCCGACGACTCCCCGGTCAACAGCGTGCACGTCTTCGACGACGCCGCCGTGCTGATGTGCGATTCGAGCATCCCGGGCGAGGACGACGGCGCGCTCACCGACGGGACGTACGACTGGATCGAGGAGAGCCTCGACGAACTGGGCGGGGACATGCCGGCGCTGCTCGCGTTCCACCACCCGCCCGTCGCCCTGCACCACCCCCTGCCCGACGCGTACCGGCTGGGCGATCCCGGCCGGCTGGCCGCCCTGCTGGACCGCAGGCCCGAGATCGCCGGGATCCTCACGGGCCACGCCCACACACCGGCCGCGACCACCTTCGCGGGGCGTCCGCTGGTCGTCGGCCCCGCGGTGACCTGGACGCTGCGGCTGCCCTGGGAGGGCGAGCAGGTCGCCGACCGGGAGGCGCCGGCCGGGCTGGCCTTCCACGTCCTGGACGACGACCGCAGGCTCACGAGCCACTTCCGCACGGTCGCCTGACCGGGCCCGCCCGCCCTCCTCACCCCCAGGCCCAACCCCCCTCGGCTCAGGTGACCACGCCCGGAACGACCGTCAACTGCTGCCGCCCGCCACTTTTGTGACGCACCGTCATCTTCACGTCCCGGCCCGGCCGCGCCCGCTCGACCGCCCGCGCGAGGTCCGTCGCCGAGTCGATCCGGGTCCTGCCGAACCTCAGCAGCACGTCACCGCGCACCAGGCCCGCCGAATACCCGGGGCCGGGGACATGGACGGCGACGATCCGGGCCCCCGACTTCTCCGCGTCCACGACCTCCAGCCCCAGGGTGGCGCGCGCGTGGCGGCTGCGCGGGACGGCCGCCCCGGCCGCGGTCGACGACCTCGAGCCGACCGGGACGGAGGCGACGCCCTGCGCGTCCCGCGTCGCCTGGCTCTTGAGCTGCGCCAGGTCCCTCGTGGCGATCACACTCGTCCCGACGGCGCCGAGACCGACGCCGGCCAGGACCAGCACGGTCCCGGCGAACAGGCCGAACAGCAGGGACGTCAGCCGTCGGCCACGACGACGCGCGGCACGCGGACGCCGGACGGGGCCGCCGGCCCCGCTCGTCTCAGGGGACTCGTCGGGCACGTCAGGCACGTGGGGCTCCTGTCCGGGCAGGGGCTTGGGACGCAACGCGGTCTGTTCCATGGTTCGCCTCCGGCTGGTGCTGCCCGGTGCCCTACCCGCCGCACCGGCGCACCACGAGCCACGAACGAGTGAGACTGACGCGGGATCAGCTGGATCAGGAGGCTTCCGCCCGCGTCGACAACGCCGTCACCATCCCCCGCGGCGGCCAGCGCGGTCAGTGTGCGGACGTCGGCGCCCTCGTAGCGCAGGGCGGGACGGAAGCCGTGACCGCCGTTCGCGGCGCGCAGGCGGGTCAGCGGCAGGGCCGTGTCGGGGGCGTCGAGCCAGCGCGCGTCGGCCAGGTCGGCGAGACGCAGTCCCGCGCGGGAGGTCAGACGGGGTCGCTGGCCCACTCCCTGGTCGGCGCGGAGCGCACGGTGGAGCGCTACTCGTGCCACTACGGCCCGTCCCGCCACCTCGGCACCCTGAGCGCCCACGGGCTGCGCTTCAGCGGGCGGGACGCGGCGGGCCGAGTACGGATGGCGGAACTCCCCGGCCACCCCTTCTTCCTGACCTCCCTCTTCCAGCCGGAGCTGCACGGCGACGGCTCGCGCCCGCACCCGCTGGTACGGGGGCCGGCGCGGGCCGCGGTCGGGCACGCCGCGCGGTGTGCCCGACCGCGGCCCGTGTGAGGGCCCTTCAGGCGTCAGCCGAAGGACAGCGCGGGGACGCCCGGCAGGCGGTCCGGGACGAAGCCGTGGGCGCGCCGGGCGAGGTAGGCGGACTTGTAGCGGTCGACCTCGCGGTGCCAGTTCAGGATGCCCGCCAGCCAGTTCTCCAGGTCGGCCACATAGCCGTCCATGGCGTCACGGCCCTCGGCAGAGAGGCCGAAGTCGTCGTAGAGGACGGGCAGTTCGTGCGCGACGACATGCTGGAACTGCTCCATGCGCTGGGTCATCAGGTCGTGGACGATGCCGAGGGCGGTCGGGTAGTCGCAGCCGAAGAAGTTCTGCACGACGAGGATCGCGTTGTGGACCTCCCCCTCGTACTCGATCTCCTTCTGGTACGAGAACACGTCGTTGATGAGACAGGCGTAGTCGATCGCCGCGTTCTCCAGGGAGCGGACGGGCCCGCTGCGGTAGATCTCCGGCGGGACGGCGGGGCCGTGGCCCATCCGGGACAGGCTGAGGGTGAGGTCGGAGCCGAAGGTGGCGCGGCGCATCTCCAGGTAGTCGACCGGGTCGGGGACGCGGTGCTGGAGCTGGTTGGACAGCTCCCACACCCAGCTCTCGGTCATCTTGTCGACCGCTTCCTTGAGGGTGCGCCGCTGTTCGGCGGTCATCTCCGCCGTGGTGCGCGCCCACAGGTCGATCAGCGCGCGTTCCATCGCGTTGACGGGGACGACGGGCGTCGCCTCGCCCTCGACGGTCATGCACGCGGAGAGCCGGGCCGTGGTGAGCCGGGCGGCGGCCAGGTCACGGCGGTGGCCGTGGACCAGCGGGTAGTAGTCGTCGCCGTAGGTGCCGAACGCGAGCCATGCCGCGCTGAGGTCGAGGGCCTCGGGCGTGGCGTCGGGGTCCAGTCCCGCCGAGCAGAGCGCGAGGTCGCAGGAGGCGAGCTTGCCCTCGTCCCAGACGCCTTCGGACAGTACGCCCATGCGGTGCGCCCACGCCACGAGACGCTCGCGGGCCGCTCCGAGGTGCGGGCTCAACTCCACCTGGAACGGCATGTGGAAGTCGGGCAGCAGGGACGGTCCGACCTTCTGGTGCGGCACGTGCGTGTGGGCGCGCAGGCGTTCGGCGGCGGCCGAGGCGAGCAGTGCGCCGATGTCGGCGGCGGAGGTGCCGGGGCCGGTGAGGCGCTGCCAGGGCGTGACGGTGGCGGCGCCCTCGTTCATGTAGCGGCTGGAGCGCAGGTGCCATTCGTGGCCGCCGGACTGCCAGTCCTGAAGTCCCTTGGTGTAGGCGGCGATCGCGGCGACCTCGTCCGGTGCGAGGCCCTTCTCCAGGGCGATCGCGGGCACTTCGGTGAGCGCGGTGTGCTCGAACTGGTGGAGGCGGGAGGTGAGGATGTCGTTGACGGTGTCGGCGGCCTGCTGGGTGGTGCAGCCGAAGAACGTCTCCAGGACGAGCACGCCGTTGCTGTTCTCGCCCTCGTCCTCGACCTCCCGCTGGTAGGAGAACAGGTCGTTGCGCAGGTGGACGCCGTCGGAGAAGGTCTCCATCAGCACGCGCAGGGGCCTGGCCTCGGCGACGGAGGCGGGGACTTCGGCGGTCGCGTACTCGACGAGACCGGCCGACCAGGGTGCGCCGCCGACCTTGCGGCGCATCTCGATGTACTCGACGGGGTTGGCGATCCGTCCCTCGTCGATGTTCGACAGCTCCCACATCGACTCGTTGAGCAGGTGCTCGGTGGCGACGGCGAAGCGGCGGCGCCAGTCGACGGACATGGCCGGCACGGTGCGCGCCCACAGGTCGGCGAGGCCCGCCTCCACCGGGTTGCGCGGCTCGGGCACCGGCGTGGCGAGGTCGAGCGGCATGAACAGCGGCAGCCGGTCCAGGTGGGCCTTGCCGGCGGCCCGGTCCGGGGTGCGTTTGAACATGTCGAGGAAGTGGTCGTCGAAGAAGAACACCCACACGTACCAGTCGGTGATCAGCGACAGGGCGGGGCCGTCGCAGTCGGGGTGGGTGTAGGCGCAGAGCAGGCCGTAGTCGTGCGCCTCCAGGTCGGCCTGCTCCCAGATCCCGGAGCCCTCCAGCATGCCCGTCTCGCGCGCCCACGCGGTCGAGTGGGCGCGGGCCTCGTCGACGTGCGGGTTGAGCCGCGCGGGATACGGCATGTAGAAGTGCGGGAGTTCGAACGGCTGGGTCATGGCCGGGCCCTACCCGCGGGCTCCGACGGCCATCCGCGGGGCGGCACATGATCACACCATCGCGTGAACCGGGCGGAAATCCCCCCGATTCGGGAACTCGGCCGCACGCGGGCGTGTGGGCTGCGGGCGATCACTTCCTGGCCTGGATCAACGCGCGCGTGCCTCCGGTGCGCCAGCGCTGCCCTTCCGCGGCGACCAGGGCCGCCTCGGTGTCGGCCGTCAGGCCGGTGACGACGTCCGACTTGAGGGTGCGCAGGGCGACGACGGGGCCGGGGAAATGGGCGGTGACCTCCGCGAAGGGGGTCGTGGGGGGCCACGGCCGGTCGCCCACGAGACGGCGGTAGTTGAGGTCGCCCTTGACGATGGTGAGGGTGGCGGCGGCGAATTCCGCGCGCAGGTCGTCGGGCATCTCCGCGTACGGCAGCGGGGCGGCGGCGAAGGGGTGGGCGCGCAGGACGAGCGTGCCGTCCGCCATCGCCGACCACAGCCGGCGGCCGTACGCGGCGGCCTCGCCGGGCGCGGCGGTCAGCCTGCGCAGCGCGTCGACGACGTCGGCGGCGGTGGCGTCGGAGACGTAGTACGGGTACGGCTTGACGTGCAGGACGACCCGGCCGATCCGCCCGTGGGCGAGCAGGTGGGCGGCGAGGAGGAGGTCGGGGACGAGTTCGCGGCCCGCGTTGTCGGCGACCAGGCACAGGGTGCCGGAGCCGCCCGGGGAGGCGGGCAGCAGCGACCAGAGGGCCTCGCTGTCGTCGGAGACCAGCGCGTGGACCGCCTCCCGGTGCTGGGCGTCCGCGTCGGAGAGGCGGAAGCCGAGGTCGGCGCGGTTGCCCCAGAGCGAGCCGTGCAGCAGGGCGCGCGCCTGTTCCTCGGCGGGGCGGTCGGCCAGGTCGTCGAGCGCGGCGAGTTCCTGGTCGGTCTCGGGCGAGTCGAGTTCGGCGAGCTTGAAGGGACGGAACGGGTCGATTCCCCGCCAGGTGCCGTCGCCGCCGCCGAAGTAGCCGACGACTTGCAGGAGTTGACGGTAGAAGTAGCTCTCCGACCACAGCCAGGGGATCTCGAACCAGGAGCGGCCCGCATACGCGTCCAGGCCCCAGCTCCGCCACCGGTCCCGGTCGTGCGCGTCCTCGGGCAGCGGCGGGACGAAGCCCTCCGTGCAGCTGAGGAGCAGCGCGTCCAGGGCGCGGTGGACGCCGGGATCGTAGGGGAAGGCGTCCCGCACCTGCCGGATGATCGCGGGGTGCCGCTCGGCCAGGACGCCGTGCGGGAAGGAGCCGGGCTCGTCGCCGAGGATCACGGGCGGGGCGGGGGTGTCGGGCATACGGATCACGGTAGCCGCTCCCCCTGTCCGGGGCGCGTCCCGCACGCCGTCGGCCGCGGGCCCGAGCCGTGCGGGCGCTCCCGGCCGTGCGGCGCTCACGTCGTCGCCATGACCTCGTGTTCCAGGCGGGCCGCCAGGGTCAGATAGCGGGGGCGGCGCGGGACCGGGACCAGGCCGCGGATGAGGACGTACCACATCTCGGCCGTGCGGCGCGGGAGTCGGGCGGCCGGCTCGCGGGAGCGGCCGACGACGCGGGTGCCGACGAAGAAGCAGACGAGGGAGTGGGCGACGGCGTCCACGTCGACGTCCGGATGGATGTCGGCCTCCCTGAGCGCGCCTACGAGCCGCCGGGTGACCAGGTCCATCCATTCCGCGAAGGGATGCGGTAGGGGCGGCCGGACCGCGACGCCGCCGGTGGCGAGCCGCATGCCGGCGCGGATGATCGGGCCGTCCACGGACAGCCGTGCCATGGCGAAGGTGAGGCGCATCAGCGCTTCGAGGGAGGAGCAGCCCCGGTCGTCGATCTCGCCGGCGACCCGGCGGGATGCCTCCGACTGGAGGACCAGGATCGCGTGGGCGAGGTCCTCCTTGGCCGCGAAGTGGAAGTAGAGCGCCCCCTTGGTGACTTGGGCGTGTTCGACGATGTCACTGAGGCTCGTCGACTCGTAGCCGTGCCGGTCGAACAGCTCGGCCGCGGCCCTGATGATCGTCGCGCGGGTCTGTTCGGCGCGTAACTGCCTCACCATCGCCTGGTACTCCTGGCTTTAAGAACGGGTCATGCCGTTTGTTTCTTACCCCCTCTACACCCTAACTCACCGCGCGGCGGTGCCCACCAGGCATTCGAAGACCGTCGACTTCCCCTGTGCGCCCAGGACTTGGACGTCGCCGCGCTGTCCGCCGCTCGTCTCGATCCAGACGGGTTCGTCCAGTTCGGCGTACCGGTGAAAGCGCGCTCCGTACGCCACCGGGGCGCGCTCGGGGCCGGTCCGCAGCCGCGCCGCCTGGCGGGCCGCCTCCAGCAGGAGCATGCCGGGCACGTGATCGAGGGGGTGGTCGAAGAAAACGGGGTGTCCGGTATCCACTCTCAGCTGCCTGCGGTCCGGGCCGTCGGCCGAGGACAGGACGACGTCCGTCGGCAGGCTGCGGCCGACGTCGGCGGCGGGCGCCGCGGGCGGGACGGGGACCGCGGTGACGGTGTCCGGGGTGCGCCCGCCGCGCAGCCTTCGGTAGACGGGCGCGCTGACGCAGGTGAAGGCGACGTCCGCGGTGGCGACGGGGTCGCCGTCGCGCAGGACGCGCGCGGTGTAGCGGACGGCGGCGGGGCGGCGGCCGCGGTACCGGACGTCGGTGAAGGCGAGTTCGACCTCCGGCTCGGCCGGCAGCGGGCCGACGCCCAACTTCCCTGGTACGGTGACGACCTGTAACTCCTGGAGCACGAACTGGTGGTCCAGGGGCACGTCGTACTCGGTGTGGGCGACCAGGGTGCCGCTCTGCCGGACGGTCTCGACGACGAGCAGCGGATCGTATGCCGACCAGTCCGACGACACGTGTAATCCGTGCGCGCGCGGCCACTGGGCCGAGACGGAGAAGCGGTCGGTCCCGGTGCGCCGCCAGTCGGTGAGGAGCGTCTCCGCCACGGCGGCGCGGTGGACCAGTTGGCGTGGCACGGTTGCCGTCAGGGACGGGGCGTCGGCAAGCTGCCGCGGTCGAGTCATGTCTCTCCCTACGGTCGCCGGAAGGCCACGCCCGGCGGCGAACCGTCCGCTTCGTCGAGCGTTAGAGTACGAGGTGACCGGTTTGGTTTCAATGAGATCAGTCGACGGCATCCGATGATCGGGCCGCATTCGCGCAGTATCGCGGACGTGGTCAACTCGACGCCGTGAAGGGGCTGTTATGGCAAAACAGGAGCGCGCGATCAGAACGCGCAGGGCGATCCTGGAAGCGGCCGGCGCGGTCTTCGACGAGTACGGCTATGCCGCCACCACCATCTCGATGGTCCTGGAGCGCGCCGAAGTCACCAAAGGCGCCCTGTACTTCCACTTCCCGTCGAAGGAGTCGCTCGCCCAGGCGGTCCTGAACGAGCAGGTGCCCTTCGGGGCGGTCCCGCCGCAGCCGTGCAAGCTCCAGGAGATCGTCGACATGACGTTCGTCGTGGGCCAACGGCTGCTGGGCAACGCCCTGTTGCGAGGCAGCGTGCGGCTGGCGGTGGACCAGGAGACGCCTTCCGGAGTGGACCACGGCGAGCCGTTCCTCCAGTGGGCGCGCCGGCTGACAGAGCTGCTCGAACAGGCGCGTGAGCGCGGCGAGTTGCTGCCCACGGTGCGGCCCGCGGAGACGGTCGAGCTGCTCGTGGGCTCCTTCACCGGCATCCAGCTGATGTCGAGGGCGCTCACGGGCCGCGCGGATCTCGCGGAGCGGTTGGCGGTGATGTGGGCCCATGTGCTGCCGAGCATCGCCGTGCCCGGTCTGCTGCCCGGCCTCGACGCCCGCGCCGACCGGGGGGTGCGGGTGCTGGCCGCGCTGGAGGAGCGCGCGGCCTCCTAGCCCGGCAGGCCCGCGGGGTCCGGCCCGGCAACCTCCGCAGCCTCCGCGGGAAAGACGTACGGCGGGCCGGCCGGTGTCCATCCACACCGGCCGGCCCGCCCGTTCATCGACGGGTCACTCTGCTCAGAAGGTCAGCTTCCAGCTGTTGAGCCGGCCCGTGTCCTGCGAGGCCACGTCCTGCACGCGCAGCTTCCAGGTGCCGTTGGCGACCTCGCTGGAGGCGTTCACCGTGTAGGTGGCGACGACGTTGTCCGCGGAGTCCGAGCCGGACGTCTTCAGGGGGTACGCGGTGCCGTCCGGGGCGATGAGGTCGATGACCAGGTCGCCGCGGTAGGTGTGGGTGATGTCCACGCCGACCTGGAGGGTGGAGGGCGCGTTCCCCGTGCGGCCGGTGACCGCGATGGAGGACTCGATCGCCGCGCCGTTGTCCGGGACGGCCACGGCGGTGGTGTTGGAGAAGGTGGCGCCGGTGGAGCCGCCGCCCGTGCCGGTCACGGCCGCCACGGTCTTGGCCGCGTCGGCGAGGCCCGCGCCGCAGCCGCCCGAGCAGGCGCCCGGCAGCGTACGGGCGTTGGCCTTGATGGCCGCCTCGATCTGGGCCGGGGTCAGCGAGGACTTCGCCGACTTCAGCAGCGCGGCGAGGCCCGCGACGTGCGGGGTGGCCATGCTGGTGCCCTGGTAGTAGGCGTAGTTCTCGCCGGCCGGCGTCTTGGTGCCGGCGTTCAGCGTGGACAGGATGCCGTTGGCGTTGCCGGTGCTGGTCTGGCCGCCGGGCGCCGAGATGTCCACCAGGGCGCCGTAGTTGGAGTAGGAGGCCTTCGCGCCGGCGCGGTTGGTCGCGGCGACCGAGATGACGTTGGCGCAGTTGCCCGGCGAGTGGTTCGCGACGTTGTCGTTGTCGTTGCCGGAGGCCACGACGACGGTGGTGCCCCGGGTCACGGCCGCGTTGATCGCGCTCTGGGTCGCCGAGGTGCAGGCGCCGTCGCCGCCGAGGCTCATGTTGATGACCTTGGCGACGTTGGAGTTGGCGGGGACGCCGGAGACGGTGCCGCCGGACGCCCAGGTGATGGCGTCGATGATGTCGGAGTCGTAGCCGCCGCACTTGCCGAGGACGCGGACCGGGGAGATCTTCGCGCCGTAGGCGATGCCGGCAATGCCCTTGCCGTTGTTGGTGGCGGCGGCGATGGTGCCGGCCACGTGGGTGCCGTGCCAGGAGGAGGTGGAGGCCGGGATGCCCGTGCCGCACTCGTTGGCGTTGTACCAGTCGCCCGGGTCGGCCGGGTTGCTGTCACGGCCGTCGCCGTCCACCGAGACGGCGGTGTCGGCGATGAAATCGTAGCCGCCGACGATGTTCGCGGCGAGGTCGGAGTGGGCGACGTAGCCGGTGTCGATGACGGCGACCGTGACGCCGGCGCCGGTGGTGGTGTTCCAGGCGGCCGGAACGTTCATGCCGGCGGTGGACTCGAACAGGTCCCACTGCTTGGCGTACTCGGTGTCGTTCGGGTCGGCCTGCGGCGTGTTGAGGCGGTCCGGGACGACATAGGCGACCTGCGGGTCCGCCCGGTACTCGGCCACGACGTCGGCGACGTCGGCGCTGGAGACGTTCTCGCCCAGGCCGACCAGGGCGGCGCCGGTGCCGAGGCGGCGCTGGAAGTCGACGTCCTCGCCGGTCTCCTCGGCCTTGGCGGCGGCGTCGGCCTCGGCGGCCGGGTTCGACTTCGCCTCCGCGGCGCCGGACTTGTAGCCGACGATGAGACGCTCGGCCGGGGCGCCGGGCGCGGCCTCGGTCTGGGCGGCGGGGACGGCGGCGGCCTGCGGGTCGCTGTCCGCGGCGACGACCGAGGCGGTGGAGGCGGCGGTGAGGAGGGCCGCGGAGACAGCGGCGACGGATATCAGCTTCCGTCTCAGGGCAGGGGAGGTGCGCAAGAGCGTGCCTTTCGTGGCCTGCTCCGGACATGACGGAGCGGCGGTCGATTCGCTTCGTCGTCGAAGCGGAGGGGGGTGAACCGAGGAGCGACGCGTTGGCCGGCCAGGCGCGGAAACCGTTCCCGAGTGGGGTTACCTGTGGGTCGGTTGTGCGGTGAACGATAGGCAAAGGGACCGGCGTCCGGATACAGGGGAAACCCTCGATCCGGCCGGATCCGCACCCTTGACGCTCTCAACGACCCGGCGAATGAACCGGTTTGCTCAGGTGACGCCCGGTGCGTGGGCGTAGTGAACGCGTCGCACCGGTTTTCCGTACTGCACGGGCAGAACCGTATCCGCGCCGGCCGAGGAGACGTCCCCGATGCGCCGCACGACCGCACACCGCACCGCCGCCCTGGCGTTCGCCGCCGTGAGCCCGCTCCTGCTGGGACTGTGGACCGCGGGGCCGACGCAGGCGCACGGAGCGCCCACGGACCCGGTGAGCCGGCTGTACGCCTGCTCCCCCGACGTCGGCACGGCGTCCCGGTCGGCGGCGTGCCGCGCCGCCGTGGCGGCCAACGGCGGGCGGCTCGGGGCCTTCGACAACCTGCGGGTGGCGAACGTGGACGGGCGGGACCGGCAGACGATTCCCGACGGGGAGCTGTGCAGCGGGGGGCTGTCCGCCTACAAGGGGCTGGACGTGGCGCGCGCCGACTGGCCGTCGACCCGGGTCGCGCCGGGCGGGACGCTGCGCATGACGTATGTCTCGACGATCCCGCACAAGGGCACGTTCAAGCTGTATCTGACGAAGCCGGGTTACGACCCGTCGCAGCCGCTGACCTGGGCGGATCTTCCGCAGCGGCCGTTCGCCGAGGTCAAGGACCCGGCATTGACGGACGGCGCGTACCGCTTCTCGGCGAAGCTCCCCGCCGACCGGACGGGGCGGCAGCTGCTGTACACGATCTGGCAGAACAGCAGCACGCCGGACACCTACTACTCGTGCTCGGACGTGGTGTTCCCGGAGCGGGCCGGCACGAAGGAGCCGTCCTCGGGAGCGTCCGCGGGCACGGCTCCGAAGACGCCGTCCAGCAGTCCGTCGGCATCGGCCACGGCTTCCGCGAGCGGTTCGGCGTCCGCGTCGCCTTCCGTCCCGGCCTCCGCCGCGGCTTCGGTCTCGGCTTCGGCGGGCGTGGTCGGCGGCGGGGCGCCCTCGGCCGCGGCCGGGCCCGCGAGCACCCCGGTGGCGTCCACCACCGGGGCCGATGACTCGGGTCCGTCCGCGCCCGTGCTGGCGGGCGGCGCCGCCGCCGTGCTGGTGCTCACCGGCGGCGCCGCCCTGGTACTGCGTCTGCGGAGTCGCTGATCCGAGCGGGTCCGATGAACCCGCCTGTGTCAGCGATTAGTTGACGATGACCGGCGAGCCGGCGGACACCGGGGCGTACTTGGCGCTGAAGAAGGCGTTGGAGAAGCAGAGCGTCGAGCCGGACAGCTTGGTGAACGGCTGGTTGGCGAAGGCGATGGTGTTGTCGGCGTTGCTCGCCGTGCCGACCAGGCTCGGGCCCTCGTACACACAGTTGACGCTGCCCAGCAGGGTGCGCAGGACGACGGTCGTGCGGATGTTGGAGCCGGTCGCCGCGGAGACGGTGACGCCGCCGCCGGAGGAGACGGTCGCGGTGTACGGGAGGTTGTTGACGGTGATGCTGGTGACGCCGAGCACGCCGAGGACGTTCGAGGTGCAGCCGGTGAAGGCCTGCTGGGTGAGCGACTCGGTGGCGGTGCCGGGCGCGGTCGGGTTGTCGGTGACGGTGGCCGAGAAGCTGGACGTCGTGCACGAGACGCCGCTGGTGCCGGTGGCGGTCGAGTAGAACGTGGCGTTGGTGCCGGTGGCCAGGGACGCGGTGATGACGTCACCGACGGCGAGGTCGCCGCCCGCGGTGGACAGGACCGCGGGGTCGGCCGCCGAGGCGGGGGAGACCGCCGTCAGCGAGAGGGCGGCGACGGAACCGGCGACGGCGAGGAGGGAGCGGATGCGCATGCGGGTGCCTCATTCCTGAAGTGGGGGGTCATTCGGGGGAGTTGATCGAACGTGCGGGTGGATCACGTGGGGGGTCGGGTGAACGGGGGTCGAGGGACGGGGGGACACGAGTCCGCGTCGGCCGGAACCGGTCCGTCACGCCTTCTCCGTACGTGACGGACCGGCAGCGGTGAGAGGCGTCGGACACGACCGGCAGGGGACGGCGGCCGTGTGCGGCGCGGGTGGATGAATCGGACTCGGGGCGCATGAAAGCCCGTGCTGGATGCCCGGGCGGAGGTACCGATGCCGGCAGGAGGTCCGGCCGCCGGTCGACGGCGGCCGGACCTGTGTCCGGGAGCGCGGTCGATGTCACCGCGCGGCGGATCCGGCGCCACGGATCCGGTCTGAGCCACGAGAGTTGTAGACCTGAGGGTCAGTCAACGTCAAGCACTTGTAAGGAAGTTGATGATCCATTGGAAATATGCGCGCACTCCGGAAACAGAATGGATCACGAGCGATACACAATGGACACTGTTTTTCCACATCTCCCTTGACCCTTGGGTGTAACCATCGGTAACTTCCGGGTAAGGCTACTGACGCGTAACGAGTAAGCCCTTGCGACAACATCCGGGAGTTGTGAGGAGCGGTGCGCGGCAGTCCGCTGTCCGCGCCAGGACAACGACGCCGTTGAAGCCCAACCCGCATGACTATGCCCATGGGAGCAGACATGGCCTCGTCCCCGGACGTCACGTCGTCCGCCGACAACACCCCCGAGAACCCCGACAGCGGTTCCGCCGCACGACGCGGCCGGGTCCGGCTGCGCCGGGCCGCCGTGATGGCGGTGCCCGCGACCTGTGTCGCGGCCGGCCTCGCGGTCCTCACCGCTCAGGGAGCGCTGGGTGTGCAGTTCGCGATCTCAGGTATGCCCTTCGTGGTCACCGCCGACAAGCTCGAAGGCGAAGGGTTCGCGCAGTTCGGCGCACTCGACCACATGATCGAGAACAGCCCCAACGAGGGCGACACCGGCGGCCAGGTGCTGGTCGTCACCTCGGTCGTCAAGAAGGGAAAGCTGACCAACCTCTGTCAGAGCGTCGACCTCGGCGGCATCCAGCTCGTCCTGACCGCCGGCAACAAGGGCACCAAGGTCGACGTCGAGAACCTGGCCATCGACTCCGACGAGATCACCGGTGACGCCGCGTTCAACAACATCGAGATCGGCCGGGACTCCAGCACCTTCGACAAGGTCAACAAGCAGGGCCCGCCCGGCGTCTACGGCCAGCAGGCCGACAAGGTCGTCATCACCGACCTCTACCAGCACAACTACGGCGCCACCGCGGCCGTCTTCAAGCTTCCCGACCTGCACATGAGGTTCGGGGGCAAGGGCTGCCCGCAGTGAACCGCTTCCAGTCGTGGAAGAGGCACCGGCCCTTCGCGGGCGGAGTGCTGCTCGCCCTGGGCGGCGCGGAGATCCTGCTGACCATGAAGGCTCCGCTGCCGGTCATCCTGCGCATCGGCATGCAGGGCCTGGCCGGCTATCTCCTGCCGACGCTGATGCTGCTGTGCGGGCTGCTGCTCCTGGTCAACCCCTCGCAGCGCCTCTTCTACTCGATCATCGGCGTCCTGTGCTCCCTGGGCTCGTGGCTCACCTCGAACATCGGGGGCTTCGTCATCGGCCTGCTCCTCGGTGTCACCGGTAGCTGCATGGCCTTCGGCTGGCTGCCCGACCAGGAACCCCGGCGCAGCCGCCGGCAGCGACGCAAGGACGCCCAGGCGGACAAGGCCATGGCGTTTCCCCGGACCGGGGAACCGGCCTGACCCTTCCGCGGCACGGTCCCGGCCCGAACCGGACCCCAGGGCCGCGACGAGCCCCGGCACCGCTTGCGGCGCCGGGGCGTCGACGGTTGACGTCGGTGACATCGATGGCACGGACAGTGCCTCTGGCACCGAGAACCCGCACCTTCCGCATTTACTGACGTTCATTCAATTCACCTGCGGCGATACCACCTCGACCCCGTTCCACATCACAATGCGGCAGCAGCGCCTCACCCCGTGTGGTCGTTCACTTGACTACCGGCGGTCACACACGGTTGGCTCCGAGCCAGCGAAAGCTTTCCGCCGGTGCGTGCCCCTTCGTGCCGGTGGCGCTCGCCCGTCCTCCTGCTCTGCCGCTCAGCGAGGTGCAGCCCTCCATGAACACTCCCCTCCCCGCTCGCGCATCCTCCCGTTCCCTCAGATCCACGAGCCTGACCGCCGCCGCCGTGTGCTGTCTCCTCCTCGTCACCGGCTGCTCCGGCGACACGTCGTCCGGCGCGGACGCGGACGCCGCGGGCGGTCCGGGCGGCCGGATGACGGTCGCGCTGGTCACCCACGGCGGAAAGGGCGACGACTTCTGGGAGTTGGTGCGCAGGGGCGCGGAGGCCGCCGCCGCCAAGGACGGCGTCGACCTGACCTACGCGAGCGACGCCGACGCCGCCGGACAGGCCGAGCTGGTCCGGGACGCGGTCCGCGGCAAGGTCGACGGCATCGCGGTGACCCTGGCCAAGCCCCAGGCGATGAAAGGCCCGGTGGCCGAGGCCAAGGCGGCCGGCATCCCTGTGGTCGGCCTCAACTCGGGTATCGACGCCTGGCGTTCGACGGGGCTGCTGGAGTACTTCGGCCAGGACGAGAGCGTCGCGGGGCGGGCCGTCGGCGACAAGCTCGACGGCCTCGGTGGACGGCACGCCCTGTGCGTCATCCACGAGCGGGGCAACGTCGCCCTGGAAGCCCGCTGCGCGGGGGTGAAGAAGACGTTCTCCGGCGAGACCGAGATGCTCTACGTCGACGGCACCGACATGGACGCGGTGACCGCGGCCGTCGGGGCGCGCCTCGGGCAGGAGCCGGACATCGATCAGGTCATCGCCAACGGGGCGCAGTTCGCGCTCGCCGCGGTGAAGGCGGCGCAGGACACCGGCAGTGACGCCGAGGTCGCCACGTTCGACCTGAACAAGGATCTGGTCGAAGCCGTCCGCGACGGCAGCGTGCGCTTCGCGGTGGACCAACAGCCCTATCTCCAGGGCTATCTCGCGGTGGACGCGCTCTGGCTCTACCGCACCAACGGCAACGTCAGCGGCGGCGGAACGGCCCCCGTCCTGACGGGCCCCGCCTTCGTCACCAAGGCGAACGTCGCCGACGTCGCCCGCTTCGCCGCCCGCGGCACCCGCTGACGCCGGGTCCCCCAGCCGTTCCCGCTTCCCCCTTCTGCCTCCGCTCCCCCGCCCAAGGACGACCATGTCACCACGGACAGGTGCCCGGCGCCGCCGTCTCGGCTCCATACGTCTCTCCCTGATCCTCCTGGCGCTGGTGCCCGGCGTCACCCTCGCGGCCATGTGGAGCGTGACGACGATCCAGATGTTCTCGGAGGGACTGCGGCTGCGCGACCAGACCGAACTGAGCCGGTCCACCGGCGCCATGGGCACCGAGGCGACGCTCGCGCTCCAGCAGGAACGCAGTCTGTCGGCCGTGTGGCTGGCCGCGCCCGAGGGCTCCCGCGCCCCGCTGACGGCACAGCGCAGGAGGACGGACGAGGCGGTCGGCAAGCTGGTCGCCCGCGCCGGCGACATCCAGCGGGCGCCGGCCCGCGTCCGCGACCGGATGTACTCGGTCATCGCCTCCGTGGGCAGCCTGGAGTACTACCGGGGCCAGGTCGACAATCCCACCGACATCACCGCCGCGCAGGCGCTGGACCAGTACACCTCGATCATCGACGACCAGATCCACGCCTTCCAGGAGCTGTCCCAGGTCGACGACGGCGACCTCACCTCGCAGGCCGGCCCGCTCGTCGCCCTGGAGCACGCGGCCGAACTGGTCTCGGAGGAGGACCTGCACCTCACGCTCGCCGGTCCGGCGGGGCGGATGGACGAGAAGCAGTGGGCCGCGTTCGCACAGACGGTGAACGCGCGCCGCTGGCTCGTGCAGGACCAGATCGTGCCCTCGCTCACCGGCTCGACGAAGACGCGGACCGAGAGGATCCTGCGCAGCGCCGAGTGGCGGACCCTGGAGTCCGTCGAGGACAAGGTCCTCGCGGCCCGCTCCGACCAGCGCCAGGACGGCGACATCCCGCTGCCGGACGTGCAGAAGCAGTGGCGCGCCGCTCTCATCGACGTCTCCGAGCAGTACTCGACGCTGATCCGGCAGCAGACCGAAGCGCTGCTGCGGAGCAGCGGGGACGAGGCGCGCGCACTGCTGATCAAGGCCGCCGCGCTGAGCGCCGGCGGACTCGTGGCGCTGCTGCTGTGCGTCGGGATGTCCTGGCGGATCACCCGCTCGCTGTTCCGGCGGCTGCGCGGACTGCGCATGGCGACGCTGAGTCTGGCGCGGGAGCGGCTCCCCGATGTGGTGGCCCGGCTCGACCGGGGAGAGACTGTCGACGTGGACTCGGCGACCCCGCCCCTGGACTACGGCGGCGACGAACTCGGCCAGGTGGCCGAGGCGTTCAACACGGCGCAGCGCACCGCCGTGCACACCGCCGTCGAACTCGCCGACACCCGGCGCGGTTTCCAGAAGGTCATCCTCGGCATCGCGCGGCAGAGTCAGAACCTGGTCAACCTCCAGCTGAGCAAGCTGGACACGCTGGAGCGCACGCACCAGGACCCGGACGTCCTCAAGGGACTGTACGAACTGGACTCCACGGCCAGCCAGTTGCGGCGGTACGAGGAGAACCTCGTCATCATCAGCGGCGGCCGGCCCGGACGCAGCTGGTCGGAGCCGGTCGCGCTGATCGACATCCTGCGCAGCGCGGTCGGTGAGGTCGCCGAGTACCGGCGGGTGGAGGTGCACACCGAGGAGGAGGTGTGCGTCGCACCGCCCGCCGTGGCGGACGTGATCCACCTGCTGGCCGAGCTCATCGACAACGCGACCGCCTACTCGCCCGCGCCGAGCCCGGTCGTGGTGCGGGCGTCGACGGTGGCCAAGGGTCTGGCGATCGAAGTGGAGGACCGCGGGCTCGGTCTCTCCGAGGAGGACTACGCCTCGCTCAACGCGCAGTTGGCCGTGGAACCGCAGTTCGACGTGGTCGCCCTCGCCGACGACCTGCGCCTGGGCATGTTCGTGATCGCCCGCCTGGCCACCCGACACGGCATCACAGTCACCCTCCGCCCGTCACCGTACGGCGGAACCACCGCGATCGTCCTGCTACCACAGGACATCGTGGTCCCCGAGCCGACTCCACCCCATACCGATGACCCCACCCCTCTCGCGCCACCCCCACGGGACGTACTGGAAGCAGTACGCAAGGCGCTGACGACACCGCCGGCGACGCCGGGGCTGCCCATGCGGACACCGGGGGGCGCGGGGGCGCGGACGCGCGAGGGGACGGGGGCGGGGGCGGGGTCTGGGGCGACGGGGACGACGACTTCGGCGGAGGCAACGGCGGCAACGGGTGCGCTGGCGACACCGGATGCTTCGGCAGCACCGGACGCACCGGCGGCCTTGGCGGCCCCGGCTGTTCCGACCACTCCGACGGCCACGGCAACCCCGGCAGCCCCAACGGATCCGGCAGCTCCGACCACTCTGACGGCCCCGGCGGTTCCGGCAGCCCCGGCAGCCCCGGCAGCCCCGGCAGATCCGGCAGCTCCGGCAGCCCCAGCGAATCCGGCAACTCCGACTACTTCGACGGCCCCGGCCGCCCCAGTCACCCCGGAGGCCCCCGCTGCTCCGGCGGATCCGGCAACTCCGACCACTCCGACGGTTCCGGCCACTTCGGAGGCCCCGGCCGCCCCGGCCGCGAAGGGGGCCGGGAGCGTGGTCGCGGGCGGTGGCTCGGTTTCCGGCGATTTCCGCGATCTCGCGCCGTTGCCCCGCAGGGTTCCGCAGAGCAGTCTCGTTGCCGAGTTGCGGGAGGAGCCGGGAGGGGACGGAGGCGACGCCGGTGGGGTCGACGCGTTCGAGGAGTTCACCGCGGAGCGTGCCGCCTCCTCCCTCGCCGGTTTCCAGCGCGGCACGCTGCGCGCACGCGACGACGCCCCGAACTCCACACCGCCCGCCGACCGCTCATGAAGGACACCGCGATGACACACTCCACCCCCGCCACGAACACCAAGCTCGACCAGTTGCTCACCGGTCTCGTGGAACGGGTCGCCGACGTGAACCAGGCCGTCGTGCTCTCCGAGGACGGTCTCGTGGTCAGCAAGTCCCTGGGCTTCCTGCGGGACGACGCCGAGCGGCTGGCGGCCACCGCGTCGGGGCTGATGAGCCTCAGCAAGGGCGTCAGCATGGACTTCCGGGGCGGCCCGGTGCGCCAGGCACTCATCGAGATGGCCAACAGCTACCTGATCCTCACCTCGGCCGGGCCCGGGGCCCACCTCGTGGTGCTCGCCGGCTCGCACGCGGACGTCGGCGTCGTGGCGTACCAGATGAACATGCTGGTGAAGAAGATCGGCGAGCACCTCAGCGCGGCGCCGCGGACCGGTCTCGGTCCCGCCCCGCGCACCCTCGGCGGGTGAGGTGAGCGGAGGCGACGAAGCGGGCCGGCTGGTGCGGCCGTTCACCCTCACCGGTGGACGGACCCGCCCCAGCCGCGCCGACTTCACGCTCATCACGACCGTGACCGCGGTGGACCCGCCGCCGGAACGGGCCGCGCGTCCGCAGCCCGAGCACGTCCGGATCCTGCGGCTGTGCGCCCGGCCGGTCGCCGTGGCGGAGCTCGCGGCGCTGCTGGACCTGCCGGTGAGCGTGGTCGTGATCATGCTCTGCGATCTGCTGGAGGCGGGCCTGATCACGGCCCGGCCGCCCCGCCCCGTGACCGGCGCCGACGGCCGGGACCTGGAGCTGCTGGAGAAAGTGAGGGACGGTCTTGGCCGCATCTGACCCCACCGCCGGGACGGTCACGGCGCCCGACGCGGTGAAGATCCTCGTCGCCGGCGGCTTCGGCGTCGGCAAGACCACCATGGTCGGGGCGGTCAGCGAGATCGCGCCGCTGCGCACGGAGGAGCCGCTGACCGTCGCGGGGCTGGACGTCGACGACCTGAAGGGCGTCGAGGAGAAACGGTCCACCACCGTGGCGCTCGACTTCGGGCGGATCACCCTCGGCGAGGACCTGGTGCTGTACCTCTTCGGCACGCCGGGGCAGCAGCGGTTCTGGTTCATGTGGAACGACCTGGCCGTCGGCGCGCTGGGGGCGGTGGTGCTGGTCGACGTGCGCCGGCCCGACGCCAGTTTCGCGGCGATCGACTTCTTCGAACGGCGGAAGATCCCGTTCGTCGTCGCGGTGAACGGTTTCCACGGGCTGCACCCCTATCCGGCGGAGGCGATCCGGGAGGCGCTGGCGTTGCCGGCGGGCGTTCCGCTGCTGCTGTGCGACGCGCGGGAGCGGGAGTCGTGCCGTGATGTTCTCGTCGCGCTGATCGATCTCCTGATCGCCGACGCCGGTCGATCAGCGGCTTCTTGACGACTCGTCAGCTCGCTCCTGCGGCGCGCAGAACGGCGATCGTCTCGGGGTACGGCCCTGTCGTCGCCCACTTCAGGGGGGTGTGGCCGGTGCCGTCGTCCTCGCGGAGGTTGGGATCGGCGCCGTGGTCGAGGAGGGCGCGGACGGTGTCGGTGTGGCCCCAGCAGGCGGCGGCGCACAGGGGGGTGCCCTCCGAGCCGAGGCCGCCGCTCTGCGCGTCGGGCGGGGCGCCGGCGGCGAGGAGGGCGCGGGCGGTGTCCGCTTCGCCCTGGACGGAGGCCGCGTAGAGCGGGGTGCGGCCGTCGGTGTCCGCCTTGGCCGGGTCGGCGCCGGTGCGGAGGAGCGCGTCGACGCTCCGGGTGTCGCCGGACGCCGCCGCTTCCACGAGGCGTCTGGTCAGCTTCTTCTGTCGCCGTCTGTTCACGGGCGCTGAGGGTAGTGCGGGGGCGCGTGGGGCCGCCTCTGGTTTTCGTAAGTCACAACTCGGCCAGTCTCGGCAGCAGTTCGGCAGCCGCCATCACGTCTCCGGTCAAGGGGCGGTCGTCCGTGCCGTCGGGCAGAGCGGCGTCCGCGACGCGGAAGACGGGGACGGCTGGAGGTACCGGGTGGTGAAGACGCAACGCCCGTACGGCGGCGACCAGTTCGCAGGCGAGGACGGTGACGTAGGCGTCCGTGGCGCGCAGGGCCTGCCGGGCGGCCTGGCCGGCGAAACTGGCGGCTTCCTCCAGACCGTGCGCGAGGACCGCGTGCCCCGCGGTCGCCGGTGTCGCGCATGAACGCAGTTCCGCCAGCGCCGAGTTGGCGGTGTACTCCAGGATCATCGTGCCCGAACTGCTCGCGGGCCCCGCCGCGAGGAACGCGGGCAGCCCGGTGAGACCGGGTTCGCCGAGCGCGGTCAGACGTGCGGTGGAGAGCTGCGCGGTCTGGAGCAGCGCGAGATTCGCCCCGTCGAGGGCGAGTCCCAGGGGCGCGGCGTAGAAACCGCCGTGATGGTAGGCGGCGTCCGCGTCGGCGAGCACGACGGGGTTCTCCGAGGGACAGTTGACCTCCACCTCGACGACGTGCCGCAGCCGATCAGCAGCGTCGAGAGCACCCCCGTGCACCTGCGGAAACACCCGAAACCCGAAGGGGTCCTGTATACGATGGCTGACGCGGGGGCCGGCGTGGGGGCCCAGGTCGGGCCGTCCGTCGGGCAGTTCGAGCAGGCGGCGTACCTCCGCGGCGGCGTGGGCCGCGCCGGGGTAGGGCCTCAGCGCGTGCACGGGTGCGGCGTACGCCTCCGCCGAGCCCGACACCGCGGCGAGCGACAACGCGGCCACCGCGTGGGTGGCCCGCAGCAACACGTCGAGCGCGTGCCCGCCGAGCGCGGCCTGCCCGAGCGCGAGCGCGTTGCTGCTGAGCAACGCGAGGGCATCACCGGGACGAAGGACGACGGGCGCGGGAAGCCGCGAGGCGGACACGCCGCGACCGAGGCCGCCGCCCGCTGCTCCGCCCCGCTCATCGGCCGGCCGGCTGTCCAACCAGTCGTAGAGCCCGGCGGTGGCGCGCCCGTCCAGAAGCCCGTCCGACCCGCCCCCCACCACCCCACCCGCACTCCGCCCGACCGGCCCACTGCCCAGCGGGCCGACCGAACCCCCACCCCGCGCGCCAACCGGCCCACTACCCTGCCCGCCTACCGACCCACCGCCCTGCCCGCCGACCACCCCGTCACCCCACCCGGCGACCGGCCCACTGCCCTGCGGGCCGACCGAACCCCCACCCCGCGCGCCTACCGACCCACCGCCCTGCCGGCCGACCGCCCCGTCACCCCACCCGGTGACCGGCCCAGCACCCCGCTCAGCGTCCGGCCCGCCGCCCCGCAGGGCAGCCCGCCCGCTGGTCGGCCCGTCGGCGAGGCCGGTTGCCCCGCCCCCCGGCGGACAGCCCCCGTCGCCGCCCCGTCCGTCCCGGCCGCCCCGCAGGGCCCCCCGTTCGTCCGTCCAGGGGCGTTCGCCGAGGAGGGTCAGGGCTGTTTGGGCCAGGGCTGTGAGGTCTGCTGTGCCTATGCCGCCGTACTCGTTGACGGCAGGGTGGACGCCCAGTTCGAGCGCCTCAGCGAGGGCGTCGATGAAGGACGGGTGGATGCCGGAGCCGCCGGCGAGGAGCTGGTTCGTGCGGACGGCGAGCATCGCGCGGACCTGCCGGGCGGGCAGCAACGCGCCGGCGCCGCCCGCGTGGCTGCGCAGCAGGCGCAGGCCGTGGGCGGCCTCGTCGTCCGCGTCGACCGTCACGGAGCGGTGGGCGCCGACGCCGGTGCCGCGGCCGTAGAGCCGGCCGGCGGCGGCCAGCCGCTGGGCGGTGTGCCAGGAGCGCACCGCCCGCTCGCGGGCCTCGGGGTCCACGGCGGGCACGGCCGCACCGTCGGCGAACGCGATCAACTCGCCGACGGTGAGGGCCGATCCGGTCAGCAGGATCCGGGCGGCCCCCGGGGCGCGAGGCACCGGGGCCGGGCCGGGGGCGGGCGTGTTCAAGGTGGTTCGGGTGCGTCGTGCGCGTGGCGCGCCGGCCGGTCCGTGGTGCGCCCGCGTCAGCCCAGGCCGGCCGACTTCAGCCAGGCCCTGGCGACGTCCAGCGGGTCCTTGCTCTGGAGCTGCACCTGGTAGTCCAGGTCGAGCAGCGTCTTGGTGTCGAGCTTGGCGGAGACCGCGTTGAGCGCGTCGACGCCCTCCTGCGGGAGCCCGCTCTTGTAGACCAGCGGGGTCACGTTGGCGAAGCCGAAGAGGTTCTGCGGGTCCTGGAGGACCACGAACTTCTCCTTGGTGATGGTCGGGTCCGTGGTGAAGATGTCCGCGGCCTGCACGGTGTTCTTCTTCAGTGCGGCCTGGGTCAGCGGCCCGCCGGCGTCGAGCGCCTTGAAGGACTTGAACTTCAGCCCGTAGACCGCCTCCAGGCCGACCATGCCCTGCTGCCGGGTCTGGAACTCGGGCGAACCGCCGAGGACCAGCTCCGGCGCGACGTTCTTGAGGTCGGCGAGGGTGGACTGCGCCGTGAGGTTGTACTTCTTCGCGGTCTCCTGGTTGACCGTGACGGAGTCCTTGTCCTCGGCCGGCGAGGACTCCAGCAGCGTCAGCTTGGAGTCGAGCTTGGCCTTCGCCGCGGCGTTGACCGCCTCCAGCGACTTCTGCTCCGCCTTCGGGTCGAGGTACGCCAGCAGCGAGCCGTTGTACTCGGGCAGCACGGTGATGGAACCGTTCTTGAGCAGGCCGTACGTGGTCTCGCGGCTGCCGATGTTGGGCTTGTAGGACACCTTGATGCCCTTGGCCTTGAGGGCCTCGCCGTAGATGTCGGCGAGGAGGATGCTCTCGGCGAAGTTGTTGGAGCCGACGACGACGGTGTTGCCGTCCGCCTTGCCCTCGGCGAGCGGGTCGGAGGTGTCGCCGGAGGAGGAACATCCCGCCAGCAGGGCCGTCGTCGCGGCGAGGGCGACGGCCGCCGCGCCGGGGTGGTGCCGGAGGGACCTGCTGCTGTGGGCGTTGGAAGTCACGGTTGCCGTTCCGGGCTCGGGGGATCGATGAGGTGGAACTGAAGCACGCTGCAACTGATCCAATCCATCCACTTCTCCATCAGTCAAGTGCCACCGGGTTACCGATCGGCTTCGATTCGTGGCCACTTGCGTACTCATAAGGAGGCGCTTCGTAATGGATTCTTGACTTAGGGCAACACACTCGACCGTACAGAGGCGCGATAGTGTCACCGGAGTTGACGTCGGTCACAACGGCGTACGCCTGCAAGACCCATGAAGGAGGCCTGGTGTCCACGAATCCGGTGGACGCGCCTGCCCGGCCGGCACCCAAGGTGACCTCGTCCGTCCGCCGGGGTCTGCGGGGCTTCGCAGACCGATGGCCCTTCCAGCGCAAGTTGAACGTCCTCGTCGGTGTTCCGATGACGGTGATCGCGCTGCTGCTGACGTACCTCATCGTCAACCTGATCGACGAGTCCGACCGCGCCGAGTCGGCGGCACAACTGGTCCGGGACAGCTCCCAGGTCGCCCAACTCGTCGCCGACGTACAGGCCGAGCACCAGCAGGCCGTCCTGCTCTCCGTGCGGCACGAGGCGGCGTTCGACGGCGGCACCCCCTCCACCAACGCCTACCGGCTCGCCCAACTCGCCGTCGACGCACAGGTGCAGAAGGTGCGCGAGACCTTCGGCGACCGGCTGCCGGCCACCGAGGCGCAGGCCCTCAAGGAGGTCGAGGGCCTCGGCGGACTGCGGGACACCATCGAGCAGGGCTACCTCCCCGCCGACAACATCGACCCGGCTTACACCGGCGCCGCCGACGGCCTCATCGACGGGCTCGGCCTGGACCGCAGCTCCGATCTCGCGACCACCTTCACCGGCAACCTGCTCGACTCGCTGCTGCGCGCCGACGCCGCGCACGGCGCCTTCGAGACCGGCGTCTTCTCCGCCCGCACCGGCGACAGCAACGCCCTCATCGAGTTCATGGGCGCGGTCGGCTCCGCCGAGTCGTACGCCTACCAGGCCGAGCGCTTCGCCCGGTTCGCCAATGAGGCGCAGACCGACGAGCTCGGCGGCATCGAGCACAACCCCTCGATGGCCGAGATCGGCCAGCACTACGCCGAACTGGCCGTCGACCCCAGCGCGTTGCAGGCCGGCTCCAAGGACGAGCTGCGCACGGCTTTCCGGCAGGCGCTCGACGCGTACCACCTCTACAGCGAGCAGGCCTCCACCCGGATCGCGATCACCGCCTCGCTCATCGACCAGATCGCCGACCGGGCCGACGACGCCTCCGTCAGCGCCCAGTGGCGCGCGGGCCTGCTGCTCAACCTGGCGCTGCTCGGCTTCGCGCTGTGGATCGCCCTGTCGGTCCTGGTGCGCCGCTCCGTGATCCGGCCGGTGCTGGCCCTGACGGGGGCCGCGCAGGAGGTCGCCGACGTCGCCGGGCGCGAGCTGGCCCGGGTGGCGGACGACGACGCGGAGGAGAGCGGGCCGCCGCGACTGCGCGAGCTGCCGGTCACCGCGGACGACGAGATCGGTGAACTCGCCGAAGCCTTCAACAACGTTCAGACCACCGCGGCGGCGCTGCTGGAGCGTCAGGTGCTCAGCCGGCGCAACGTCGCCGAGATGTTCGGCAACGTCGGCCGCCGCGTCAGCAACCTGACGACACGTCAACTCGCCCTGATCGACGCGGTGGAGCGCGGTGAGACCGATCCCGCGCTGCTCAAACGGCTCTACTCCATCGACCACATCGCGGTCCGTCTGCGCCGCAACGCCGACAGCCTGATGCTGCTGGCCGGCATCCGCGAGACCGTCCTCGACTCGGGTCCGAGCGCGCTGACCAACGTGGTGCGCGCCGCACTCGGCCAGATCGAGGGCTTCCAGCGGGTACGGCTGCACGCCGGGACCGAGGTCACGGTGGAGCCCGACGTCATCGGCGACCTCACGCTGATGATCGCCGAACTCGTGGAGAACGCCGTGTCGTTCTCGCCCGAGGGCAGCCCCGTCGAGGTGGCCGTCGACTCCCGTGACGACGGCGCGACGATCACCGTCGCCGACCACGGCCTGGGCATGAGCGCCGAGCGGCTCGCCGAGGAGAACGCGCGCCTGGTGCGCCGCGAACGCCTGGACGTCGTACCGACGAAGGTGCTCGGCCTGTTCGTGGTCGGTGCGTTGGCGCGCCGCTGGGACATCGCTGTCACCCTCTCCCGCACACCGGGCGGCGGTGTGACGGCGGAGGCGGTGATCCCGTCCACCCTGTTGCTGTCGCTGAGCGGGACGGGACTGCCGGGAACGGTCTCCGACACGACTTCGCGCGCCGAGCCATCGGCCGATACGCACGCCAAGCCTTCGTCCGACGCGACGCCGGAAGCGCTGCGCGCGCCGTCGGCTCCCGTGTCCGGCCCCTCCCGTTCGGTCTCCGTGCCGACCTGGGCCGTCGACGACGGCGAACCGGCTCCCCTCCCCCGCCGCGTCCCCCGCCGCGACCCGTCCCCGGCGGACGAGGCGGACCACGCCGACGACCGGCAGCCCACGTCAGCCGAGGCGGCCCTCGCCGAGGAGCCCCCGGTCCACGCCCGCACGGCCGCCCCCGGCCTCGACAGCGACGCCGGGGCGCACGACCGCGCGACGTCCCCTGCCGACGCCGCCGGTTCGCGCCCCCTCCGTCGCCGGGTCCGCGGGGCCACGCTGCGGACGACCGTCGACGCCGCCGCACAGCAGGCCGCGCGCGGCCCCGCCCGCACGGTGGACGCGGACGCGGTCCGCAGCGCGATGGAGGAGTTCGAGGCGGCCGTGGAACGCGCCCACCGGGACACCGGGGAGCACCCCCGACCCGCCGCCCCCGAAGCCCGCCGCGACGGGGAGAGACCGGACCACCGGTCCGGCGAACGAGCCGAAGACCGAACCGACGACCGGACCGACGACCGTCACGGTGACCCCACCGACCACCGGAACCCCACGCGTCACCAGAACCACCTTCCGGAAGGAGCCGAGCAGTGAGCACGTCGACAGGTGAGACTCCCCAGGGAGACGCCACGCCGAC
Source organism: Streptomyces sp. NPDC002328 (assembly GCF_042890065.1). NCBI lineage: Bacteria > Bacillati > Actinomycetota > Actinomycetes > Kitasatosporales > Streptomycetaceae > Streptomyces > Streptomyces sp. NPDC002328. The sequence continues at coordinate 95,357 of NZ_JBIARQ010000012.1, read as the reverse complement.
CGATCTGCGGGCCGCGGCAGCCGACTTCACCTGGCTGCTCAATCGATTCGCCACCGAGACCGCGGGGGTGGTGGACGCCATCGCGGTGTCCTCCGACGGCCTGCTGATCGCCGTGTCGGAGCTGCGCGAGCACGCCGACTCCGAGCGGCTGGCCGCGATCGTCTCCGGCATCACCAGCCTGGCCGCGGGCGCGTCCGGCAACTACGGCCTGGGCGGCCTGAACAAGGTCATCATCGATCTGGAGGGCGGCCATGTGCTGGTCTCCGCGATCGGCAGCGGCGCCGTGCTCGGCGTGGTCACCGACAAGGAGGCCAAGCTCGGCAACATCGCCTACGAGATGACCGTGTTCGCCAACCGCGCCGGCGCCGCGCTGAGCCCGCAGCTCGTCCTGGAGCTGAAGAACAGCGTCGGCGCCGTCAGGTCGCGCTGACCGGCCGCCACCACAGGTCCCGCCGGTCCAGAGAGGAAGCGAACCAGCGATGGCGGACGGCCGCACTCCGCGCGGCGCCGACGAGGACGGCGCCGCACCGGTCGGTCCCGCGTCCGCCGTCCGGCCCTTCCTGGTCACCGCGGGCCGGGTCGCCGGCGCGGGCGAGGCGTCGTCCGGGCGGACGATGCCCGTCGAGACCCAGCTGGTGGCCACCACCGGAGGGCTCGAGGCGCTCGACCGGCTCTCCTTCGAACAGCACGACATCGTCGCCGCCTGCCGGGTGCCGCAGTCGATCGCGGAGATCGCGGCCCGGCTGCGGCTGCACCTGAACGTGGTGCGGGTCCTCGCCGAGGACCTGCGCGCGGCGGGGCAGCTGTCGGTGCACGTGCCGGACGCCGGCGTCACCCACGACGCGTCCGTCCTGCGCAGGCTCATCGATGGCCTCCGTGCCATCCCCGACTCCCGGGGGGTACTCCGTGACTCCGACTGAACCACTCGTACGGCACACCGCCGACCAGGCCGCCGTACGGCCCCCGCTGCCGGTGAAACTGGTGATCGCGGGCGGCTTCGGCGTGGGCAAGACCACCGCCGTCGGCGCGATCTCCGAGATCGAGCCGCTGACCACCGAGGCGGCCATCACCGAGGTCGCCGCGGGTGTGGACGACCTCAGCCACACCCCGCGCAAGACCACGACCACGGTCGCGATGGACTTCGGCTGCATCACCATCGACCCGACCCTGAAGCTGTACCTGTTCGGCACGCCCGGGCAGGAGCGGTTCGGGTTCATGTGGGACGACATCGTGGAGGGCGCGGTCGGCGGACTCGTCATCGTCGACACCCGCCGCCTCGACGACTGCTACGCCGCCGTCGACTACTTCGAGCACCGACGGATCCCCTTCGCGGTGGCCGTCAACGCCTTCGACGGCCGGGTCGCGCACACGCTGGAGGAGGTCCGCTGGGCGCTCGACGTCTCCGAGGGCGTCCCGGTCCTGCTCTTCGACGCCCGTGAACGCGGCTCGGTCCGCGACGCGCTGCTGGTGGTGCTGGAACAGGCGCTGGCGCGCACGGAGGGGTGACGGGGCCCTCCTCGCGGGGCCGCCGGGCTCAGCTCTGCTGCGAGTCGTCGAGGCACTGCCGGCGGTAGCTGTGCGGGGTGACCCCGTACGCGGTGCGGAAGGCCCGGGTGAAGTTGGCCGGGTCGGGGTGGCCCCAGCGGGCGGCGATGACGTGGACGGGCTGGTGCCGGCAGCGGGGATCGGCCAGTTCGCGGCGGCAGCGTTCCAGGCGCCGGGCGCGGATCCAGTCCCGGACGGTGGTGTCCTCTTCCCGGAAGAGGCGGTGCAGGGTGCGCAGGGAGACATGGCACGCGACGGCGATCGCCGCCGGGCACAACTCCCGATCGCTCAGGGACCGTTCGATGTGGTCGTGGATCCGCGCCAGCAGCTCCCGCCGTCCGCCCGCCGGGGAACGCCGGCCGCTCGCCGGGGGTTCCGGCTCGGCGTCCGCGTCGAGGTGGTGGACGAGCAGGGCGGTGAGCAGGTCGATCAGGGTGCTGCCCAGCCGGGCGGCGTCCGCGGGCCGGTAGCCGGACGCGTCCCGGTCGACCTGGGTGAGGAACTGTCCCAGCAGCGCGCCGATTCCCTCGCCCGCCGGCATCCGTACGGCGGCCAGCCGGTCGACCTGGTCCTGGCGCAGCGGTATCAGCGCTCTCGGGACCTGGACGTGGATGGCGGCGACGGTGCCGTGAGCGGCCGGATCCGTGCCGTGGGCCGCGGGATCCGGGCCGTGGCAGGTGTGCGACGGATCGCAGAGCACGAGGTCGCTCCTGGTCACGGTGCTGTCCCGGCCGGCCCGGTCCCACAACGGGGAGTAGGTGTGGACGGACATCCGGACCGGGCCGAGGCTCGTCGTGCGGGTGCTCGCCCGGAAGCCGTCGGTGTGCGGAACCTGGGGGCCGTGCGGGTCGTGCGGGCCGGGCTCGTCGCCGGGCAGGGGTGGGCGGATCACGGTCTCCTGCCGGAAGGAGAAGCGTTCACGGGCAGGCATGTCACGTGGGTCCAGCGCCTGATGCATCGTCAACCCCCTTTTGTGGTCTGACTTTAAGACCACCGGAACCGACGCTCGCGTTGCCCGGCGCACGCTGACAACCGTCTGGCACTCCAGGACAATGACGGCCGCCGACGCCAGGTCGAAAATGTGCTCGCCCCTCTCCGGGGTCACTCCCCACACACCGGAGGCACCGTGCACCACAATGACGTTCCCCGTTCCCGGCTCAGAGCGCGACAGCGCTCCGCCGCCACGTTCGGCGCCCTCGCCCTGATGCTCGGCGGGGGCATCACCTTCGCGCCGTCGGCCGCGGCGAGCGGATGCAGTGTCGTCCCGCCCTGCGGCCGGGTGGTGAACCAGTCGGCCGTCCCGATCCAGGTGCAGATCACCTCCACCGACATCCGGAGCATCGCCAACCGCGGCATCGGCGGCTGGTCCGAGCGCATCGACGTGGACTTCTACCGGATCCCCGCGCGCTGTTCGGCGCGCGTGACCGCGAGCGGACCCGGCGACCACCCCTCGGGGCCGGTCACCCGGTCGGGCAGCCGCGAGGCGTGGTCGCCCTGGTACAAGCTGTCGTCGAGCCAGACGGTCAAGGTCGAGTCGATCAGCTGTAGTTCGCAGTGATCCGGCGCCGCCGCGCCGCGCCATGACAGGGCGGCGCGGCGGCGTACCAACGCGGCTGTGCGGCGGCCTAGTTGCTTCGGCGCACCCCGGGCGACACCGTCACGCGGGTCACCGCCCAGAACACCGCGAGGGTCGCGAGCGCCATCACGGCGGTCAGGGTGGCGCCGCCCACGACCTTCTCGTAGTTCCGCTGGTAGAGGCCATCGACGATGTAGCGGCCGAGGCCGCCGAGGCTGACGTACGCGGCGATGGTCGCCGTGGAGACGATCTGGATGGCGGCGGAGCGCAGACCGCCGAGGATCAGCGGGAGCGCGACCGGGAGTTCCACCCGGAAGAGGATTCCGCCCTCCCGCATGCCCATGCCCCGGGCGGCGTCGACCGGGGACGGGTCCACGGAGCGCACGGCCTCGTACGTCGTGACCAGGATCGGCGGGACGGCGAGGACGACCAGCGGGATCATCACCGGCAGCATGCCGAAGCCGAGCAGCATGGTCATCAGCACCAGCAGGCCGAAGGTGGGCAGGGCCCGCCCCGCGGTGGCGACCATGGACAGGACGTTCCCGCCGCGCCCGTAGTGGCCGGTGACCAGGCCGATCGGCAGTCCGATGGCGGCGGCCAGGGCGAGCGCTTGCAGGGTGTACTCGACGTGCTCCCCGAGGCGGGTGGGGATGCCGTCGTAGCCCTGCCAGTGGGCGCCGTCGCTGAAGAAGGCGCTGACGAAGTTGAGGACGTTCACCGGGCCGCGACCGCCTTCCGGGCCGTGCGCGTGCCGCTCGGCATCCAGGGGGTCAGCAGCACGCGCACGAGGACCAGCAGGGCGTCGGCGAGGATCGCGAGGGCGGCCATGGTGAGGACGGCGTTCCAGGCGAGTTCGGGCCGGTTGTAGATGGTGGCGTCGTGCAGCAGGTTGCCGAGCGCGCCCTGGTTGCCGATGAGGGTGCCGACGCTGACGAGGCTGATGCTCGACACGGTCGCCACCCGCAGCCCGGCGATGATCGCGGGCACGGCGATCGGCAACTGCACCTGGAGGTAACGGCGTATGGGGCCGAAGCCCATGGCGGTCGCGGCGGCGAGCGTCTCCTGCGGCACCGAGCGCACCCCGTCCACGATCGCGGGCACGAGGACCACCAGGGTGTAGACGGTCAGCGGAATCATCACGGTCAGCTCGGTCTGGCCGGTGTAGTCGATGAGGACGACGAAGAAGGCCAGCGAGGGGATCGCGTACAGCACGGTCGTCACCCACAGCACCGGCGGGTACAACCAGCGCAGTCGCACGCAGAGTTGGGCGAGCGGGAGCGCGAACAGCAGGCCGGCCAGGACGGGGAGCAGGGCCTCGCGCAGATGCAGCCCGATGAGACCGAGCCAGCTGTGCTGGAGGTCGCTGGGGATGTCGAAGAACCCGCTCATCGAACGGCCTTCGGGGATTTCGGGGACTTGGAGGACTTGGAGGGGGGCTCGGAGGAGCCGGCGGACTTGGAGGAGCTGAGGGACTTGGAGGAGCCGGCGGAGTCGGAGGACTCGGCGTCTTCCGGGTCCCGCACGCTGTCCGCCCCCGCGGCCCCCGCGGCCCCCGCGGTCTTGCCGGCGCCCTCTGCGTGGGCGCCGCGGATCGCCTCGCCGATGGCCTGCTGGGAGACGACCCCGGCGGCCCGGCCCTCGGCGTCCACGGCGACGGCCCAGCCGGTGGGCGAGAGCACGGCGCAGTCCAGGGCGGCCCGCAGCGACTCCGTCCCGGCGACGAACGGCCGTCCGCAGGAGAGCAGTCGAGCGGGGTCGATCGGGCCGGCGGTCAGCTCGTCCGGCTCGCCCCAGCCGAGGGGCTTGCCCGCGACGTCGGTGACGAGGAGGTAGGGAGCCCCGGCGTCGGCGCGGGCCGCGATCTTCTCGGCGCTCGCGTCGATCGCGACGATCGGCGCGGTGAGCAGGTCGAGTCCGGCGGAGGAGAAGAAGGACAGCCGGCGGACGCCGCGGTCGGCCCCGAGGAAGTCCTCGACGAACGCGTCGGCCGGGTGGGACAACAGCTCGGCGGGCGGCGCGAACTGGGCGAGCCGGCCGCCGGTGCGCAGCACGGCGACCATCGTGCCGATCTTCACGGCCTCGTCGATGTCGTGCGTGACGAAGACGATGGTCTTCCCCAACTCCGCCTGGAGCCGCAGCAGTTCGTCCTGGAGGCCCTTGCGGACGACGGGGTCGACGGCGGAGAACGGCTCGTCCATCAGCAGGACCGGCGGATCGGCGGCCAACGCCCGTGCCACGCCCACGCGTTGCTGCTGCCCGCCGGAGAGCTGGTACGGGTACCGCTTGGCGAGCGAGGCGTCGAGGCCGACGCGCTCCATCAACTCCCGTGCGCGCGTGCGGGACTTGTCCTTGCTCCAGCCGAGCAGCCGCGGCACGGTGGCGATGTTGTCGACGATGGTGCGGTGCTGGAAGAGACCGGCGTTCTGGATGACGTAGCCCATGGACCGGCGCAGGGTGTTGACCGGCTGCTGCTGGATGTCCTTGCCGTCCAGGAGGATGGAACCCTCGCTGGGGTCGATCATCCGGTTGATCATGCGCAGGGTCGTCGTCTTGCCGCAGCCCGAGGGGCCGACCAGGACGGTGATCGAGCGGTCCGGTATGTCGAGGGAGAGCCGGTCGACCGCCACTGTGCCGTCCGGGTACCGCTTCGTGACTGAATCTATCCGTATCAAAACGCCGAATACCCTTCGGGTCTGACAGTCTCCGCCCGCTCTCGACCACAAGAGGCCGGGCCGTTGCGTAAAGAGTCTAGACCTCTCATGTTGCGGGGGTTTTGACGGGCGGCGGCCCCTGTCATCTGCGTTCTCCTGTGTCCTCCTGTGTTCTCCCGTGTTTCTCCCATGGCCGCCCGCCGTCTTCTGTGGCCTTCCTGTGAGTCGGCTGATTCTCACTCTTCCCTCAGACCCGGCTCCGCCCGGCGGCCAGGTGGGGCTGGGTCCTCCCGGCCGCGGTCGCGGTGAGCGCGGTGTGGTCGGTGGTCCTGCTCCAGCGGGTCTCCGGCTCCGGGACGGCGTACACGGTCGCGCAGGTGGTCGCGGGAGTGGCCGGCGCGGCGGCGGTGATCGGGCTGCTGCTCGGCCGGTTCGCGCGGCGACGCCGGCTGATGGGCATCGCGGCGCTGACGGCGATCGTCGCCCTGCTGGCCGGCCCGACCGCGTACGCCGCCTCGGCGGCGACCTCGACCCCCAACGGCACCAACCCGACGGCGGGCCCGAGCACCGGCGGGGGCGGCATGGGCCGTGGCAGCGGCGGCGGAACGGGCGGAGGCCCCAAGGAAGGCGGCACCCAGCGCCCGACCGGCACCGCACCCACGGGCGGCGACACCCAGGTCTCGTCCGAGATGATCACGTATCTGAAGAAGAACCAGGACGGCGCCACCTGGCTGGTAGCGGTGGCCACCGACCAGACCGCGGCGTCGATCATCCTGGAGTCGGGCGAACCCGTGATCTCCATGGGCGGCTGGTCCGGCACGGACGACGCGATGACGTTGACCAAGCTGAAGAGCCTGGTCAAGTCAGGCAAGCTCCACTACATAGTGATCACCGACAGCAGCCGAGCCGGCTCGAACACCGAAACAGCAACCTGGGTAAAGTCAAACGCCACCGCGATAACCACCTACACAGGCCTCTACCGCCTCAACGCCTCCGACGTCACGTGAGCCCTGGGGGCTCCGCCCCCACACCCCCGGCCTATGCCCACCCACCACCCGACTCGGTAAGTCAAGCGGAACACCCATGGGTGCAGGGCGCCTCTTGTCCGAGCGAGTCGGGTGGTGGGTGGGCATAGGCCCTGCTCCGCCTACGGCGCCGGCGTCCCCGCCGAAGGGAACCCCGTGCTTCGCAGGACCCCCGTCCCGTCGTCCACCACGAACACCTCGCACCCCGGCACGCCTGCCGCCCACTCGACCCCCGCGGCACCCATCGCGAACGCCCCCGTGGCCACCGCGTCCGCTTCTGTCAGGGTCGGGGCCGTGACGGTCACGCTCAGGAGGCCCGTCGCCGCCTCGCCCGTTCGGCCGTCGAGGATGTGGTCGCCGCGTTCGTAGCGCGCCGACGTCGCCACCGCCCCGTCGGTCAGCTCCAGCACCGTGCAGAGCCGGTCCGCGAATTCGGGGTGCCGTACGCCCACCCGCCACGGGCCGCCCGCCGCGACCACGTCGCCCCCGGCGTTGAGGCAGTAGCGGCGCGCGCCGGCCGCCGACAGCAGGTCCGCCGCCCGCTGCACGGACCAGCCCTTGACGATCCCGCAGGGGTCGAAGCCCCGTCCGGACAGCCACGCGTCGAACGCGCCGCCGGTCGCGGCCCGGTAGTGCTCGCAGAGGCCGAGCACCTCCCTCAGGTCCGCGCTCAGCTCGGACTCCGGCAGTTCGCCCCGGCCGTACCGGGACACCTCGCTGCCGGACTTGAAGGGGCTGAACCGCTCGTCGACCTTCCGCAGCCACGCGAACACGGCGTCCCCGACCTCGCCCGGGACGCCGTCGTCGTCCACCCGCAGCGAGACGGGGAAGCCCATGACGTGTTCGACGCGGTGCAGCGGCACGTCAGGCGGCCTTGGCGTCGATGGCGGCCTGGAGCGACTCCTTGTAGCCGTCGCTCGTGATCGTCGCCCCCGACACCGTGTCCACGTCCGCGCTCTGCGCCTGAAGCGTCTCCGCGATCAGCTTCGGCACCGCCGCCGTCGTCTGCGGATGGTCCGGCTGCTTCAGCATCCTGACGGCCGTGATCTTGTCGCCCTCGAAGGTGACCTCGACCTGCACGTCCCCCTTGTCGGTGGCGACGGTGGTCCCGGCCACGACCTGGGACGCCGCGGCGGAGGCCGAAGCGGAGGGAGACGCCGACGCCGCCGCCGTCTGCGCGTCGATCGCCGCCTGGAGCGACTCCCGGTAGCCGTCGCTCGTGATCGTCGCCCCCGACACCGTGTCCACGTCCGCGCTCTGCGCCTGAAGCGTCTCCGCGATCAGCTTCGGCACCGCCGCCGTCGTCTGCGGATGGTCCGGCTGCTTCAGCATCCTGACGGCCGTGATCTTGTCGCCCTCGAAGGTGACCTCGACCTGCACGTCCCCCTTGTCGGTGCTGACGACCGTGCCCTTGACGACGACGGACGACCCGGACGAGGAGGAGGAAGACCCCGTGGAGGACGTCGGCGTGGACGCCGGCGAGGCGACCTCGCCGGCCGACGTCCCCGTGGACGGCTCGTAGCGCCAGACCGGGATGAGACCCGCGATGCTCAGGACCAGGACAGGCAGTGCTCGCTTCACGATCTCTCTCTCATCCCGCCAGGCTGAAACGCTCGAAGTGGATCTGCGTGCGGGGCACGTCCAGCTCGCGCAGACTGCCCAGCACCGCGTTCATCATCGGGGGCGGCCCGCACAGGAACACGTCCCGCTCGGCGATGTCCGGCACCAGCCGGACCAGCTCGCCCGCGGCCAGCCGGTCGGGGACGGGCGGCCCGGTGACCAGGTGCAGCTCGGCGCCCTTGGCCTGGGCGAGCTCGCGCAGCTCGTCGTAGAGGACCGCGTCCCGGTCGGCGCCGACGCGGTAGATGACGACGGCGTGCCCGTGCAGCTCCTCCAGCAGCGCCCGGATCGGCGTGACGCCGACGCCGCCGGCGACGAGGACGGCCTCGGGACGGGTGCGGTGCATCGCGGTGAACGCGCCGTAGGGGCCCTCGGCGAAGACGCGCGTGCCGGGCTTGACGTGGCGCAGCCCGGCGGAGCCGTCGCCCGCGGCCTTGGCGGTCAGCCGCAGGGTGCGGCCGTCGGGCGCGGCCGACAGCGAGAACGGGTTGGCCTGCCACCAGCGGTCCTTGGTGAGGAACCGCCACAGGAAGAACTGGCCCGCGCGGGCCGGCATCCGGTCCAGGTCGCGGCCGGTGATGTAGACGGAGACGACGTTGTCCGACTCGGGGACGACCGCCTCGACGCGCAGCTGGTGCCGCCAGTTCCGCCACAGCGGCAGCACGAGCCGGCCGACGAACACCGAGCCGAGGGCGACGCCCCACACGCCGTACCAGTACGCCGTCGCGGCGGACGACGTCGCGAAGGTGGTGCCGACGGCGACCTGGTGGGTGAAGGCGAGCACCACCGCGACGTAGGTGTACAGGTGGATGAAGTGCCAGGTCTCATAGGCCAGTCGGCGGCGGGCCCAGCGGGCGGAGGCGCCGCCGACGACCAGGATCAGCGCCAGGGCGACGACCGCGCGGAAGACGCCCTCGACGGTCTCGGCCAGGTCCACGAGCTGGCTGACCGGGTCCATCGACGAGGACCGGGCGTAGCCGAAGGTGATGAACACCACGTGCCCGACCAGCGTCCACAGCAGACCGAAGCCGGTCCAGCGGTGCCAGTTGGTCAGCCGGTCCATGCCGATGCGGCGGTCGAGCCAGGGCAGCCGGGCGACCAGCAGCAGCTGGAACGCCATCAGCAGCGCGGCGTACAGGCCGGTGAACCGGCCCAGCACGACCAGCGCGTTGGAGGCGAAGCCCGCCTGGACGGCGAACAGGGTCACGACGGCCGCGTTGGCGGCCAGCACGGTGTACAGGCCGGTGCGGGCCACTGCTCTGGGCCGTATCGCCGTGGGGGTTACGGAAGGCGATTGGACGGTCGTCACGGACGGAAACTCCTCGATCGGGTCCTCAGGACACAGAGCTTGTCCGGCCGGAGCTGTCGATTACCTGTCGTACAACTTTCAAGTGCGTATCGATCTGCGCACGGGTGCGGGACCGGGGTCCGGTGGGGCCGGGTCCGTGACGCAGTATGAACGAGTGGAAAAAGTGCGACTCCTCGTGGTGGACGACGACCCGCCCATCGCCGACCTCGTGGCGACGGTCGCCCGGTACGAGGGCTGGGACGCGGTCACCGCGAACACGGGCGAGGAGGCGCTGCGCCGCGCCACCGAGTTCCGCCCCGACATCGTGGTGCTCGACCTGATGCTGCCGGACGTCGACGGCTTCGGCGTCCTGGACCGTCTGCGCAGGTCCGGAACCATGGTGCCGGTGGTGTTCCTGACCGCGCGCGACGGAGTCGCCGATCGGGTCGCGGGACTGACCCGTGGGGGTGACGACTACCTGGTGAAGCCGTTCGCGGTGGAGGAGCTGATGGCCCGGCTGCGCACCGTGCTGCGGCGCAGCGCCGGCCCCGCCTTCCAGCGGTCGGTCCTGCGGGTGGGGGACCTGACGATGGACGAGGACACGCGTGAGGTGCGGCGCGACGAGAGCCTGCTGACGCTGACACCGACGGAGTACGAGGTGCTGCGCTATCTGATGCGCAAGTCGCCGACCGTGCTGACCAAGGCGCAGATCCTCGACCATGTGTGGGAGTACGGCTTCGGGGGCCGCTCCAACGTCGTCGAGCTGGTGGTGAGCCGGCTGCGGCGCAAGCTCGACGCGACGGGCGTGCCGCTGATCCACACCGTGCGCGGCTTCGGGTACGTCATCCGGCAGGCGGCGGAGTGATCCGCCGGATCTGGGGGGCGTACCGCAGGCTGCGGCTCGGCACCCGGCTGGCGCTGGGCCTGGGCGCGCTGGCCCTGGTGGTGTTCGCCATCGTCGGCACGGCGTTGACGACGTACATGCGCGACTACCTGTCGGCGCAGCTCAACGACCAGCTGAAGCTCGCCCAGGTCGCCCAGTCCAAGAGCATCCTGGACTCCGGCTCGCTCACCGGGAAGAAGTACTACCGCTGGTACTACGCCGTGTACGACGTGTCGGACGGCGCGCCCGTGCTGCGCAGGCCCGAGGACGCAGGCGACATGCCCGAGGACCCCGACAGCGTCGACGACCTCACCGCGCTGGCCAGGGCGCAGACCGTCACCGGCGCCGAGGTCCTGCGCACGGAGCACCTCAAGGGCGAGGGCCTGTACCGGCTGCGCGCCTGCGAGGTGGAGCCGGGCGTGGTCCTGGTCAGCGGCGCGCCGATGGACGCCATCGAGGGCACCGTGCGGCACCTGATCACGGTGCAGGTCGTCACCTTCGGACTCGCGCTGCTGGCCCTCGTGGTGTTCGGCCGGGCGCTGCTGCGGCGCGGTCTGAAGCCGCTGAGCGACATGGCGCACACCGCGCACGGCATCGCCTCGCACGATCTGACGGAGTCGGCGTCCCGGCTGCACCTGCGCGCGGACGCGCCGGGCGGCGGCCCGGAGGTGGAGGAGCTGCGCACCGCGTTCAACACGATGCTGGAGCACATCGACGACTCCCTCGCGGTCCGCGCCCGCGCCGAGCAGCGCCTGCGCCGCTTCGTCGCGGACGCCTCGCACGAGCTGCGCACGCCGCTGATGTCGGTGCGCGGGTACGCGGACCTCTTCCAGTACGCGGCGGCCAACGAGCCCGAGGAGCGGGACCGGCATCTGGCCCGGCTGCGCGCCGAGGCCGCGCGGATGGGCGTCCTCCTCGACGATCTGCTGCTGCTCGCCCGGCTGGACGCGGCGGAGGTGGAGACGCCGCTGCGGATGGAGGACGCCGACCTCGTCGCCCTGGTCGAGCAGGCCGCCGACGCGTTCCGCGCGAGCCACCCCGGGCATCCGCTGACGGTCCGGCCCGGCCCGGCGTCGGTGCGGCTGCGGCTGGACCCGCACCGGATCCGCCAGGTGCTGGACAACCTGCTCACCAACGCGGCCGTGCACACCCCGGCCGGCACGCCGGTGTCCGTCGCGGTGTCGCTGACGCCGGGTGCGGCGCTGGTGCGGATCGCCGACAAGGGGCCCGGCATCCCGTCCGGCGACCGGGCGCGGGTCTTCGACCGCTTCTACCGCGTCGACAAGGCCCGCAGCCGCGACCGCGGCGGCAGCGGCCTCGGTCTGGCGGTGGCCCGGTCCCTGGTCGACGCCCACGGCGGCTCCCTCACCCTGGCCGACGCACCGGCCCCGACGGTCTTCACCCTCACGCTGCCGACGGCGCATACGCCGGCGTAGGGGCATGACCCGGGACAACGCGGGAAGGGGATGACATGGGCACGGGATGAAGCGTGAGGGACGCGGGCAGACATCTCACAGCCCGCCGGAGGGGAAGCCCTCGCCCCCGAAAGGACGCCGTGCGCCGTGTCCCCGCTGCCGCTCGACGGTCCCGCCGCCCCGCTCCCCCGCGCGGCAGACCGCCCCCTGACGACCGCCCCGCCCCAGCCCCAGTCCCAACCCCTGTCCTCGTCCTCAGCCCCTGCTCCGCCCCTGTCTCTTTCCCCGCTCCCGCCTCCGCGGCGGCGGAAGCCCGGCGCACCTGTCGCCGCCGGTCCCTCGGCCTCCCCCGCCGTCCGCCGGGTCCTGACCCTGTTGCCGCTGCTGATGCTCGGCGTCTGGGCCGCCCTCGACTGGCGCTCCCTGCGCGACGGCACCGCCCGCCTCGCCGCCGCCGACCCCTGGTGGCTGCTGGCCGGGTGCGTCTTCACCTGCCTGGGCTGGGTCGCCGCCGCCTGCGCCCGCCAGGGCGCGATCCCCGAACGGCTGCCCAAGGGCCTGCTGCTCGCCTCGCAGATCGCCGCGGGCGCCGCGAACCACCTGCTGCCCGCGAGCATCGGCGCCCACGCGGTCACCGTCCGCTTCCTCCAGCGCCAGGGCGTCCCGCTGTCCCGCGCCACGGCGTCCATCGCCCTGTACTCGCTGGTCAGGGCGGTGGCGAAGACCCCGCTGCTGGTGTTCCTGCTGCTGGCGGTGCCGGCCGCCGCGCCCCCGGTCTCCCTCCTGCCGGAGGGGCGGACGCTGCTGCTGGCCGCCGCGGTCCTGGTGCTCGTCCCCGCCGCGGCCACGGCACTCGTCGCCCTGGTGCGTCCCCTGCGCCGCCCCGTCGTGGACTTCTTCCGCACGGCGCTCACCGACGCCCGCCGACTGCACGCCCGGCCCGCGCGCTTCCTGCCCCTGTGGTGCGGGGCGATGGCGGCCCCGCTGCTCCAGGCCTGCGTGGTCGCCTCGGTCGGCACGGCGCTGGGCGTCCCGCTGTCCTGGCCCCAGCTGCTGTTCGCGTTCCTCGCCGCGAGCACCGCGGCCGGCGCGGTCCCGGCGCCGGGCGGCATCGGGCCCGTAGACGCGGCGCTGCTCCTCACCCTGGCCGGCTACGGCGCGCCGCTCCACCTCGCCACAGCCACCGTGATCGGCTATCGCGTCCTGACGATCTGGCTGCCCCTGCTGCCGGGGATGCTGGTGCTCTCGGCGATGGTGCAGCGCGAGGCGCTCTGAACGGCCGGCGCGGCCCGGCCCGGATCACCGGGCCGGGCCGCGTCGCGTCGCGCCGCCAGAACCAGAGCTCAGCTCTCCGCCGGAGTCAGCTCTCCGCCGGAGCCAGCCGCAGCGACACGCTGTTGATGCAGTACCGCTGGTCCGTCGGGGTGGGATAGCCCTCGCCCTCGAAGACATGGCCGAGGTGCGAGCCGCAGCGCGCACAGCGCACCTCGGTGCGCACCATGCCGTGCGAGCGGTCCGCGATCAGCTCCACCGCGTCGGTGTCCTTCGGGTCGAAGAAGGACGGCCAGCCGCAGTGCGAGTCGAACTTGGCGTCGGAGGTGAACAGTTCGGCGCCGCAGGCCCGGCAGGAGTACACGCCCCGCGTCTTGGTGTCGGTGTACTCACCGGTGAAGGCGGGCTCGGTGGCCGCCTGGCGCAGCACGGCGTACTCGGCCGGGTTCAGCTCCGCCCGCCACTGCTCGTCGGGCTTTTCGACGTCGTACGACATGAAGGCCAACCCCTCTGTTTCTCTCTACCGCTGTGCGAGACGGTCCAGGATCCTCGGGCCCAGGTCGGTCACGTCTCCCGCGCCCATGGTGAGAACGAGATCACCGGGCTTGGCCATTCCCGCGACGAGGGTCGGCGCCTCGTCCTTGTCGTGGACGGGCGTCACGTCCGCGCCCGCCGCACGGCCCGCGGCGATGATCAGCTCGCTGGTCACACCCGGGATCGGGTCCTCACGGGCCGGGTAGATGTCGAGCACCAGCGAGGTGTCGGCCAGGGTCAGCGCCTCGCCCATCTCCTTGCCGAGCTCCTGCGTCCGCGAGAACAGGTGGGGCTGGTAGACGACGAGGATGCGGCCGTCGCCGGCCGCGCCGCGCATGGCCTCCAGGTCGGCGGTCATCTCCGTCGGGTGGTGCGCGTAGGAGTCCACGACCTGGACGCCCGCCGTCTCGCCCTTGAGCTGGAGGCGGCGCTTGACTCCGGTGTACGCGCCGAGCGCCGTCGCCAGCGCGGTGGCCGGGACGCCCACGGCGACACCCGCCGCGAGCGCGGCGACCGCGTTGTGCGCGTAGTGGCGGCCGGGCACGGAGACCGTGAAGGTGAGCTCCTGGCCGTCCAGGGCGACGACCACGCGGCTCTTCAGGCCCTGGGCCGTCACGGACAGGATCCGCACGTCGGCGTCGTCGGACTCGCCGTACGTCACCACCCGCAGGCCGCCCTCGATCCGCCGGGTCAGCTCCCGCGCGCCCTCGTGGTCGGCGGAGATCACCAGCGTGCCGCCGGGCACGACCTTGCGGACGAAGGTCTCGAAGGACTCGTAGATCTCGTCCATCGAGGCGTAGTTGGCGTGGTGGTCCAGCTCCACGTTGAGGACGATCGCGACCTCGGGCGCGTAGGTGTGGAAGCTGCGGTCGGACTCGTCGGCCTCGGCGACGAAGATCTCGCCCTCGCCGTGCTCCGCGTTGGAGCCGGGGACGTCGAGGTCGCCGCCGATCGCGTACGAGGGGTGCAGGGCCAGCTCGGTCAGGGAGACCGCCAGCATGGACGTGGTGGTGGTCTTGCCGTGGGTGCCGGCGACCGCGATCGGGCGCAGTCCGTCCATCAGGCGGGCAAGAGCATCCGAACGGTGGACGACCGGGATGCCCAGCTCCGCCGCACGGGTGAGCTCCGGGTTGTCCGCGCGGATCGCCGACGACACCACGACGCAGCTCGCGTCGTCGGCCAGGTGCTGGGCCGCGTGCCCGATGTGCACGGTCACGCCGAGCGCACGCAGCGCCTCGGCGGTCGCCGTCTCCTTGGCGTCGCTGCCCGCCACCTGGGCCCCACGCTGAGCGAGGATCTTGGCGATCCCCGACATCCCGGCGCCGCCGATGCCGATGAAGTGCGGTCGGTCCATGGCGGTAGGAAGGCCAGGTGCCATGCGCGTTCTCCCAAGTTCCGTACGACAGTGAACGCGCCCCCGGACAGGAGCGCGCCCCCAGACTATTGCGTACGGAAGGGACGCGCCGCGCAAGGTGCGCCCGACAGCGCCGCCCCGCCGTCGGCTACGCCTTGCTGTGGGAGAACAGCTTCAGGACCGGTACGCCCACCTTGTGACGGGCCCGGGAGGCCCAGTCGCGGTGGAAGAACTCCTCCACGTAGTGGGGGTCCGTCAGCACGATCACCTCGTCCGCGCCCACCTCGACGACGAGGGTCTTGAGCGCGTCCAGCGGGTGGTCCTCCACCAGCCGTCCCACGGCCTCGCTCCCGGCCACGCGCAGTGCCTGGAGGGACACGTCCAGGGCCCGTTCCCCGAACCCCTTCGCCTCGTCGCCCTCCGGGGTCTCCCCCTCCCGCGCGGCCTCGTCCAGTTCGCCGAGCGCCACGTCGTCGATGGCGCGCAGCAGACGGTCGGCCTGGTCGCCGCGGGGCTGGAGCAGCACGTAGAAGGAGACCTGCTCGTCGCCGTGCAAGGTGGTGACGAACTCCACGTCGGCGGACGTCAGGGCCTTCTCGATCATCAAAACGCTTGTGAACACCAGCGCCCCATTCTCTTCGAGGGCCCCCGTGGCCCTCAGTCCTCCGTGGACCGTGCCCGGCCCTGCGGAAACCATCCTTCCCCGTGTGTCCACAGGAACTGCTTCCCAGTCTGCCCACCCGGGGCCGACTCGTCAGCCGCGGCCGTCCCTCCCGTACCTTCCGTACAGGAATCCGTCCTCCTCCAGGAGGGAGACCAGCTCATACTGCCGGGGTACGGCGATCGTGGGGCCGCCCGCGATCCGCTGGGCGTCGCCCGCGGTGAGCAGCGGCGAGAGGGTCAGGCACAGCTCGTCGAGCACGCCGGCGGCGACGAGCTGCCCCAGCAGGCGGGGGCCGCCCTCGGTCAGCAGCCGGGTGTGCCCCAGCGCGGCGAGCGCCGGCACGATCCGCTCCGGTTCCACGCCCGTGCCGTCACCCGCGACGACGACCCTGGCGCCGGCCTTCTCCGCGGCGGCGATCCGGTCGGGGGCGGCCGTCGCGCCCGTCAGGACGAGGGTGGGCACGAGCGGCGAGGTGAACAGCGGGAGGGAGAAGTCGAGGTCCAGGCTCGCGGAGACGATCGCGATCGCCGGCGCGGGCCCCTGACCGGCCGCCTCCCGCCGCCGGGCGAACTCCGCACGCGCGCGTGCGGGGCGGTACCCCTCCTGGCGCACCGTTTCCGCGCCGACGAGCACGACGTCGGCGAGGGCCCGCAGGGTGCCGAAGATCCGCATGTCGGTGGCGTTGGAGATGGGCTGGGAGCGCCCGTCGTGCTGGGCGGCGCCGTCGAGCGTGGACACCATGTTGGCCCGCAGCCAGGCCGCGGGCCTGCCGGGCGCGGGCTCCGGATAGGCGTAGGCCTCGGCGATCTCGTCGAGACCCCACTCCCGGGCGTCGCGCGCCCCGGGCGCCGCACCGCCCTCGCCGGGGACCTTCGTCGCCGTCCGGGTCGCTGTCTGGGTCGCTGTCTGGTCGGTCACAGGGAACAGCCGTCGCATGCCAGGCAGTCTGGCACGCGACGTACCATGGTGAACCGTGTCGTCATCCACCCCCGCCTCCGTCCCGGCCGTCGCATCCGGTCCCATAGCCGACGCCGCCCCGGTGTCCCTGTGCGCGCGCGAGCCGCGGGTTCCCGCGGATCGGCTGGTCGCCGAGATGGTGCCGCCGCCGCGGTTCGACTCGGTCCGCTTCAGCACGTACATCCCGGATCCGAAGCAGCCCAGCCAGACCGAGGCGGTCGGGGTGCTGGAGGGATTCGCCGCGGGGCTGGGCGGGGCGCACGCCGCCGGCTCCGCCAAGCGGGGGTTCTTCGGGTTCGGCAGGGCGAAGTCGCCCAGGACACCGGCCGGCCCGCGGGGCGTCTACCTCGACGGCGGCTACGGCGTCGGCAAGACCCACC
This sequence comes from Streptomyces sp. NPDC002328, assembly GCF_042890065.1. NCBI lineage: Bacteria > Bacillati > Actinomycetota > Actinomycetes > Kitasatosporales > Streptomycetaceae > Streptomyces > Streptomyces sp. NPDC002328. Next base: position 78,193 of record NZ_JBIARQ010000012.1, on the reverse strand, counting down.
TGCTGGCCTCCCTGTGGCACGCCACCCCGGCCGAGCCCGCGCTCAAGGCGTTCGGCACCTTCGTGGAGCTGACCAACCTGGTCGGCGCGCTCGGCTTCCAGCAGACCGTGCAGACCCTCTCCGGGCACCGGCTGCTGTGCATCGACGAGTTCGAGCTGGACGACCCCGGCGACACCGTCCTCGTCTCCAGCCTGCTGGGCAAGCTGGTCGAGGCGGGCGTGGCGCTCGCCGCCACCTCCAACACCCTGCCGGGCAAGCTCGGCGAGGGCCGCTTCGCGGCGGCCGACTTCCTCCGCGAGATCCAGGGCCTGTCGGCCCACTTCCGCGCGCTGCGCATCGACGGCGAGGACTACCGCCACCGCGGCCTGCCCGAGGCGCCGGCGCCGTACTCCGACGAACAGGTGACGAAGGCGGCGTACGCGAACGAGGGCGCCTCGCTCGACGACTTCCCGGGGTTGCTGGAGCACCTCGCCAAGGTCCACCCCAGCCGCTACGGCGCGCTGACCGACGGCCTGAAAGCGGTCTGCCTCACCGACGTCGGGCCGGTTCCCGACCAGTCGACGGCGCTGCGCCTGGTCGTCCTCGCCGACCGGCTCTACGACCGCGAGGTGCCGGTGCTGGCCTCCGGGCTGCCCTTCGACCGGCTGTTCAGCGAGGAGATGCTGAACGGCGGCTACCGCAAGAAGTACTTCCGGGCGATCTCCCGGCTCACCGCGCTCGCCCGCGACGCGCGGCACCTCGTCGAAACCGGCTGACGGTCCCACTACCCGATCAACTGACGCGGATCAAGAGGCGGTTCCCGCCAACCACCCCGCGCGCTTCAGCCTCTCTTCAGCTCGAAACGTTAAGTTAACCCTGCAAACAACTTTGCAGGGTTAATGTGTTTCTTGACCAGCCGTTGACCAACCGTTGGTCCGGACTAGAGGCGTGAACTGCCGGGAGGGGGCGCATGTTCCGAGGTACCACCGTTTCGACCATGCTGGCGGTCCTCGCGGCCGCCCTGCTCGCCCTCCCCTTCCTCACCCCCACCGAGTGCTTCGCATCCGCGTACACGGCCCGTCATGTCGAGGCCAACGCCCAGCCCGGAAACAAGCTCTCCGGCAAGGCGCTCCGCGACAAGACCGCCGTTCCGCGCCCCTGCGACACCTCAGGGGACCCGACCGGTCCCCTGCGCGCCCGCGACCGCCACCGCGCCGCCGACCTCCCTCCGCAGGGGCTCGAACGCCCCCTGCCGGACCAGGACAGTGCGGACGCACCCCCACTCGTCGCGCGCGCCGCGTTCACCCTGTCGAGACCCCCGACAGCGCACTCTCCGGCCGCACTCCAGGTCTTCCGCTGCTGACCCGCAGAGCAGTTCCCCCCACCTCTGTCACGCAAGCCCGACGCGCCTTCGGCGCGCCAGGAGGAGTCACCACGCCATGCAGCCCCTCATCGACAACGCCCGCACGCACGGACAGCGCCCTGAGGAGTTCGCCCCGCTGGCCGCCGGCCAGTCACCGCAGGTCCTGTTCATCACCTGCTCCGATTCCAGGGTCGTCCCGGCCCTGATCACGGGCGCCCGGCCCGGCGAGCTCTTCGAGCTGCGCACCGCGGGCAACATCGTCCCCCCGTACGCCTCCGAGCACCCCACCAGCGAGGCGGCCACCATCGAGTACGCCGTGGAGGTCCTCGGCGTCAGCGACATCGTGGTCTGCGGGCACTCCCACTGCGGCGCCGTCGGCGCCCTGGTCCGCGGCGACGACCTGACCGCCGTGCCGGCCGTGCAGGCCTGGCTCACGCGGGCCGAACCGTGCCCGACGGGCGCGGCCGAGGACCCGGCCGTGGCCGAGGGCGTGCAGAACCACGTCCTGGCCCAGGTGCTGCGGCTGCGCTCGTACCCGTTCGTCGACAAGAAGCTGTCGGCCGGTCAGCTCACCGTGCACGCCTGGTACTACGAGGTGCACACCGGGTCCGTGCTGACCCACGACACCGCCTCCGACGCCTTCCGCGCGCTGTGAGGGGCCCCGTGAACATAGCGAAGACATCCAGGTTTCCCCATCTCAAGCAGGACTTCGCCGCCTCGCTCGTCGTCTTCCTGGTCGCGCTCCCGCTGTGCGTGGGCGTGGCCGTGGCCTCCGGCGTGCCGGCCGAGCTCGGGCTCGTCACCGGCATCGTCGGCGGCATCGTCACCGGTCTGATGCGGGGCAGCAGCCTTCAGGTGTCCGGTCCGGCGGCCGGTCTGACCGTGCTGGTCTTCGAGGCGGTGCAGGAGTTCGGGCTGCCCGCGCTCGGCGTGATCGTGCTCGTCTCCGGTCTGCTCCAGGTCGCGATGGGCGTCCTGAAGCTGGGGCGCTGGTTCCGGGCCATCTCGGTCTCCGTCGTCGAGGGCATGCTGGCCGGAATCGGCCTGGTGCTGATCGCCGGTCAGCTGTACTCGATGGCGGGCGCCAAGGCGCCGGAGTCCGGGCTCGCGAAGATCGCCGGGCTGCCGGGGGCCCTCGTGGACTCCGTCAGCGACACCGGCGCGCTGGCCTCGCTCGGACTCGGCGCCGCCACCATCGCCGTACTGGTGCTGTGGAAGCGGATGCCGGCCAAGGTGCGCACGGTCCCCGGGCCGCTCGCGGCGGTCGGCCTCGCCACGCTGGCCGCCCTCGTGTTCTCGATGCCGGTGGCCACCGTCGAGGTGCAGGGCCTGCTCGGCTCCGTCCAGCCGCCGCCGCTGACCGCGTTCGGCGAGCTGGCGAGCGTCGGACTGCTCGCCACCATCATCGCGTTCACGCTGATCGCGTCCGCCGAGTCGCTGTTCAGCGCGGCGGCGGTGGACCGGCTGCACGACGGGCCGCGCACCGAGTACGACAAGGAACTGGTGGCGCAGGGCGCGGGCAACGCGGTGTGCGGTGTGCTCGGCGCGCTGCCGATGACCGCGGTGATCGTGCGCAGCTCGGCCAACGTCGCGGCGGGCGCCCGCACCAAGGCGTCCCGGGTGATGCACGGCGTGTGGCTGCTGCTGTTCGCGGCGCTGCTGCCGAGCGTGCTGGCCTACATCCCCCTGCCGGCCCTCGCGGGCATCCTCGTGCACGCCGGCGCCAAGCTCGTGCCGCTGCGCTCGATCGCGTCGATGTGGCGCGAGCACCGCGGCGAGGCGCTGATCCTCGTCGTGACGGCCGTGTCGATCGTCGCGGTCAGCATGTTCGAGGGCGTCCTCATCGGTCTCGCGCTCGCCGTCGTCAAGACGGCCTGGGAGGCCTCGCACATCAAGGTCGAGGTCGTCGACAAGGGCGCGGGCCCCGTCCAGGTGTACCTGTCGGGCAACGCGACCTTCCTCCGTCTGCCGAAGATCCTCGACGACCTGGAGGCTCTGCCCCAGGACCGCCCGGTCGAACTGGACCTCTCGGGCCTGCACCACCTCGACCACGCCTGCCGCACCGCTCTGGAGAACTGGGCCGAACGGCACAGCGCGGTGGGCCCGGAACCGGTGAAGGTGACGAAGATGGAGACGGTCACCGCGGCGTAGCGGCCCGGCCGGCCTCACCGCCGCACTCCGCCCGTCACGGGGTCCCAGGTCACCGCGCGTGGCCCGGGACCCCTTGACGGGCATATCGTTGCAGCACGGACTTCTCGGACCCTCGACAGGTTCGGGGGAACGGTTCGCGGGGTGAGGAGGTCGTCATGCTGGAGGATCTGCTGGCGGCGGCCGCGGCGGTCGGCGCCGCGGGGTTCGCGTATGTCGTGGCGGGCGCGCGGGTGGTCAAGCAGTACGAGCGCGGGCTGGTCTTCCGGCTGGGCCGGGTCGTGGGGCCGGTGCGCAAGCCCGGATTCACGATGGTGATCCCCGCCGTCGACCGGATGCGCAAGGTCAACCTCCAGATCGTGACGATGCCCGTGCCGGCCCAGGAGGGCATCACCCGGGACAACGTGACCGTGCGGGTCGACGCCGTCGTGTACTTCAAGGTCGTGGACCCGCAGGCGGCGGTCGTCAACGTCGAGGACTACCGCTTCGCCGTCTCACAGATGGCGCAGACCTCCCTGCGGTCGATCATCGGCAAGAGCGAGCTGGACGATCTGCTGTCCGACCGGGAGAAGCTCAACCAGGGCCTGGAGCTGATGATCGACAGCCCGGCTGTGGGCTGGGGCGTGCAGATCGACCGGGTCGAGATCAAGGACGTCTCCCTGCCGGACACGATGAAGCGCTCGATGGCCCGTCAGGCCGAGGCCGACCGGGAGCGGCGCGCCCGGATCATCAACGCGGACGCCGAGCTCCAGGCGTCACGGAAGCTGGCCGAGGCGGCGCAGCAGATGGAGGGCACGCCCTCCGCGCTCCAGCTCCGGCTGCTCCAGACGGTGGTGGCGGTGGCCGCCGAGAAGAACTCGACGCTGGTGCTGCCCTTCCCGGTGGAGCTGCTGCGCTTCCTGGAGAGGGCGGCCCAGCAGCAGCCGCTCGCGCCACAGCAGACCATGTCGCAAGAGCCCGCTGCGCAAGCGGCGCCGCCGCCGCAGACCTCGTCTCAGCCGGCACCGCCGCCGCAGCAACCGCCTGCGCCGCAACAGACCCCGTCGCAGCAGCCTCCGACGCAACCTCCCTCGTCGCAGCAGACTCCGCCGCCGCAGCCCTCGTCGCAGCCGCCTCCGGCGCAGGCCGCCGCGCCGTATGCCGCTCCGTCCGCCACGCCGTGACCTCTGCTACGCGCGTGGTTCCCGGGGTGCACGACGAGTGATAGACACAGGCGGGTCAGTGTGTTCCTGTCCGCCAGCAGGAAGGTTACTGCCCATGTCGGAAACCTCTCGGTCCACTGTCTCCTCCCCGGAATCCTCCGGTACGACGTCCCGCCGTCAACTCCTCGCCCGCAGCGGCGCGTTGGGGGCGGGCATCGTCTTCACCGGGGCCCTGTCCGAGCTGTTCACGGACACCGCCGCCGCCACCCAGAACCTCGGCCACGGCGGCTACGGCCCCCTCGTCCCCGACCCGAACGGCCTGCTCGACCTGCCGGCGGGCTTCCGCTACCGGGTCCTCTCCCGCGAGGGCGACCCGCTGCGCTCCGGCGAGGGCCCGGTCCCCTCCAACCACGACGGCATGACGGCCCTCCCCGGCCGCGCCGGCCGCGTGCACCTCGTCCGCAACCACGAGAACCGCCCCACCGCGAAATACGGCGTCCCGACGGTCGAGGGCCTGACCTACGACCCGGCGGGCAAGGGCGGCTGCACGGCCCTGACCCTCGGCCCCGGCGACAGGGTGCTCTCCGAGCGGGTCGCGATCGCCGGCACCGCCGTCAACTGCGCGGGCGGCCCCACCCCTTGGCGCACCTGGCTGACCTGCGAGGAGACCGAGGACAAGGCCGGCGTCAACGGCTATACGAAGGACCACGGCTTCATCTTCGAGGTCGATCCGGCCGACCCGCGCCGCACCGGCGCCGTCCCGCTCACCGCGATGGGCCGCTTCCAGCACGAGGCGATCGCCGTCGACCCGGAGCGTGGCATCGTCTACGAGACCGAGGACGCCTTCCTCAAGCCCTTCGGCCTCTTCTACCGGTTCCTGCCCGAGAAGCCGCTCGGCGGGGTGGGCTCGCTGCGCGCGGGCGGGCGGCTCCAGGCGATGCGCGTCCCCGGCGTGCCGGACCTGTCCGCCGTCCAGGAGACGGGCGCGTCCTTCGACGGCGTCGAGTGGGTCGACGTGCCGGACCCGCTGGCCGTCGGGACGCCGATCCGGCTCCAGGACTTCGGCCCGAAGGGCATCACGCACGCGCAGAAGCTGGAGGGCTGCTACTGGGGCGGGCGGAGCGTGTACTTCGTGTCGTCGTTCGCGCGCGGCTCCGAGGGTTCGGCGGGCGACCACTTCGGCCAGATCTGGCGCTACGACCCGGTACGCCGCCGGCTGACCCTGGTGATCGTCTTCGGCCCGGACACGGACGTCCAGCTGCCCGGCGAGTCCCCCGACAACATCTGTCTCGCGCCCAGCGGCGGCCTGATGGTCTGCGAGGACGGCAACGGCGCGCAGCACGTGTACGGGGTGACCCGGCGGGGGGAGGTGTACGCGATGGCGCGCGGCCGGCAGGCGATCACATCAGCCGCTACCGCGGCGGGCGGCACCCCCGAGGAGCCCGAGTGGGGCGAGTTCGCGGGTGTCGCCTTCTCTCCCGACGGCCGCACGATGTACGTCAACTGCTACACCCCGGGGACGACGTTCGCCGTGACGGGGCCCTGGCGTCGTTGACGTCGACGGGTCCGGGCCCGGTGATCCGGGCGGGTGATCCGCGCGGGTGACGGGGCCGCAGACGCGCGCATATTTACACACGAGTGATCGCCCGGTCCCCGTAGTTTCATCGGGTGATCATTCCCGTACGCCGTCTCGCCGCGGTCTGTGCCCTGGGCGCCGCACTGGCCGCCTGCGGCACGGCTCCGGCGCCCCCGGCCGCCCGCCCGGCCCCCGACCGGCCCGCCCCGGCCGGTTCCTCCGCAGCACCGTCCTCCCCAGCCGCGCCCGCTCCCGCCCCGTCCCGGGCGCCCACGCTGGCCCCGGGACCGGCGGGCCTCCCCCCCGTCTTCCACCACGCCCCCCGCACCGGCGACAAGACGGTCGCCCTCACCTTCGACGCCGACATGACCGCCGACCAGGGGGCGCGGGCGGCGGACGGGGAGCGCTTCGACCACCCGGAACTGATCGCCGCGCTGCGCGCGCTGAAAGTGCCGTCGACGGTGTTCATGACGGGCCGCTGGGCCGAGGAGTACCCGGACCAGGCCCGCTCCGTCGGACGCGACCCGCTGTTCGAGGTCGCCAACCACTCCTACAGCCACTACGCCTTCACCGACGACTGCTACGGCCTGCCCACGGTGCCGGAGAAGCGGATGCGGGCCGACGTGGAACGGGCGTACGAGGCCTTCCGCGAGGCCGGGGTGGAGAACGCGATGCCCTACTTCCGCTTCCCGGGCGGCTGCTACGACCGGCGCGCGCTGCGCGCGGTGGGCGGTGCCGGCGTCACCGCCGTGCAGTGGGACGTGGTGAGCGGCGACGCGTTCGCGACGGACGCGGACGCCGTGGCCCGGCAGGTGCTGGAGGGGGTGAAGCCCGGGTCGGTGGTCGTCATGCACTGCACCCGCAGCGCCGCCCCCACGACCGAGCGCGCGGTCCGCGCGATCGTGCCCGAACTGCGCCGCCAGGGCTACCGCTTCGTCAAGGTGTCGGAGCTGATCCGGGCCGCGGGCGAGCGGCCCTGAGAGGCACACGCGTACGTGCCTGCGTACGCGCATACGTGCTTGCGCCGCTTTCGTACGCTGGAGGTATGAGCGACGACGGCGACAACGCCTACTGCCTGATCGACGCCACCCGGCCTCCCCTGGCCGACGGTCCCCCGTACGCGGAGTGCGTGCTGTGCCGCGAGCCGACGGAGCACCCGGAGTCGTACAAGGGCATCACCCTGTGCCCCGTCTGCGAATGGCAGGAGGCCCAGCGCACGGCCTGCTCGGGCTGAGCGGACCCTGTTCCGCGCCGACGCCTCAGGCCGACCGGCGGGACGTGAGCGCGCAGGCCACGGCCGTGGCCGCGGCGGCGATCAGCACCGCGGCGGCCAGTGGCAGCAGCGGCAGAGGGACCGTCGCCGAGTGCGACCCGCTGACCAGGCCCTGGACCGCCGCGTGCGCCGGGGACCCCGTGACCACCAGCGCCAGCAGGGCCGCGAGCAGCAGCGAGGGCACCGCCCGGCCGGGCGTGCGCAGCACGGGCCAGGCGGCGAGCGCGCCCACGGCCGTGCCGAGCAGGGCGCACGTCAGGGCCGCGAGCAGTCCCGCCCCGGCGGCCTGGGGCAGCGGGATCCGCTGCTGATGATCGGCGCTCACCGGGTCGCTGATCAGCGCCAGGACGGCCGTCGTCGCCGTTCCGAGCACGGCGGCGGCCGTCAGCGCCACCAGCACGGCGGCCAGGTGCGCCCGTCCGGGCCCGGCCGCCGCGGCGACGACGGTACGGGCCGCCGGGGGCTCGTTGGCCACGCAGACCCGCACCAGCCAGGCGGCGACGGGCAGCAGGGCCGCTGCCGCGTAGCCGAGCGAGTCCAGCACGGGCTGGCCGCTCCGCACGCCGACGACCAGGAAGACGGCGTACAGCAGGAACGGCGGCAGCCAGCGCTGGGAGCGCACGAGCAGGGCGGCCTGGTAGCGCAGGAGGGCGTTCACGGGGTGCCTTCGCGGTCGTGCGGGGCCGCCGTCGCCGGGCCGACGCTCACCACGTGCCACGGCGGGCGGGCGGCGAGCAGGGCGCGGAGCAGGACGTCGGAGCGGGAGGCGGGGGCGGTGAGGCGGTGGCTGCCGGGGGCGAGTTCCTCGGCGGTGACGGCGAGACGCAGCGCCTCCGCGGGCAGCGGTCCGGCGGGCGGTCCCTGCACGACGACGACCACGTGCGGACCGGAGCGAGCGGCGGACGGTTCCGGTCCCGTGCGGGGGTGCAGGGCGCAGTCGCGGACCGCGTATTCGGCGTCGGCGGTCCCGGCGAGCCGGCGCGGGTCGTGGTCGACGAAGACGACGGCAGCCCCGGCGGCCGTCCGCTCCGCGACCGCGCGGTCCAGCTCGGCCCGCGCGTCGGCGTCCAGGCCGGTCCACGCCTCGTCGAGGACGAGCAGTTCCGGGTCGGCGAGGAGGGCCTGCGCCACGGCGATCTTCTGGCTGCTGCCCTTGGAAAGACGGGCCATCGGCACGCGCGCGTAGGCGGTGACGCCGAAGCGGTCGAGCCACTCCTCGGCGGCGCGCCCCGCGGCGGCGCGGGTGAGGCCGTGCACGGCGCCGAGGTGGGTGAGATAGCCGACGGCGGTGAAGGGCAGGGCGGCGGGGAAGCGTTCCGGGACGTACGCGGTGCGGGGGCGGCCGGTGAGCCGGCCCTCCGTCGGGGCGTCCACGCGGGCCAGGAGCCGGAGGAGGGTGGACTTGCCGGTGCCGTTGGCCCCCTGGACGCGGGTGAGGGTGCCGGGCGTCAGCTCCAGGCTCACGTCGCGGAACACCCACGGACCGCGCACGCCGTAGCGCCGGCCCACCCCGTCCAGACGTAACGCGTGTGTCATGGCGGCATCCTCTCGTACACGCCCTCGCGGAGGAGGACGGTCGCGCGCCCCGTAGGGTTGGCCGGTGTGAGCACCGATCATGCGTCCGCCGGCGACAGCCCCTTCCGGTCCGAGGCGAACGCGCGCGACCTCGCGCCGCAGTTCGTGCTGCCCCTCGTCCTCCGCCTGGAGAAGGCGGCGCCTCCCGCCCGTACCGACGCGCTGGAGACCGCCGCCCGGGCCGTGCTCGTGCTGCTGAGCGACGAGCGGTCCGCCGGGGACGGCGAGTGGGCGCAGGCCGTGCGGGACTGGCAGGACGCCCGCATCCGGAAGGTCGTACGGCGGGCCCGGGGCGCCGAGTGGCGGCGGGCCGAGGCGCTGCCCGGGATCACCGTCACGGGGAAGGCGGCCGAGGTGCGGGTGTTCCCGCCGGTACCGCTGGACGGCTGGCCGAAGGAGCTGGCGAAGCTCCAGGTGTCCGGCACCGAGCTGGACGACCCCGAGCCCCCGACGGAGGCGGATCCGGGTACGCCGGTGCTGTGGCTGAACCCGGACGTGGAGATGTCCGCCGGGAAGGCGATGGCGCAGGCCGGCCACGGCGCGCAGCTCGCCTGGTGGGAACTGTCGGACGAGGAGCGGTCGGCGTGGCGGCAGTCGGGCTTCCCCCTCTCCGTACGCACGGCGGAACCACCGCACTGGCGTGAACTGACCGCCAGCGGACTGCCGTTGGTCCGGGACGCCGGCTTCACGGAGATCGCCCCCGGCAGCTGCACGGTGGTCGCGGACCACCCGGCCCTGGCGCGGTGACCGCTCTTCGCTTCATCGCTGGCTTCTTCGCTGGCTTCTTCGCTGGCTTCTTCGCTGTCTTTTGAACCCCGCGCGCCCGCCGCCCGTACCACACGAGGACGGGGCCGGTAGGCGCTGCCCGTGCGACCCCGGGCCGAACCTCAAATGTTGCTCTGAAGGGCGGCGGTGGGCGGTTCGGGGCGTGGCGGTGGGGTCATATCCCCGTCACCACGGTGGGGGCCGGACGGAGGAGGGGACCATGACGCGACTCGGTACGGGAATCGGCTGGCGGCCGGAGATCGCGGACGCCGTCGAACGGATGCCGGGCATCGACTGGGTCGAGGCCGTGGCGGAGAACGTCTGCCCCGGGCACCTCCCCGACTCCCTGCTGCGGCTGCGCGAGCGCGGCGTCACCGTCGTCCCGCACGGCGTCTCGCTCGGGCTCGGCGGGGCGGACCGGCCCGACGAGGGGCGGCTCACGGCGCTGGCCGAGCGGGCCGAGGCGCTGGGCTCGCCGCTCGTCACCGAGCACATCGCGTTCGTCCGGGCGGGCGGGCCCCTGACGGCCTCCCCGCTCCTGGAGGCCGGGCACCTGCTGCCCGTGCCGCGCACCCGTGACGCCCTCGACGTGCTCTGCGAGAACGTGCGCATCGCGCAGAACGCGCTGCCCGTACCGCTCGCCGTGGAGAACATCGCCGCGCTCATCTCCTGGCCCGGCGAGGAGATGACCGAGGGCCAGTTCCTCTACGAGCTCGCCGACCGCACCGGCGTGCGGCTCCTCATCGACGTCGCCAACCTCCACACCAACCACGTCAACCGCGGCGAGGACCCGGCCAAGGCGCTCGCCGAACTGCCCCTGGAGGCCATCGCGTACGTCCATGTCGCGGGCGGCTTCGAGCGGGACGGCGTGTGGCACGACAGCCACGCCCACCCGGTGCCGCGCCCGGTCCTCGACATCCTCACCGACCTCACCTCCCGGATCTCCCCGCCCGGCGTGCTCCTCGAGCGGGACGAGAACTTCCCCGAACCGGGCGAGCTGGAAGGGGAGTTGGCGTCGATCCGGGAGGCGGTGGAGAGGGGCGCGCGGATCCGTCGTCCTGCGGCCACCCCTGCTCACGACTCCGGCACCGCCGAGTCCGGCCGCGCGTCCGACTCCGGCATCGCCTCCGACTCCGAGTCCGGCCCCGCGTCCGACTCGGCCTCCGCCCGGCAGCGGCTCGGGCTCGCGCAGGCCGCGCTGCTGTCCGCGCTCGTCGCCGGGACGCCCGTGCCGGAGGGGTTCGACCGGGTGCGGCTCGGCGTGCAGGCGCGGGCGCTGGCGGCCAAGCGGGCGGACGTGGTGGCGAAGGTCGCCCCAGAGCTGCCGACGATCCTCGGCGCGGAGTACCGGCCCGCGTTCGTCGGCTACGCCCAGCGCCACCCGATGCGCGCGGGCTACCGCCAGGACGCCCTGGACTTCGCGGAGAACCTGCTGCTGGCGGGGAAGCTGACGGAGGGCCGGCCCCGGCGGGAGCTGCGGCAGTGGTGGCTGGACCGGTCGGGGCCCGCCCCGAGGCCCCGGTCACGGCTGGCCCGGGTGGGCCAGGTGGGGCGTTCGCTGATCGGTCGCTGATCGGTCGCTGATCGGTCTGATCGCTTGCTGAAGCGGCGAAAGCCGGCGGGACGGCTCGTGGCCCCTCCGCCCCTCCGCCCCCTCGCGGCAGCCCCTGCGGCCGGCGCAGTAAAATGCCTCTCCCGCACCCGAAGCGCACTGGCGTGCGGTGCGGTGAGCAGGAGGCACCATGCGACCGCGACCCCCGATCAGGGGCAGAGGCATATTCACCGGCACCGGGATCATCATCACGGGCCTGGCGGCGACGCTCGTGGCGTTGCTGCTCCCCTTCTGGTCCTACGAGGACGAGTCGCCGGGGGCGAGCGCCGACACGCTGAACGCCGAGACCGTGGCGACGCTGTACGGGCCGTTGTCCGCGCTCGACCGGGACTTCCTCACCAAGGTCCGGCTGGCCGGGCTGTGGGAGCTGCCGGCCGGTCAGCAGGCGCAGCAGAAGGGCACCACCGAGGCCGTGCGGACGGCGGGGAAGCACCTCGTCGAGGGGCACACGTTCCTCGACGAACGGGTGCGCACCGTCGCCGAGCAGCTCGGCGTGCCGCTGCCGAACGAGGCCGACGCCCAGCAGAGGGCCTGGCTGACCGAGCTGTCGGTCGCTCAAGGGGTGGACTACGACCGGAAGTTCGCCAACATCCTGCGGCTGGCGCACGGCCGGGTCTTCTCGGTCGTCGCACAGGTGCGGGCGAGCACCCAGAACGCGCTGGTGCGCGGCCTGGCCGACGACGCCAACAGCACCGTGCTGGACCACATCACGGTCCTGGAGGCGACCGGTTACGTCGATTTCGGCGCCCTGGCCCGGGAGATGGCGGCCACCGCCGCCCCGCCGGCCGGCCCCTCCGCCGCCCCGCCGGCCGGCCCCTCCGCCGTCCCGACGGATCCCCCGGCCGGCGTCGGTCAGGTCGTCCCGGTCGCGCCGTCCCCGTCGGTGACCTATCCGCTGCCGCCGGCCGCCACCGGACCGCCGTCGCCGTCACCGGCGTCGTGAGGCCGCTACTGACGCGGACAAACGGAACGTCACATACCCGCAACGCTCGGTCCGGATCGCGAACAAGGCATGGCGTTCCCCTGTGCGTCTGGCATAGAAAAACGGCATGTTCTGGGTCCTTCTCCTGCTCCTGGCCTGGGCCGTCGCCGGCGCCGCGTGCACCCGGCTGTGCCTGGCCGCCGTCCGCGCGGCGACCGTCGACACGGACACGGACACGGACACGGACACGGACGGGGACAGGGGCACGGGGCGCGGACACGATCTGACGCTCTACGAGGCGGCGTTCCTCTCCGGCGGGCCCGCCCGCGTCGCCGAGCTGACCCTGGTGTCCATGGCCCGGCAGCGGCGGCTGCTGCTCGCCCACACCGGCTGGGCGACCGTCGTCGACCCGCGCGGGCGCGACGAGATGGAGCGGTCGGTCATCGGGGCCATCGGACCCGAGGGACAGTCACGGATCGCGCCGGTCCGGGCCGCCGCGGCAGCCGCCGACGCCGTGCGCGGTCTCGCCGACCGGCTCGTCGGCGCGGGCCTGGCGCTGCCCGACGCGGCCCGTACGACGGTCGCGGCCGGGGTGCGGCAGGTGCGGGCCGCCGCCGTCGTCGTCCTCGCGCTGGGCGCCGTCGCGCTGCTGACGCCCGTCGCGCCGGACACGCCACGCGCGCACGTGGCCCTGTGGTTCGCGCTGCCCCTGGCGCTCACCCTGAGCTGCCTGGCCCTCGCCCGGGTCGAGGCGCACCCGTACTCCCGCTGGGCCTCCCCGGCCGGGCAGCGGCTCCTGGGGACGCTCGCCCTGCCCGCGGCGGGCGAGGGCGACGAGCGCACCTACCTGACCTCGGTCGCCGTCCACGGCGTCCACGCGATCGGCGAACCCGACCTGCGCGCGGCCTTCGCCCACCGCCACGACTGAGCCCGGCCGCGGGGCACTTCCGTTCGACGAGGCGCACCTGTGCTTGAAGGGGCGCGCCGGGCGGCGAGGGGCGCGCCGTCATGGGAGGGGCGCACTGGGGGCATTGGGCGCGACACCCGGGCGCGGTGCTTGCCTTCACCCCTCGGCCGAACCAAACATCCCTTTTGTCGCCGCCGCGCACCGAAGGGACCCCCGATGAGAGCCGCCGCCCTCTACCCGGCCGCCGGAGCCCTGCTCCTGTCCACCCTCTCCGCCGCCCCGGCCGGCGGTGTCCCGAACACCGCGGGCTCCCCCGGGGCCCCGGCCGCCGCGGGCTCCTCCGGCGTCGCACTCGCCGCCGCGCGGGCCGCCGCGGAGGGCATCAGGTTCGGGACGTGCTCCGACGCGCAGGACCTGCCGGGCGCCTTGCAGTGCGGCAAGGTCACCGTCCCGCTCGACTACGCGCGACCGGACGGCCGCCAGATCGAGTTGACGGTCAGCCGGGTGCGCGCCACCCACCGCGACCCGAACAACAGCAAGCACCGGGTGCCCCGGCAGGGCGCGCTCGTCTTCAACCCGGGCGGCCCCGGCGCCTCCGGGCTGTACTTCCCGCTGGCCGGGCTGCTGCCCGAGTGGAAGCGCATCGGGGCCGCCTACGACCTCGTCGGCTACGACCCGCGCGGCGTCGGCCGTTCCGCGCCGCTGTCCTGCCAGAAGCCCGAGGACTTCTTCAAGGGCCCCTCGCTCGCCCCGACCCACCCCTCGGAGGCGTACAAGCGCGAACGCGTCGCGCAGGCCAAGGCGTTCGCGCGCGGCTGCGCCGAGCGCACGGGCAGCGCCCTGCGGCACTACAACTCGCTCAACAACGCCCGCGACCTGGACGTGCTGCGGGCCGCGCTCGGCGAGGAGCGGCTGACGTTCATGGGGGCGTCGTACGGCACCTACTTCGGGGCGCTGTACGCGACGATGTTCCCCTCGCACGTGCGGCGGATGGTGTTCGACGCGGCGGTGAACCCGGACCCGGCGCAGGTCTGGTACCGCAACAACCTCGACCAGTCGGCGGCGTTCGAGAGCCGCTGGGCCGACTTCCGCGAGTGGGTCGCGAGCAACCACGACGCTTACGGCCTGGGCAGGACCGCGGAGGCGGTGCGGCGCAGCTACGAGCGGGCGCGGGCGCGGCTGGCCGAGGAGCCGGCCGGCGGCACCGTGGGCCCCGGGCAGCTCCAGGGCGCGTTCCTCCAGGCGGGCTACTACGACGACTACTGGCCGTCCCGCGCGGAGGCGCTGTCGGCGTATCTGAAGGGCGATCCGAAGCCGCTGGTCGCGCTGGCCTCGCCGGTCCGGGAGGCCGCCGCGGAGGCGGAGAACGCGAGCGCCGTCTACACGGCCGTCGAGTGCAACGACGCGCCCTGGCCGACCGACTTCCGGGTGTGGGACCGCGACAACACGCGTCTCGCGCGCGTGGCGCCGTTCGAGACCTGGGACAACGTGTGGGCGAACCTGCCGTGCGCGTACTGGCAGGCGCCCCGGCAGCGGCCGCTGGACGTGCGGACCGGGCCGGGCGAGCTGCCGCCGACGCTGATCCTCGCCGCCGAGCGGGACGCCGCCGCGCCCTACGACGGGGCGCTGGAGATGCACCGGCGGCTGTCGGACTCGGTGCTGGTGACGGAGCGGGACGCCGGCACCCACGGCATCGCGGGCGGGCCCAACAAGTGCGTCAACGGGCATCTCGACGCCTACCTGCTGGAGGGCCGGCTGCCCGCGCGGCGCGCCGCCTGCGCGGGCCACGCCGCGCCCACGGTGAACGCGCCCACCGTGAACGCCCCGGCGAAGTGAGCGCACGGACGAGGTGAGGCCGCGGGGACACGGGACGCGGGAACGCATTCGATGCGGCCCCGCGTCCCCGTCGGTTCGCTCTAGGCGAGGCCGGCGATCAGGTCGGCGACCGACTTGCGGCGGCCCGTGTAGAACGGGACCTCCTCGCGGACGTGCATCCGCGCCTCGGAGGCGCGCAGATGACGCATGAGGTCGACGATGCGGTACAGCTCGTCGGCCTCGAAGGCCAGGATCCACTCGTAGTCGCCCAGCGAGAACGAGGCGA
Source organism: Streptomyces sp. NPDC002328 (assembly GCF_042890065.1). Lineage (NCBI taxonomy): Bacteria > Bacillati > Actinomycetota > Actinomycetes > Kitasatosporales > Streptomycetaceae > Streptomyces > Streptomyces sp. NPDC002328. The sequence continues at coordinate 62,830 of NZ_JBIARQ010000012.1, read as the reverse complement.
CGGTGTTGGCGCGCACGTCCGGGTAGCCGCGGGCCATCTTGCCGTGGTCGGCGAGCATGCGGCGGCGGTCCTCGTCGGGCAGCAGGTACCAGTCGTAGGAGCGCACGAAGGGGTAGACGCTGACGTAGTCGCGGGGCGTCTCGTCGGCGAGGAACGCCGGGATGTGCGAGCGGTTGAACTCGGCGGGGCGGTGCAGCGCCATGTTCGACCACACCGGCTCCAGCGCGCGGCCGAGCCGCGTGCGGCGGAAGAGGTTGTACGCCTCCTGGAGCTGGTCGCTGGTCTCGGCGTGCCACCAGATCATGACGTCGGCGTCGGCGCGCAGCCCGGACACGTCGTACGTGCCGCGGATCGTGACGTCCTTGGCGGCGAGCTGGTCGAACAGCTCCTGGACCTCGTCAGCGTAGCCGGTGCGGTCCTCGGGCAGCACGTCCTTCAGCCGGAAGACGGACCACAGCGTGTAGCGGATGACCTCGTTGAGGTCCTTGGCCAGCTTGCCCTTGTTGGGGATCCTGCCGGGCTGGGGGGTGGAGGCGTCGTCACTCATGGTCCTCATTCTCCCGCTCCGCCGTGCAGGCTCTGCACCGGGTGGGCGGTGAGCTCCCGCACGGCGCGCAGGTCGCCGTGGATCTGGTCGACCGCCGCATGGGCGCTCGCGACGCACGCCGGGATGCCGACGCCGTCGTACTGCGCGCCGCACACCGCGAGGCCCGGCACCTTGGCGACCTGCTCGCGGACGCGGGCCACGCGCGCGTGGTGGCCGACCGGGTACTGCGGCAGGCCGTCCGTCCAGCGGGTGACCCTGGTCTCCAGGGGCGTGGCGGTGAGGCCGGTGGCCGCTTCGAGGTCGCGGCGGGAGACGTCGACCAGGTCGCCGTCGGAGCGCTCCAGGATCTCCGTCTCGCCGTACCGGCCCACGGAGGTGCGCAGGACGACGACGTCCGGGTCCTCGTCGGCGATCCAACCCCACTTCTGGGAGGCGAACGTGGACGCCTTGATCGTGCGCCCCTCGACGGGCGGCACGAGGAAGCCGCTGCCGGCGGGCAGGGCGGCGGCCTCGGAGCGGCGGTAGGCGAGGGTGATCAGGGCCATGGAGGCGTACTCGACGGCCCGCAGTTCGGCGGCGGCCTCGGGCGACTCGGCGGCCAGCAGCGCGGCGGCGGCGGGCGCGGGGACGGCGACGATCACGGCGTCGGCGTGCAGCACCCGGCCGCCGGCCACGACCCGCCAGACCGTGGACGGCTGCTCCGCCGCGTGGCCGGAAGCGGGGGCGGAGGCGGGGGTGGAAGCGGAGACGGCGGACGGCGCGGGCGGGGCCGTCCTACGGAGTTCCGTCACCGGCGCCCCGGTCAGGATCTCGCCGCCGCGCGCGCCGACCGACTCGGCGACCGCGAGCGGCAGTGAGCCCACCCCGCCCTCGATGCCCATGAACACCGGCCCGGTCTGCCCGGCGGTGGCGGCCTTGGCCTGGATCCCGCGGACGGCCTCCGTCAGCGAGGTGTGCGTGCGCGCCGCCTCGAAGAGCTGCGGGACGGCCGAGCGCATCGACAGGCGGTAGGCGTCACCGGCGTAGACGCCGCCCAGGAGCGGCTCGACGAGGCGGTCGACGACCTCGCGGCCCAGGCGCGCCGCCACGTACTCCCCGACCGCCACGTCCTCGCCGACCTCCGTGCGCGGCAGGCCGGCCTCGCGCTCGACGCGCGCGAGGCCCTCGTCGGAGAGGACGCCGGACAGGGCGGAGGCGACGCCGGGCACGCCCATGACGTGCCCCTTGGGCATGGGGCGCAGCGCGCCGCGGGTCCACAGCGAGGCGCCGGCGGTGGCCGGGGGCTGGAGACGGCCGGCGAGGCCCACCTCGCGCGCGAGGGCGACCGCCTCGGGCCGGCGGGCCAGCATCGACTCCGCGCCCAGGTCGACGCGGACGCCCGCGATCTCGCCGGGCAGCAGCTTGCCGCCGACCCGGCCGGACGCCTCCAGCACGGTCACGCGCGCGCCGCGCTCCAGCAGCCGGTGGGCCGCGGCCAGGCCCGCGACACCGGCTCCCACGACGACGACATGCCCCCTGCTCGTGCCCGTTGCGCTCATGGCCCCACTCTCTCAGACCCCACCGACACTCCCGCCGCGCCCCGGTGTCCTCCCCGCGTCCCGACCGTGACCTGTTCGGGACCGTCGGCCGCCAACGTTCCGGTGCGCCCCGGCGTCGAAGGACCGTCAAGCCGTTCCACGACTCTCGGGGGTACGCCCGCATGCGCACACGACGATCCGTACGAACCGTACGACCGGCCCGGGCCCTGGCCGGACTCCTGCTCGCCGCCGCCGTCGCGCTCACCGGATGCAGCGCCGGGGGCGACTCGGACGGCGGCAGTTCGAAGGCGCAGGACAAGGCCGCCGCCGTCGACGAGGTCGGCGGCTCCGAAGCCGACGCCGCCGGCGAGACCGCCGCGGACGCCAAGACCGGCGTGGGCGGGACGCAGTCCGGCGCGGCGACCGGCGCCGGCTCCGCGCCGCAGCTGCCGGTGAACCGCGTCATCCGCACGGCGACCCTGACCGTGCAGGTCGGCGATGTCCTCAAGGCGCTCGACGCGGCCCGCACGGCCGCCGAGAACGCCGGCGGCTATGTCGGCGACGAGACCACCACCCGCGACGAGGACGGCGCGGACCAGACCCGGGTCGTGCTGCGCGTGCCCGTCGACAAGTACGACGACGTCCTCACCGCGCTCCAGGGCACCGGCAAGCTCCTGGAGCGCACGGCGAAGGCGCAGGACGTGACCGATCAGGTCGTCGACGTCGACAGCCGCATCGCCTCGCAGCGGGCCAGCGTCGCCCGTATCCGCGCCCTGATGGACGAGGCCACCAAGCTGACCGACGTGGTCACTCTGGAGGGCGAGTTGAGCCGCCGCGAGGCCGACCTGGAGGCGCTGCTCGCCCGGCAGGCGTCCCTGAAGGACCGCACCGGCATGGCCACCGTCACGCTGACGCTGTCCGAGACGCCGGTGGAGCGGGCCGCGAAGGACGACGACCCCGGGTTCCTGGACGCGCTCGCGGGCGGCTGGGACGCGCTGGTGACGACGCTGCGCTGGATCGCCGTCGCGTTCGGCGCGGTGCTGCCGTTCGCCGCGCTGGCCCTGGCGCTGCTGCTGGTGTGGCTGTGGCTGCTGCGCGCCCGGCGGCGCAGGACCCGCCCGGCCGAGCCCGCCCGGGACTGACCCGGCCCGCCGGACCGCGCGGGAGCGACCCGGCCCCGACGGGACCGAAGTGCCGCACGTAGCGTGTTCGCATGAGCGTGAACATGAGCGAGGGCAGGGGCGCGCGTGGGGGCGCCGGGCGGGAACGGCTGGTCGTGATCGGCGGGGACGCCGCGGGCATGTCCGCGGCGTCCCAGGCCCGTCGGCTGAAGGGGCCGGACGACCTGGAGATCGTGGCCTTCGAGCGGGGCCACTTCACGTCCTACTCGGCGTGCGGCATCCCGTACTGGGTGGGCGGCGACGTCACCGAACGGGACGATCTGATCGCCCGCACGCCCGAGGAGCACCGCGCGCGCGGGATCGACCTGCGGCTGCGCACGGAGGTCACCGAGATCGACGTGGCCGGGCAGCGCGTACGCGCGCGTGACGTCGACTCCGGGGCGCTGTCCTGGACGTCGTACGACAAGCTCGTCATCGCGACGGGGGCCCGGCCGATCCGGCCCGACATGCCGGGCGTCGACGCGCTCGGGGTGCACGGGGTGCAGACCCTGGACGACGGCCAGGAGCTGATCGACACGCTCACGCGCGCGCGGGGCAGGCGCGCGGTGGTCGTCGGCGCGGGCTACATCGGCGTGGAGATGGCGGAGGCGCTCATCAACCGCGGGTATGAGGTGACGGTCGTCAACCGCGGCAGCGAACCGATGTCGACGCTGGACCCCGACATGGGCCGGCTGGTGCACGGCGCCATGGAGGGCCTCGGCATCGCCATGGTGAACGACGCCGAGGTCACCAAGCTGCTCACCGGCGAGGACGGCCGGGTGCGGGCGGTCGTCACGGAGGACGCCGAGTACCCGGCGGACGTGGTGGTCCTCGGCATCGGCGTCCGCCCGGAGACGGCCCTGGCCGAGGCCGCCGGCCTCCCCCTGGGCGACCACCGCGGCCTGCTCACCGACCTGGGGATGCGGGTGCGCGGCCATGAGAACGTCTGGGCCGGCGGCGACTGCGTGGAGGTCCTCGACCTGGTGTCGGGTCAGGAACGCCATGTCCCCCTGGGCACGCACGCCAACAAGCACGGCCAGGTCATCGGCACCAACGCCGGGGGCGGTTACGCCACCTTCCCGGGCGTCGTCGGCACGGCCGTCAGCAAGGTCTGCGACCTGGAGATCGCCCGCACCGGCCTGCGCGAGAAGGACGCGCGCAGGGCCGGCCTCCAGTACGAGGCGGTCACCATCGAGTCCACCAGCCGCGCCGGCTACTACCCCGGCGCCTCCCCCATGACGGTCAAGATGCTCGCCGAACGCCGCACGGGCCGACTGCTGGGCGTGCAGATCGTGGGCAGGGAGGGCGCGGGCAAACGCGTGGACATCGCCGCGGTGGCCCTCACGGCCGGCATGACGGTGCAACAGATGACCGCCCTGGACCTGGGCTACGCCCCGCCGTTCAGCCCGGTATGGGACCCGGTGCTGGTGGCGGCGAGAAAGGCGTCGGCAAAGGTGCGGGGCGACTGATACGGGAGGACTAGGCCGTCCCGGACAGCCTCGGCAACGTGGAAACCGGCGAGCTTGCCGCAGGCTGCTCCGTGGGCTTCGCGTGCGCGGCGGCCGCGGGCCGGGAACGCAAGCGGTGGCTCACCGCCTCGTCCAGCGTCACCGGCCGCTGCATCTGCGAGGCGAGCCGCCCCGCCTCCTGGCCGAGCCTGGCCACGTCCTCCCAAGGGAGTCGGATCACGAGCGCGATCTCCGCCTCGCCGTCCGGCGTGGCGTGCATCGGAGGAGTAACCCGGTCGTTCATCGCCTGTTCCTCACGTCGTCTCCGCGGCCCGCCTTCCCCGTGCCGCGGACGGTTGCCGGTTCATACGCTTGTGCGGGAGCGCCCGTTCACCGATTCACCGAACGGATCGGGGGCAGAACTTCCTTGTGGTCATCCCCGTCCATGACGTTAACCCCGTGCGCCGCACTCCGGTGGTGACGTACGCGCTGATCGGCGTGAACGTCTTCGTGTTCCTCTTCATGCCCGGCCTGTCCGGCTCGGTGGCCGGCGACAGCACCCTGGTGCAGACCTGCAATCTGCACGCGTTCCTGGAGCAGTACGCCGCCGTGCCGCGCGAGTTGATCCACGGTCAGCTGCCGCAGCTCGTCCCCACGGGCGACGCGCGGGGCGGCGGCTGTGTGCTGGGCCCGCCCGGCTACGACAAGTCCCCCGCGCTGAGCGTGCTCACCGCGATGTTCCTGCACGGCGGCTGGCTGCATCTGCTGGGCAACATGCTGTTCCTGCTGATCTTCGGCAACAACATCGAGGACCGCATGGGCCACATCCGCTTCGCGCTGTTCTACGTCGCCTGCGGCTACGCGGCGTCGTACGGCTTCGCGCTGCTGAACGCCGACTCCACCGACCCGCTGATCGGCGCGTCCGGGGCGATAGCGGGAGTGCTGGGCGCCTATCTGGTGCTGTATCCGAAGGCCAGGGTGTGGGTCCTGGTGCCGTTCCTGATCTTCCTGCCGCTGCGGCTGCCGGCCTGGCTGGTGCTGGGCTCCTGGTTCGTGCTCCAGGCGGTGTACTCCTCCGGCGAGGGCGTCTCCGAGGCGGGCACCGTGGCGTACGCGGCGCACATCGTCGGCTTCCTCGCCGGCATGCTGCTCGCCTGGCCCCTCAAGCCGGGCACACCGCCGCCGCCGGAACCGCGCGGCCTGCTCTTCGGCAGACGCGCCCGGCCCCGGCACACATGGTGAGCGGTGCGCCGAAGGCCTAGCGGGCCGTCCGCGTGTGGACGTACTCCACGAGGCGGGTCAGGGCGTCCGGGTCGGTGGAGGGCATGACGCCGTGGCCGAGGTTGAAGACGTGGCCCTCCAGGCCGGCGGCGGAGTCGAGGACTTCGCGGGTCTTCGTCTCGACGGCCTCGCGGCCGGCGAAGAGGACCGTCGGGTCGAGGTTGCCCTGGAGCGCCTTGCCGGGGCCGACGCGGCGGGCGGCCTCGTCGAGCGGGACGCGCCAGTCGACGCCGACGACGTCCGCGCCGGCCTCGCCCATGAGCGTGAGCAGTTCGCCGGTGCCGACGCCGAAGTGGATGCGCGGGACGCCGTATCCGGCGACGGCGTCGAAGACCTTCGCGGAGGCGGACATCACCGAGCGGCGGTAGTCGGACGGGGCGAGGGCGCCGGCCCAGGAGTCGAAGAGCTGGACGGCGGAGGCGCCCGCCTCGATCTGCACCTTGAGGAACGCGGCCGTGATGTCGGCGAGGCGGTCGAGCAGGTCGGCCCAGAGCTCGGGGTCGCCGTACATCATCGCCTTGGCGTTCTCGTACGTGCGCGAGGGGCCGCCCTCGACGAGGTAGCTCGCGAGGGTGAAAGGCGCGCCGGCGAAACCGATGAGGGGGGTCGAGCCGAGCTCGCCGGTGAGCAGGCCGATCGCCTCGGTGACGTAGGAGACGTCCTCGGGGGTGAGGTCGCGCAGCCGGGCGAGGTCGGCGCGGGTGCGGATCGGCTGTTCGACGACCGGGCCGACGCCGGGCTTGATGTCGAGGTCGAGGCCGATGGCCTTGAGCGGGACGACGATGTCGCTGAAGTAGATCGCCGCGTCCACGCCGTGCCGGCGGACCGGCTGGAGGGTGATCTCGGTGACCAGATCGGGCCGCATGCAGGACTCGAGCATCGGGACGCCCTCGCGGACCTTGCGGTACTCCGGCAGGGAGCGCCCGGCCTGGCGCATGAACCACACGGGAGTGTGCGGGACGGGTTCGCGCCTGCACGCCTTCAGGAAGGGGCTGTCGTACGTCGCTGTCGGCTGCCGGCCCGCGGGGCTCTCGTTCACGCTCACGACGGCAAGTCTCGCACGGCGCCGGATCCGCCGGGACCGGCCCCGTCCGCACCCCGTCGCCCCGTCCGCACCCGGCTTTCCGGTTCCGAAACCCGTGCGGGTGTTCGCCCAGCGCGCACCCGCCCGCGTCCCGCGCACGGGTGTCTTGCCCTGCGCGAAGGCCCCGTTCCCCTTAATCTTCCCCGCATGGCTGCGGCTCAGGGACGACTGTCGGACGGCACGGGCGGAATGGACGAGGGGAACGAGGAGGACCGGGATGGGACCAGGTCGGGTCCGCCGCCCTTCCGGGCCGCCGTCGACGCGTTGCGGGCGGCCCGGCTGCGACCACAGATCGAGGTGGAGCCGACGCCCGCCCCGCAGCGGCTCGCGCCGTACGCGTACGCGTTGGAGGCGACCGTCGTGGACGGCGAGCAGGACCTGGCCGACGGCCGGCTGGTGCTGCTGCACGACCCGGCCGGGCACGACGCCTGGCACGGCACGTTCCGGCTGGTGACGCTGATCCGGGCGGAGCTGGAGGCGGAGATGGCCGTCGACCCGCTGCTGCCGGAGGTGTGCTGGTCCTGGCTGACCGGCGCGCTCCAGGCGCGCGGGCTGACGTACGGCGAGCCGAGCGGGACCGTGACGCGCGCGAGTTCGCACTACTTCGGCGGGCTGTCGGAGCGTCCGGCGGCCTCGCAGATCGAGATCCGGGCCTCGTGGACGCCCCGCGAGGGTCTGGGCGGGGTGCCGGACACGGGGGCGCATCTGGCGTCGTGGTGCGATCTGCTGGCGCAGGTGGCGGGGCTGCCGCCGGCCGGTCCCGGGGACGCGTCGGTGGTGACGCTTCCGCAGCGGCGTGATCCCCAGTCCCGCTGACGCCGTCCCTCCCTCTCCCCCTTCTCATTGACCATCTCTTTGTCGATACGGCCACTTTCGATCTCGTACGACACCCACTCAAACCGACTCGATCTTCGGATGATCGATCGCGTGTCCGAATTGCACAGATTGTTACTCACTAGATCGTGATCATTCTCTAAAGGACACCGGGCCCGGTGCCGAAGACGACTGTGACCTTGAAAGCACGGCTCGTCCCGGCTCCACTCCCCATGAGCCGGCCCCTTCCCGCACCCCAGGAGGCCTGGTGTCCGTTCTCCTCGAGCAGCCCGCAAGCCTGGTCGCCTACCGCCCGAACAAGCCCACCGCGATGGTGGTCGTGGCCGACCCGCGCGTCCGCTCCACCGTCACCCGCCATCTGTGGGCGCTCGGTGTGCGCGATGTCATCGAGGCCTCGTCCGTCGCGGAGGCTCGTCCCCGCATCGGCAACCCCCGCGACATCTGCGTCGCCGACGTCCACCTTCCCGACGGCTCCGGCCTGACCCTGCTGTCGGAGACCCGTGCCGCCGGCTGGCCCAACGGCCTCGCCCTGTCCGCCGCCGACGACATCGGAGCCGTGCGCAACGCCCTCGCGGGCGGCGTCAAGGGCTACGTCGTCACCGGCACCCGCACCAACGTCGGGCTCCCCACCCGGCCCGGCGCCGCCCCCATCGGAGCTGCCGCCGCCCGTCTCCACCGCCGCCCCCCGGGTGCTCCGAGCCACCCGGGCGGCTACCGCGAGCTCTCCGGCCGCGAGGTGGAGGTGCTCAGACTCGTCGCCGAAGGCCAGTCCAACAAGGCGATCGGCGTCTCCATGGGCCTGTCCGCGCTGACCGTCAAGAGCCACCTCGCCCGCATCGCCCGCAAGCTGGGCACGGGCGACCGCGCAGGCATGGTCGCGGTGGCCCTGCGGACCGGCATCATCCACTGACCACCGCTCCCGTCCCGTCGACCGACCACCGCTTCCCTCCCGTCGACCGACCACCGTCCCGACCGTCCGCCTTCCCGATCATTCACCGACCTGACTGGTTTACGACCCCACGGCACCCGCCGACGGAACGTTCCGTCGGCGGGTGCCGTCCCCACACGGATACCCTTGACAGGTGACCGACGCCCAAGAAACCGCAGCAGCCAGCTCACTGCGAACCACCGGAGGCGCCCCTCCGGACGACGGCGGATCGACTGCTTCCGGGGCGCCGACACCTCTCCTCGAACCGCGCGAGGGCATTCCCGCGGTGATCGCCGACGAGGCCTCGCTCGCCGCGGCCGTCGCCGCCTTCGCCGCCGGCTCCGGCCCCGTCGCCGTGGACGCCGAGCGCGCCTCCGGCTACCGCTACGGACAGCGCGCGTATCTCGTGCAGCTGCGCCGCCAGGGCGCCGGCACCGCGCTGATCGACCCCGTCGCCTGTCCCGACCTGTCCTCGCTGGGCGAGGCCCTGTCCGGCGTCGAGTGGGTGCTGCACGCCGCCACCCAGGACCTGCCCTGTCTGCGCGAGATAGGCATGATGCCGACGCGGCTGTTCGACACCGAGCTGGCCGGACGGCTGGCCGGGTTCCCGCGGGTCGGCCTCGGCGCGATGGTCGAGGGCGTCCTCGGCTTCGTCCTGGAGAAGGGTCACTCCGCCGTCGACTGGTCGACCCGCCCGCTGCCGGAGCCGTGGCTGCGCTACGCCGCCCTGGACGTCGAGCTGCTCGTCGATCTGCGGGACGCGCTGGAGAAGGAGCTCGACCGGCAGGGCAAGCTGGAGTGGGCCCGCCAGGAGTTCGACGCGATCGCCTCGGCCCCGCCGCCGGAGCCCCGCAAGGACCCCTGGCGCCGTACGTCGGGCATGCACAAGGTGCGCCGGCGGCGGCAGCTCGGCGTCGTGCGGGAGCTGTGGCAGACGCGGGACCGGATCGCGCAGCGGCGCGACGTGTCGCCGGGCAAGGTGCTCTCGGACGCGGCCATCGTGGAGGCGGCGCTCGCCCTTCCCGCCACCGTGCACGCGCTCGCCGCGCTGAACGGCTTCGGGCACCGGATGGGGCGGCGGCAGCTGGAGCAGTGGCAGGCGGCCGTCGACCGGGCGAAGGCGCTGACCGAGGCGCAGCTGCCGCAGCCGGGGCAGCCGGTCGCCGGGCCCCCGCCGCCGCGGGCGTGGGCCGACAAGGACCCGGAGGCCGCCGCGCGGCTGTCCGCCGCGCGGACCGCGGTGTCGGCGCTGGCCGAGGAGCTGAACATGCCTCAGGAGAACCTGATCGCTCCGGACACCGTGCGGCGGGTCTGCTGGGAGCCGCCCGCCCCGGCCGACGAGGAGGCGGTCGCCGCCGCCCTCACGGGACTGGGCGCGCGGCCGTGGCAGGTGGAGCAGGTCACAGCGCCCCTGGCCGCCGCTCTCACCTCGACGCCCCGCGCATGAAGCCGTTGTAGACGTACTTCTGGAGCGCCAGGAAGACGATCAGCGTCGGCAGGATGACCAGGACGGCTCCTGCCGAGATCGTCTCCCAGTGGGCCGCGTAGGGGCCCTTGAAGCGGAACAGGGACGTCGAGATCACGCCAAGATCCTGAGAGGGCATGTACAGGAAGGGGATGTAGAAGTCGTTGTAGACGGCGATCCCCTTCACGATCACGACCGTCGCGATCGCCGGCTTCAGCAGCGGAAAGATGATCTTGCGGTAGACGGTGAACGCGTTGGCTCCGTCCAGACGGGCCGCCTCGTCCAGGGAGACCGGGATCGAGCGGACGAACTGGAGGAAGATGTAGATCGACACGATGTCCGTGCCCATGTAGAGGGCGATCGGGGCCCAGCGGGTGTCGAACATGCCGAGGCTGTGGACGATCTGGAAGGTGGCCACCTGCGTGGTCACTCCGGGGACCAGCGCGGCGAGCAGGAAGAGGGCCACCACGAGTTTCCGGAACCGGAAGGTGAAGCGGTCGATCGCGTAGGCCGTCATCGAGCCGATGAGCACCGTTCCGCCGACGGAGACCAGCAGGATGAACGCGGTGTTCGCGAACGCGGTCAGCATGCCGCCGTCCTGGAACGCGGTCACGTAGTTGTCGAAGTTCAGCGGGTCGCGCGGCAGGGTGAGGGCGCCGCCGTCGTTCGCCGTCTCGGACTCGGTCTTGAGGGAGGTCAGGAAGACCACGCCGAGCGGCAGCAGGACGACCGCCGCCGCGAGGACCAGCGACAGGTACACGAGGGCGCGGGAAGCGGTGCGGCGCGTCATACGAGGTCCACCCTGTCGTCGGGGACGAGGCGCCGCTGCACCCAGGTCACCGCCAGGACGATCAGCAGCAGGACCACGGCGGCCGCGGAGGCCAGGCCCGTCTTGTTGAACTGGAAGGCCAGCTTCACGGTCTGGATCACGAAGGTCTCGGTGCCGGTGGCCCCGCCGGTCATGATGTACGGGATCTCGAAGGCGGCGAGGGAGCCGGAGACCGAGAGGATCACGGTCAGCGTCAGCACCGGCTTGATGCCGGGCAGGATGATGTACCGGAACTGGTGCCATCGGCTCGCCCCGTCCAGTTCGGACGCCTCGTACAGCTCCCCGGGGATGGACTGGATCGCGCCGAGGAACAGGACGAAGTTCATGCCCAGGTAGCGCCAGACCGAGACGCCGGCGAGCGAGGTGTTCGCGGAGACCGGCGTGCCGAGCCAGGCGTGGTCGGTGTGGACGCCGAAGAAGCCGAGCACCGTGTCGAGGGTGCCGCCGTCCTGGAAGAAGTAGAGGAAGACGAAGCCGATCGCGACGCCGTTGACCAGGGACGGGAAGAAGAGCACGCCCTTGAAGAAGTTGCGGAAGCGCAGGTCGAAGCTGAGGACCGTCGCGAAGTAGAGCGCGGCGACGATCTGGACCGCCGAGGCGGCCAGGTAGTAGCCGCTGACGAAGAACACCTGGAAGAGGTCCTCCCGGGTGAAGATCTCCGTGTAGTTCTCGACGCCCGTGTAGTGCGGTGCGGGGCTCACGCCGTCCCAGTCGGTGAAGCTGTACGCGACCATGTTGGCGATCGGCGCGTAGGTGAAGGTGATCAGCAGGGCGAGCGGCGCGAGCAGGAACAGCCAGGGGGTGAGCAGCCGCCAGGTCCGGGCGCGGCGGTGGGCGCGTGCGGGAGCGGCGCGCTTCGAGGCCGGGGTCACGGCCTCGAAGGTCGCCTGCTCGGTGGTGTGCGTCATCAGTCGGCCACGTTCTGCTGGGTCTTGGTCCACTTCTCGCCGAGGCCGGCGAGGAAGTCGTCGAGGCTGCCCTTCTTCGCGCCGCGCGCCAGGTCGACCAGGTCCTGGCGGTAGTCGGGCTTGTAGATGCCGACCTCCGACTCGTCGTCGATCAGCTTGACCTCGGCGCCGGCCGCGTCGTCCAGCTCGATGAGCTTCACGCCCGCGTCCTCGTACGGCTTGAGCACCTGGGGCATCGCGGCGTTCTGGAGCGGGGAGACGGCCAGGTTGTCGCGGTCGTAGCCCGACTTGTCGGTGAACCAGTCGATCCAGGCGCGGGCCGCCTCCTTGTGCTTCGAGTGGACGTTGACGGCCTGGTTGTAGTCGGGGCCGACGGTCGAGCAGAACGTGCCGTCCGTCTGGGCCGGGAACGGCATGAAACCGATGTCGTCCGGGTCGGCCCCGGCCTTGCGGGCCGCGTCCTGGAACTGGACGATCGCCCAGGTGCCGAGCCACTGGGTGGCGATCTCGCCCTTGGCCAACTGCGGCTTGGACAGCTCCCAGTTGGTGGTCGTCGGGTCCTTCTCGGCGAGGCCCTGCTTCACGATGTCGTAGAGCAGCCGGTCGCCGACGCGCAGGTCGGAGTCCTGCGCCCACGGGTCGCCCTCGGCGAGTTTCGTGGTGGCCTGCGGGTCGCAGTGGACCGAGCCGTTGACGTAGGTCCAGGAGGTCAGCGGCCACTGGGCGGCGAAGTTGGTGTAGTAGGGCGTCGCGTCGGTCTTCGTCTTGATCGCCTTCAGGGCGGCGAGGAACTCGGCCGTGGTGGTGGGCCATTCGGTCACGCCGGCCTCGCGCCAGACGCGCTTGTTGTAGACGAAGCCGGGCATCACGCCGACCGGGCTCTGGCCGTAGACCTTTCCGCCGACGGCGCTGAAGTCGGTGAAGCGGTACTTCTTGGCGCGTTCGGCCTCGGTGCCCAGCGAGGCGAAGAACTTCGGGTAGTCGTCCTTCTTGATGACCGCGGGGATCAGCAGGACGTCGCCGTAGTCCTCGGTGTTCATGCGGATCTTGATCTCGGCCTCGTAGTTGGTGAGGGCCTGGAACTCGACCTTGACCTTGGGATAGGTCTTGTTGAACTCGGCGGCGTACTTCTTCATCGTGCCGTCCTGCACCAGGTCGGTGCGCACGGTGAGCACCGTGATGTCTCCGCTCACCTGCGCGGGGTCGGTGGGCGCCTTGGCGTCCGCGCCCTTCGAGGTGCCTGCGGTTCCGGTGCAGCCCGGGAGCAGCAGGGCGGCTCCCGTGACGACGGCGAGGAGTGTACGGCGGTTCATGTGCATCACTTCCGTTCTCGGGACGGACGAGCACTTGCGGGTGGGGGAGCGCGTACGGGGTCGTCGAGCGCGTGCGGGGTGGTCGGGCACGTACGGGATGGCTGGTTCGGCACTCTGACAGCGCTTTCTCAACCGGTAAAGTCTCATTCCCGCCAAGCATGGACAGATGGCGCGCAATGCTGGGGCAGACCAGGGTTGACCGGTTTAGGGAGTGCGCATGCTGGAGGCCACACCGCTCACCGACGGATGGATCCTGCACCACGAGGGAGAGGCGCTGCCGGCCGTGGTGCCGGGCTGTGTGCACACCGATCTGCTCGCGGCGGGGGTGATCCCCGACCCGTTCCTCGGCCGCGGCGAGAGCGAGGTCGCGTGGGTGGGGCGGCGGGAGTGGACGTACGAGACCCGACTGCCGGAGGCGGGGTCCGGGCACGAGCAGACCGACCTGGTCTTCGACGGGCTGGACACGGCCGCCGAGATCCTCGTGGACGGCCGGCTCGTCGGCGCCGTGCGGAACATGCACCGCTCCCACCGCTTCGACGTGACCGGGCTGAGCGGCCCGCTGGCCGTCCGGTTCCGCTCCGCCTACGCCGAGGCGGAGGCCGTGCGCGGCCGGCTGGGCGAACGGCCGGGCGCGTACGCCGAGCCGTACCAGTACGTCCGCAAGATGGCCTGCTCCTTCGGCTGGGACTGGGGGCCGACCCTGGTGACGGCCGGGATCTGGCGGCCGGTGCGGCTGGAGCGCTGGTCGACGGCGCGGATCGCCCGGGTGCGCCCGCTCGTCACCGTCGAACAGGGCACGGGAGTCGTCGAGTTGCACGTCGAGGTGGAGCGCACCCGGGTGGAGGCCGCGCTCACCCTGGAGGCCCGGGTCGGCGACCGCCGGACGCGCGCCGAGGTGGCGGGGACGGGCGGGGTCGTACGGGTCGAGGTGCCGGACGCGGAGCTGTGGTGGCCGCGCGGGTACGGCGAACAGCCGCTCTACGAGGTCGAGTTGACGCTGAGCCACGGGAACTCCCCGCTGGACGCGTGGAGTCGGCGGATCGGCTTCCGGACGGTCGGGCTGGACACGTCCGCCGACGCGCACGGCACCGGGTTCACCCTCGTCGTGAACGGGGAGCGGCTCTTCGCGCGAGGCGTGAACTGGATCCCGGACGACGCGTTCCCCTCCCGGATCACCCGTGAGCGCTACCGGGAGCGGCTGCGGCAGGCCGCCGACGCCGGGGTGGACCTGGTCCGGGTGTGGGGCGGCGGGATCTACGAGAGCGAGGACTTCTACGACGCCTGCGACGAGTCGGGGCTGCTGGTGTGGCAGGACTTCCCGTTCGCGTGCGCGGCCTATCCCGAGGAGCAGCCGCTGCGCGGCGAGGTGGAGGCGGAGGCCCGGGAGAACGTCGTCCGGCTGATGCCGCATCCCTCGCTGGTGCTGTGGAACGGCAACAACGAGAACCTGTGGGGGTTCCGCGACTGGGGATGGGAGGAGCGGCTCGCCGGGGACTCGTGGGGGGAGGGCTACTACCTGGGGCTGCTGCCCCGGGTGGTGGCCGAGCTGGATCCGACGCGGCCGTACTCCGCGGGGAGCCCCTGGTCGGGGTCGTGGCAGCGGCACCCGAACGATCCGGCGCACGGCACGCACCACTCGTGGGAGGTGTGGAACCGGGAGGACTACGCCGCCTACCTCGATGAAGTGCCGCGTTTCGTCGCGGAGTTCGGCTGGCAGGCGCCGCCCGCGTACGCCACGCTGCGGCGGGCGCTGCCGGGTGAGACGCTCGCCGCGGACTCCCCCGGGATGCTGCACCACCAGAAGGCGGAGGACGGCAACGGCAAGCTCCGGCGGGGGCTGGAGCGGCATTTCGCCTTTCCCGAGGGGGACTTCGACCGTTGGCACTACCTCACCCAGGTCAACCAGGCGCGGGCGGTGGCCGCCGGGATCGAGCACTGGCGGGCGCACTGGCCGGTGTGCGCGGGCACGGTCGTCTGGCAGCTCAACGACTGCTGGCCGGTGACGTCCTGGGCGGCGATCGACGGCGACGGGCGGGAGAAGCCGCTCTACCACGAGCTGCGGCGGCTGTACGCGGACCGGTTGCTGACGCTGCAAGTGCGGGACGGTGCCCTGGTGTTGGCGGCCGTCAACCAGTCCGGCGAGCCGTGGAAGGGCGCGGTGTCGCTGCGGCGGATGTCCGTCGAGGGGGACGAGCTCGGCGCGACGGAGGTGCAACTCAGCGCCACGGCGCGGACGGTGGCCGAGGTGCGGGTGCCGGCGGAGCTGGAGCCGGTCGGGGCGAAGGAGTTCCTGGTGGCGGACGCGAACGCGGCCGGGAACGCGGGCGCGGGTGGCCGCTCGGAGCGGTTGCGGGCCGTGCGTTTCCCGGTGCCGGACCGCAAGATCCCCTACCCCCGGCCGGAGTTCGACGTGGCGCTCGTCCCGGGCGGTGTCGAGGTGCGCGCCCGTACGCTCGTCCGGGATCTGCTGCTCCAGGCCGACCGGCTGGCCCCCGGGGCACGGGCCGACCGGGGGCTGGTGACGCTGCTCCCCGGCGAGCGGGTCACCATCGGGGTCCGGGGCTGGGAGACTCCCGACGCCGACGCCGCGCGTTCCGCGCTGTACTGCCAGGAGCCTCCTCGATGACCGCGTCCCCGGCCCCCCGCGTCACCATCAAGGACGTCGCCGCGCGCGCCGGCGTGTCCAAGGGCGCCGTCTCCCTGGCCTTCAACCACAAGCCGGGGCTGTCGGAGGCGACCCGGGACCGTATCTTCGCGGCGGCGCGGGAGCTGGGCTGGGAGCCGAACCTCACCGCGCGGTCGCTGTCGAGCTCGCGGGTGGACGTGGTGGGGCTGGCGATCTGCCGTCCGGCGCGGATGCTGGGGCTGGAGCCGTTCTACATGGAGTTCGTCTCGGGCGTGGAGAGTGTGCTGACCGAGCACTCCTGCTCGCTGCTGCTGCGGCTGGTGCGGAACCTGGACGAGGAGGTCGGCCTCCAGGAGTCGTGGTGGCGGGGGCGGCAGATCGGCGGGTCGATCCTCGTGGACTTCCGGGCCGACGACCCCCGGGTGCCGGCGGCCGAGCGCCTCGGGATCCCGGTCGTGGCCGTGGGGCATCCCTCGCTCACCGGGAGCCTGACGTCCGTCTGGACCGACGACGCCACGGCGGTGACGGAGGCGGTGCGGTACCTGGCGGCGCTCGGCCATCGCCGGATCGCCCGGGTGGGGGGCGCGGCGGCGCTCGGGCACACGGTGATGCGGACGGCCGCGTTCGACGCGGCGGCGCGCGGGCTGGGACTTGCGGGTGCGCGCCAGGTCGCCACGGACTACTCCGGGGAGGCGGGGGCGCGGGCGACCCGCTCGATGCTGACGGCCGCGCCGCCCGACCGCCCGACGGCGATCGTCTACGACAACGACATCATGGCGGTGGCCGGGCTGGCGGTGGCCGCCGAGATGGGGTTGAGCGTGCCGAGGGACGTGTCCCTGCTCGCCTGGGACGACTCCCAGCTGTGCCGGCTGACCCATCCGACGCTGTCCGCGATGAGCCACGACGTCTTCGGCTTCGGCGCGGAGGCGGCCCGTACGCTGTTCGGCGTGATCACCGGGGAAGGACCGGGATCGCATCCCGTCCCGACGCCGGTACTGGTCCCTCGTGGGTCGACGGCTCCGCCGGGGGAACCGGGATAGAAGTACGGGTGTGACCTTCGCCGCTCGCCCTTCCGGGGCTGGGCAGCTACGTTACTCAGAAGTAGCATGGTCTGAGCAAGCGCTCAGCGTCCCGCACCCTGGAGGAGAGCCATCGTGCCTCGTACCGTCAGGGACGTCGTCTTCGTCGACGGCGTCCGTACCCCGTTCGGCAAGGCGGGCCCGAAGGGCATCTACCACGAGACCCGGGCCGACGACCTCGTCGTGAAGGCCATCCGGGAGCTGCTGCGCCGCAACCCCGGTCTCGACCCCAAGAAGATCGACGAGGTCGCCATCGCCGCGACCACGCAGATCGGCGACCAGGGTCTGACCATCGGCCGCACCGCGGGAATCCTGGCCGGTCTCCCCCAGTCCGTCCCCGGCTACTCGATCGACCGCATGTGCGCCGGCGCCCTGACCGCCGTCACCTCGGTCGCCGGCTCCGTCGCCTTCGGCGCGTACGACATCGCCGTCGCGGGCGGCGTCGAGCACATGGGCCGCCACCCCATGGGCGAGGGCGTCGACCCGAACCCGCGGTTCGTCAGCGAGAAGCTGGTCGACGAGTCCGCCCTGTTCATGGGCATGACCGCGGAGAACCTGCACGACCGCTACCCGCAGATCACCAAGCTGCGCGCCGACGAGTACGCCGTGCGCTCCCAGGAGAAGGCCGCCAAGGCGTACGCCAACGGCAAGATCCAGGCCGACCTGGTGCCGATCTCGGTGCGCCGCACCAACGCCGAGGCCGGTGAGACGGGCTGGGGCCTGGTCACCGCCGACGAGCCGATGCGCCCGGGCACCACGCTGGAGAACCTCTCCGGTCTGAAGACGCCGTTCCGCGTGCACGGGCGGGTCACCGCCGGCAACGCGGCCGGTCTGAACGACGGCGCCACCGCCTCGCTCATCGCCTCCGAGGACTTCGCCCGCGCGAACGACCTGCCGGTCAAGATGCGTCTGGTCTCCTACTCCTTCGCGGGCGTCGAGCCGGAGGTCATGGGCTACGGCCCGATCCCGGCCACGGAGAAGGCGCTCGCCCAGGCGGGCCTGTCCATCTCCGACATCGGTCTCTTCGAGATCAACGAGGCCTTCGCCGTGCAGGTCCTGGCCTTCCTGGACCACTACGGCATCGCGGACGACGACGAGCGCGTCAACCAGTACGGCGGCGCGATCGCCTTCGGTCACCCGCTCGCCTCCTCCGGCGTCCGTCTGATGACGCAGCTGGCCCGCCAGTTCGAGGAGCAGCCGCAGGTCCGCTACGGCCTCACCACCATGTGCGTCGGCTTCGGCATGGGCGCGACGGTCATCTGGGAGAACCCGCACTTCAACGGAGGCGACAAGTGAGCACCACCACCGCTGAGCTTCTGAAGGGCGCGGCCGAGCTCTTCCCGGACGAGGTCGTCACCCAGGCGCACGTACGCCACCTGGACCTGCCGTTCAACGCCGGGCGCTTCGCCCTGATCACGCTGGACAACGGCTTCGACCACACCAAGCCGACCACCTTCGGCCCGCAGTCCCTCGCGAACCTGAACACCGCGATCGACCAGGTCGAGAAGGAGGCGGCGGACGGCGAGATCGTCGGCGCCGGCGTCACCGGCAAGCCGTTCATCTTCGCCGTCGGCGCGGACCTGAAGGGCGTCGAGCTCCTCAAGGAGCACGAGCACGCGCTCGCCATCGGCAAGGGCGGCCACGAGGTGTTCAAGCGCCTCGCCGGCCTCGGTGTGCCGACCTTCGCGTACTACAACGGCGCGGCCATGGGCGGCGGCGTCGAGGTCGGCCTGCACTGCACCTACCGCACGGTGTCCGCGGCGCTGCCCGCCTTCTCACTGCCCGAGGTCTTCCTCGGCCTGGTCCCCGGCTGGGGCGGCTGCACGCTGCTGCCGAACCTGATCGGCGCCGACAAGGCCGTCTCGGTGGTCATCGAGAACTCGCTCAACCAGAACAAGCAGCTCAAGGGCGCCCAGGTCTACGAACTGGGCATCGCCGACGCGCTGTTCGAGGGCGCGGACTTCCTGGAGCAGTCGCTGCTGTGGACGGCGTCCGTCCTCAAGGGCGAGATCGTCGTCGAGCGCCCGGCGATCGACCGCGGCGAGGCCTGGGACCAGGCCGTCGCGCGCGGCCGGTTCGTCGCCGACTCCAAGGTGCACGGCGCGGCCCCGGCCGCCTACCGCGCCCTGGACATCATCGCCGCCGCCAAGAACGGCGACCTCCAGCAGGGCTACGACGCCGAGGACAAGGCGCTCGCCGACCTGATCATGGGCGGTGAACTGCGCGCCGGCATCTACGCGTTCAACCTGGTGCAGAAGCGCGGCAAGCGTCCGGCGGGCGCCCCGGACAAGAACCTGGCCCGTCCGGTCACCAAGGTCGGCGTCGTGGGCGCGGGTCTGATGGCCTCGCAGCTCGCGCTGCTGTTCCTGCGCCGCCTCGAGGTGCCGGTCGTGCTGACCGACATCGACCAGGCGCGCGTCGACAAGGGTGTGGGCTACGTCCACGCCGAGATCGACAAGCTGCTCGGCAAGGGCCGGATCAACCAGGACAAGGCCAACCGCCTCAAGGCGCTGGTGAGCGGTGTCCTGGACAAGGCCGAGGGCTTCGCGGACGCGGACTTCGTCATCGAGGCCGTGTTCGAGGAGATCGGCGTCAAGCAGCAGGTGTTCGCCGAGGTCGAGGCGGTCGCCCCGGCGCACGCGATCTTCGCCACCAACACCTCCTCGCTGTCGGTCTCGGAGATGGCGTCGAAGCTGAAGCACCCCGAGCGGGTCGTGGGCTTCCACTTCTTCAACCCGGTCGCCGTCCTGCCGCTCCTCGAGATCGTCCGCGGCGAGCAGACCGACGACGCCTCGCTGGCCACGGCGTTCGCCGTCGCCAAGAAGCTGAAGAAGACCGCGGTGCTGACGAAGGACGCCCCGGCGTTCGTCGTCAACCGCATCCTGACCCGCTTCATGGGCGAGGTGCAGAACGTCATCGACGAGGGCACCCCGGTCGAGGTCGCGGAGAAGGCGGTGGAGCCGCTCGGCCTGCCGATGTCCCCGCTGGTGCTGCTGGAGCTGGTCGGTCCGGCGATCGGTCTGCACGTCTCGGAGACGCTCAACCGGGCGTTCCCGGACCGCTTCACGGTCTCCGCGAACCTCAAGGCGGTCGTCGAGGCGGGCAAGCGCGGCTTCTACGTCTACGACAGCGGCAAGCCGGAGCTGGACCCGGAGGTCGCCGCGCTGCTGAAGCAGGGCGACTCCGTCCTCACCGAGGAGCAGGTGCGGGCGCGCGTGCTGGAGGCGGTGGCGCAGGAGATCGGGCTCATGCTCGACGAGGGCGTCGTCGCCGAGGCCCAGGACATCGACCTCTGCCTGATCACCGGCGCGGGCTGGCCCTTCCACCTGGGCGGCATCACGCCGTACCTGGACCGCGAGGGCGTGTCGGAGCGCGTGAACGGCAAGCCGTTCCTGGCTCCGGGCGTGGCGTCGGTCCCGGCGTAGCACAACCGCAGTACGCCGCACGGAAGTACGGACGTACGAACATGAAGAGGGCCTCCGCCGGTCGGCGGAGGCCCTCCGTCATGCGTCGTTCGTCCCGGCCGCGTCGAGCCTGGCCCTGAGTTCGGCGTTCTCCGCCTCCAGGGCGACGATCCGCTTGCGGGCGAAGTACAGCTCCATCACGGCGTCGTGGAACTCGGAGATGAGTTCCTCGGGGGTGAGTTGCATGGTCGTCTTCCTTGCTAGGCGGGCGCTATCGTCGTGACCTTGTTCTGGGAACTGCGCCACTTCAGGGCGCCGCCCTCGGCGTAGAGAAGGCCGCCGCCGAGCCCCGGTTCCTCCAGCTTGGCAGGGGGTGTGCCGACGTCGGCGAGGTGTGTCACTCCCTCGACGGCGAGCGCGGGGGCCTTGGTGCGCTGGACGACGTGGAGCTGCCCCTTGGCCGTGCCGCCGCGGTCGATGCCGACGCCGATCAGGCCCGTGCCCTTGACTACGAAGTCCTCCAGGCCGGCGTTGTTGCGCAGGACCAGCAGCGCGCCCTTGGTCGGGCCCTGGGTCGCGGTGACGTAGATGCCCTGGGCGGCGGTGCCCGGCGTCTGGAGGTCGATCGACAGACCGGAGGCACCGCTGTCCGAGCCGTCGGCGTACCCGACGTGGGCGATCTTCAGCGTGCCGCGGGCGGCCTGCTCCTTGCCGGAGATGTACATCGCGGACGAGGCAGGGTTGTCGGAGGTGACGTTCAGCGCCGCCTTGTCACCTGAGGTGGCCTTGTAGTTGATGGCGACGACGTATGCCGTCGGGGAGTCCCCGTAGAACTTCGCGGGCGCGGTGTACTGCGTGTACTCGTCGTCGGCGGCCGAGGCCTCCGAGCCCGCGGCGACCGTCACCGCGCCCGCGGTGAAGGCGCCGAGGAACACTCTTCGTCCCACTGCCATGGGTGAACTCGCTTTCGTCGTCGTGTCGTTGCGTGCGGAAGAGATCATGTGACCACTCCGCACGGGCCGAGCACAACGACGTTCCGGCCGCCGGGCCGGAGGCGGGGGTTCGTCCGCTCAGACCTCCTGCCAGGCCGTCGGCGCGGGGGCCGGCTCGCCGGGCTGGAGGCGGGCGACGAGGAGGCGGCCGGTCGACGGGGACAGGGCCGCCGCGGTCACTCGGCCCTCGTCGTCCTTCGCCAGGGCCACCTCGGCGTCGTCGGGGAGCGCCGGTCCGGACTCGGTCCAGCCGTCGGCCGGCTCCTCACCGTCGCGGTGCACGGCGAAGGCGGCGCGGCCGTCGGTGGTGCGCTGGGCGAGCAACGTGGCCTCGCGGCCGTCGAGTTCGCAGCGCACGGCGGCCACCGGGCCGGGGCCCGCCACCGGCAGCACCGTGACCGGCTCGCTGCCCGGGCGCCAGGCGCGCAGGTCGCCGGAGTCGTCGGCGTAGAAGAGCGTGGTGTCCTCGGCAGAGGTGGGCAGGGCCCGGAGGGTGCCGGGCCGGACCGGCGTCCGGAGGAACCCGGCCGCCGCCACCCGCTTGGCCGGCTCAGCCTGCCGTCGGCGCAGGATCCCGCCGCCGGCCACGGTGTACACCTCCACGCACCCCGACTCCCCCACCACGGCGACCGGCGGCCCCTGCGTCGCGGCCCCCTCCGTCTCCGGCCGCTCCTCCAGCTCGCGCCAGGGCCCCCAGCCGCCCTTCTCCTTCTGCGCGATCATGCGCAGCGCGCCGTCGCCGGCCGCCACGAAGACGTGCGCCCGCCCCTGGGCGTCCACGGCCACGGCGGGCGTGCCGGTGCGGTCGCCCGTCCGGTCCGGGTGGCCGAGGGAGGACCAGTCCATCGGGGAGAGGAGCGGACGGAAGTGGGTGGAGTGCACCACGCCCGACTCCCCCGGCGCGGTGGGCCGCCAGGAGACCAAGTGGGCGTAGGCGTCGACGCCGTGGCCGACGGCGAGGACCGGGTGCACCTTCTGGTCCCCGCCCACTCTGCGGGACGTCTGCCACGCCCCGCCCGGGGCCTGCTCGGCCCGGCACAGGACAGCGTCGTCCGACGTCAGGTAGACACAGAGCCGCCCGTCGCGGCCGCGTATGAGCCAGTCGCCGTTCATCCGCTCACTCTAGCCACGCCGCGCGGGGGCCCTCGTGCGACCCTGGGCGCATGGACGACAACGCCCCGCTGCTCGTGATCGTGGACGCCGCGAACGTGGTCGGGTCGGTGCCCGACGGATGGTGGCGGGACCGGCACGGCGCGGCGGAACGGCTGCGGGACCGGCTCGCCGTGGACGGGCTCCCGGGGCACGCCGGGCCCGAGGAGATCGTCCTCGTCGTGGAGGGTGCGGCCCGCGGGGTGGAGGCGGTGCCCGGCGTCCGCGTGGAATCGGCACCGGGCAGCGGGGACGACCACATCGTCGCCCTGGTGGCCGCCGCGGCCGACCGCCCCCGCCTGGTCGTCACCGCCGACCGAGAACTGCGCCGCCGGGTGACGGACCTGGGCGCGGAGGTCACGGGCCCCCGAACGGTACACGGCTGACGCGCCCCGCCCCCGTGTCGGCGGCGGCGGGCTCTGCCGGGTGGGCTCGTCAGTTCTGGGGGTCGGTCGGGGTGGGGGCCGTGGTCTCCTCGTGGCGGCCCAGGCGGCTGTGGGAGCGGCCGTAGAGGAAATAGACCACGATGCCGAGCGCCATCCAGAACGCGAAGCGGAGCCAGGTCTCGGCGGGGAGGTTGAGCATCAGCCACAGGCAGGCGGCCACCGACAGGAGCGGGATGACCGGGACCCACGGGGTGCGGAAGGCGCGGTGCAGGTCGGGGCGGGTGCGGCGGAGGATGATCACGCCGATCGCGACGACCACGAAGGCGAACAGCGTGCCGATGTTCACCAGCTCGGCCAGCTCGCTCAGCGGGGTGAAGCCGGCCAGCACCGCGATCAGCACGCCGAGCAGGATGGTCGGCCGGTGCGGGGTCTTGAACCGCGGGTGGACCTGCGAGAAGAAGCGCGGCAGCAGCCCGTCGCGGCTCATCGCGAAGAACACCCGGGTCTGGCCCAGCAGCAGGATCATGCAGACCGTGGTGAGGCCGACGGCGGCGCCGAAGCTGATGAACCCGGCGAACCAGGGATGCCCGGTGGCCTTGAAGGCGTCGGCGAGCGGCGCGGTGATCGACAGCTCGCTGTAGTGCTGCATCCCGGTCACGACGATCGACACCAGCACGTACAGCGTGGTGCAGATGAAGAGCGAGCCGAGGATGCCGCGGGGCATGTCCCGCTGCGGGTTCTTGGTCTCCTCGGCGGCCGTGGCGACGACGTCGAAGCCGATGAAGGCGAAGAAGACGACGGAGGCGGCCGTGAAAATGCCCATCACGCCGAAATTGGACGGCGCCCAGCCGAACATCAGCTGGATCAGCGGGGCCTGGAGGCTGTCGCTCGCCGGCACCGCCTGCGACTTGGGGACGAACGGGTCGTAGTTGTCGCCGTTGATCAAGAACGCGCCCGCGACGATCACGGTGAGGACGACGGTCACCTTGATGGCGACGACGACCGAGGTGACGCGCGCGGAGAGCTTGGTGCCGACCACCAGGATCGCGGTGAGCACCAGCACCAGCAGCGCGGCGAGGATGTCGAAGCCGAAGCCCTCGGCCCCGTCCCGCCCGCTGAGCGCCGCGGGCAGGTGGATCCCCGCGTTGTCCAGCAGCGAGTGGATGTACCCGGACCAGCCGACGGCGACCACCGCCGTGCCGAGCGCGAACTCCAGGACGAGGTCCCAGCCGATGATCCAGGCGGGCAGCTCGCCGAGGGAGGCGTACGAGAACGTGTACGCGGAGCCCGCCACCGGGACGGTGGAGGCGAACTCGGCGTAGCAGAGCGCGGCGAGCGCGCAGACGACGCCGGACACCAGGAAGGCCAGGGCCACGGAGGGGCCGGCGTTGTTCTTGGCCACGGTGCCGGTGAGCACGAAGATGCCGGTGCCGATGATGACGCCGACGCCGAAGACGGTCAGATCCAGCGCGGACAGGGACTTCTTGAGCGCGTGCTCTGGCTCCTCGGTGTCGAGGATGGACTGCTCGACCTTCTTCGTCCGGAAGAGGGTGCTGCTCACGGGCTTACCTCCACGCTTGTCGTCCTCGACGTCCAGACATGATCGAGAGGGCGCGTAGTGCGTATGCCCGGCGTGGGGGCTGTCACGCGGAGGGGCCGGTCGCACCACTCCTCACAGTGGCACAACCGGCCCGTTAGGGCGCGTCAGCTGTGTCAGTCGCGTGCGGACTCCACCGGGTCCGCCTCGGCCGCCGGGTCGTCGGTGGGGGTCCCCCCGCTCGAGCGGAGCCGAGAGTGGGGGAGGCCGTCGAGCCGGGAGACCAGGCCGGTGACCTGGCGGGCGATGTCGGGGGCGGTCAGCCCGATCTCGGCCATGACCTCGGCGCGGGAGGCGTGGTCGAGGAACTTCGGCGGGATGCCGAAGTCGCGCAGCGGGACGTCGACGCCGGCGTCGCGCAGGGCCTGGGAGATCGCGGAGCCGACGCCGCCGACGCGGGAGTTGTCCTCGACGGTGACGACGACGCGGTGGCCGTCGGCGAGCGGGGCCAGTGCCTCGTCGACGGGCTTGACCCAGCGCGGGTCGACGACGGTGGTGGTGATGCCCTGCCGGTCGAGCAGCGCGGCGATCTCCAGGCACATCGGCGCGAGGGCGCCCACGGAGACGAGCAGCACGTCGGGCCGGTCCGTCCCGGCCTCGCGCAGCACGTCCATGCCGCCCACCCGGCCGACGGCCGGCACGGCGGGGCCGACGGCGCCCTTGGAGAAGCGGACCACGGTCGGCGCGTCGTCGACCTCGACGGCCTCGCGCAGCTGGGCGCGGACCTGGTCGGCGTCGCGCGGCGCGGCCAGCCGGAGCCCCGGCACGACCTGGAGGATCGACATGTCCCACATGCCGTTGTGGGAGGCGCCGTCGGTGCCGGTGACGCCGGCCCGGTCCAGGACGAAGGTGACCCCGCACTTGTGCAGGGCGACGTCCATCAGCACCTGGTCGAAGGCGCGGTTGAGGAAGGTGGCGTAGACGGCGAAGACGGGGTGCACACCCGCGTGGGCGAGGCCCGCCGCGGAGACGGCGCCGTGCTGCTCGGCGATGCCGACGTCGTAGACGCGCTCGGGGAAGGCCTTGGCGAACTTGTCGAGGCCGACGGGCTGGAGCATCGCGGCGGTGATGGCGACGACGTCCTCGCGCTCCTTGCCGAGCTCGACCATCTCGTCGCCGAAGACGGAGGTCCAGTCGGCGCCGGAGGAGGAGATCGGCAGACCGGTGTCGGGGTGGATCTTGCCGACGGCGTGGAAGCGGTCGGCCTCGTCCTGGAGGGCGGGCTGGTAGCCGCGGCCCTTCTCGGTGAGGCAGTGCACGATGACGGGGCCGCCGAAGCGCTTGGCGCGGGCCAGCGCGGACTCCAGGGCCTCGAGGTCGTGGCCGTCGATGGGGCCGACGTACTTGATGCCGAGGTCCTCGAACATGCCCTGGGGGGCGATGAAGTCCTTCAGGCCCTTCTTGGCGCCGTGCAGGGTGTCGAAGAGGGGCTTTCCGACGACCGGCGTGCGGTCGAGGATGTCCTTGGTCCGGGCGAGGAAGCGCTCGTAGCCGTCGGTGGTGCGCAGCGTCGCCAGGTGGTTGGCGAGGCCGCCGATGGTCGGGGCGTAGGAGCGCTCGTTGTCGTTGACGACGATGACGAGCGGGCGGTCCTTGGCCTCGGCGATGTTGTTCAGCGCCTCCCAGGCCATGCCGCCGGTCAGGGCGCCGTCGCCGATGACGGCCACGACGTGGCTGTCGCGTTTGAGGAGCTGGTTGGCCTTGGCGATGCCGTCGGCCCAGCCGAGCACCGTGGAAGCGTGGCTGTTCTCGATGACGTCGTGCTCGGACTCGGCCTGCGAGGGGTAGCCGGACAGGCCGCCCTTCATCTTCAGCCGGGAGAAGTCCTGCCGCCCGGTGAGCAGCTTGTGCACGTAGGACTGGTGGCCCGTGTCCCACAGGACCTTGTCCTTCGGGGACTCGAACACACGGTGCAGGGCGATGGTGAGCTCGACCACGCCGAGGTTGGGGCCGAGGTGGCCGCCGGTCTTGGAGACGGCGTCGACGAGGAAGCCCCGGATCTCCCCGGCCAGCAGGTCCAGCTCCTCCGGGCTGAGCCGGTCCAGATCGCGCGGTCCCCTGATGCGGGTCAGCAGCGGCACCCGTGCCTCCTTGCAGTAGAGCTGATCGAGCTGTTTCCGGGCGCATCGAGTCTAATGTTCCGCCCGAGCGGACGTCGCCCACCCCATGCGTCGTACGTCACGCCTCGGCGGTACCCGGGACGGCGGCCCTCATGACACGGCGGCGGCGGCCGTCATGACACAGCGGCTGCGGCCCTCATGACACAGCTGTGCCCGGTACAGGGGAGTACCGGGCACAGCTGACTGCCTGCGGGGCTCGTTACCCGCGCCCTGCGGCCTTCTGGCTGCGGCGCGACACCGAGTCGATGACCACCGCGCCCAGCAGGACGCCGCCGGTGATCATGTACTGGATCGAGGTGTTCATGTTCAGCAGGTTCAGTCCGGTCGTGATCGACTGGATGACCAGCATGCCCAGCAGCGCGGACCACACGGAGCCGCGTCCGCCGAAGAGGCTGGTGCCGCCGATGACCGCCGCGGCGATGGCCAGCATCAGCGTGTTGCCGCCGCCGGCGTTCAGCGTCGCGGACGCGGTCTGGCCGGCGAAGAACATGCCGCCGATCGCCGCGAAGCCGCCGGAGATGGCGAACACGGTGATCCGGATCATCGGCACGTTGATGCCGGCGCGGCGCGCGGCCTCGATGCCGCCGCCGACCGCGAACACCTTGCGGCCGTACGTCGTGCGACGGAGCACGAAGTCCACGACGACCAGGGCCGCCAGGAAGATCACCAGCGCGTTGGACACGCCCTGCGCGTTGTTCAGCACGGCCGCGGCGACGAAGGAGGCGATGGCCAGCAGGCCGACCCGGACGAGGATCTCGCCGGTGGGCTTGAAGGGCACGCCCGCGGCCTTGCGGCGGCGCTGCTCGCCGAAGTTGCCGACCAGCGACAGCACGACGCCGAGGGCGGCCAGCACGTAGGCGCCGATGATGGCCTGGTCCATGAAGAAGGAGCTCTGGCCGAGGATGTGCACGGGGCCGTCGTCGGAGGGGATGTTGATGGTGCCGGTCGAGCCGAGCAGCCACAGCATCAAGCCGTTCCAGCCGAGGAAGCCGGCCAGGGTGACCACGAACGCGGGTACGCCGATCTTGGCGAAGAACCAGCCGTGCAGCGCGCCGATGCCGACGCCCGTGAGGATGGCGAGGACCAGCGCCAGCCAGCCGTTCATGCCGTTCTCGACGACGAAGACGGCGAAGAGTGTGGAGGCCAGACCGCTGACGGAGCCGACGGAGAGGTCGATCTCGCCGAGCAGGAGGACGAACACCAGGCCGATGGCGAGCATGCCGGTGGCCGACATGAAGTAGCTGATGTCGGACAGGTTGTCGGCGCTCAGGAAGCGGTCGTTCTTCGCCTGGAAGATGACCCAGATGACGATCAGACCGAGGACGACCGGCAGGGTGCCGAGCTCGCCGCCCTTGATCTTGCGCTTGAACTCCGTGACGTAGCCCTTGAGGCCCTCTTCGCGGACCAGCAGGCGCGGGTCGACGACGGCGACCGGCGCGGCCGTGGGGTCGTCGGCGGGCGCGACCGTGGTCTGCCCCTCCACGACGCCGTCGGCCTTGACGGCCTGCGCGGTGTCGCTCTTGACGGTCTTGGACGTGTCGCTCACTTGGCCGCCTCCGCGGTGCGACGCCCCGCACGACGGGTGACGGCGTTGTCCGTGGCACCCGTGATCGCGGCGATGATCTCTTCGTGGCTGGTGTCCTTCACGGGGAAGGAGCCGTTGTTCTTGCCCAGGCGCAGTACGGCCACGGTGTCCGCGACCGCCTTGACGTCGGCCATGTTGTGGCTGATGAGGATGACGCCGAGGTTGCGCTCGCGCAGCCGCTCGACCAGGTCGAGGACCTGCGCGGTCTGCTCGACGCCGAGGGCGGCGGTGGGCTCGTCGAGGATGACGACCTTCGGGTCGCCGATCAGGGCGCGGGCGATGGCGACGACCTGGCGCTGACCGCCGGAGAGGCTCGCGATCGGGATGCGCACGCTCGGGATGCGGATGGAGAGCGTGGACAGCAGCTCGCGGGCGTTCTTCTCCATCGTCACCTCGTCGATGACGCCGCGGTGCAGCAGCTCGCGCCCGAGGTAGAGGTTGCCGACCACGTCGAGGTTGTCGCACAGGGCGAGGTCCTGGTAGACGGTCGCGACGCCGAGACCCTGGGCGTCGTGCGGCTTGTTGATGCTGACCGGCCGGCCCTCCCACTCGATGACGCCCTCATCGATGGGGTGAACGCCCGCGATCGTCTTGACCAGGGTCGACTTTCCTGCGCCGTTGTCGCCCACCAGGGCGACGACCTCTCCGGCGTGGACCTCCAGCTCGACGTCGGTGAGTGCCTGGACCGCACCGAATCGCTTGGAGACTCCGCGCAACGCCAGCACGGGCGTAGCGGACACGTGAACCATCTCCTTCGCCGCCTGACCGGCGGGGATGCCGCGCTGTGGAACAGGCGCGGAGGGATGTGCGGGACGCTCGCGGACATGCGGCGTCGGCGCACGAGGTTTACAGAATGAACATGCGCGAGTCCGTCGCCGTTGGCAACGGTTCCGTCCGACGCCCGCCCCGCAGCGGGGTGTTGGGCGGGGCGAGCGTCGTCGGGGTCTCGCGGGGCCGCGCGGTCCGGGGGCCGTCGGGCGGTGGGGCCGTTGGGCCCGGAGCCGTTCGGCGGCCGGGGCCCGGATCCCTCGCGGGACCCGGGCCGGTGGCGCGGTGTGCGCGTGCCTACTGGAGGCCGGCGGCCTTGCAGGCGGCGGCGTAGGCGGCGGTGCAGATCTCCTCGACCGTGTACACCTTGTCCTTGAGGACGGTGTCCTTGATGTTGGCCTTGGTGACCGACACCGGGGTCAGCAGCTGGGAGGGCACCTTGTCGCCGGAGCCGCTCGTCAGGGTCTGCGTGGCAAGGGACTTGATGTCCTTGCCCTGGAGCAGGTTGACCGCGAGCTGGGCGGCGGCGTCGGCCTCCGGCTTGAAGGCCTTGTAGACCGTGGAGGACTGGGTGCCGGCGACGATCCGCTGGATGCCCGCGAGTTCGGCGTCCTGGCCGGTCAGCGGGATGCTGCCGATGCCGGCGCCCTTGAGGGTGTTGGCGATGCCGCCGGCCATGCCGTCGTTGGCGGCGTAGACGCCCGCGATGTTCTTCGCGCCGATCTGGGTGATCGCGGCGGACATCTTCTCGGCGGCGACGGTGTCCTTCCACAGACCCGACTGCTCGTAGGCGATGGTCACCTTGCCGTCGAGGGCCTTGTGCGCGCCTTCCTTGAACTGCGCGGCGTTCGGGTCGGCGTCGTCACCGTTGATCATGACGACCTTCGACGCGGTGGTGGCCTTGGCGCCGAGGGCGTCGACCAGGGCCTGGCCCTGGAGCTCGCCGACCTTCACGTTGTCGAAGGAGACGTAGGCCGAGACCGGGCCCTGGGCGAGGCGGTCGTACGCGACGACCTTGACGCCCTTGTCCACCGCGGACTGGATCGAGGACTTGATCGCGGCGGAGTCCTGGGCCGAGATCACGATGACCTTGACGCCCTTGGTCACCATGCTGCTGACCTGCTGGGCCTGCTTGGCGGCGTCGGCGGCGGCGTTCGCGTACTGGACGTCGCAGTCGGAGCACAGCTCCTTGACCTTGGCCTCGAAGAGCGGCTTGTCGAACTTCTCGTAGCGCGCCGTGACGCTGTCGGGGAGCAGCAGGCCGATGGACTTGCTGTCGGAGTTGCTGCTGCCGGAGTCGTCGTCGCCCGCCTTGCCGCACGCGGCAATCGACAGGGCCATGGAAACGGCGGTGGCGCCGATCACGACTCTACGCATCGTTGCGTTCATTTGGGGTGTGCCTCCCTGACAGGGCCGCAACGCTGCGGCCGAGGTGGCTCGAAGTCAACTCGGCCGCAAGTTCGACGTCAAGAAGTAAATACTTAACGAGATGGCAACGGCGTCATGCGTTCTCTAAGTGAAGGCGGGTGCCGCGGCGGCGAGGGTGCCGTCCAAAAGGGTCGAATCACCCATCTCGCTGAGGGCCAGAGCGAGCGCCCCGAGCACCTCGGCGCGGCCCCCAAGTGCCCCTGGGAGCACGGAGAGCTGCCGTGCGGCGCTGGGGATCGCGTAGCGGCCGACGGACTCCCTGATCGGCCCGAGCACCAGCTCACCGGCCTCGGCGAGATCGCCGCCGAGCACGACCCGGCTCGGGTTCAACAGGTTGCAGAGGTTGGCGACTCCGCTGCCGACATGGCGCCCGACGTCGGCGATCACCCGACGGCAGCCCGGATCCCCGTCCCTGGCCAGCCGTACGACGCCCTCCATGGTCAAGTCCGTTCCGTGGCTGGACTGGAGGAGCGGCAGGACGTACCGCGCGGCGGCGAAGGTCTCCAGGCAGCCGCGGTTGCCGCAGCGGCAGACCGGGCCGGACTCGTCGAGCGTGATGTGCCCGATCTCCCCGGCGGTCCCGCCGGGCCCGCGGTAGATCTTCCCCTCGATCACCAGGCCGGCGCCGACACCGCTCGCGACCTTGATGTAAGCAAGATCACGCACGCCTCTGCCGCTGCCCCAGACCATCTCGCCGAGGGCTCCGAGGTTGGCGTCGTTGTCCACGTGCACGGGCACGCCGAGGCGGCCCCTGAGCTCCTCCGCCGGTCTGGTGCCGATCCAGCCGGGCAGGATGGCGGAGGAGCCGAGCGTGCCGGACTCCAGCTCGATCGGCCCGGGGACGCCGAGCCCCACTCCGGCGATCTTCGAACGGTCCACCCCGGTGGCCTCGATCAACCGGCTGACCAGCTGTTCCGCCCGGTCGAAGCCCTGCGTCGCGGACGCGTCCACGTCCAGCGGCTCGGACTCCTCGGCGAGGACCTGATGGGCGAGATTGCCGATGGCGACCCGGAGATGGGTGTGGCCGAAATCGACACCGATGACGATGCCCGCGTCTCCGCTCAGCGATACGCTGCGGGCCCGGCGGCCCCCCGCCGAAGTGGGCGTGACCTCGACCGTCCCGCCGTCCTTCAGCTCGCGGACGATGTTGGAGACGGTCGCCGCGGACAGTCCGGTCGTCCGGGCGATCTCCGCCTGCGTGAGGGACCCGGCCAGACGCACGGCCCGTACGACTCGCTCCAGGTTTGCTCGGTGCAGCGACGACTGCGACCCCGGAGTCTCCACGACGACCTCCTGCGCGCGGGACCGCTTCAACGAGGCCCCGTCTATGTCCAACTAGTGAACTCTAAGCTGAGCTGTTCGGGTCGCCTCCCGTCAAGAGGTTGAACGGTTTCCGCGTGGTCGAACACTTGGGCGCACAGGAACCCGATCGGAGGTTGCGGGGTGTACGGGGGCGGGTGCGCGGTGTCGCGGGAATCCGCTCGCGCGCCCCTCACATAGCGGGACATCACCGGAGGCAAGCACACGAAAAGCGGCGTACGCCGATCCCGGTGAACCGGGAGTCCGCGTACGCCGCCTGAAGGCGCGAGGTTTACTTCACGGCCCCCGCCGTCAACCCCTGCACCACCTGCCGCTGGAAGACGACGTAGGCGGCGAGGACCGGCAGCATCGCCATCACCAGTCCGGCGAAGAGGCCGGACCAGTCGCCCTTGTAGCCCTGGCTGACGGCGAGTTGGACCAGTCCCTGGGTGAGGACGCGCTTGTCGGGATCGGTGTTGAGGACCGTGGGCAGCATGTACTGGTTCCACTGGCCGAGGAAGTTGAAGATGCCGACGCTGATCAGACCGGGCTTGGCCATGGGCAGCATGATCTGGAAGAACGTGCGGCTGTGGGAGGCGCCGTCGACGAAGGCCGCCTCCGCGATCGAGGTGGGCAGCGTGCGGAAGAACGCCGTGAGGAAGAACACGGTGAACGGCAGCGAGTAGGCGATGTAGACGAGGATCAGCCCGTGGATCGTGTTCAGCAGCCCCATGTTGTTCACGACGAAGAACAGCGGGACCAGCGCGAGCATGATCGGGAAGCTCATGCCGCCGACGAAGAGGTAGTAGACGAACCGGTTGCCCGGGAAGTCGAAGCGGGCCAGGACGTAGGCCGCCATCGAGCCGAGGACCAGCGTGCCGATGAGCGAACCCCCCACCACCAGCACGGTGTTGAGGAAGTAGTCACTCATGTTGGCCTCGGTCCAGGCCCGCGACCAGTTGTCGAAACGCAGCTTGTCGGGCAGCGACCAGGGCGAGCCGAAGATGGAGCCGTCGTCCTTGAAGGAGGTCATCACCGCCCAGAGCAGCGGCAGCACGACCATGATCGCCCACAGGACGAGGATGCCGTGCGAGAAGGCGTTGAGGACCTGCCCCTGCGGTCTCGGCCCGCGCGGCGGCCGGGGCGCGGGCGGGGCGGTCTGCGTGACGGGCGTGCCGGACTCGGCCGGCACCGGGGCGGGGGTCTGCGTCGTCTTCAAGGTCAGTACTCCAGCCGCTCGCGCCGGCCCAGCCGCATCACGATCGCGGCGAAGGCCAGCGTCACGATGAGAAGGGCGACGCCGATCGTGGTGGCGTAGGCGGCCTGACCGTCGCGGAACGCCTTCTGGTACACGTACAGGACCATGACAGTGGTCGAGTAGTCGGGGCCGCCGGGCCCGGTCGTCATGATCTGCACGACCGCGAACGACTCCGCGCCGAGCGCGAGGATGCCCATGTAGACCCAGCCGGACTGCACGGTGTCCCACAGCAGCGGCAGGGTGACGCGGAAGAACGTCGTGACCCGGTTCGCGCCGTCGAGCAGGGCCGCCTCGTACAGGTCCGCCGGGATCGAGGCCATGCCGGCGGAGAACAGGACCACGAAGAAACCGACCGTGGACCACACCAGCACCGCCATCACGCACCACAGCGCCAGGTCCGGATCGCCCAGCCACAGCGGCTGCACGCCGTCCAGGCCGATCCCCCGCAGGAAGGAGTTGATCGCGCCGCTGTCCGGGTTGTAGGCGAAGGCGAACAGCAGCGCGACGATGGCGATCGACAGCACCTGCGGAAAGAAATACACGATCTTGTAGAAGGAGGAGCCCCGGACCCCGGAGACGACCGGTCCGCCCTTCCTTCTCCGCCCGCCGACATTGATCATGAAGGCGAAGAACAGCGCCAGACCGATCGTCACCACCGGCAGCACGAGAGCGAACAGCAAACTGTGCTGCAAGGACTTCCAGAAGACGTCGTCGTCCAGCATTCTGCGGTAATTGTCCAGTCCGACCATCTCGAATTCGGGGCTCAGTCCGGTCCAGTCCGTGAACGAGTAGTAGATGGACTGGATGAACGGCCATACCACGAAGAGCGCGTACAGTCCCAGGGGCAGCGCCAGGAACCCCACGATGAACCGGTACTTGCCGTGCTGCATCGCCACTCCGGTGCCGTGAGAATGCGGTTACTGGTGCTTGTAGTGCTTGATGGACGGGTCCTTGGCGGCCTCGTCCGCGTATCCCTGGATTCTTTTCACCGCCTCCGCCGGGGTGAGCCGGCCGGCCATCATCTCGCCGAGTCCGGAAACGCCGATCTTCTCCTTCTGCAACTGGACGTACCAGTCCTGCAACCGGGGATTCACCACGTTCTCGCCGGCCTTGTCCAGCGCGGCGACGCCCGACTTCAGGCCAGGGGTGAGGGTGATGCCGTCGGTGCCGCCGTTGTACGCGGTCAGCGACTTCACCTTGGCGGTGAAGTTCTTGGACGAGGCCTCGCTGAGCATGATGCGCAGCTGTTCCATGCCGCCCGCGGCGTTCTTCGCCCTGGCCGGCACGATGAACGGCTCGCCGCCGGACGCCCAGATGGTGCCGAACGGCATCTTGTCGGAGGAGTCGATGCCGGTGGGCGCGGAGACGGCGAGGCCGAAGTCGGCCGGGATGACGTTCGCCGCCTCGTTCTCCACCCAGGAGCCGTTGGGGATGAACAGGGCCTTGCCCTGGGCCCAGGCGGTCTGCGACTGGATGTGGTCGAGACCCGGGGTGCCCTGGAGGACATAACCCTTCTTGTACAGCTCGTAGTACGCCTCGAAACAGGTCTTGACCGCCGGGTGCTCCCAGGCCTTGGGCTCCAGGTTGTCGATGGCGTCGAGGACCTCCCGGCCGCCGACCTTGCCGATCATCGGGTACAGCGAGAAGGGAATGTAGTACGGGTACTTGCCCGCGTACGTCCAGCCCGCGATGCCCTTCTTCTTGGCCTTCTCGCAGACGGCGAGCATCTGGTCCCAGGTCTCGGGATAGGCGGCGTCCAGCGAGTCCAGGGCCTTCTGCGAGTACCACACGCCGTAGACGGTGTAGGCGTAGTACATGATCCAGACCGGGTCGCCGTCGAACTGGCCCATCTCGACGATGCCGGGCCGCAGGGTGTCGCGGACCTTCTTGGCCGGGTCGTCGTAGGAGGGTGCGTCGAGCAGCGGGGTGAGGTCGGTGAGCTGCTTCTTGCCGACGAGGACGCCCATGTCCATCTGCTCCGCGCCGGAGTTGTCGATGAGGTCGGGCGGGGTGCCCTGGTTGAACCGCGGCTGGAGGGTGGACTGGATCTTCTGGGTGGCCGAGAACTTCACCTTCGCCTTCGGGAAGTCCTTCTCGTAGATCTTGACCGCGTCCTCGGCGTACTCCTTGCCGAAACCGCCGTCGAACAGCACGAACTCCATCAGCGCGGTGTCGTTGACCGCGAGCGGGTTCTTCGCGGTCTTCTTTCCGGACTCGGCCTTCTCGCCGCCGCCTCCTCCGCTGCTGGCGCACGCCGCGAGGAAGCTCATCGTCGGTACGGAGATCAGGCCCAGCGCGGCGGACCTCCTGATCAGATCGCGCCGGCCGAAACCCGTGGAACCGTTGTTCTCCGAGGTGGATCCCATGCTCAAGTCCTCGCCTTCTCCAGGACTCAGGCGGTGAACCGGATCCTTCCCGGCACCGCGGTCAGGTCAAGCAGGGTCGTGCGGATCGCGTGAATTGCCGACAGGTATAGTCCACTTCCCGTCAGCGGATCAAGATCGAAGGCAAGGTTGGCCGCGGGTCTTTTCCGAGTTGAGACCTGGCGGAAATGCGGAAACCCGGAAAACGGCGACCGGGGAATCGCATGACTTCGGCCCCGCGTGGCGCAATCAACCTCCTTGACACCCCTGGCCACTTGCTCCCTACTGATGTCTGCGCGACCAGGGAGACAACGTTGTCCGGCGCGGTCCGGCGCGGGGAGGATGCTCACGCATGCAGCGGTTACGACGGTTCGCGAGGTTCGCGAGGGCTCGGGCGGTCGTGGTCACGGCCGCGCTCGTCATGGCGGCGGCCACACCGGGAGCGGCGGTCGCGGCGCCGCCCCGTGCCCCGGCCGCCGACCGGGACTTCGCCTCCTCGTTCGAGCCGGACCAGCCCGCGCCCGACTGGGAGAGCACCGTGGAGACGACGCCGGACGGCGGCAAACGCGCCTTCGGGGTCGACGGCGGCTACGGCGGCGGGCTCCCCGGCGATGTGACCGACCGGGTGACGGCGCTGCGGGCCGGCGCGGAGAACACCGCGGGCGGCGAGGTGAAGGAGAACCTCGTCGACGGCGAGGCCGGCACGAAGTGGCTGACCTTCCAGGCCACCGGCTGGATCGAGTTCGACCTCGCCGCGCCGGCCGCCGTCACCACGTACGCGCTCACCTCCGCCAACGACTTCCCCGTACGCGACCCGGCGGACTGGACGCTCAGCGGCTCGGCGGACGGCACGGCCTGGACGACCCTCGACACCCGTGCCGGGGAGTCCTTCGCGGAACGGTTCCGGACGCAGACGTACGCCCTGGCCGGCCCGGCGACCGCCTACCGGCACTTCCGCCTGGAGATCACCCGCAACCACGGCGCGGGCCTCCTCCAGCTCGCCGACGTGCGGTTCGGCACGGGCGGCGGCGACGGCCCGGTGCCGCCGGACATGCTCACCGTCGTCGACCGCGGCCCGAGCGGCTCCCCCACCGCGAAGGCGCGCGCCGGCTTCACCGGCCTGCGCGCCCTGCGCTACGCCGGGCGGCACACCGCGTCCGGGCCGGGCCACTCCTACAACAAGGTCTTCGACGTCGACGTCAGGATCGGCCCGCGCACACAGCTCGCGTACCGGATCTTCCCGGCGATGGCCGACGGCGACCGGGACTACGCGGCCACGCACGTGTCGGTGGACCTGGCGTTCACCGACGGGACGTATCTGAGCGGGCTCGGCGCGCGGGACCGGTACGGCTTCCCGTTGTCGCCGCGCGGACAGGGCGCGGCCAAGGCGCTCTACGTGAACCAGTGGAACGACGTGGTCGCGGGGGTCGGCGCGGTGGCGGCCGGGAAGACCGTCGACCGGATCCTCGTCGCCTACGACTCCCCCGGCGGGCCCGCGCGGTTCCGGGGCTGGGTGGACGACATCGCGCTGCGCACCGCCGCGCCCGAGGCGCCGAGGGCCCATGTGTCGGACTACGCGGTGACCACACGCGGCACGCATTCCAGCGGGAGTTTCTCGCGCGGCAACACCTTCCCGGCGACGGCCGTGCCGCACGGCTTCAACTTCTGGACCCCGGTGACGAACGCGTCCTCGCTGGGGTGGCTGTACGACTACGCCCGCGGGAACGACGCGGACAACCTGCCGACGATCCAGGCGTTCGGCGCGAGCCACGAGCCGAGCCCCTGGATGGGCGACCGGCAGACGTTCCAGGTGATGCCGTCGGCTGCGGCGGGCGTCCCCGACACCGGGCGCACGGCGCGGGCGCTGCCGTTCCGGCACGAGCGGGAGACGGCGCGGCCGTACTACTACGGGGTGCGGTTCGAGAACGGGCTGACGGCGGAGATGGCGCCGACCGACCACGCGGCCGCCCTGCGCTTCACCTATCCGGGCGCGGACGCGAGCGTCGTCTTCGACAACGTCTCCGACCAGGCGGGGCTGACGCTCGACCATGAGAACGGGGTGGTGACCGGCTACTCGGACGTGAAGTCCGGGCTGTCGACCGGCGCGACCCGGCTCTTCGTGTACGGCGAGTTCGACGCGCCGGTGACGGACGGGGCTTCGGGCGGGGGGTCGGGCGGAGGGTCGGGCGGGGCGTCGGGCGAGGGTTCGGGCGAGGCGTCGGGCGGGGGCAGGGGCTGGCTGCGGTTCGACGCGGGCGCCGACCGGAGCGTCACCCTGCGGCTGGCGACCTCGCTGATCGGCGTCGACCAGGCCCGCGACAACCTCCGCCAGGAGATCCCCGAGGGCACGCCGTTCGAGAAGGTGAGGTCCGACGCCCGGCGGCAGTGGGACCGCCTCCTCGGGAAGGTCGAGGTCGAGGGCGCGACGCCGGACCAGCTGACCACGCTGTACTCCAGCCTGTACCGGCTGTACCTGTACCCCAACTCCGGCTTCGAGAAGGTGGGTTCGAAGTGCCGGTACGCCTCCCCGTTCTCGCCGGCGACGGGGCCCGACACCCCGACGCGCACCGGCGCGAAGATCGTCGACGGCAAGGTGTACGTCAACAACGGCTTCTGGGACACCTATCGGACGACCTGGCCGGCGTACTCGCTGCTCACGCCCACGCGGGCGGGCGCGCTGGCGAACGGTTTCGTGCAGCACTACAAGGACGGCGGCTGGACCTCGCGCTGGTCCTCCCCCGGGTACGCCGACCTGATGACCGGCACCTCCTCGGACGTGGCCTTCGCGGACGCCTATGTGAAGGGCGTCGGACTCGACGCGAGGACGGCCTACGAGGCGGCGCTGAAGAACGCCACGGTCGTGCCCCCGTCGTCTGGCGTCGGCCGCAAGGGCATGGCGACCTCCCCCTTCCTCGGCTACACGAGCACCGCCACCCACGAAGGCCTGTCGTGGGCGCTGGAGGGCTACCTCAACGACTACGGGATCGCCCGGATGGGCCAGGCCCTGTACGAGCGGACGGGCGTCGCGCGCTACCGCGAGGAGGCCGACTACTTCCTCAACCGCGCCCGGGGCTACGTCCATCTCTTCGACGCGAAGGCCGGCTTCTTCCAGGGCCGGGACGCCGAGGGCGACTGGCGCGTCCCGTCCGACTCCTACGACCCGCGCGTGTGGGGATACGACTACACCGAGACCAACGGCTGGGGCTACGCCTTCACCGCCCCGCAGGACAGCCGGGGCCTGGCCAACCTGTACGGCGGCCGCGACGGCCTGGCGAAGAAGCTCGACGCCTACTTCACCACCCCGGAGACCGCCTCCCCCGAGTTCGCCGGCTCCTACGGCGGGGTCATCCACGAGATGACCGAGGCGCGGGACGTGCGGATGGGCATGTACGGGCACTCCAACCAGGTCGCCCACCACGCGATCTACATGTACGACGCGGCCGGGCAGCCCTGGAAGGCGCAGGCCAAGGTGCGCGAGGTGCTCTCCCGCCTCTACACCGGCAGCTCGATCGGACAGGGCTACCACGGCGACGAGGACAACGGCGAGCAGTCGGCCTGGTACCTGTTCTCCGCGCTCGGCATCTACCCGCTGGTGATGGGCGGCGGCGAATACGCCGTCGGCTCCCCGCTGTTCACCAAGGCGACCGTCCATCTGGAGAACGGCCGGGACCTGGTGATCCGGGCGCCGAAGAACAGCGCACGGAACGTGTACGTCCAGGGCCTGAAGGTCAACGGGCGCGCCTGGACGTCGACTTCGCTCCCGCACTCGCTGCTGGCCAAGGGTGCGGTGCTGGACTTCGACATGGGCCCGAGGCCCTCGGCGTGGGGCAGCGGGAAGAAGGCGGGGCCCGTCTCGATCACCCGGGACGACAGGGCGCCGACCCCGCGCACGGACGCGCTGCGGGGCGGGGGCGCGCTGTTCGACGACACGTCGGCGACGGTGGCGGAGGTGACGGGCGCGGTCGAGCTGCCGGTCGCGTCGGGCAGGGAGGCGGGCGCGAAGGCGAGCACGGGCACGAAGGCGGTGCAGTACACGCTGACTTCCGCCGACCGTGCGAAGGCCCCGGCGGGCTGGCGGCTGGAGGGGTCTTCCGACGGGAGGACCTGGAAGACGCTGGACCGGCGTTCAGGGGAGAGCTTCGCGTGGGACCGGCATACCCGCGCGTTCAGCGTGAGGTCGCCGGGTACGTACGCGGCGTACCGCCTCGTCGTCGACGGCCAAGTCCGTCTGGCCGAAGTGGAGTTGCTGTCTTGAACGGGATCGATCCCGGCTGGCTGCCCCCGGAGGCCTTCCGGCCGCTGGGGACCCGGCGCACCCTGGTCAGGGGCTCCGGCCCCCTGGTCGGGACGGTGCGCGATGAAGTGACGGACGCCTGTGGGCGGTTCGGCGGGGAGGTCGTACGGGACGGCGCGTACGACCTGCTGCTCGACCTGGTCGAGGCGGCCGATGTGGTGGAGGCTGCCGACGGCGGACTCGGGCTCGGGGACGAGGGGTTCGCGTTCGCCCGGGACGGCGGTACGACGACGGTCACCGCCTGCGGCGGGCGCGGGCTGCTGTACGGCCTGTTCCACGTCGTGCGGCTCGGCGAGGAGGCGTTCCAGGGTGTGCGTCCGCGTGAGGTGCACCGGCCGGCGACGGACCTGCGGATGCTGGACCACTGGGACAACGTGGCCGTGCACCCGGTCATGGGCCAGGTGGAGCGCGGGTACGCCGGCGGCTCGCTGTTCTGGCGGGACGGGCGGGCGCGCGGCGAGCCGGAGCGGGTCCGGGCGTACGCGCGGCTGCTCGCGGCCTGCGGGATCAACGCCGTCTGCGTCAACAACGTCAACGTGCACGCGACCGAGGCCCGGCTGCTGACCGACCGGATCGGTGAAGTCGCCGCGATAGCGGACGTGTTGAGGCCGTACGGGATCCGGACGCATCTGTCGGTCACCTTCGCCGCGCCGGTCGTGCTCGGGGGGCTGTCCACGGCCGACCCGCTGGACGCGGAGGTGCGCGCCTGGTGGGAGCGGGCGGTGCGCGGGGTGTACGCGGCGATCGGGGACTTCGGCGGGTTCGTGGTGAAGGCCGACTCGGAGGGCCAGCCGGGGCCGTTCACCTACGGGCGCTCGCACGCGCAGGGCGCGAACCTGCTGGCCGGCGCGCTCGCCCCGCACGGCGGCACGGTGCACTGGCGGGCGTTCGTCTACGACCACCGGCAGGACTGGCGGGACCGGACGACGGACCGGGCGCGGGCGGCGTACGACCATTTCGCGCCGCTGGACGGGAAGTTCGCGGACAACGCGGTGCTCCAGGTGAAGCACGGGCCGATGGACTTCCAGGTGCGGGAGCCCGTCTCGCCCGTGCTGGGCGCGCTGCCGCGGACCCGGCTCGCGGTGGAGGTGCAGGCCACGCAGGAGTACACCGGGCAGCAGCGGCACGTGTGCTGGCTGGGGCCGATGTGGAGCGAGGTGCTGCGGTTCCGGCCGCGGGGCGAAGGCGGGCCGTCCGTCGGGGAGTCGGCGCGGGGCGGGATCGTGGCGGTGTCCAACGTGGGCGACGACCCGTTCTGGACCGGGCATCCGCTGGCCCAGGCCAACCTGTACACCTTCGGGCGGCTGGCCTGGCAGCCGGACGCCGAGCCGCTCGGGATCCTGGACGAGTGGATCGCGCTCAGCTTCCCGTCCGCCCCCGAGCGGCTGGTCACCGGCCTGCGCCGGGTGCTGGACGGCTCCTGGGCGACGTACGAGAAGTACACCGCCCCGCTCGGGGTGGGCTGGATGGTGCAGCCCGGTCATCACTACGGGCCGAGCGTCGACGGCTACGAGTACAGCCCCTGGGGCACCTACCACTTCGCCGACCGCGACGGCATCGGCGTCGACCGGAGCGCGGCGGCCGGGACCGGGTTCGCGGGGCAGTACGCCAAGCCGTGGGCCGAGCTGTACGAGTCGCCGGACACCTGCCCGGACGAGCTGCTGCTGTTCTTCCACCACGTGTCGTACGGGCACATGCTGCACAGCGGCAAGACGGTGATCCAGCACATCTACGACACGCACTTCGAGGGCGTGGAGGAGGTGGCGGCGGCCCGGGAGGTATGGGCCTCGCTGGTGGACCTCGTGGACGCGGCGCGCCACGCGCGGGGGTCGGAGCGGTTCGAGGAGCAGCTCCGGAGCGCCCGCGAGTGGCGCGACCAGGTGAACAGCTACTTCTTCCGGAAGTCGGGTGTGCCCGACGCACATGGGCGCCGGATCTACTGAAGGCGGAGGACGGCCGCGCCCAGCGGGTCGAGGGTCAGCGGCTCGCCCGCCTCGACCCGTTTGCCGGTCAGCAGGTCGGTGGCGGCAGTCCGGGCCGTCAGACGGGCCGGTCGGGGGGCGTGGTTGAGGAGGAAGAGGAGGCGGGTGCCGTCGGGGGCGACTCGGGTCGCCGTCTCGACGGCCGGCTGATCGGCGTGGGGGCCGAGCAGGTCATGGCGGGCCAGGACCGTGCGGACGACCTTGTCGACGCCGGGCTGGTCGAGGGCGGTGGCGATGTACCAGCCTTCGCCGCCGCTGTCGCCGAAGCGGTTGCGGGTCACGGCCGGGGTGCCGGCGTAGAAGTCGTCGCCGTAGGTGCCGACCGGCTCTGCGCCGCGCGGCAGCACGATCTCGAAGACCAGGCGGGCCTCGTAGGTCTCCTCCCCCAGGTGGACGGGCTGAACGACGTCCCGTGGGCGGGAGTCCCACTCGTCGACGCGGACGCCCATGAGGGGCGCGAGCGGGCCGGGGACGTCGGCGAGGAAGGCGCGGTCGTGCTCGTCGACTCGGCCGGAGAGAAAGGTCGTCACCACGGTTCCGCCGCGCGCGGCGACGGCTTCCAGTCGTCGCGCCAGGTCGCCCTTGACCATGTGCAGGACGGGGGCCAAGATCACGTCGTACGCCGTGAGGTCCGCGGTGACCGGGACGACGTCCACGTCCGCGCCGGCCTCACGGGCGGCGCGGTAGTAGGCGTGGACCACCTCCTGGTACTTGACCAGCCGGGACGGGCCGTCGGAGATCTCCAGGGCCCACCAGCTGTCCCAGTCGAAGAGCAGGGCGGTGCGAGCCGGGGTGCGCGCGCCGAGGGTCGCGTCGCCGAGCGATTCCAACTCCCCGCCCAGTTCGGCCACTTCACGGAACACGCGGGTGTCGTCACGGCCCGCATGGCCGATCACCGCGCCGTGGTACTTCTCGCAGGCCCCGCGCGAGGCCCGCAGCTGGAAGTAGAGGGCCGCGTCGGCGCCGTGGGCGAGGGCCTGGAA
The DNA here is from genome assembly GCF_042890065.1 of Streptomyces sp. NPDC002328. Taxonomy (NCBI): domain Bacteria; kingdom Bacillati; phylum Actinomycetota; class Actinomycetes; order Kitasatosporales; family Streptomycetaceae; genus Streptomyces; species Streptomyces sp. NPDC002328. Next base: position 20,203 of record NZ_JBIARQ010000012.1, on the reverse strand, counting down.
GGTGGCGAGGCGGAGTTCACCGGGGCGGCGGAGGGGGTTGACGTCACGGCAGGCCGTCGTGGACGGCGTCTGCTCCATCAGCCAGAAGGGAGCGCCGTCCTTCAGGCCCCGCATCAGGTCGTGGGCGAGGGCGGACCAGGTGGGCGGGGCGTCCAGGGGCGGGTAGCTGTCCCAGGAGGCGAAGTCGAGGTGGGGCGACCAGCGGTGGTAGTCGAGGGGGCGGAACATGCCCATGAAGTTGGTGGTGACGGGGGTGTCGGGGTCATGGGCGCGGATCACCTCCTTCTCGGCGAGGAAGCAGCCGAGCAGCGCGTCGGTGGTGAAGCGGAAGTAGTCGAGGGTGATGCCCTGGAAGGCGGTGTGGTCGGGGCCGCGCCAGTGCTCGGTGAGGGCGCTGGGCGGTTCGATCTCGGCGAAGTCGGAGTAGCGGTGGGACCAGAAGGCCGTCCACCAGGCGTCGTTGAGGGCGTCGAGGGTGCCGTACTTGTCCCTGAGCCATGCCCGGAACGCCTCGGCGCACAGCTCGCAGTAACAGGCCCCGCCGTACTCGTTGTTGATGTGCCAGGCCAGCAACGCCGGGTGGTGTGCGTAGCGTTCGGCGAGGCGGGCGGCCATGGCCGTGGCGTGGTCGCGGTACGCCGGTGAGCTGGGGCAGAAGTTGTGGCGCTGGCCGTGGCGGTGGCGGCGGCCCTCGAAGTCGGTGCGGTTGACCTCCGGGTGCCGTTTGGCGAGCCAGGGCGGGAGGGCCGCGGTGCCGGTGGCCAGGCAGACACGGCGGCCCTCGTCGGCCGCGCGGTCCATGATGCGATCGAGAGTGGTGAAGTCGTAGACGTCGGGGCCGGGTTGGGTGAGAGACCAGGAGAAGACGCCGACGGTGAGGGTGTCGATGCGGGCCCGGGTGAACAGGCGGTGGTCGTCGTCGTGGACATGCCGCGGCCACTGCTCGGGGTTGTAGTCGCCGCCGTACGGGATCTTCGGGGTGTGCGGCGTGGTCATGCGGTGAAGTCCTCCTGGGTCTCGGCGATCACCGTGCGGCCGGAGTGCAGCAGCGACAGCAGCAGGGGTGCGGCGAACAGGGCGGGCAGGGCCTCGGTGAGCAGCGCGGTGGACGCGCCGGCCAGGACGAGCAGGGAGGCGGCGGCGAGGGTGGCGCGGCCGTGCCGGAGCAGGAAGTAGGCGGCGAGGCGGGCGGTGTCGCGGGCGCGGAACGTGAAGAGCGAGGTGAGGACGAGGGCGTGGGCGCCCCACAGCAGCAGCACCACGCCGATCGCGCCGAGCAGCACCGCCCACCAGCCGGGCAGTCCGGTGGCGGCGAAGTGGGTGAGGGTGAAGGCGATCACGGTCAGCCAGGCGAGCAGGGGGGCCCAGAGCTTCAGCGCGGAGTGGGCGTTGAGCCGCCAGCCGCGCAGATAGACGCGGGCGGGATGGAGGTCGGTGAGGTCGCGGCCGCGGTGGTGCAGCGCGTAGACGGCGGCGGAGGCGGCCGGTCCGACGGGGAGCAGGCAGAGGGCGGCGAGCGGCAGGTTGGCGGCGTCGGGGCCGGGGCCGAGGCCGAGCAGGAGCAGCCCGGCGAGGCCGGGGGCGGAGGCGGCGAGGAACAGGGCTTCGACGGTGAGGAGGGTGTGCACGAGGGCGGCGGCACGGGAGAGGACGCCGGTGCCGAAGTCGGCGGCGGGGGCGGTGCTCATGAGGTCTCCGTGCCGTCGGCCGAGCGGCGAGGGGGGCTCGTGGCGGCTGCCGTGCCGTCGGCCGGGCGTACGGCCCTCATGGCGTCTCCCCGTCGAGCAGGCGGCGTTCGTTCCACCAGGGTGGGGTCTCGTCGGTGAGCGGGGTCAGTTCGACGAGGGTGATCTCGTGGCGGGCCAGGGTCAGCCGCAGGTCGGCGCGGCCGTCGGCGAGGGGGGTGCGGCGGTGGCTGCGGGCGGGCTCGGCGGCCTCGTGCAGGACGTCCAGCTGGGCGGGCTTCGGTGAGCGCGGGCTGCCCATGTGCCGCCAGGCGGTGCGGGCGTTGCCGTGCTCTTCGTCGACGGTGGACCGCCGCAGGAACGCCTCGCCCCGGCCCGCGACCGGCACGGAGAGGCGCAGTTCGTGCCGGTCGGGGCCGGGGGTCGCGCCGGTGTGGTCGACGGGCGCCCAGGCCAGCACGGTGACCCGGCCGTCGGGGTGCCGGGTGACGAGATGGTCGTCGCCGCGGGCGAGCAGCTCGGCTCCCATCCGGGCCATGAACGCGTACAGGTGGTAGGCCGGTTTGCGCACCTGCCGGTGGGTGAGCAGGCCGAAGCCGCCGTGGAAGAGCGCGGTGGGGACGCCGATCTCCTCGAACACGTCGCTGAACGTCCAGTAGGAGAAGGAGTCGACGAGGTCCCCGCCGGCCGCGAGCACCGGCGCCAGGTAGGCGGCGTGGAAGGCGGTGTCGTGAACGGCGTTGTCGGGGCGGTAGGAGGAGTTGAACTCGGTGATGTGGACGGGGAGTTCACCGAGGCGTGAGCCCTTGAGCCGTTCGCGGGGCGTGGCGAACTGGTCGAGCAAGCCACTCGCCGGGGCCAGGGTCTGGTGGACGCCGAACGGCACGTGGCGGGCGGGTCCGGAGGTGTAGGCGTGCTTGGACACGAAGTCGACGGGCACGTCCCGGTCGTCGCAGTGCTCGGCGAACCGGTCCAGCCAGTCGTCCGCGCCCGGGGAGATCGCCGGGCCGCCGACCTGGAGTCCGGCGTCCACCTCCTTCACGGCGTGCGCGGTCACCTCGTACAGCCGGTGGTAGGCCTTCTCGTCCGCGCCCTGCCAGAAGTCGGGCAGGTTGGGCTCGTTCCACACCTCGATCGGCCAGGCGCGGACCTCGTCGAGGCCGTAGCGGTCGACGAGATGGCGCAGGGTGGCCGTGACCAGGGCCGCCCACTCCCGGTGGGAGCGGGGCGGGGTGACATTGCCCCGCCACCAGAACACCGTCTGCTCGCCGGCGGCCAACTCGGACGGCATGAAGCCGAGTTCGAGGAAGGGCCGGATACCGAGGGCCAGGTAGGAGTCGACGACCTGGTCGACGTAGGTGAAGGAGTGATGGACTTGGCGGGCGCCCTCGTGCTCGTAGGGCCGGTACACGCCCATGCCGTCGGAGAGCAGGCCGTGGCCGCGGATGTGCCGGAAGCCGATCTCGCGCTGGAGGAGGGCCAGGGAGTCCTGGTAGTCGCGGCGCAGGGCGAGTTCGACGCGGCCGGTGCCGACGCAGTGACGCCATGCCTCGGGGAGCCGCCCCCTCGCCTCGGCGGGGACGCGGATCACCCGTTCTCCTTCTTGTAGCGTTCGTACGCCTTGTTGTGCAGGTCGACGAGCCGGTCCATGTTCTTGGCCTTCAACTCGGCGACGTAGGCGTCCCATTCGGACAGCGGGCGCTTGCCGAGGACGAACTTCAGCGTGTTCTGGATGACATGGTCGCGGAGCGGGGTGTCCCACAGGGTGGCCTGTTCCTGCTCCACGGACCGCAAGGGGTGCGCGGGTCCGATCGGCAGTTCCCGCCGCTGGGCCATGGCGTCCTGGAACTTCTTCTCGTCCGGGCCGAAGGAGGAGGAGACCAGCTCCCAGCTGCCGCCGTAGGTGAAGACTCCGTTGAAGAAGCCGTAGTCCTTCTGGAGGTCCTTCGGGGCGTCGGGGTCGGAACCCATGAGGGAGATGCCGTCCGCCGGCCGGTACTGCCCGCCGGTGTGGGTGTAAGTGGTGCCCTCCACGCCCCACTTGGCGAACCGCTGGCCCTCGTCCGAGTACCAGAGCCAGTCCACGAACTGCATCATGGCGACGAAGGTGTCGCTCTTGAGCGCCTTGCTGGAGATCATGACGCCGTTCTCCAGACGGGCGCCGCCGATCACCACGGGCCCGGCGGGTCCGAGCGGCACCGGGATCATCTCGATCCGCGCGCCCTGGACCTGCTTCTCCAGGTTGTAGCGGTAGTTCTGCACCAGCTCCTGGGAGTTGGCGCTGATCACGAAGGACTTCTCGGAGAGCAGTTTCTTCACCGCGTCGTCGTCGGTCTGGGTGAAGCTCTCGGGATCCATCAGCTTCTCGGCGACCAGCTTCCTCAGATAGTCGGTCATCTGGCGGAAGCCGTCGGTGGCGCCGGTGAAGACGAACGTCTTCCGCGCGCCGTCCCAGCTGATGTTGTCGTAGGTCCAGCCGGCCCGGACGCCGTACGCCTGGCCGAGGTAACCGAAGAGGGCGCCGGCGGGGAAGGGGGTGTTGGTGCTCCAGCGGTCGGTGAAGGGGTAGCGGTCCGGGTACCGCGCCTTGATCGCCTTGAGGACGGTGTACACCTCGTCCCAGGTGGTGGGCAGGGTCAGGCCGAGCCGGTCGAGGACGTCCGTGCGCAGGGACAGCGAGTAGCCGGACTTGGCCTTCTCGTGCAGGCCGGGCAGCAGGTAGTACTTGCCGTCGGACTGGCGGATGGAGTCGAGTTCGGGTTCCAGCCGCCACTTCCTGACCTTGTCCTGGAAGTGGGGCATCAGCCGGACGTAGTCGCTGACCGGGAGGATCGCGCCCGACGACACGAACGCGACCTCGGACGGGTGGTACGTCTTGGGGATCAGGAACGGGGCGTCGCCCGCGCCGATGAGGAGGCTGCGCTTCTTCTCGTAGTCGCTCAGCGGGACCGACACCGGTTTCAGGGTGATCCCGGTGCGCTCGGTGAGCTCCTGCCAGAACAACCAGCCGCCCTTCATCGGGTAGTTCGGATTGTCGTTGTGCAGGAGCGAGAAGGAGAGCGGCTTGGCCGCCTTGAACTGTTGGCCGGCCCGGTAGTCCTTCATCGCGCCGTTCTGCTTCTTCGACAGGTCCTTGCCGCCGCCGTCGTCGCCGCTGCCGCAGCCGGTGAGGACGGCGAGGCCGGCGAAGCCGGCGGCGGACAGGATCTGACGTCGTGACAGGTTTCCTCGGTTCTTCACGGACACTCCTTTGTTCCGTAGGCCGCCTGGGCCGGTGGCGGCGCTCAGCCCTTGACCGCGCCGAGCATCACGCCCGAGACGAAGTAGCGCTGGACGAACGGGTACACGCAGAGGATGGGCAGGGAGGTCAGCACGATGGTGACGGCCTGGATGCTCGCCGCGACCTGGCTGCCCTGCTCGGTGGTGGCGCCGGCGTTGGTGGCGCCGGTGGCGCCCGCGATGAGGTTGCGCAGATAGACGGTGACCGGCATCAGGTCGTTGCGGTCCATGTAGAGGTAGGCCGAGAACCAGGAGTTCCAGAACGACACCGAGTAGAACAGCACCATCGTCGCGATGACCGCCTTGGACAGCGGCAGCACGATCCTGAGCAGCACGCCGTAGGTGCTCAGCCCGTCGATCTCGGCGGCCTCCTCCAGCTCGGCCGGCAGGCTCTCGAAGAAGGCCTTCATCACCAGCAGGTTGAAGACGCTGATCGCGTTCGGCAGCGCGATCGCCCACACGGAGTTCTTCAGGCCGAGGCTGGTGATCAGGACGTAGTGCGGGATGAGTCCGCCGGAGAAGAACATGGTGAACACGGCGACGCCGACGAGGACTCCGCGTCCGCGCAGGTGCTTCTTCGACAGCACGTAGGCGTAGCAGGTCGTCAGGACCATGGCGACGACCGTCGACAGCACCGTGTACAGCACGGTGTTGCCGTAGTTGCGCCAGAACATCGAGTCGCGGAGGACGATCTCGTAGGTGGTGAGGTCGAACCCCTTGGGCCACAGCGTCACTTCACCGGCCCGGATCTGGCGTTCGCCGCTGAAGGAGCGGGCGACGATGTTGGCGAAGGGGTAGAGGGTCACCAGCACGACGAAGGTGAGGACGACGCCGTTGACGCCCTGGAAGACGCGATAGCCGCGCGTCGGCCGGTCGCGGGTCACCACAGGCTCGTCCCCACCGTGCGGCGCGACAGCTGGTTCGCGGAGGTGATCAGCACCAGTCCGATGACCGCCTCGAACAGACCGATCGCCGCGGCGTAGCTGAAGCTGTTGGACTCGACGCCGGCCCGGTAGAGGTACGTGGAGACCACGTCGGCCGTCGGGTAGGTCAGCGGGTTGTAGAGCAGCAGGATCTTCTCGAAGCCGACCGCCATGAAGGTGCCGATGTTGAGGATCAGCAGCGTGACCATCGTGGGGCGGATGCCGGGCAGGGTGACGTGCCAGATCTGCCGCCAGCGGTTCGCGCCGTCGATGCGGGCGGCCTCGTAGAGGTCGTCGTCGATCGTGGTGAGCGCGGCGAGGTAGAGGATGGTGCCCCAGCCGGCGGTCTGCCAGATCTCGGAGCCGACGTAGATCGTGCGGAACCACTCGGGTTCCTGGACGAACCGGATCGGGTCGTGGCCGAACCAGCCGAGCACGTGGTTGAGCGGCCCGTCCGTGGCGAGCATCTGCATGGTGATGCCGGCGACGATCACGATCGACAGGAAGTGCGGCAGATACGACACCGACTGCACGAACCGCTTGAGCGCGGTGCGGCGCACCTCGTTGAGCAGCAGCGCCAGCACGATCGGGATCGGGAAGCAGAAGACGAGGGTGAGCGCGCCGAGCCACAGCGTGTTGCGGAAGACCTGCCAGAAGGTGGGGTCGCTCAGGAACATCTCCACGTACCGCAGCCCGACCCACTGCTCCCCCAGGATCGAACCGCCCGGCTCGAAGCGGCGGAAGGCGATCACGTTGCCGATCATCGGCAGATAGCGGAAGACCAGGAAGAACAGCAGCGGCAGCACGACCAGCGAGTACAGCTGCCAGTCGCGGCGCAGGGCCCGCCGCAGGCCGCGCCGAGCGGGCGGAACCGGTGGACCGTGCCGGGTCTTCGGCGGCTGCCGGGTGCCCGGCGGTGGGGCCGATGTGGTGGAGGTGCTCATGCTCGGGCCTCCCGGGGCGTCATCAGAAACGCTCGATCTCCGGACGCCCCGACTGGCGCGCCTCGAAACTTTCGTGCCCTTACCGGTAACTCTGCGGCAACGTACGGGCACACGGAAAGCGCTGTCAATGGGTGCTGCACGGGCGGCCGTTGAGGCGGGACGGGCGTTGGAAACGTCGAAGTGCGGGGTAGAACGGGTGAGTCGAGTGGTACTGTCCTCCGCAAATTTCTGGACGTCGTACGCAACGATCGATCGCCCACGACCTGCGAGGTGCCGCCCGTGCCCGCGTTCGACCTGCCCCTGCCCGAGCTGGAACGCCACCGTCCCGACCTGGACGAGCCCGCCGGCTTCGACACGTTCTGGCGCGACACCCTGAAGGACGCCGCGCAGCACGAGCCGCTGGTCGCGGTCCGGCCCGTGCAGACCGGCCTGCGCCTGACCGAGACCTGGGACGTGACGTTCCGCGGCTTCGCGGGCGAACCGGTGCGGGCCTGGTACAGCCGGCCCGCGCGGACGCCCGGCGCGGAGCCGCACGAAGCGCCTCCCGCGCTCCCAGCGGTCGTCGAGTACGTCGGCTACGGCCGTGGCCGCGGCCTCCCTCACGAGCGTCTGACCTGGGTGAACGCCGGGTACGCGCACCTGCTGATGGACAACCGCGGCCAGGGCGACCAGTACGGCAACGGGGGCGACACCCCCGACCCGTACGCCGCCGCGCCCGGCGGTCCCGGTCCGGCCGTCCGCGGGCTCCTCGCGCCGCACGACTACCACTACCGCCGGCTGATCACCGACGCGGTGCGCGCGGTGACCGCGGTGCGGGCGTTGCCGGGCGTGGACGGGACGCGGATCGCCGCGGTCGGCAACAGCCAGGGCGGCGGTCTCGCCCTGGCCGTCGCGGGCCTGGTCCCCGACCTGGCCGCCGCCCTGGTCACCGCGCCCCTGCTGTGCGGCATCCGCCGCGCCCTGGAACTGACCGACGCCGGTCCCTACGGCGAGATCGCGGCGTATCTCGCCGTCCACCGGGGCGCGGAGGGGCCCGCGTACCGCACCCTCTCCTACGTCGAGGGGATCTCCTTCGCCCGCCGCGCCCACGCCCCGGCCCACTTCGGAACGGGCCTGCGGGACACGGTGTGCCCGCCGAGCGGGGTGTACGCGGCGTTCAACCGGTACGGGGAGCTGCGGGGCGAGGCCCCTCGCAAGGAGCTGCACGCGTATCCGTACAACGGGCACGAGGGGGGCGAGGCGGAGCATGTGCGGCGGCAACTGAGCTGGTTGCGGGGCGTGTTGGACGGGTGACGCGCGCCCCTCCTCACCGGTCGCCTACCACCGCCCCCTCGCGCATCTCGAGCCGCCTGCCGGTGAAGCGGGCCCGCATCCGGCGGTCGTGGGTGACGAGCACGAGCGCGCCCCCGTAGCCGGCCAGCGCCGCCTCCAGCTCCTCGACGAGCGCCGGGGAGAGATGGTTGGTGGGCTCGTCCAGCAGGAGCAGGTCCACCGGTCCGCGGACCAGCCGGGCGAGTTCGATGCGGCGTCGCTGGCCGTACGACGACTCCCCCACGCGCCGGCGTAGTTCCGTCGGCGCGAAGAGGCCGGTGGACAGCAGCAGTTCGGCGTGCTCGTCCCGGTCGCCGGGGCGGCCCTGGGCGTAGGCCTCCAGCACGGTCAGCCCCGGCGGCCACGGCGTCTCCTCCTGCCGGAGGTGACCCACCCGGCCGAGTACGATCGACGCGCCCTCGTCCGGGCGCAGTTCACCGGCCAGAACCCGCAACAGGGTTGTCTTGCCCGCGCCGTTGGGCCCGGTGACCAACACGCGTTCCCCTGGGCCGATGCTCAACTCCGGCACCCGCAGACGATCGTCCACGACGACACCGTCCAGCCGCACGGCCGGTGCTCCGTGCGGCGCGTCCGAACCGCCCGCGGTCCCCGTCCCGTCCTTGGCTGTGGCGATGCGGGCCGTGAAGGTCAGCGGCTCCGCCGGCGGCGCCACCGGGTGGGCGGTGAGCCGTTCGACCCGTTCCTTGGCGTTGCGGATGCGGCTCATCGCGCCGTGCGCCCGCCCCCGCAGACGGAAGCCGCCGTGTCCGAAGGCGGCTTTCGCCATGTTGCGCGGTATGGCGTCCAGTCGTACGACGTTGGAGGCTGCGAGCCGACGGCTGCGGTCGAGTTCGGCACGCCACTCGTCGTACTGCTGCTGCCTGCGCCGGCGTTCGGCGGCCTTGGCGGCGAGGTAGCCGACGTAGCCGTCGCCGTGGCGGGTGACGCGACCGGCGTCGACCTCCAGGACCGTGGCGGTGAGCCGTTCCAGGAACACACGGTCGTGGGTGACGGCGACGACGGTCCCGCGGTGGGCCCGCAGGTGCTCCTCCAGCCAGTGGACGGCGCGGTCGTCGAGGTCGTTGGTCGGCTCGTCGAGCAGCAGCAACTCGGGGCGCGATGCCAGTGTGGCGGCCAGCGCCAGCCGGGAGCGCTCGCCGCCGGAGAGGGTGCCCAGGCGACGGCCCCGGGACAGGTCGGGCAGACCCAGGCCGTGCAGGGCGGCGTCGACACGGGCGTCGGCGGCATAGCCCTCACGGGCTTCGTACCGCTCGGTGAGCCGCGCGTACGCGTCGAGGGCGGCCGTCAGCTCAGGGCCCTCGGACGCCTCGGCCAGCGCGGCCTCCGTGCGCCGCAGCGCCGCCTCCAGCCCGCGCAGCTCCGCGAGCGCCAGGTCGACGGCGTCCTGGACGGTGGCCTCCGGCGGCAGACCGAGGCTCTGGGCGAGGTAACCGGTTCCGCCGGGCGCGACGACGTTCACCTCCCCGGCGTCGGGCCGCTCCTCCCCGGCGAGGAGTCGCAGCAGCGTGGACTTGCCGGCACCGTTCTCGCCGATCACGCCCGCCTTCTCGCCGGGGGCGAGCGCGAAGGCGACCTGGTCGAGGACGGCACGGTCGTCGTAGCGCTTGATGACGCCGTGCAGGGAGAGCTGGGAGGGAGACGGGGAGGAGGACGGGGAGGAGGACGACGAGGGGGAGGCCGACGACGAAGACGGCGATGTACCGGGAACAGCAGAAAAAGGCGCACGCATGCGAAAGCCCCTGTTCTCGGCCGCGCGGAACGGCCGGTAGAACGGATTCGAGGACGAATCGGCACGCCACGACGGCGGAGCTGAGCTCTACACGGTCGGGCGGGGGGCGATCACAGAGTTCCCATGTGAGCGAATGTAGGCGAGCGCGCGGTGGCCGTGCAAGGGGTTTTACGGCGACCGGGACGCGAGGCCGGTTGCGGACGCGCATGCGGATCCGGTGGGCGGGGAGGCGCACCGCCCACCGGATCCGGGTCCGGTGATCCGCCGAAGCGGGTCGGCTAACCCACGCGGCAGGGCAGGCTGGTGGTGCTGTCACCGCCGGAACCGGCGACGACGTAGCCGAACGTCGCACTCTGGCCCGGACTCAACGAGCCGTTCCAGTTGGCGTTGTGGACCATCACCGCCTGGCCGTTGTAGGTGGCGTTGCCGCTCCACAGGCTGTCGATCCGCTGGCCCGCGGGCAGTGACCAGTCGACCATCCAGCCGAGCATGGGCACGTTCCCGGAGTTGGTGACGGTCACCTCGGACTGGTAGCCGCCGTTCCAGGAGCCGGTCGTCCTGCGGGTGGCGGTGCAGGTGCCGGGGACGGGCTCGGTGGGGTTGCCGGGCTCGTGGATGCCGGTGACCTCGCCGTTGCCGCCGTCGAAGACGACGTCGGAGCAGGAGTAGAAGGTCTCCTGGCTGTCGGAGCGCTGCCAGACCACGTAGACGATGTGGCGGCCCGACTTGTTGGCCGGAAGCCGGCCGGACCAGGAGTAGTTGGCCTCGACCGTGCCGGGGCTGCCGTTGAGCGGCGGGTGGTCGACGGAGAGGAAGGGGCGGTCCTCGATGTCGTTCCAGGTGAGGGTCCTGGTCGGGTCGAAGCCGTCCTTGGTGATGTAGACGTAGAACCAACCCGGGTGCGCGGCCCAGGCGTTGTAGGAGAAGTCGACTGTGGCGCCGGCGGTGAGGTGGGTCAGCGGCCAGTCGTTGCGGGGGGCGTTGAAGCCGGTGAAGTTGGTGTTGCCGCCGCTGCACAACTGACCGTCGGGCACGAAGCCGCGGGTGCGGCCGGCTCCGTCGGAGCGCAGCACCGAGAACCAGTTGTAGAACGGCGTGGTGCCGCTGACCTGTTGGGCGTTCCGGCAGGCCGGGTTGATCGGTTTGATCTCACCGGTGTCGGTGAGCCCGTCCTGCCAGCACAGGAAGGTGCGGCTGCCGGGCTTCATGGGGGTGCCGTGGGCCTCGGCCCTGCCGCCGGCGGAGACGATGAGGCCGACGGCCGGGACGGTGGCCAGGAGCGAGACGAAGACGAGGAGAAGAGCCCTGGTGCGTAAGCTCAGCCCCGTTTTTGCCATGATCATGACACTTCGCATGAGGGAGTCCGTCCTTCCGTGTACGGACCGTGCGGGTGGGGGGAGTGCGGGTGCTACAGGACGGCACGACTGCCGTCGCAGGGTGCGCATGTAGGGAGTGCGAGACGTGAAGCGGGAGCGAACCCGGGGGCGGGTTCCGGTCCACCGAAATGGGAGCGCTCCCACCCCACCTGAGGCGGAAGGTAGCGCCAGGCGGCCGACTTGTAAAGTGGGGAAGGGCCGGCCGGAGCCTTCACACCTGCGGGGGCTGGGAGATACCGCGCACCAGGGCGAGCGGCGCCCCGCCGGAGGCGTCACGGCTCGATCTGTTCATCAGCCACCAGACGAGGATGACCGCCAGTGCGACGACTCCGAGGCTGACGTACGGGTCGCCCCTCGTCTCCAGATAGAAGGCCAGGCAGGCGAACGCGAGACCGAGGACGACCGCGAGCCACGCCCTGCGGCGGTCTTCCCGCTCGCGGGCCGCCACTTGTTGCTCGATCAGGCCGAGGACAAGCGCCTTGTCACCCTCGCCCAGCTTGTTGAACGCCTCCAGGAACTCTGCGGGCGGCCAGATGGAGTTGGCCGAAGTATCCGATTTCGCTCGCGCCACGACGATCCCCCCTCGCTGTCGGGGAGAGAACGATAGCGGCAGTCCTGCGCAGCCTCATGCGAACCGACGGCACTTCACTCGACGGGGTGAAGCGTCGCCCCGGGCCCGGTTCGGGTCAGAGGAGCGGGGGGACTGGTCGTCGCCGGGGCGCGGTCACGCGGGGCACCACGGCACAGGGAGCGGCTGCGGCCGGGACGACTGAGGGGAGAGGGGCTGCCGGAAGAGCTGTTGCTGGAAAGGCGGTATCCGGGAGCGCTGTTGCTGGAAAGGCGGTATCCGGGAGCGCTGTTGCTGGAAAGGCGGTATCCGGGAGCGCCGTTGCCGGAAGCGCTGTTGCGGGCAGCGCGGCTGAGGGAAGCACGGCTGCGGGAAGCGTGGTTGCGTAGCCGGTGCGCGAGCCGTCGGCCGTGACGTTCGGCGCTCATCTCCCCTCCTCCGCCTCGATCACTCGGATACGCCCGGTTCGGGACCCGGTGGTGTCAGTCATGTCCCGATCGTGTCCCGGTCGGCTGGGGGAATGCTGTGCTCAGCCAGAGGGTGGGTGATGACCCGGGACGAACACGGCGAAGGGCCGCACCCCCGTCCTCGGGGATGCGGCCCTCAACTGCCGTTCCGTACCGCTTACTTGACCGCTCAGTTGATCGCTTACTTGCGGATCAGGCTGCGCAGCACGTACTGCATGATGCCGCCGTTGCGGTAGTAGTCGGCCTCACCGGGGGTGTCGATGCGGACGACCGCGTCGAACTCGACGCCCGTGTCGGTGGTGACCTTCACCGTGCGCGGCGTGGTGCCCTCGTTCAGCTCGGTGACGCCCGCGATGGAGAAGGTCTCCTCGCCGGTCAGGCCGAGGGACTGGGCGGAGGCGCCCTCGGGGAACTGGAGCGGGAGGACGCCCATGCCGATGAGGTTCGAGCGGTGGATGCGCTCGTAGGACTCGGCGACGACGGCCTTCACGCCGAGGAGGGCCGTGCCCTTGGCCGCCCAGTCACGGGACGAGCCGGAGCCGTACTCCTTGCCGGCCAGGATGACCAGCGGGATGCCCTGCTCGATGTAGTTGCGGGAGGCGTCGTAGATGAACGACACCGGACCGCCGTCCTGGGTGAAGTCGCGAGTGTAGCCGCCTTCCGTTCCCGGCGCGATCTGGTTGCGCAGACGGATGTTGGCGAACGTGCCGCGGATCATGACCTCGTGGTTGCCTCGGCGCGAGCCGTAGCTGTTGAAGTCACGACGCTCGACACCGTGCTCCGTGAGGTACTTGCCTCCGGGGGTGTCGGCCTTGATCGCGCCGGCCGGGGAGATGTGGTCGGTGGTGACCGAGTCGCCCAGCTTGGCGAGGACGCGGGCGCCGGCGATGTCCGAGACCGGGGTGGTCTCCATCGTCATGCCCTCGAAGTACGGGGGCTTGCGGACGTACGTCGACTGCGGGTCCCACTCGAAGGTGTTGCCGCTCGGGATCGGCAGCGCCTGCCACTGGGCGTCGCCCGCGAAGACGTCCTGGTAGGACTTGTTGAACATGTCCTCGCCGATGGCGTTCGCGACGACGTCGTTGACCTCGGCCTCGGAGGGCCAGATGTCGGACAGGAAGACCGGCTTGCCCTCCTGGTCCGTGCCGAGCGCGTCGCGCGTGATGTCCACCTTCATGGAGCCCGCGAGGGCGTACGCGACGACCAGCGGCGGGGAGGCCAGGTAGTTCATCTTGACGTCGGGGTTGATCCGGCCCTCGAAGTTGCGGTTGCCGGAGAGGACCGAAGTCACGGCCAGGTCATGGTCGTTGACGGCCTTGGAGACCTCGTCCGGCAGCGGGCCGGAGTTGCCGATGCAGGTGGTGCAGCCGTAACCGACCAGGTTGAAGCCGACCTTGTCGAGGTACGGGGTCAGACCGGCCTTGTCGAAGTAGTCCGTCACGACCTTCGAACCCGGGGCGAGGGTGGTCTTGACCCACGGCTTGCGGGTCAGGCCCTTCTCCACGGCCTTCTTCGCGACGAGCGCGGCGGCGACCATGACGTACGGGTTGGAGGTGTTGGTGCAGGAGGTGATGGCCGCGACCGTCACCGCGCCGTGGTCGATCTCGTACGTCGAGCCGTCGGGGGCGGTCACGGTGACCGGGTTGGACGGGGAGCCGTTCGGGGCGACGGCCGGGGAGTCGGAGGCCGGGAAGGACTCCTTGCCGGACTCGTCCACGGAGTCGACGTAGTTGAGGACGTCCTGCTTGAACTGCTCGGCGGCGTTGGCGAGGACGATACGGTCCTGCGGACGCTTCGGGCCGGCGATCGACGGGACGACCGTCGACAGGTCCAGCTCCAGCTTCTCGGAGAAGTCCGGCTCGGCCTGCGGATCCAGCCAGAGGCCCTGCTCCTTGGCGTAGGCCTCGACGAGCGCGACCTGCTGCTCGCTGCGGCCGGTCAGCTTCAGGTAGTTGATCGTCTCGCCGTCGATCGGGAAGATCGCCGCGGTGGAGCCGAACTCCGGCGACATGTTGCCGATGGTGGCGCGGTTGGCGAGGGAGGTGGCGGCCACGCCCTCGCCGTAGAACTCGACGAACTTGCCGACGACGCCGTGCTTGCGCAGCATCTCGGTGATCGTGAGCACCAGGTCGGTGGCGGTGGTGCCGGGGGTGAGCTCACCGGTGAGCTTGAAGCCGACGACACGCGGGATGAGCATGGAGACCGGCTGGCCGAGCATCGCGGCCTCGGCCTCGATGCCGCCGACGCCCCAGCCGAGGACGCCGAGGCCGTTGACCATGGTGGTGTGCGAGTCGGTGCCGACGAGGGTGTCGGGGTACGCCTGGCCGTTGCGGACCATGACCGTGCGGGCCAGGTGCTCGATGTTCACCTGGTGGACGATGCCGGTGCCGGGCGGTACGACCTTGAACTCGTCGAACGCGGTCTGGCCCCAGCGCAGGAACTGGTAGCGCTCCTTGTTGCGGCCGTACTCCAGCTCGACGTTCTGCGCGAAGGCGTCGTTCGTGCCGAACTTGTCGGCGATGACGGAGTGGTCGATGACCAGCTCGGCCGGGGCCAGCGGGTTGATCTTCGCCGGGTCGCCGCCGAGCTCCTTGACGGCCTCACGCATGGTGGCGAGGTCCACCACACAGGGGACGCCGGTGAAGTCCTGCATGATCACGCGGGCAGGCGTGAACTGGATCTCCTGGCTGGGCTGGGCCTGCGAGTCCCAGTTGCCGAGGGCCCGGATGTGGTCGGCGGTGATGTTCGCGCCGTCCTCGGTACGGAGAAGGTTCTCCAGCAGCACCTTCAGGCTGTACGGAAGGCGAGCCGAGCCTTCCACCTTGTCCAGCCGGAAGATCTCGTACGACTCGTCGCCCACCTGCAGCGTGCTGCGGGCGTCGAAGCTGTTCGCCGACACGACAGTCTCCTTCATTCCATGTGCGCGTACCACCGCATCCTGCCGCCACGCGAGCTTGGCCGATCCGCTAAGGTCAGGCTAAGTTAGGTAACCCTTACTGGAGTGGGCGGCTGCGGTGCGCCTCGGCAGATATCTCGATGTCGAGATAACTCTAGTACATGAGGGCTGGTTGGTCATGCCCGGGGCCGCGCCATGCCCCTACGACGGCGTGCGCGAGCGCGGCCCGGAGGCGGGGCGAGGCCCCCGCGCGCGGCAGTACGGGCGATACGCGTGGCCATGTCACGGCGGACCCGGGGTAGACGACAGCGAGAACGCTTCCCGCTGCACGACCCAGCGCGAGCAGCGCGACCCGGCGCGACCCGACCGCCGCTCGACCCGACCAAGGAGGCCCGATGCCCCTCACCTTCCGCAAGAGTTTCCGGATCCTGCCCGGCGTGCGCCTGAACATCAACCGGCGCTCCTGGTCCATCACCACCGGGGGCGGCTCGCACGGCCCGCGCCACACCCACAGCAGCACCGGACGCCGTACGACGTCCATGGATCTGCCGGGGCCGTTCGGCTGGCGCCGGACCCGTAACGCCAAACGCCGCTGACACGCCATCACCCGAATGGCCCCCCCAGCGAGGTGCAATCTCATATCTGAGATAACCTCAACCCCATGGCAGACGATTACCTCGTACGCATCGGCAAGCTCATCCGTGACGCCCGTCAGCACCGGGGCTGGACACAGGCACAGCTGGCCGACGCGCTAGGAACCAGCCAGAGCGCCGTCAACCGCATCGAGCGCGGAAACCAGAACATCAGTCTTGAGATGATCGCTCGAATCGGCGAGGCGCTGGACAGCGAGATCGTCTCTCTGGGCTACGCGGGGCCGATGCATCTGCGCGTCGTGGGGCGCCGGCGGCTGTCCGGCGCCATCGACGTCAAGACCAGCAAGAACGCCTGCGTGGCGCTGCTCTGCGCGTCCCTGCTCAACCGGGGACGCACGGTGCTGCGCAGGGTCGCCCGGATCGAGGAGGTCTACCGCCTCCTGGAGGTCCTCAACTCCATCGGCGTACGCACGCGTTGGGTCAACGACGGCGTGGACCTGGAGATCGTCCCGCCGGCCAAGCTGGACATGGACGCGATCGACGCGGACGCCGCCGTCCGCACCCGGTCGATCATCATGTTCTTCGGCCCGCTGCTGCACCGCATGGACCACTTCAAGCTGCCGTACGCCGGTGGCTGCGACCTCGGGACGCGGACGATCGAGCCGCACATGATCGCGCTGCGCCGGTTCGGGCTGGACATCGCGGCGACGGAGGGGCAGTACCACGCGCAGGTCGACCGCTCGGTGCGCCCGGACCGTCCGATCGTGCTGACCGAGCGCGGCGACACGGTCACCGAGAACGCGCTGTTGGCCGCCGCCCGGCACGACGGCGTCACCGTCATCCGCAACGCCTCCTCCAACTACATGGTCCAGGACCTGTGTTTCTTCCTGGAGGCGCTCGGCGTGAAGGTCGAGGGCATCGGCACGACCACGCTCACCGTGCACGGCGTGCCGGACATCGACGCCGACGTCGACTACTCCCCCTCCGAGGACCCGGTCGAGGCGATGAGCCTGCTGGCCGCCGCCGTCGTCACGGAGTCGGAGCTGACGGTGCGCCGGGTGCCGATCGAGTTCCTGGAGATCGAGCTGGCCGTCCTGGAGGAGATGGGGCTCGACCACGACCGCACGCCGGAGTACCCCGCCGACAACGGCCGCACCCGCCTGGTGGACCTCACCGTCCGGCCCTCCAAGCTGGAGGCGCCGATCGACAAGATCCACCCGATGCCGTTCCCCGGCCTGAACATCGACAACGTGCCCTTCTTCGCGGCCATCGCGGCCGTCGCCCAGGGCAAGACCCTCATCCACGACTGGGTCTACGACAACCGCGCGATCTACCTCACCGACCTCAACCGCCTCGGCGGACGGCTCCAGTTGCTGGACCCGCACCGCGTCCTGGTCGAGGGCCCCACCCGCTGGCGCGCCGCCGAGATGATGTGCCCACCCGCCCTGCGCCCCGCGGTGGTCGTCCTGCTGGCGATGATGGCGGCGGAGGGAACGTCCGTCCTGCGCAACGTGTACGTCATCAACCGGGGTTACGAGGACCTGGCGGAACGCCTGAACTCGATCGGCGCACAGATCGAGACGTTCCGGGACATCTGAGTCCCCGGCCCCGCCGCTCCTGTCGTCCACGGCCGCTCATGTCCGCAGCCGGTGGACGTATCCCGAGCCCCCCGGCAGTCACTGGGGCTGGGTGCCGGCACCCGTCCAGTACGGGTGCCGGCACCTCCGTGCGGGGCGGTTGCCGAGGGTCACCAGGAGCAGTCGGGCACTCCGGCGATCTTCTCGCCGCCCCGGATGTAGATGTTGTTGACCCAGCCGATCCTCCCGTCGGCCAGCTCGACCAGGGTCCACCAGCGGTTGCTGTAGCCGCTGTCGTGGATGGTCTCGCCCTGCCGCTGGCAGTGGCCCTGTGCCGTCGTGCGCGAGACGGTGGCCACGACCGTCGGGCAGGAGGCCCGGGAGGGGTGGAAGACGCAGTCCGCGTCGGCTCCGTCGTGGCGGACGTTCACGTTCGAGGCCCAGATGTAGACCGAGGTCAGGGCGGCGCGTGCGGTCACAGGGACAGGCGCCGGCGCCGCGGGGGCTGCGGGGGCCGCTGAGGCCGCCGGGGACATGGTCAAGAGGGTGGCGGCCACCGCGGCGGCCGTCGCGATCGCCCTGGCCGGACTTCTCGTGTTCATGGGACCTCGGTCGTCTGTGGGTTGCCGGGACGGTCAGATGAACTCGCAGTCGATGGTGGGGTCCGACGGGCCGTCGACCGGGGCGCCGGGCACCGGGGAGTTGTTGGAGCCGCCGCTGACGTACACCGCCGAGATCCAGCCCAGCGTCCGGCCCGGCGTGATGACCTGCACCCAGTAGGTGTTGGTGTACGGGCCGTCCGTCACGCGGCCTGCCGCGCCGTTGTCCATCTGGCAGTACGCCTGGACCCTGACCCTGGTCAGCCGTTCGTTGGTGGCGAGGGAGCAGGTGGTGCTCTGGCAGGTGCGCACCCGCACGTCGCTGGCCCACACGTACACCGATCCGGTGGGCGGGTGCGCGGCGGCCGGCTGCGCGCCGACGACGAGGATCGACGCGACGACCGCCAGCAGGCCGGCGAACGTCCGCAGCGCCCTGCCGACGAGACCGCCCCGACGGCGCTCGCCGCCCCGACCGGTCGCCTGTCCCCCATCGGCCTCGAGTTCGTGACGTTCCTGCTCGATCGTGACCGGTGCCGTGTGCGTCATCGTGGGTTCCTTCCCCGAAGCGGCAGCGACGGCGAGTGCCGCGCTGTCCGACCGGGAGACGGGCGGTGAGCGGGGTCCGTATGAGCGCGGCCGGCCGACGAGGGGCGCCGGTTCGCCGGACCAGGGCTTGTGTGCGGTCGTGATCAGTATGCGTATTTCGCTGCGAGTACGGCCCCTACCCGGTCCGGTGGCTACCGAAGGGTGGATTCAAGCAGCAGTTCGCTCAGGTCTGCCGGCATGGTGATCATGCAGTCGTGCCCGGTCGGCAGTTCCCGTATCCGTGCCGGGGAGCCGTTGGGCTGTGCTGCGGGGACGGGCCTCCGCACGATGCCTTCCGGCTCTGCGCCGACGCAGTGGATGTGCGTGCGCGGAACCGAGTCCACGGCAGGGTTGTCCAGCCGGACCGGTTGCCGCAGGCAGCGCACTGGATGGTCGGAGAGCATCGCACGCAGCCATGCGACGTCCGCCGGGTCCGTGACCCCGAACAGGCCGAGGGGCGGAGGCATCTCGGGCAACGGCGGGATGCGCCAGCCGTTGTCGGACCTGGCGGCCAGGTCGATCAGGCTCTGGGTCATGGGCTGCACGTCGACGGCGGTCTCGCCGTGCTCCGGGACCATCGCGTCGAGGTACACAAGGTGCGCGATCCGTTCCGGTACCTCGTTGGCCACGGACGAGACGACCAGCCCCGCGTAGCTGTGACCCACGAGCACCACCTCGGTCAGGTCCTCCTCGTGGATCAGCTGCACGACGTCCGCGACGTGCGTGTCCAGCCCGACCTCGGGACCGAGCAGGTGTGCCTTGTCGCCGTAGCCGGTCAGCGAGGGTGCGAACACGCGGTGTCCGGCCGACTCCAGCAGCGGGACCACCCGCTCCCAGCACCGGCCGCTGTGCCAGGCGCCGTGTACCAGCAGAAAAGTTGACATGAGGGGAACGTTCTTTCTCTTCGGGGCGTGGCGGGGCGTGGAGGAGCGGGACCATTACGGTTCCTGTTCGTGCCTCGGTACTCTTCAGGAACCGATTTCATCGTGCTGCACCTGCCGCACCCCGATCAATAAGGCACATTTCGGTGCCCCGGTTCTCTGGAGGTAACCATGAGCGGCACAGCGGGCGGCGAGTCGCAGCCGGCCCGGCCGGAGGACCCGTGCCAGGCCCGTGAAGTCCTCGGCATCGTCGGCGACAAGTGGTCGCTGCTGATCGTGCGTAACCTCAGCCAGGGGCCGCGCCGCTTCACCGAACTCAAGCGCGCCGTCGACGGGATCAGCCAGCGTATGCTCACCGTCACCCTGCGCGGCCTGGAACGCGACGGGATCCTCACCCGGACCGTCCGCAACGTCATGCCGCCGCACGTCAGTTACGAACTCACTCCGATGGGCAGGACCCTCCGCGAGGCCACCGCACCCCTGTTGGAGTGGAGCATCACGCACCTGGCGCACATCGACGCCGCCCGCGCCGTGTACGACGCTCGCCCCGACACCCCGCCCGCCTGACCCCCGCCCGGCCGTACCCACCCATCGGCAGGCACGGCTCGATGAGCCTCACCAGGGCAGCGAAATACCCATACTGATCACGACCGCACACAGGCCCTAGAAGGCTCATGAAGATCTTGGGGTTCTGGCCCTGCCGCGTCAGCGGCAGGGCCAGACTCGTCATGTGGCGATGGGTGAGTGGGTCGGCGAGACGGTCGGGCCT
>NZ_JBIARQ010000011.1:0-276042 GCF_042890065.1 Streptomyces sp. NPDC002328 | reverse complement strand
GGGACGGGGTATCAACATATCTGGCGTTGATTTTTGGCACGCTGTTGAGTTCTCAAGGAACGGACGCTTCCTTTGTACTCACCCGAGAGACTCTCAGGCTTTCCTCCGGGCGCTTCCCTTCGGTCTTGCGTTTCCGACTCTATCAGACCTTTTCGCGATCCGATTTCCTCGGTGCTTTCCGGTTCCCCGCTCTCGCGGTTTCCCTTCCGGCGTTTCCGACTCTATCAGATCCTTTCGGCCCTGATTCCCCGTCAGAGGGGGTTGTCTTCCCGGCTGTTGGGCCGTTCCGACGTCTCAAACCTTAGCGGATCCGTCCCGGCAAGTGCTAATCGAGTCGAGCGAGCCGATCGAACTGCCGGATCCCAATCGAATTCAATTCGAGCACGCCGAAGGCAAGCCGAATTGAACCCCGCTGGGAGATCTTGCTGTGGTGTGAGGTGCCGCTTCAGCGGCGGAGGTGCTACCGAAGAACCGTTACGGCTCCGTGGCAACCCGAAGAACTCTACGGATCGGCCAGAGGGCTGTCAAGTGGCCCCTGTCAAGATCTTTTCAGTCGAGGTCACTGAGGCGTCCGCCCGCGTCCGGCTGGGCGTGCTCCACCCGGCGCAGGAGTCTGGTGAGCACGTCACCGAGGGCCGTGCGGTCCTCGGCGCTGAGGTCCTGGAGCAGGTCCTCTTCGAAGACCGTCGCCATGCGCATCGCCTCCAGCCACTTCTCCCGGCCCTCGGGCGTCAGCTCCACGATCACCCGGACCCGGTTGTTCTCGTCCCGTTCCCGGGTCACCAGTCCCTCGGAGACCATGCGGTCGATCCGGTGGGTCATCGCGGCCGGCGTCAGACCCAGCCGCTTGGCGAGGTCGCTCGGGCCCAGGCGGTACGGAGCCCCGGAGAGGACGAGCGCCTTGAGGACCTCCCACTCGGCGTTGCTGATGCCGAGCGCGGCGGTCTGGCGGCCGTAGGCGACGTTCATCCGCCGGTTGAGGCGGGACAGCGCCGAGACGATCTTCTCGACCTGGGGGTCGAGGTCCTGGAACTCGCGCTGGTAGGCGGCGATCTGCTCTTCGAGGGTCGGCTCGCTGCCGATGCCTGTGCTGTCGGGGGTGTCGCCCATGGGCGCAAGTATCGCATGGGGCGGATGGCTTTAAAGTCCTTTGATGTGTAGCCTTTAGCTTCGAAATTTATCTTCGAAGTCTTCGGTTCTAAGTACTGAGACCGGCCATCTATCCGGTCGGCTCCTACCTGAGAGAGGTGAACGTGACCAGGGCGATGGGCGCAGCGATGCGCCGGATCCACGTGGGCAACGCACTCAGCGCGTTCGGGCTCGGCTTCACCGTCCCCTACCTGTACGTCTATGTGGCGCAGGTGCGGGGCCTCGGTGCCGTGACGGCGGGGCTCGTCCTCGCCGTGTTCGCCGTGGCCGCGCTGATCGTGCTGCCGTTCGCCGGTCGGGCGATCGTGCGGCGCGGCCCGCTTCCGGTACTGATCGCCGCCCTGGTCACCGCCGCCGTGGGCGCGCTGAGCCTCGGGCTCGCGGGCAACGCCGCAGCCGTCCTGGCCGCGGCGGGCGCTCTCGGGGCCGGGCAGGCCGTGATGCAGCCGGCGCTGGCGACGATGATCGTCGACTGTTCGACCACGGAGACGCGGTCGCGGGCCTTCGCCATGCAGTTCTTCCTCCAGAACCTCGGGCTCGGCGTCGGCGGGCTGATCGGCGGGCATCTGGTCGACACCACGCGCGTGTCGTCGTTCACGCTGCTGTTCGCGATCGAGGCGGCGATGTTCCTGCTGCTGGTCGTGGTGATGGCGACGGTGCGCGTGCCGCACGCTCCTCGGGTCGAGGGCGCTCCGTCGGGGTCGGCGAAGGGGAGCTGGAAGCAGTTGCTCGGCAACCGGGCCATGGTGCAGCTGTGTGTGCTGGGCTTCGTGCTGTTCTTCGCCTGCTACGGGCAGTTCGAGTCGGGGCTGAGCGCGTACGGGGTGGAGGCCGCCGGGATCTCGACGTCCGCTCTCGGGACGGCGCTCGCCGCCAACACCGCGATGATCGTCGTCGCGCAGTTCGCCGTACTGAAGTTCGTCGAGCGGCGCAGGCGGTCGCGGGTGGTCGCGGCCGTGGGGCTGATCTGGGCCGTGGCGTGGCTGGCGGCCGGGTACGCCGGGCTCGGGCACGGCAGCCAGGAGATGGCGACGGCCGCGTTCGTGTCGACGTACGCGCTGTTCGGGCTGGGTGAGGCGATGCTGTCGCCGACGGTCGCGCCGCTGGTCGCGGATCTGGCGCCGACGGGGCTCGCGGGGCAGTACAACTCGGCGTTCGCCCTGGTGAAGCAGTTGGCGCTGGCGGTCGGGCCGGCCGTGGGCGGGCCGATGGGGGCGTCGCTGCACGCTCCGTACATCGTGACGTTCCTGCTGTTCTCGCTGGGGATCAGCGTGCTCGCGCTGCGCCTCGGGCGGCAGCTCACCGTGGCGCAGGATCAGCCGTGGCAGGCGCGGAACCGGGTGGTCGCCCGGGGCGGCACCGCCGCGGAGCCGGTGACCGCCGAGGCGTGAGGCCGGGCAGCGGCCGGAAGTGAGAAGGGGCGGCCGTCGTCAATGGGCGACGGCCGCCTCTTCATGTCCGTCAGCCGGTGTCAGCGACGGCTCGGGGGAGGAGGAACTCGCACCACACCGCCTTGCCGCCGCCCGGGGTGCGTCTGCTGCCCCAGTGGGAGGCGATGGTCGCCACGATCGCGATGCCCCGGCCCGACTCGTCGCCGGGTTCGGCGCGGCGGCGGCGCGGGAGGTGGTCGTCGCCGTCGGTGACCTCGATGATCAGCCGGCGGTCGGTGCGGCGCAGGCGCAGGCGCATGGGCGGGGTGCCGTGCTGGAGGGAGTTGGCGACGAGTTCGCTGGTGGCGAGGACGCCGAGGTCGTGCAGGTCGGCGGGGAAGCGCCAGCTGGTGAGGACGCCGGAGGCGAAGGCACGCGCGCGTGGGGCGGCTTCGACGCCGCCGAGGAGTTCGAGGGCGGCGTTGCGGAACAGTTCGCCGTCGGGGCCGGTGCGGTTGGGGTGCTGGAGGACCAGGACGGCGACGTCGTCGTCATGGTCGGCGGTGACGCCCGCGGAGCGGACCAGGCGGTCGCAGACCACCTGGGGGGTGCCGGTCGCGCCGGCCAGGGCGCGTTCCAGGGCGGCGATGCCCTCGTCGAGGTCCTCGTTGCGCCGTTCGACGAGGCCGTCGGTGTAGAGGACGGCGGTGGAGCCGGGGCCGAGGGGGACGGTGCCGGAGGCGTGCATCCAGCCGCCGGTGCCGAGCGGCGGGCCGGTGGGTTCGTCGGCGCGCCGGACGGTGCCGGCCTCGTCGCGGATCAGGATGGGCAGATGGCCGGCGGAGGCGTAGACCAGCCGGCCCTCGTTGGGGTCGTGGACGGCGTAGACGCAGGTGGCGATCTGGTTGGCGTCGATCTCGGTGGCGAGTCCGTCGAGGAGCTGGAGGACCTCGTGCGGGGGGAGGTCGAGCCGGGCGTAGGCGCGGACGGCGGTGCGGAGCTGGCCCATGACGGCCGCCGCGCGGACGCCTCGGCCCATGACGTCGCCGATGACGAGGGCGGTGCGGCCGCCGCCCAGGGTGATGACGTCGTACCAGTCGCCGCCGACGGCGGCCTCGGTGCCGCCAGGGTGGTAGGTGGCGGCGATGCGCAGGTCGTCCGGCTGTTCGAGCTCCTGGGGGAGGAGGGAGCGCTGGAGGGTGACGGCGGTCTCGCGCTGGCGGCGTTCGCTGGCTCTGAGGCGTTCGGCGGCCTCGGCGTGGTCGGTGACGTCGGTGGCGAAGACGAGCACGGCGGACTCGCCGTCGTCCTCGGTGACCGGGGTGCAGGTGAACGTGTAGTGCCGGCCGTCGGGGGCCTTGCGCGACTTCAGGGTGCGGGGTCTGCCGCTGCGCTGGGCCTGGTCGAGGAGGGGCATGAGGCCGAGGTCGCGGAGTTCGGGGAGGGCCTCGGCGGCCGGTTCGCCCGGGTGGCGTACGCCGAAGGCCGCCGCGTAGGCGTCGTTGACGTAGGCGAGGCGGTGTTCGGGGCCGTGGACGAGGGCGACG
The DNA here is from genome assembly GCF_042890065.1 of Streptomyces sp. NPDC002328. Lineage (NCBI taxonomy): Bacteria > Bacillati > Actinomycetota > Actinomycetes > Kitasatosporales > Streptomycetaceae > Streptomyces > Streptomyces sp. NPDC002328. The sequence continues at coordinate 271,976 of NZ_JBIARQ010000011.1, read as the reverse complement.
AGGGCCGGGACGCGGTCGAGGACCTCACGGACCGGGAGTTCGTCGACCGCGGGGGCCGGGGGCGGTTCGTCGGTGAGTTGTTCGGCGCGGGCCGCGGGGACGGAGCCCTCGCCCCGTCGGTCCGCGGTGGTGATCGTGTGCTCGGCCCGCGCGGCGGCGCGGCGCTGCGTTCCGGGGAGCCGGGCGCTCCAGCGCGTGAAGTTCACGGATCCTTGCCTCGTGTAGTCGTCGGCGGCCGGCTCCGGGCCCGGCCAGGGCTCCGGGGGCCGCGCGGCGGTGACCGCACATTGTTGCAGCACCCGGGAATTGCAGCACGTGGAACAGCCTCATGGTCAGCGGGGCGGGCGGTGGCCCGCCGGGGGCTCGGCAAGCAGGACGCAGTCTGGCAGTGTGGCCGCCGTCCGGGCCGGCATTCGTCAGACGTGGGGGCGACCGGCGGAGTTCCTGGATCGGGTCAGGACGACCCCTTCGGATGGCCGGGGGACTCGTCGGAAGGTTTCCCACCGGCAGCAAGTTCGAATTCGGCGCGAGGATGTTCGAGGGAGCCGAGGGAGACGATCTCCCGCTTGAAGAGCCCCGACAGCGTCCACTCGGCGAGCACGCGCGCCTTGCGGTTGAAGGTGGGCACGCGGCTGAGGTGGTAGGCGCGGTGCATGAACCAGGCGGGGTAGCCCTTGAGTTTGCGTCCGTAGACGTGGGCGACGCCCTTGTGCAGGCCGAGGGAGGCGACCGAGCCGACGTACTTGTGGGAGTACGTGCGCAGGGGTTCGCCGCGCAGGGAGCGCACGATGTTGTCGCCGAGGAGCTTGGCCTGGCGTACGGCGTGCTGGGCGTTGGGGGCGGTGTCCTTGCCGGGTTCGACGGCGGTGACGTCGGGGACGGCGGCGGCGTCTCCCGCGGCCCACGCGTGCGTGACGCCCGCGATCGTCAGCTCGGGGGTGCACTTGAGGCGGCCGTGCGCGGTCAGGGGGAGGTCGGTGGCGGCGAGCAGTGGGTGGGGTTTGACGCCGGCCGTCCACACCACGGTGCGGGTCGGGAAGCGGGCGCCGTCGCTGAGGACGGCGACGCGGTCGGCGCAGGACTCCAGCCGGGTGCCGAGGCGGACGTCGATGTTGCGGCGGCGCAGCTCGCTGACCGTGTAGCGCCCCATGTCCTCGCCCACCTCCGGGAGGATCCGGTCGGTGGCCTCGACGAGGATCCACTTCATGTCCTCGGGAGTGACGTTGTGGTAGTAGCGCGTGGTGTAGCGGGCCATGTCCTCCAGTTCGCCGAGCGCCTCGACGCCTGCGTAGCCGCCGCCGACGAAGACGAAGGTGAGGGCCGCGTCGCGGATCGCGGGATCGCGGGTGGAGGAGGCGATGTCCATCTGTTCGATGACGTGGTTGCGCAGCCCGATGGCCTCTTCGACGGTCTTGAAGCCGATGGCGTGGTCGGCGAGGCCCGGGATGGGGAGCGTGCGGGAGACCGATCCGGGCGCGAGGACGAGTTCGTCGTACGTCAGTCGCAGGGCGCCGGTGCCCTCTTCCTGGGTGGCGAGGGTGGTGACGGTCGCGGTGCGCTCGGCGTGGTCGACGGCGATGGCCTCGCCCACGATGATCCGGCAGTGCGGCAGGACGCGGCGCAGCGGGACGACGACGTGGCGGGGCGAGACGGCGCCGGCGGCGGCCTCGGGCAGGAACGGCTGGTAGGTCATGTACGGGTCGGGCGTGACGACCGTGATCTCGGCCTCGCCGCGGCCGAGTTCCTGTTTCAGCTTCTGCTGGAGCCGCAGGGCCGTGTACATCCCGACGTAGCCGCCGCCGACAACGAGAATGCGCGCACGTTCCTTCACCATCCCATGACGCACCCGTCGCCGGAGTTTGTCCACAGGCTCGACAATTTGTGTGACCGCGGGGCGGGCGGGCCCCGGGTTGGCCGAAACATGGGCGTTCACGACGAAAGCGCAGGTCAGCGAGGGTGCGCCGGGGGGCGGGAAGGGGCGCAATCGGGACGTATACGGCCCGTACTCCGATCGGGGGGCGCTCCGTGCGGAACCTGCCCCTTCTGAATTGACTGCCTCTCAACTATGTTCGTGTGTCGACGGGGTGTCAGGGGGAAGCGCTCGTCGGGTCCGCGGCCAGCGGGTCCGGGGTCGCGGTCCCCTGTTCGTGCACCCCGGCTTTCGATGGCGGGGAGAGTCTCCGGGGGGAGACGTCATTACCGGGGGATCATTCATGCACATTCAGGACACGCATTGGTCGTCCGCGTCCGCCCTTGCACCCGGCGGCGCGGTGAGCGCGGCGGTGGGCAACGGACGCGGGGACGGCCCGCGGACCACGCCGCTGCGCGTGGACGCACAGCGCAATCTGGAACACGTACTGCGCGCGGCTCGCGAGGTGTTCGGCGAGCTGGGCTACGGCGCGCCGATGGAGGACGTGGCGCGGCGCGCGCGGGTCGGGGTCGGCACGGTGTACCGGCGCTTTCCCAGCAAGGACGTCCTGGTCCGGCGGATAGCCGAGGAGGAGACTTCCCGGCTGACCGACCAGGCACGGGCGGCGCTGGGCCAGGAGGACGAGCCGTGGTCGGCGCTGTCGCGCTTCCTGCGGACGTCGGTGGCCTCGGGCGCCGGGCGGCTGCTGCCGCCGCAGGTGCTGAGGGTCGGAGTCGCCGAGGAGGGCGCCGACGGTCCTGTCGCGGACGTGGCCCGGGTGCCGCAGCAGCGGTCCGCGTCGGTCGGCGGCGAGCTGCGGCTGGTGTCCGAGGACACCGCCTCGACGGTCGTGGACGACACGGGGGCGGCGGCGCTGCTCGACGTGGTGGGCCAGCTCGTGGACCGGGCCCGGGCCGCGGGCGAGCTGCGGCCGGACGTCTCGGTGTCCGACGTGCTGCTGGTGATCGCCACGGCGGCGCCTGCGCTGCCGGACGCGGCTCATCAGGCGGCGGCCTCGGCGCGGCTGCTGGACATCCTGCTGGAGGGGCTCCGGTCGCGGCCGGCCGTCTGACGGCGGGTGACTCGAACGGGTGAATCGCGGGGCGGGGACGTTTCGGCGCTCCCGCCCCGGCCCGTGCCTTCGCGCGCGTGCCCCGCGTGTCCCGCGCTCCGGTGTCCCGGCGGGTGCCAAGCCCCCACGGACGGGTGGAGAACCCGTCCGACGGTGTTCTGAACAAAAGCCAATATGGCACTCTGGCGCGGTAATTCGGGACCGGTTGGGCTGGGCTGGCGGCGGGGGCTTTCCGCGATGGGCGTTGACGGGCGCGACGAGTCGCTGGACGACGGTGAGGCGCGGGCGGGGGACCGGATCCGGCCGCAGGTGCCGAGCCAGGGCGGACGCACGGGCGGCTTCTTCGACAGCGGATTCGGGAGCGGTTCCGGGAGCGGTGAGGTTGCCGCTCGTGCTCCCGCGTACGAGAGCGGCGTCCCGGCCCAGCGCGAGCGGCGCGAGGGCGGCTTCCTGCCGCCGCTGCGGGAGACCCCGCCGGCCGACGCCGACCTGATCGCCCGGATGCGCTCGGGCGACGACACGGCGTACGAGGAGCTGTACCGCCGCCACGCCGACGCCGTACGCCGTTACGCGCGCACGTGCTGCCGGGACGCCCACACCGCCGACGACCTCACCGCCGAGGTGTTCGCCCGCATGCTCCAGGCGGTACGGGGCGGCTCGGGCCCCCAGCACGCCGTACGCGCCTATCTGCTCACCTCCGTGCGGCGCGTGGCCGCCGGCTGGACGCGGTCCGCGAAGCGGGAGCAACTCGTCGACGACTTCGCGGTGTTCGCGGCGCAGGCCGCCCGCTCCCCCGAGGTCGCGGGCGCCGACGTGCGCGCGATGCACGAGGCCGAGCAGTCCATGGCGATGCGGGCGTTCCGTTCGCTGCCGGAGCGCTGGCAGGCCGTGCTGTGGCACACCGAGGTCGAGGACGAGTCGCCGAGCGAGGTCGCCGTGCTCTTCGGGCTCGACGCCAACGGCACGCGCGTGCTGGCCAGCCGGGCCCGCGAAGGCCTCAAGCAGGCGTACCTCCAGGCCCACGTCAGTGCCACCCTCACGGGTGACGAGGAGTGCGCCCGCTACGCCGACCAGCTCGGCACGTACGCCCGCCGCCGACTGCGCACCCGCGCCGAACGGGGCCTGCGCAAGCACCTGGAGGAGTGCGCGCGCTGCCGACTGGCGGCCCTCCAGATCGAGGAGGTCGCGGGCAGCATCCCCGCGGTCGTACCCCTGGCAGTCCTCGGCTGGCTCAGCACCACCGGCTACGCCAAGACGGCGGCGCTGCTGGCGGGGGGCGTGGGGGTTGCGGGGGTTGGAGGTGCGGCGGGCGCGGCAGGAGGCGTGGGAGCGGCGGGCGCCGGAAGCACGGCGGGAGGCGTAGGAACGGCGAGCGCCGGAAGCGGGGCGGGGGCTGCGGGAAGCGCGGGTGCCACTGGGGCCGCGGGAGCAGCGGGGGCTGCGGGAAGCGCGGGTGCCACAGGGGGCGCGGGAGCGGCCGGGGCAGGTGCCGCGGGCTCGGGAGTGGCCGGGGCAGGTGCCGGCGCAGGCAGCGTGTCCGGTGGGGCAAGCGCTGGGGCGGCGGGTGGAGTGGGCGGGGCCGGCTCGTCCGGGGCTGCGGGTGCCGTGAGTACTACGGCGAGCGTTGGGGCGGGCGGCTCCGGGGCTGTGGGCGCTGGAGTGTCCGGGGGTGCCGCTGGTGGTGGGGGCGGCGGTGGGGTTGTCGTGGCTGAGGGGGTCGGTGGGGCCGTGAAGGCCGGTGTCGCCGCCGGGGTCGTCGCCGTGGCCGCCGTCGCCGTCGTGGCGCTCGCGCTGGTCGGGGACGACGACCCCGGCGAGCGGCCCGAGGCCGCGCCCTCCGTCTCGGCGCCGGTCGTCCTGCCGGAGGAGGCGACACCGACGCTCGTGCCTACGCCTACGCCCACGCCCACGTCCTCGCCGGCGTCCGGTCCCCTCGCGCCGGCAGGCGAGGAACCCGAGCCGGGGCCGCCGGCGATCCTTCCCGTCGTGGCCGCGACGCCCACTCACACGCCCGCCGCCGTCGAGTCCCCGCCCCCGGTGGACACGCCGTCCGCGCCCGGCCCGCAACCGCCCTCGGACGAGCCCACGCCCACCCCGTCGCCCTCAGCCACCCCCACACCCACGCCACCGCCCCCGCCAGCCCCCTCCGTCTTCCAGTTCAGCAAGCTGTCCTACGACGTCGTCGGAGACGGGTCCGGGCCCGAGATCCGGCTCGGCCGGAGCAGTTGGGTGTGGCAGCGCGGCCGACTGTCCATCGCCGAACGGCACTACACGGACGGCGTGACGGTGCACGGCGCTTCCTCGGTCACCGTCGAGCTCAACCGCGCGTGCACGGCCTACGACGCCATGGCCGGCGTGGACGATCTGACGCCGGGGCTCGGCAAGGCCTCCGCGGTCACCTTCGCCGTCCAGGCCGACGGGGTACGGCTGTGGACGTCCGACGTGGTGAACGCTGGCGACCCCGCCGTCCCCGTCCATGTGAACCTCGCCGGCCGGAGCACCGTCCGCCTGGTCGTCGAACCGCACGGCCCCCTGGGCGCGGTGGCGCTCGCCGACTGGGCGGAGTCGAGGTTCACCTGCTCGTAGACGTCAGTTGCGGCTCCAACCCGCCGGGCCCACCCAGACGGTCTGCCGGTTGCGCGTCGGGACGACGTCGTAGCGGGCGACGGTCTGGTAGAAGCCGCCGTTGGGCCGCTTGCAGAACAGGTTGCCGATGACGGTGTTCCGCTGGCCGAGGGCGACCTTGCCGTAGACGAGGTCGTCGCCCACGTCCCAGTTGGTGTTCCAGTGGTCCGTGTAGGCCTGGATCCCCGTCACCGTGGCGTTCGGGCAGTTGCCGAGCCACTTGGGGAAGGAGATGTACACCCAGCCGTGGTTGGCCGCCTGCGCGGTCCCCTGCCCGGCGACCACGCCGCTCAGGGCCAGTCCGAGCACCGACAGACCCACGGAAAGCTACTTGAGCCGCGTTCTGAACATGCACCGCCCCCAACTCGCTGTTGATCAGGAAGCCCGATCATGTCGACGGGGGCGACGGCCAGGGCGGACAAGGCAGTTCGGATGCGCAGCCGTGACGATCAGTTCTATTACCCCTCGTATGACGAGATGCCTTTCGCAAGCACATTCGCCCCGTTCGCATACGGAGGCCCCGCCCGTACGCGAACGCCCCACCCGCGCACGGACGCCTCACCCCCCGGAAGACACCGCCCGCCGCTGCGGAGCGATCCCCGCGGGGACCGCGCGGGCGCGGCCCGGGGTGCCGGTCCAGCAGGTGCCCCTGCGGGCGAGCAGGCGACGCAGCCAGAGTTCGAGGGAGACGAGGTCGGCGAGGCCGTCCAGCGGGAGGGGTTCGCCCGCCGCCGCGCCGCGCAACGCCTTGCGGACGACGCGGGCCTCCACCAGACCGGCCTCGGCGAGGAGAGGCGCGTCGAAGAGGGCGAGCAGGGGGTCCGCCGCCATGCGCAGGCCCGCTCGGGCCGCCGCCGCGGTGGACGCCTGGGAGGGCGCGCCCCAACCGGGCGGCAGATCGGCCACCCCGGACCCCTTCAGCACGGTGCGCAGGATCGCGGCGCGCGCCCCCGGCTGCACGCGCAGGGTCTCGGGCAGCGCACGGCACGCGCGGACGACCTGGTTGTCGAGGAACGGCGCGTGCAGCCGCTGGGAGCGGATCTCGGCGGCCTGCTCCAGGATCCGGAGGTCCGCCGCGTGCCGCGCCAGCGCCGCACGCGCGCGATAGTCGCCGGGACGCTGACCGGGCCCGACCCCGGCGCGATGGGCCGTGCCTTGCAGGCGAACCGATACTTCAGCCAGCGCCTCGCCCGTCAGCCACCGTGCCGCGGGGCCCGGTCCGCCCCAGACGAGAGCCGCCAGGGAGGCCCCGACGGCGCCCGCCGCGGTCTGGAGGTCGTCGAAACGGCGGTGCAGCAGCCGGTCGGCGAGGCTCTCCACGCCCGTCCGGTACGGAGTGCGGGCGAGTCGGCGGGCGGCGCCGTACACGCGCGCGGGGACCAGCACGGAGCCGTCGGCCTTGGTGAGGGCGGCGACGGGGCGTACGAGGTGGCGTCTCTTGCGGTCCATCAGCAGGTCGGCCAGCCGCGCCGGATGGGCGTCGAGGACCTGCCGGGCGCCGTACCCGGTGAAGTGGTCGGCGCTGCCCGCGGCGAGGCGCGCGCGGTGCCGGGCGGCCGTCACCAGGCTCGCGCCGGGTTCGTCGGTCAGCGGCCCGTCCAGGTCGGCGTAGGGCAGGGTCTCCTCGCCGCCGGGGACGACGACGTGGTGCAGGCGCGGGTTGGACGCGAGCGTGCCGGCCCGTTCCAGTTCGGCCTCGTGGCCGCCGACGGCCAGGTCGTTGAAGGTGACGGCCAGCAGACGTTCGCCGGCGCCGGTGCCGTGGCCCAGGACGGTGCCCGGCATGCCGGGCAGGCCGGCCGCGAGCAGCGCGAGGGTGGTGGAGGCGGGGCCGCCGGACAGGTCCGCGCCGATGCCCGGGACCGGCATCCCGCGCGCGGCGCGGCGCGCGGCGGGCCCCATTCCGGGCACCGGACCGGGATCGATGTCGGGGACATGGCGCGGCGCGGACAGACGCGCGCGTACCGCTTCTACGAGAGCGTCGCGTACGGCGTCCACCGCGCTGTCGGGGTCGACCGGGGCCGCCGCCACCGCGAGCGAGGCGACCTGCTCGTACCCGGCGATCTCACGCGCCCCGGCGCGCAGGATCAGCGCGTGCCCCGGCGGAATACGTCGTACGCCGTCGTACGGGGTGGAGTCGTGCACCGCGGCCGGGACGTCGGGGGCGGCGAGCAGGGCGGCGAGATGGCCGAAGTCGAGGTTGGCCTCGATGAGGTCGGCCAGCGGCAGCGCGGCCGTCGCGTACGCGGTGCCGCCCGCCCAGGGCGTGTGGAACACCGGGCGCGCGCCCGCCAGATCGCCGCAGACGGTGATGCGCCGGCCGACCTGGACGATCGCGGTGTAGCTGCCCGGCCAGGCCGTCAGATGCCGAAGTGCCCCTCCACGCGCGGCGAACAGGCCGACGCGCAGCTGCTCGTCGGTGGCGCCGCAGGTGCCGAGGACCGCGACGCGGGTCTGGGCGTCGGCGCGCACGACGCGGATCTCGTCGGGGCGCCAGTCGCCGACCGCCCACAGCGGATCGGGGTCGCCCCACAGGAGTTGGGAGCCCACGGGGTGCAGGGTCTCGCCGTCATGGCCGATCCGCCCGCCGTCCTCGCCGGCGTAGACCTCGGGGCCTCCGTAGCCGCCGTAGCTCCCCGTTCCGGGGGCGCCGGGGCCGGTGGCACCCGTGGCGGTGCTGCTCCATCCCACCAACCACCGCATCGACGCCTCCACAGGCTGTGGACAACCAGTGCACCGTACGAACGGTTCACATGCTGCCACGAAGAACGCGCCGCAGAAGGAGGTGACGCCGCTTGCGATCCCCGGAGTGCGCCCCTGGCGCGCCCCCACGCCGACCGGGAGCATCGCGCGAACTCGCGCGCGGGGAGCGCCGGCAGACGCGCACGCCCCCGCGTGCGCGATACGAATGCGCCCCCTGTACGCTCCCTCAAACCGCTCTGTGCGCCGTCGATTTCCATGGTGGGAGGCGCAAACACCAGCGGAACGCAGGGTCGATTTTCAGCCAAATCCGGCGCGCGTGACGCCCGTTGGCGCAGCCCCGCACACGCTCCGTGCACAACCGCGCCCTCCGTCGGGCGCGCCGGTCCGGAGGGCGGAAGACGCCCCCCGGACCGTTCCGCCGCCCGCGGGGATTGTGGCGGCGGCATCCCCCAGCCCACTGGATCCAGTACAGCGGGCCGACCCACGCACGACTCATGGAACCGCTCTCACCGTGGCCGGAGAAGAGCGCACGGGCGGGCGCACGGCCACACAGCGGGAGCACGCCGCAACCGTCCGTGCCGAAGCCCGTACTGCCGTACGGACCACAATCCCGCCAACCGGAAGAATGCCCCTTAACGCTTGGGATGCGGCGAACTACGCTGGGTTTACGAATGCCGCGTGGTTATGCCAGCGCGGCAGCCGTCTGTGTCGAGGGGTGGCGCAATGTCCAGGGAGCAACGCGGGCCGAACGAAAAGCTCGGCGCCGTTCTCGCCCTCGCGGGAATCAGCAACGCCGGACTCGCGCGACGCGTCAACGATCTCGGAGCTCAACGCGGGTTGACGCTTCGCTACGACAAGACGTCCGTGGCGCGCTGGGTTTCGAAGGGCATGGTGCCGCAGGGCGCCGCACCGCACCTCATCGCGGCCGCGATCGGGCAGAAGCTCGGCCGCCCGGTGCCGCTGCACGAGATCGGACTCGCGGACGCGGACCCCGCGCCCGAAGTCGGCCTCGCCTTCCCCAGAGACGTCGGCCAGGCCGTCCGCTCGGCGACCGAGCTGTACCGCCTCGACCTCGCCGGCCGCCGCGCCGGCGCCGGGGGCATCTGGCAGTCGCTGGCCGGTTCGTTCGCAGTAAGCGCGTACGCCACACCCGCCTCACGATGGCTGATAACCCCGGCCGACAGTTCGGTGGCGCGCGAGGTGAACTCCGGCGAGGGCTCCGGCGCACCGCACAAAGTCGGCCACAGCGACGTGCAGAAGCTGCGGGAGGCCGCCGAGGACGCCCGCCGCTGGGACTCCAAGTACGGCGGCGGCGACTGGCGTTCGTCCATGGTGCCCGAGTGCCTGCGCGTGGAGGCGGCGCCGCTGCTGCTCGGGTCCTACTCCGACGAGGTCGGCCGGGCCCTGTTCGGCGCCTCCGCCGAACTCACCCGCCTCGCGGGGTGGATGGCCTTCGACACCGGCCAGCAGGAGGCCGCCCAGCGCTACTACATCCAGGCGCTGCGCCTCGCGCGTGCCGCCGCCGACGTCCCCCTCGGGGGCTACGTCCTGGCGTCCATGTCCCTCCAGGCGACCTACCGCGGCTTCGGCGACGAGGGCGTCGACCTCGCGCAGGCGGCCCTGGAGCGCAACCGGGGACTGGCCACCGCCCGCACGATGAGCTTCTTCCGCCTGGTCGAGGCCCGCGCCCACGCGCGCGCGGGGGACGCGCCCGCCGCCGGCGCGGCCCTCAAGGCGGCCGAGAGCTGGCTGGAGCGCGCCCGCGACGGCGACCACGACCCGTCGTGGCTCGGCTTCTACTCCTACGACCGCTTCGCCGCCGACGCCGCCGAGTGCTACCGCGACCTGAAGGCGCCGCGCCAGGTGCGCCGCTTCACCGAGCAGGCGCTGTCGAAGCCGACGGAGGAGTTCGTGCGCTCGCACGGCCTCCGGCTCGTCGTCTCGGCCGTCGCCGAGCTGGAATCGGGCAACCTCGACGCGGCCTGCGCGCAGGGCGTGCGGGCGGTGGAGGTCGCCGGGCGGATCTCCTCGGCGCGGACCACCGAGTACGTCAAGGACCTCCTGCACCGCCTGGAGCCGTACGGCGACGAGCCGCGGGTGGTGGAGCTGCGGGAGCGGGCTCGGCCTTTGCTGATGACCCCGGCGTAGCGCTCCGCTGGTTGCGCCGGGTGCTAATCGTCTGCCCGGGCTGGTGGTCTTGCGGGTGCGGGTCGAGTGTGGCTTGTCGCGCAGTTCCTCGCGCCCCTTTGGGGCGCTGTACCTCCCCGCGTTTGAAGTGACTGTCAGTGGCGCAGTGCACTATCGGAGGCGGAGGTGGTGCAGTGGTGGCGTTCGACTGTGATGTGCTCGTCGTCGGGGGCGGGATCGTCGGGCTGTCGACGGCGCACGCGATCACGCGTGCCGCGCCGGGTACGCGGGTGACGGTGCTGGAGAAGGAGCCCGGCCCGGCCCGGCACCAGACGGGGCGCAACAGCGGGGTGATCCACAGCGGGATCTACTACCGGCCCGGCTCGCTCAAGGCGCGTTACGCGGTGCGCGGCGCGGCCGAGATGATCAAGTTCTGCGCGGAGTACGGCATCCCGCACGCCGTGACCGGCAAGCTGATCGTCGCCACCGACCGGGCCGAGCTGCCCCGGCTCCACGCGCTCGCCCAGCGCGGCCGGGAGAACGGCATCGCGGTCCGCGAGCTGGGCCCGACCCAGATCACGGAGTACGAGCCGGAGGTACGCGGACTCGCGGCGATCCGCGTCCGCTCGACCGGCGTCTGCGACTTCACCGCGGTCGCCCGCCAGCTGGGCGAGGCGTCCGGGGCGGAGATCCGGTACGGCGCGCGGGTCGTGCGGGTCGACCGGCGTCCGGAGCGGGGCGTCGCCGTGCGCACCGCGCGCGGGGACGTCGTGCGGGGGCGGGTGCTGGTGAACTGCGCGGGCCTGTACTGCGACGAGGTCGCCCGGCTCGCCGGGGACGAGCCCGAGGTGCGGATCGTGCCGTTCCGGGGCGAGTACTACGAGCTGGCGCGGCCCGAGCTGGTGCGGGGGCTGGTGTACCCGGTGCCGGATCCGGCGTTCCCGTTCCTCGGGGTGCACCTCACGCGCGGGATCGACGGCGGCGTGCACATCGGCCCCAACGCGGTGCCCGCGCTGGCCCGGGAGGGGTACGGCTGGGGCGTCGTCCGCCCCCGGGAGGCGGCGGCCACCGCGGCCTGGCCCGGGGCGTGGCGGATGGGCCGGCGGCACTGGCGGTACGGGGTGGGGGAGCTGCGGCGGTCGGTGTCGAAGGGGGCGTTCGTCGAGGCGGTACGGCGGCTGCTGCCGGCGGTGGAGGCGGAGGACCTGGTGCGCGCGACGGCCGGCGTGCGGGCGCAGGCGGTGCTGCGGGACGGCGGGCTGGTGGACGACTTCCTGATCCGGGAGGCCCCCCGGACGATCCATGTGCTGAACGCGCCCTCCCCCGCGGCGACGGCGTCCCTGCCGATCGGGCGCGAGGTGGCCAGGAGGGCGTTGGGACTGCTGGGGCCGGTGTGAAGAGAGGCTGATCAGAGGAACCTGGCGGGCGGGAGCCGCTCCCCACCACGGCACCCGTAAAATCGACCTACTGTGTCTGATTTCCCGAACCCCGAAGCCCCCGCCGACGCGCACGCGCACGCCCCGGGCGAGTCCGTCCGGCACACGCGTGCCAAGGGCGAGCCCCGCTTTCCCGACGGGCCCAAGGCCGACCCCGCCGGTTCGCACTTCGAGCGGCGGATCCGCAGTTTCCAGCCGCGCCGGAGCCGGGTGACCGCGGGTCAGGCCGACGCGCTCCAGCGGCTGTGGGCGAAGTGGGGCCTCGACATCGACGGCCACCGCGTCGACCTCGCCGAGCTGTTCGGCGACGACGGTCCCGTCGTCCTGGAGATCGGCTTCGGGATGGGCGAGGCGACCGCGCAGATGGCCGCCGCCGACCCGGCCGCCAACATCCTCGCGGTCGACGTGCACACCCCCGGCCAGGGCAATCTGCTGAACCTCGCCGACCGCAACGGGCTGACCAACGTCCGGGTCGCCAACGGCGACGCGATCATCCTGCTGCGCGAGATGCTCACCCCGGACTCCCTCGACGGGCTGCGCGTGTACTTCCCCGACCCGTGGCCCAAGAAGCGGCACCACAAGCGCCGCCTCATCCAGCCGGAGTTCCTCGACCTCGCCGCGACACGGCTGAGGCCGGGCGCCCTCGTGCACTGCGCCACCGACTGGGAGCCGTACGCGGAGCAGATGCTCGAGGTCCTCACCGCGCACCCCGCCTTCGAGAACACCCGGCCGGACGGCGGTTTCGCGCCCCGTCCCGACTTCCGTCCGCTGACCCGTTTCGAGGGACAGGGGCTGGACAAGGGTCATGTGGTGAACGATCTGCTCTTCCGGCGCGTACAGCACGGAGAGCGCGGGGATCACTGACCGGCCGAAATCCCCTCCACCGCCGTCCTCTCGCTCGTTAGGGTCGATGCCGTGGCCATCAGTCCGCCGTTTCCGCCGTACCCGCCGCACCCCGGCACGACAGCCGAGGGCGGTGTGCTGCGGCACGCGCACTGGTGGCAGCACAAGTGGGTCCGCTACGGCGCGCTGATCACTTTGCTGGCGCTGTCCGGACTGGTCATCCTGGCCCTCGTCCGCGAACAGACCGGCACGGAGGGCTTCCTGGTCGGCCTCGGGCTCGCCGTCCTGCCCGTGCCGCTGCTCATAGCCGCGTTCCGCTGGCTGGACCGGGTCGAGCCCGGACCCTGGCGGAACCTGATCTTCGCGTTCGCGTGGGGGGCGTGCGCGGCGGCGCTGATAGCGATCGTCGCCAACAGCTTCGCGACCCGGTGGATCGCCACGGCGACCGCCGACCCGTCCAGCGCGGACACCCTCGGCGCGACGGTGATAGCCCCCGTCGTCGAGGAGACCGCCAAGGCTGCCGCCGTGCTCCTCGTCTTCCTCTTCCGCAGGCGGGACTTCACCGGGATCGTCGACGGCGTGGTCGTCGCCGGCATCACCGCGACCGGCTTCGCGTTCACCGAGAACATCCTCTATCTCGGCACCGCGTTCGGCACCGACCAGCTCAGCGGCGACAGCGGCATCGCCTCCGTGACCGCGGCGACCTTCTTCGTACGCATCATCATGTCGCCGTTCGCGCACCCCCTGTTCACCGTCCTCACCGGCATCGGCTTCGGCGTCGCGGCGCTCTCCGGGGAGCGCCAGCACGTGCGGCGCGTCCTGCTCCCGCTGTCCGGGCTGCTGCTCGCGATGGGCATGCACGCCTTCTGGAACGGCTCGTCGGTCCTCGGCGAGTGGGGGTTCTTCGCGGTGTACGGGGCGTTCATGGTGCCCGCGTTCGGCGTGCTGACCTGGCTGGTGGTGTGGACGCGGCAGCGCGAGCTGGGCACGGTCCGCGAGGAGCTGCCCGCGTATGCGGCGGCCGGCTGGCTCACCCCGGCCGAGCCGTACGCGCTCGGCTCGATGCGGGCGCGGCTCATCGCCCGCAAGTACGCCCGGCAGCACCTCGGCAGGCCGGCCGCGCGGACGGTCGCGCAGTACGAGGCCTACGCGACGTCGCTGGCGTTCCTGCGGCACCGGGGGCGGCTCGGCCGGGCCGGCTCCGACTTCGTCGCCCGGGAAGGGGAGTTGCTGAACGAGCTGTGGCGGCGCAAGGACGTGGCCCGGCCCGCCCTGGACCACGCGGCCCGGATGACGGCCCCTCCGGTACCGGTGGCGGCGCCGCCGTGGCCGGTCCACGGGGCGTACGGGCACCCGGCGGCGGGGCCGTACCCGCACTCCGGGTGGGGCGGTCCCGCGGGGTATCCCACCCCTGGGTACCCGGGGTACTCGGGGCAGCCGCACCCCGGCCCCGGATACGCGGGCCGGCCCGAATTCGGGGTGCAGCCCGGATACACCGGGCAGCCCGGGTACACCGCGCACCCCACCCACCCCACGCACTCCCCGCAATCCCCGCAATCGCCGCACGCGTCGGGGCAGCACTCAGGGCATCCGGCCTACCCGGGACACACCCCCTACGGGTCGTAGGGGGACGAGGGACGCCCCCACCCGGTCGCGTCCTACGCCGACGCGTCCTACGCCGACGCCTCCGTCAGCCGTGCGACCTCCGTCGGCGTCAGTTCCAGGTCCGCCACCGCCAGCAGGGCCGGCAGCTGCTCCACCGTCCGCGCGGAGGCGATCGGGGCGGCCACCGTCGGCTGGGCGGCGAGCCAGGCCAGGGCCACCGTGGCGACCTCGGCGTCGTGCGCGCGGGCGATCTCGTCCAGGGCCACCAGCACCCGCTGCCCCCGCTCGGTCTGAAGGTGCTTGGCGGCGCCCTCGGCCCGCGCGCTCTCGACGGTCGCTCCGGGCCGGTACTTGCCGGTGAGGAAGCCGGACGCGAGCGCGAAGTAGGGGACGGCGGCGAGACCGGCGTCGGCGGCGGCGTCCTGGAGCGCGCCCTCGTAGGTGTCGCGGGAGACGAGGTTGTAGTGCGGCTGGAGGGCGACGTACCGGGCGAGCCCCTCGCGGTCGGAGAACTCCAGCGAGGCGCGCAGGCGTTCCGGCGAGATGTTGGAGGCGGCGATCTGCCGCACCTTGCCCGCCTTCACCAGCTCGTCGAGCGCGCCGACGATCTCCTCGACGGGCACCTCGGGCTTGTCGAAGTGGGTGTAGTAGAGGTCGATGCGATCGGTGCCGAGGCGGCGCAGGGAGGCGTCGGCGGCGGCCTTGATGTTGGCGGCGGTCAGTCCCTGGTAGTCGGGGTGCTGGCTGACCTTCGTCGCGACGACGACGTCGTCGCGGTTGCCGCGCGCCTTGAGCCACTTGCCGATGAGCGTCTCGGACTCACCGCCGCTGTTGCCCTCGATCCAGGCCGAGTAGGAGTCGGCGGTGTCGACGAAGTTGCCGCCCGCGGCCGTGTAGGCGTCCAGGACGGCGAAGGTGGCCGCCTCGTCGGCGGTCCAGCCGAAGACGTTGCCGCCGAGGGCCAGCGGGAAGACCTCGAGGTCGGAGGAACCGAGCTTGCGCGGAGAAGTCATGCTTCTCGTCAACGCATCGGCCGGAGGCGCTCATTCCGCGCCTCCGGCCAAGGGTTGGTAAATCCGGGAGATCTCAGGGGCCCGGGTCCCAGGGGCCCGGAGGTCTCTCAGGGGCTCAGACGTTGAGGCCCTTGTCGCGCAGCCAGGCGCCCGGGTCGATGCCCGCGCCGCCGCCCGTGTGGACCTCCAGGTGGAGGTGGGCGCCGGTGACGTTGCCGGTGGCGCCGACGCGGCCGATGACCTCGCCGGTGGTGACCTTCTGGCCGACGTTGACGCTGATGGAGGACTGGTGGGCGTACCAGATCTCGGTGCCGTCGTCGAGGGTGAGCACGGTCTTGTACCCGTACGACCCGTCCCAGCCGGCCGAGGTGATGGTGCCGCCGTGCACGGCCTTGATCAGGGTGCCGGTGGGGGCCGCGAAGTCGAGACCGGTGTGGTACCCGGAGGACCAGTAGGCGCCGGCCTGACCGAACGACGAGGTGATGGTGTACGAGGAGGTCGGCAGCGTGTACTGACCGGCGAGCTTGGCCAGGCGCTCGGCCTCGGCCTTCTTCGCGGCCTCCTCGGCCGCCTTCTTCTTCGCGGCCTCGGCCTTGGCCTCCGCCTCCTGCTTGGCCTTGGCGGCGGCGTCGGCCTCGGCCTTGGCGGCTGCCGCCGCGGCGGCGGCCTGGGCCTTGGCCTCGATCTGGGTCTGCTGCGACTCGGCCTGCGCCATGATCCGGCTGCGGAGCACCTCACCGGCGTCGGCGGCGCTCTCGGCGACGGTCTCCTGCGCGGCGACCGGGTCGGCGGCGACGCTGCCGAAGCTCGCGAGGGCCGGCGCGCTCTCCTTGGGGGTGTCCTCGTCCGAGATGAGGGAACCCACTGAGGGGAGGTCCGGCATGGAGATGGAGACCGGCGGCTTGCCGGTGTTGGCGCTGGCCATGCCCGCGCCGCCGACAGCGGCTATGACGCCGACGCCGAGAACGGTGGAGCTGCGGGCGAGTCCGCCGCGCTGCTTGGCGACACGGTGCCGACCGCGAACCGGGCGAACGGTCTCCGCGGTGGGATTCCATTCCTCCCAGGGGCCCTCGTCGGTGCGGTAGCTGCCGTACCCGAAGGTCTGGCTGGGCGCGGAGGGGGCTTCCGCGGCAGGGCGGTTGGACGCCACGCGGGCGCACTCCTTTCCTTCCGTCGCCTACCGGGTTAGCTGACGGGTTCGGAGCGGGAAGGTCTCCTACGCGCGTATACCGGCCGTTGTCACACGGCGGCTCGGCGCGATTCACCCCAAGTTGGTGGTTCCCCGGTTCCCTTGCGGGATTCGGCGCGTGCGCACGGAGCCGACTCTTGTGACGGCTGGGACGACCGCGCTGCGTTATCGAACGTTAATAGACTCGGGGGCATGTTTCCAAGCTGTTCCTCTTGATCAACAACATTTCTGGCCTGGACTTTCGCCCCATGACCGGTGAAAAACGGGCGAGTTGACCACACCTCCATCCCCTACGGGCCACCCCTGAGCCCACCACGGCAGGTGACGAAGCGTCAGATGTCATGCGCAGGGCACTCGCCCGATCACCCGACGTGACATTGATCAAGGATGCCGTACGGCGAGCAGCGCCATGTCGTCCGTCGTCCCGCCCCGGGTGTGCCGGCGTACGTCGTCGGCGAGGGCGGCGAGCAGCGCGGCGGGGTCGGGGTAGGCGCGGCCGGCGAGCCGCTCCTCGGGGTCGTAGAAGCGGCCGTCGGCGTCGCGGGCCTCGGAGAGGCCGTCGGTGTAGAGCAGCAGGGTGGACCCGCCGGGGTAGGCGGTCTGCTGCGCGCGGACGGGCCAGGCGCCCAGGTCGCCCATGCCGAGCGGCAGCGCGGCCTCCCGGGCGGGCAGCGCGCGGACGGCGCCGTCGGCGGCGATCAGCAGCGGCGGGGGGTGGCCGCGGTTGAGGAGGCGGACCACGCCGTCGCCGTGCGGAATCTCGGCGAGGACGGCCGTGGCGAACCCCTCCAGGGTCTCCAGGCTCTCCCGCCGGGCGCTCTCCCGGGTGAGCGCCCGCTCCAGGCGCTCCGCGACCGCCTCCAGGGTGACCTCCTGCTCGGCGGCCTCCCGGAAGGCCCCGATGACGACGGCGACGGCGGCGACGGCCCCCATCCCCTTGCCCCTTACATCCCCTACGACCAGCCGGATGCCGTGCGGGCTGTCCTGCACCGCGTACAGGTCGCCGCCGATGAAGGCGTCCGCCTGGGCCGCCTCGTACCGCGCGGCGATCCTGAAGCCGCCGATCCGCTCGGCGGGCTCGGGGAGCACCGCGCGCTGGGCGGCCTCGGCGATCTCGCGCGCGGAGGCCAGCCGCTCGGAGCCGCGCCACACGACCCGGTTGAGGACGGCGGCGAGCACGGTGACCGTGGCGACGGTCGCCACCTCGGTCACGGTGTCGGCGTCCGGCCCCAGGCCGAACCGCGCGTGCACCGCGTAGGTGGCGACGAGCGAGAGGACGCCGGTGACGACGGTGCCGGCCAGGGAGTACAGGGGCGCGGCGACCAGCGGCGCGGCCGTGAAGAAGGGGACCGCCGTGAAATGGCGCGGGGTGCAGATGTCGTAGAGGATCCCGCCGGCGATCAGCAGGGCGGGCAGGACGCGGAGCAGGGTGCGGACGGCCGACAAGCGCCGTTCCTCGCGGGTCTGCCCCTCCTCGTCCACGTCACCAGGGTTGCCGGAACCGGGGCGGAGGGCGAGCGGGTGTGGGCCGACCGGGTCCGGCCGTGCACGCACCGAGGGCCGGAACCCTGGATTCAGGATTCCGGCCCTCGGCCTTCAGTAGCGGGGACAGGATTTGAACCTGCGACCTCTGGGTTATGAGCCCAGCGAGCTACCGAGCTGCTCCACCCCGCGTCGTTGTGATTCCAGTGTACGCCATTCGCGGGGCCCTACGAACCACGGTCGCTTCCACGCCCGATTCCAGGCCCGCGCAGCCCCACGCCCCGCGGTCCCCACCGGCCTCGCCGGGCCCCGGCGCCCCACGGCCCTCGCTGCCCTCGCGCTCCGCCCGCCACGCTGGGCCCCGACGCCCCACCGCCCCCACTGCTCTCGCGCTCCCGGCCCCACCGGCCTCGCCGGGCCCCGTCGACCCGCGGCCCCCACCGCCCTCGCCACCCTCGCCACCCTCGCCGCCCCACCGGCCTCGCCAGGCCCCGTCGACCCCCCGGCCCCCACCACCCTCGCGCTCCGCCCGCCACGCTGGGCCCCGACGCCCCACCGCCCCCACTGCTCTCGCGCTCCGCCGTCCCCCGCCGCCCTCGCCGCCCCACCACTCCCACAGGCCTCGCCGGCCCCGTCGACCCGCGGCCCCCACCACCCTCGCCGCCCTCGTCACCTTCACAGCAGGTGGCTGTTCGGGGTCTTGGCGCGCTCCTCGTACTCGGGGAGTACCAGGACCTCCACGCCCGCGGAGGCGAGTCGGCCGCTGCCGTCGGCGTCGCTGACGAAGGTGTCCGGCTCCCGCCAGGCCGTCACCACGCGCCGGACGCCCGCGTCGAGGATGAGCCCGGCGCAGGGGGTCGGACGGGAGGAGCGGCGGGCGCAGGGCTCCAGGCTGCTGTACACGGTGGCCGCGGCGAGGCGGGGGTCGGCGGGGTCGATCTTCGCGAGGGCGGCCTCCTCGGCGTGGACGACCGGGTCGTCGGCCTCCCGCGAGTGGCCGCGCGCCAGCTCCGTCCCGTCGGCGGCCACCACCACCGCGCCGACGCTGAACGCGGTGCGCGACGGCGGGCAGTCGGCCGCCAGCTCGCAGGCGAGGGCCAGCCAGTGCCGGTCGGCGGCGACGGGGACCGGCCCGGCGCCGGGCGCGGTGGGCTCGTAGCGGGTGAGGACGACGTCCTCGATGCGCCGGGTCTCGACCAGGCGCAGCCGTCCGCCCTGGTAGCCGCCCGGGCCGAAGAGCCGGGGCGCGTCGGCGTCGCCCACGAAGAGGGGGGCCAGCACGAGCTGGAGTTCGTCGGCGAGGCCCGCCTGGAGGAGCTGGGTGTGGACGGTCCCGCCGCCCTCGACCATGAGGCGTCGCACACCCCGGACGTCGTGCAGATGTTCGAGAAGTCGCCGCCAGTCGAGGCCGGGACCGAGCGGGACGACGTCGGCGGCGAGGCCGAGCGAGCGGGCGCGCCCGGCGCCCTCGTCGGTCGTGTAGACGACCTTCTCGCCGCCCGTGTGCCAGAAGTTCGCCGCCGGGTCGAGCTCGCCGGAGCCGCTGACCGTGACCTTGAGCGGGTACTCCGGCCGGCCCGCCGCCGTCCGGGCGGCCCTGCGGTCCGGGGAGTTGACCAGGAGCCGGGGGTTGTCGGCGCGGATGGTGCCGGCGCCGACGAGGATGGCGTCGACCGAGGCGCGCACCTCGTCGACGCGGTCGAAGTCGGCGGGGCTGGAGAGCAGCAGGCGCTCGGGGCCGGTGTCGTCCAGGTAGCCGTCGAGGGAGACGGCGGCGGACAGCAGGACGTACGGGTACGGCATCGCGCGACCTCTCCCTTGGTTCAAGTTTGAAACAAACTTACACTGGTGGCATGACGACCCGCTGGCTCACCCCCGAGGAGCAACGCGCCTGGCGCGCGTACGTCGCCGGCTACCTCCTCCTGGAGGACGCGATCGACCGGCAGCTCCAGCAGGAGGCCGGCATGCCTCATCTCTACTACTCCATCCTCGCGAACCTCTCCGAGTCTCCGGAACGCCGACTGCGGATGACCGAACTCGCCGAGCGGCTGAAGATCACCCGCAGCAGGCTGACGTACGCGGTCACCCGTCTGGAGAAGGACGGGCTGCTGCGGCGCGAGGACTGCCGCTGGGACCGGCGCGGAAGCGTCGCGGTCCTGACCGACGAGGGCATGACGGTGCTGGAGAACGCGGCGCCCGGCCACGTCGACACTGTCCGCGCCTTCCTGTTCGACCGGCTCACCCCCGAGCAGGTGGGACAGCTGGAGGAGATCTTCACGCAGGTCGCGCGGGGGCTCCAGGGCGACGACGGCAGCGGCGGGAGCGCGCCGGACGACCTGCCGTGGCGCCGGCGGTCGTCACCGTGCTCGGGCAACGAGTGAGCGACGGCTGAGCGCCTATCGAGCGCCCGTTCGCCCGTCCGACCATTCGGCGCCCATTGCTTCAAATTTCAAGCATGAGGTAGGGTCTCGCTCCGTAGATCTGCTTCAAATCTGAAACAGGTAGACGCGATCCGCGCCCGGACCGGGAGGCCCCGTATGCCCGACACCCTTGCCGCCACCCCTGCCGCCGTCCCAGCTGTCACCCCTGCTGTCACGCCTGCTGTCACCCCTGCCGCGACTGTGCGCGCCCGCGTCCGGGTGCCGCTGCGCTTCGGCGACGGCTACTCCGTCGACGCCGAACTGGTCACGTTCCACGGCCTGGTGGACGGCCAGGAGCACGTGGCCGTCGTCCTCGGCGACCCCGGCCCCGTCCCCCTGGTCCGGCTGCACTCCGAGTGCCTGACGGGCGACGTCTTCGGCTCGGCCCGCTGCGACTGCGGCCCGCAGCTGCGCGAGGCGGTCGAACGCATAGCCGACCGCGGCGGCGTCCTGCTCTACCTGCGCCAGGAGGGCCGCGGCATCGGCCTCTACAACAAACTCGACGCGTACGCCCTCCAGGACCAGGGCCTGGACACCTACGAGGCGAACGCCGCCCTGGGCCTGCCGGAGGACGACCGGGACTACACGGCCGCCGCCCAGATGCTGCGCGCCCTGGGCATCTCCGGGCTGGACCTGCTCTCCAACAACCCTGACAAAGCAGACCAGTTGCGGACGCTGGGAATCGACGTCCGCGACCGCGTGCCGACGGGCGTCTTCACCACCCCGCACAACGTGCGCTACTTGCGGGCGAAGGTCCTCCAGACACAGCACACACTGCCGCTGGCGAGCCTCTCGGAACGAACGGAGCGCACGGAGCTCGGGGTGGGCTGAACACCGGCCGAGCACGGGCTGAGCGTGGACCGATCCCTCCCGGGCGCTACTCCACCACCCGGAACGCGACGCACACCACGGGCGTGCCGTCCTCCACCGGTGCGCCCTCGGAGCTCCAGAACCCGCGATGGCCGGCCCGCCACTCCTCCAGATCGGCGTCGCCCTCCCCCTCGGCCGCCGCGTGCTCCCAGGTCACCTCGGCGAAGGTGGTCCGTTCGACTCCGGTGACCTCGAGGGTCGCGACGGGACGCCCATCGACGTCGAGAAGGGCGAGCCGCTCACCGACGTACTCGAGCCCCTCCGTCTCCTCCACGTACTCCGCGAGCAGCCCGGTCGTGGCCCTCTTCCGCCCGTCCAGCACCAACGAGTTGAGCCGAACCCGCATCTCGTCCGGACTGCCGAGCTCCAACGCCCGCATACCGCCGACCCGTGGCCACATCGCCGTCGTCTCCTCTGTCGTCCCGCTGTCCGGCCGTCTCCGACCGGGGCAGCCGCCGAACACGGCCACCCGGGCAGCATGATGGTCGCCGGGCGGATGATCACACCACTGCATATCGGAGGCACACCGGGCTGTCAGGGGCCCGCCGCGCACCTGCGCACTTGCGCACCTACACGGCGTGCGCCCGCGCCGTCAGGTAGGGATCGCGTCGCAGCGCCTCCCGGCTGCCGAACAGGGTGCCGACGGCGAGTCCGAGGGCGGGCAGCAGCAGGGCCGCGGCGGCCCAGCCCGGCCCCGGCAGGGCGTCGACGGGTGTGATGGGCAGCCCGAGCAGATCGCTGAGCGGCCGTGCCAGCGCCAGTGAGACCCCGCCACCGACGAGCACACCGACCACCCCGGCCGCTCCGCCCGTCAGCAGCGCCTCGCCGAGCAGGATCCGACGCAGCTCGCCCCGCCCGGAGCCGAGGATCCTCAGCACGGCGAACTGCCCGATCCTCCCCCGGGCGCTGTCCCCCGCCCGCACCGCGCCCAGCCCCACGGCGCCCGCCGCGAGGACCAGCACTCCCACCCGCATCGCGAGGTCGGCCGCCCCGAACAGCCCCGGCAGATGCCGTACCCGGTCGGACACGGGGGACGACGAGAACCCGTCCCGCTGCAAGGCGGCGGCGACGGGGGCCACGTCCCGCTGGTGGCGGACCACGACGACGGCGGACCGTGCGCCCTCCCGGCCCCGGAACTCCTCCTGCGTCCGCCCGGCCCGCGCGGCCGCCAGGAACGCCGCCGTCTCCTCGGCGAGATAGGCGGTCCCCGGCCCGTCGGCCTGCCAGCCGGGGTCGTACAGCCCGGCGACCTTCAGCCGCAGCACCTCCGTCCCTCCGGACGCGCTGCCCGTCGCCCTGGTGTACCCGAAGGCGAGGGACCGCCCGAGGAACGGCCGGAAGTCGGTCCCCTCCGCGGAGGCGGGCAGCACGACCTCTCCCGCCCCGAGTCGCCCGGCGGGGGCCGCACCCTCGACGAAGGGCAGGTCGTCGCCCGGCGTCAGGGTGTGACTGGGCAGGTCGTAGGTGCCCTCCTCCTCGGCGTACAGCACGGAGACGTAGTCGGCGACGACTTCTCGCACCCCGGGCACGTCCTCGGCCGCCCGCAGGGCCGAGGACGTCAACGGCCGTACCGACGCGTCCCCCTCGAACGCCGACAGCTCGATCTGCGTCAGCCCGCCCGAGCCCAGCACGTCCCGTTCGACGGCCCCGGCGGCGCCGCCGGCCACACCGGCGGACGTGGTCAGCAGGGCGGCGAGAACGGCGAGGGCGGGCAGGCCCCGGCGCAGTGAACGCGGCTCACGCATCCACGTGTACAGACACCAACGGCTCATCCCAGGGCCTCCTCGCCCGCTTGCTCATGTGCGCCGGCGCCTGCCCCGGCACCGGTCCCGGCATCGACTTCGTTCAGTACTCCGGCGTCGAGCGCGTACCGCTGATCGCACGCCTCCGCGACGGCACGCGCGTGCGTGACGACGAGCACGGCGGCACCCCGCTCGGCGCAGGCACGCAGGGCCCGCATCACGGCGTCCGCGTTCGCGGGGTCCAGTCCGGAGGTCGGCTCGTCGGCCAGCACGAGCGCCGGCTGCTTCACGGCCGCCCGCGCGACGGCGACCCGCTGCCGCTGCCCGCCGGAGAGCTCGCTGACCGGGGAGTCGGCCGACTCCCCCATCCCCAGCGCCCCGAGCAGCTCCCGGGCCACCGTCCGATGCCGGCCCAGCCGCGGCCCGAAGGCGGCGGCGACGTTCTCCCATGCGTTGAGGAAGCCCAGCAGTCCGAGATCCTGGAGGACGATGCCGATGGACCGCCGCCGCAGCAGATCCCGCTCGGCCACGGCGAGTCGCCCGGTGTCCGTCCCGGCGATGCGCAGCGACCCCGCGTCCGGCGACAGGATCAACCCGAGCAGCGCCAGAAGCGTGCTCTTCCCCGACCCCGACGGCCCTTCGACGGCGGCCATGACCCCCGCGTCGAGCCGGAGATCGGCGTGGACGAGACCGCCGCCGGACCCGCCGTACCGGAAGGCGAGGCCTTCGGCGAGAACGGGGGGCGGGGAGACGGCGTGCATGGGGTGGTCGTCCTTCCGGTGGAGGGGAAGCCGGGCGCGGCCGGCGGCTGACCCGGCGTCAGGCAAGGAGCCGGTGTCAGGCAAGGAGGTAGTACGCGGCCCGGGTCGCCTCCGCGGACGCGGCCTCGCCCGGCGCGGCGGCGTACAGGTCGGGGAACCTCGCGTCGCGGTAGCGGTCGAGCAGGCGGGGGAGTTCGTCCCACCACGCCTGCGGGACGCCGTCGCGGTCGGAGGCGAGGGCGGCCTGGACCGCGTCGGAAGCGGTCGTCAAGTCCCCCTCGCGCAAGGCCTTGCGGGCCTGCCCGATGAGGTCGGCGTCCGCGGTGAGCCGTTGCGCCTGGCTCGCGCAGCCCGCGTCGGCGAGGACGACCACGATGCGCAGCGAGGCGGCGGACAGTGCGGCGCCCTTCTCCGCGGGCAGGTCGACGGAGGTGCGCGGACATCCGAGCCCGAACTCCGCGCGCGCCGCCATGGCCCCGTACCAGCCACGCTGGTTGGCTTCGGTGAGGCGGGCCGGCACCACCAGCGCGGCGGCCTCCTTCACGCCCTTGTCGGCCTGCGGACCGCAGGACAGGGCCAGCCGACGGCACGTCATCGCCAGCAGGAGCCGGTCCGAGGGTTCGAGAGCGGGATCCGAACCGAGGTGCCGCAGCCGCTTCTTCAGCCAGTCCGGTGCGTGCGCCTGCCGGGCGCTGGCGGTGAGGGCGCGGGCGGCCTCGTAGGTGGCGGTGAGCGTTCCCAGCTGGGTCGGAGCCTTGGCGACGAGACCGTCGGCCCGGACGCTGCCGACCGGGGCGGGCAGCGAGGACGCCGTGCGGCCGTCGCCCAGCATGAGCGCCCGCCTGGCCAGCCAACGCGTCTGGGTGTCGCCGTCACGCAGGGCCGGCAGCAGACACGCCCGCGTCTGCCGCGTCAGCCGCCCGCGCAGCAACGCGAGCGCGGCACGCTGGATCGGATCGACGGCCGCGCAGCCGGCCCTGTCCGGCGCGTCGGCGTCCCGGAGCGCCCGTGCGGCCCGAGCGTCCACGCCGACGGCGCGCAACGCCTCGACGGCGTAGAGCGCCGGCACGGGCTGGTCGGCACGGGCGGTGTCGGCCGCGAGGCGGTCGAGCGTCGTGGCGGACACGTCGTCGGCGACGCCCAGGCAGGTCGCCGTCCGGAGGAAGGCGGCTCGCGTGGCGAGCGAGGTCAGGGCGTCGTCCTCACGATCGGGTGCGCGCAGATAGGCGAGCGCCTCGGTCTCGGCCCGGCGCCGGAGCCCCGCCCGCTCCAGCACGCCGACCACGTCGGCCGAGGGACGGCCCCCTGCGCCGCCGTGCCCCGAACCGGTCAGCGCGAGACACACGTAATGCGCCTGCCAGGCGGGAGTGTCCAGCATGTCGCCCCGGACGAGCCCCGCCAGCGCCTCCTGACGGATCGTCGGCACCGGCCCGCCGCCGAGGGCCGCCTCCAGCCTCCCGTACGCGGTCGGATACAGGGCCGGGTCCCGTCCGACGTCGGCACGGCCGGCGCGCACCAGGTCGTTGGCGCCGCGCAGCGCGTCGAGCTGCGCGGCGAGACCGCTCCCGGGAGGTTCGGGCCGCTCGACGTCCCCGCCGCCGGCCATCGAGACGGCGAGCGCCCCGGCGACCACCGCCATCACCCCGGCGGCGAGCGCATGCCGACGCCCCGGCGCCCCGGACTGAAGCCTGCTCTTCAACGGGCCGCTCCGCTCCAATTCGGCGCTCAGTCGTTGGCGCAGGCCGAAGCGAACGCTTTGACACCGGATTTGAAGGCGCCGCCGTCGGAACACGTGGTGATGCTCGTGTTCAACGATCCGCCCGGATCGGCGATGCCGTTGATGTCGGCGATCCAGGTGTTCTCGTTGGTCCAGCTGACCTGCCGGGTGTTCTCACTCACCTGCGTCCCGCTCGGGCTCAGCGCAAGCGTGGCCTGCCAGCCGTTGGCCTTCACGGTGGCCATGTTGGTGATCTTGCTGACCTTGTACTTCACGCCGCCCTTCTTGGTCTTGGTGGACGTCTTGAAGGAGCACTTGTCGGCGTAGGCGCTGCACTGCCAGGCATTGACCTCGATCATGGCGCCCGTACCGGGCAGAGCCGTCGAGGCGGAGTCGGAGATGGCCACGGTCGGCGTGACGTTCCCCATGGTCAGCGCGCCGACGAGTCCCGCGGTCAGCAGAGTTCGCTTCACTTTCTTGGTTCCCCGTGTCATGCGTGGTGTTCACACGTCCTGGATCAGGCGCCGAACAGTACATGCCGCGCATTCCAGAAGATGCGCCCGAAAAACGACGAGGCCACCTCAGGGGCCTGTTTCAGGCACCGAGGCACAACACCGGTTCACTCGGAGGAGTGAGGCCAGAAAAACGACACGCCCCCAGCTCGACGACGTGCGAGCTGGGGGCGTTCCGGTAGGCCCTGTGGGACTCGAACCCACAACCAATGGATTAAAAGTCCACTGCTCTGCCAATTGAGCTAAGGGCCCCAGGCGATGTTGCTGCCTCCACGAGCATAGCCGGACGAGGCCGCGTCTCCGATCGGGTATCGGGGACACGGCCCTGTCAGGGGGTGGGAAGGGCCGCGGATCGGGCGTTTCGGTCGTCTCTCGGTACCGCTCTCGGTACCGCCGAGAACGGCGAAGGGCCCCGTGACAGTTCGTGTCACGGGGCCCTTGGAGGCTTCGGCCGGTCTCAGTCGGCCTCAGGCTGTTCAGCCGTTGCGCTTCCAGCGGGGCTTGTCCTCGCGGCGGCCGAAGGAGGAGTTGCCGCCTCGGTGGTCGTCGCGGCGGCCGTACGGGCGGTCGTGGCCGCCGGTGCGGAAGCCCGGGCGGTCGTCGCGGCGGTCGCGGTTGAACGGACGGTCGCTGCCGCGGTGGCCGCCACGCTCGTCACGGCCGCGGAAGCCGCCCCGGTCGTCACGGCGCTCGAAGGAACGGCCGCCACGGTCGTCGCGACGCTCGAACGAACGGCCGCCACGGTCATCGCGGTTGAAGTTGCGGTCGCGGTCCCGGTCACGGTCGCGGTTGAAGCCGGGCCGGTCGTCGCGGCGCTCGAAGGAACGGCCGCCACGGTCACGGTCGCGGTCCCGGTCGCGGTCACGGTTGAAGCCGGGCCGGTCGTCGCGGCGCTCGAAGGAACGGCCGCCACGGTCGTCACGGCGCTCGAACGAACGGCCGCCACGGTCATCGCGGTTGAAACCACGGTCACGGTCCCGGTCCCGGTCGCGGTCCCGGTTGAAGCCGCCGCGGTCGTCGCGGCGCTCGAAGGAACGGCCACCACGGTCGTCACGACGCTCGAACGAACGGCCACCGCGCTCGCTCCGGTCGATGTCCCGCGCGGCCGGCTGCTCCGGCACGGACACCTCGGCCGCGACCGCCGCCTCGACGGTCTCGACGGCCGCCGCCTGCGCCTCGGCCACCGCGGCCTCCGGGTCCTCGCCGCGCTCACGGGCGACGCGGGCGACCAGCCGGTCGGCCTCCTCGCGCAGCTCGCTCGCACGACGCGTCGCGCGCTCCAGCTGCTTGGAGAGGTGGGCGACCTCGCGCTCGGCCTGCTGGGCGGCGTTCCCGGCGGACTCGGCCTGGACCTCCGTCATCGAGCGGGCGCCGGTGATCTCGGCGACCTCCGGGTCGAAGGCGGCGCCGCCCTGGATGATGTGACGCCCGGCGTCGACGCCCGCGTCCTCCATCAGACGGAAGATCTGACGGCGCTGGTGCGGCAGGGAGAGGGAGACGACCGTGCCCGTGCGGCCGGCGCGCGCCGTGCGGCCCGCGCGGTGCAGGTAGTCCTTGTGGTCGCCGGCCGGGTCGACATTGAGCACCAGGTCGATGCCGTCGACGTGGATGCCGCGAGCCGCCACGTCCGTGGCGACCAGGACGTTGACGTAGCCGTCCTTGAAGTCGGCCAGCGTCCGCGTCCGCGCGCCCTGGGTCATGCCGCCGTGCAGCGCGTCGGCCTTCGCGCCCGCCTCGCGCAGCTGCTCGGCGACCCGGTCGGCGCCCAGCTGGGTGCGGACGAAGATGATGGTGCGGCCCTTGCGGGAGGCGATCGCGGCCGTGACCGGCGCCTTGTCCTTGGGCTTCACGATCAGGATGTGGTGCGACATGGTCGTCACCGCGCCCTGGGCGGCGTCGACCTCGTGGCTGACCGGGTCCTTCAGGTACCGGTCGACCAGGGTCTTGATCTCGTTCTCCATGGTCGCGGAGAACAGCATGCGCTGACCGCCCGACGGGACCTGGTCGAGCAGCTCCGTCACCTCGGGCATGAAGCCCAGGTCGGACATCTGGTCGGCCTCGTCGAGGACGGCGATCTGCACGTCCTCGAGCGAGCAGGCGCCGCGGTTGATGATGTCGCGCAGACGGCCCGGGGTGGCGACCAGGATGTCGACGCCGCGCTCGAGGGCGTAGATCTGGTTGCCCATCGAGGTACCGCCGCAGACGACCTTCATCTTCAGGCCGAGGACGTCGCCGTACGGCTGGAGCGCGTCCGCGACCTGCATGGCCAGCTCGCGGGTCGGGGTCAGGATGACCGCGCGCGGCTTCTTGCGCTCGGTGCGGCCGCCGGCCAGCGTGGCCAGGGTCGGCAGACCGAAGGAGAGGGTCTTGCCGGAGCCGGTGCGGCCGCGGCCGAGGATGTCCTTGCCGGCCAGGGCGTCCGGGATGGTCGCCGCCTGGATCGGGAAGGGGGTGGTCACGCCGTTCTGTGCGAGCTTGCGCACGACGCCCTCGGGCAGACCGAGGTCCGCGAAGGTCGCCTCGGGCGTCTCGTCGGTGTCGACGGCGTCGGCCGCGTCGACCGTCTCGACGGCCTCGTCGTTCACGAGGTCAGCCTCGACGTTCTCGGGCACGACGGCGTGATCAGTACTGGAAATGGACATGCGAATGCGAAACCTTCCGGAGTCTCGTCGGCACGCGCCCGTCAACTCCGTGTTCGCATTACGACCGCCTCTATGCGGTCCGCCGCCACGGCAAGGGAGAGTACGCGCCACACGGCGCGCTCTGCGGTGGCGCCGGGCAAATGGGATCAAACGATCTACCACCATACGCACCCTGCACCCCTGAAGGCAAACCGAGCCCGGTAGACCTACGTCACATACGGCACAGCCGTACGCATCAGGACGGGGGCGGCACGCAGCTCGCGCGGGCCCACGCGCCGTACCTCAACGCCCTTCCCACCGCGGCCCCTTGAGGTCGCGGCCCGTCCCCGCACCACCCCCTACGCGGGCAGTCCCGCCTCCGGCACCGGTTCGCGCTCCACCAGCTGCGGCGCCGGCTCCTCGTGCGCCGACGACGACGGCTCAGCGACCGTCGGCTCCGGCACGGACGGCGCGGGGGGCTCCGGCGGCGGAGGCGTCTGCGGATCGGCGGGGCGCGTGGGCGTCGGCTCCTCCTTCGGCGGCTCCGGCACGCCCGGCTTCTCGCTCCGTCCGGGCTGCCCCGGCTGCGCCCCCGTCGACGGCTGCGCGCTCGCCCTGGGCGAGGCCGACGCCGACGGGGCCGCCGACGCGCCCGGCTTGCCCTTCTTCCCGCCCTCGCCCCGCCCGTGCTTGCCGTCGCCGCCCGCCGTGCCGTACCCGTATCCGCCGCCCGACCCTCCGGGCCCGTCCTCGGCCGCCTCGTCGCCCCGCTGACCCGCCGAGTGCGAGGGCTCGGCCCGGCCGCCCTCGTCGTCACCCACGCTCATGCAACCGGCGGCCGCTGCGACGACCAGGACCGTGGCGGCCAGGCGAAGGGGTAGGTACAAGCGGCGCACGGGCCACCTCCGGGGAAGACGCGGGAGTCAACCACACCAACTCCCGTCGCCCGCAGGAGGACACGCGGCCCGCGGCCCCGGCCGCCGCCACTCGCCCCAGCCGCCGCACGCCTCAGCCCCAGCCGCACGCCTCAGCCGCTCACCTCACCCGTACCCGAGCGCGTGCAGCCGCGCGTCGTCGATCCCGAAGTGATGCGCGATCTCGTGCACCACGGTCACCTCGGTCTCCTCGACGACCTCCTCCCGCGTCGCGCACATCCGCAGCGTCGGCCCCCGGTAGATCGTGATCCGGTCCGGCAGCACCCCCGCGTACCACTCGCCGCGATCGGTCAGCGGAGTCCCCTCGTACAACCCGAGCAGCTCGGGATCGTCCGCGGGCGGCTCGTCCTCGACGAACACCGCGACGTTGTCCATCAGCCGCGTCAACTCCGGCGGAATCCGGTCCAGCGCCTCGGCGACCAGTTCCTCGAACTCCTCGCGCGTCATCTCCAGCACAGGCCCATTCTCCGGTACGACACCGCCGTACGGGGGGTGCGAACGGCCCGCATATCCCGACGCGCGCTTGGGCATACGCGACGAATGGTCCGCGCCCGCGTCCCCCTCCGCTCCCGCACCGGCAAGTCCGGCTCCCGCACCACCCCCGAACTCGCCGCCCGCCCCCACCCCTGGACCCGGGCCCTCGGCCTCACCGCCGTCGTCCTGCTCGGCGCCTGGCTCGGTCTGCTGATCGTCGGGAACGTCAGCGCCCCCGTCGGACCCATGAACACGACGATGACCCTGCGCCCCTCCGCCACCGGCGGCACCAAGATCAACGTCTCCCCGTTGGGCGCCCTGCACCTGGACAGCCACACCGCTCCCGTCCGCCTGGACGTCAACGTCGACCAGCTCGACCCGGCCCGCGCCCAGGCCCTCGTCGACCACCCCGAGCGCCTCTCCGGCCTCCAGGACGAGATCGCCCACGACGTCGAGCACGGCACCCTCGACCTCGCCGTCCGCTCCTGCGTCGCCGTCGTCACCGGCGCCACCGCCCTCGGCCTCGCCGTCTACCGGCGCCCCCGCCGCGCACTCGCCGCCGGCGGCCTCGCCCTCGCGCTGCTCACCGCCTCGGGCGCCACCGCGTACGCCACCTGGAACCCCAAGTCGGTCCTCGAACCCCGCTTCTCGGGCCTGCTCTCCTCGGCCCCGTCCCTGGTCGGCAACGCCCGCAGCATCGTCACCGAGTTCGACGTCTACCAGAAGGAACTGGCCCGGCTGGTCACCAACGTGACCAAGCTCTACGACGTCACCTCCACCCTCCCGGCCTACCAGCCGGACCCCACCACCGTCCGGGTGCTGCACGTGTCCGACATCCACCTCAACCCGGCGAGCTGGAAGATCATCGCCTCCCTGGTCGAGCAGTACGACGTCGACGTCATCGTCGACTCCGGCGACACCATGGACCACGGCACCGCGGCCGAGAACGGCTTCCTGGACCCCATCGCCAACCTCGGCGCGCCCTACGTCTGGGTCCGCGGCAACCACGACTCGACGACCACCCAGCGCTATCTGGAGGGCGTCAAGAACGTCCACGTCCTCGACGACGGCCGCGCCGTGACCCTCGCGGGCCTGCGCTTCGCCGGCATCGGCGATCCGCAGTTCACCCCCGACCGCTCGACCGTGCAGGGCGGCGAGGGCGTGCAGGAGGCGGCGGGCGCCCGTCTCGCGGAGGCGCTCCGCGCCCAGCGGACCGCCGGCACACCCGTCGACGTGGCCGTCGCCCACGAGCCCGCCGCCGCCGTGCAGACCGACGGCGAAGTGCCCCTCGTCCTGGCCGGCCACATCCACCGCGAGGAGATGGAGATCCTGAAGAAGGGCACCCGGCTGCGCGTCGAGGGCTCCACGGGCGGCAGCGGACTGCGCGCCGTCGAGGGCAAGTACCCCGACCCGATCGAGGCGTCGATCCTCTACTTCGACCGCGACACGCGCCGCCTCCAGGCCTGGGACGAGATCCGACTCGGCGGTCTCGGCCTGACGACGGCCGAGGTCAGCCGCCACCTGCCGGAGGAGAACCGACCGGGCGCGGCTGTCACCCCGAGCACGCCGGGCGCTTCTCAGTGAGCCCAGGGCCGCTCCGCCTATCTGGTTTGATCCCGGCCCGAACGCCGTAGTACAGTCACGTCGTGCCCGAGGGCAGCGGTCAGGGCTTGACCGTCCCGAATCCCGAGAGGGATGAAGGAGAAGCGGAACCCTTCGGGGGAAAGCGGAGTCACATGCTTCTCACGTCTCCAGGGACGCTCAGATGAAGCAGCGGTAGAAGTTAGTCCGCCCTCATCGTCTAGCGGCCTAGGACGCCGCCCTTTCAAGGCGGTAGCACGGGTTCGAATCCCGTTGGGGGCACGCAACACCGTGTGCGACACTGTCGTACACAACGCTTGGTCCTGTGGAGCAGTTTGGAGTGCTCGCCACCCTGTCAAGGTGGAGGCCGCGGGTTCAAATCCCGTCAGGACCGCTGAGGTTTCACGTGAAACCTCGTGGCTGGGTAGCTCAGTTGGTACGAGCGTCCGCCTGAAAAGCGGAAGGTCGCCGGTTCGACCCCGGCCCCAGCCACAGCCCGGAAGCCCTGTCCCTCGCGGACGGGGCTTCCGCTTTTTCGCGGCTCTCGGACTTCCCGGGCTTCCCGGGCTTCCCGGGCTTCTCGGGGTACGAGCGGCCAGGGCGGGTGGGCCCAGGAGGGTACGACGTCAGAACTTTTTCCCCCGGGTCCTCACAACCCTTCCATCCGTCCGCCAGTCAGACTGTCAGGCTGGCACAGCAGGGCCACAGACGACACCTACGAACGGTAGAGGGATGACGACTACGCACCGGACGGGACAGGTCGACATGACCACGGACCAGGGGGGTGAGGGAGCAGGCTCTCTGAAGGCGCTGCCGACGCAGTCGACCTCCTCCGGACAGGTGATCGTGTCCCGGTCGGGCGGCGGGGAACGGCTGGCCGCGCTGGACGGACTGCGTTTCCTGGCGGCGCTCGCGGTCGTGCTCTTCCACTTCATCGGCCAGAAGCCGAAGACGATGGTCACCCTCTGGGGCCGCACGCCGGAGAACATCTTCCCGGACGCGCACGCGATCTTCGCCTTCGGTCGGCTCGGCGTCGATCTGTTCTTCCTGATCAGCGGCTTCGTCATCTGCATGAGCGCCTGGGGCCGCACCCCGCGGGACTTCTTCATCTCCCGCGTCACCCGCCTCTACCCGATGTACTGGATCGGCGTCGTGGTCTCGGCGTTCTGCATCTACTTCGCCGGCGCGCCGTTCGGGACCACCGAGCCGCGGGTCTTCCTCGCGAACCTCACGATGCTCCAGAAGCCGCTGGGCGTGGAGCACCTGGACTCGGTGTACTGGACGCTCTGGCCCGAGCTGTGCTTCTACCTCACCTTCGCGGTCGTGGTGTGGAAGGGCCTCACCTACCAGCGTGTGCTGATCTTCGGCGGGCTGTGGACGGTCGCCGCCGTCCTCGCGCCCTCCGCGGACCTCCCGCTGCTGAAGCTGGTGGTCAACCCGCCGTCCGCGCCGTACTTCATCGCCGGCATGGCCTTCTACCTGATGTACCGCTTCCGTCCGACGCCGCTGCTGTGGGGCGTGGTCGGCATGCAGTGGCTGCTGGCGCTGCACTTCCTGCTGACGCCGGGCGGCGGTCGGATCAGCTGGGACGAGTGGTCGCCGTGGCGCGGCTGGCTGGTCCTGTTGATCACGGCGTTCTTCTTCATGATCGCCGCGATCGCGCTGGGCTGGACCCACCGGATCCGCTGGCGCTGGCTGAGCGTCGCGGGCACCCTCACCTTCCCGCTGTACCTGCTGCACAGCCCCATCGGACTGACCATCGCCCACCGCTTCGGCGACCGGGTCGACCCCCGGCTGCTGATCGTGGGCACGGTGATCGGCCTGGTGCTGCTCTGCTACGTCGTGCACCGCTTCGTCGAGCGGCCGATCGCCACGGCCATGCGGCGCTGGCTCAAGACGGCCCGCTTCACGCCGGCGACACGGGTTCCGACCCCGGGATCACGCCAGGGCTGAGCCCAGGGCGACGGGCGCGCCAGGTCCACGGCGACGGGCGCGCCAGGCACGCCGGGCACCGGTCCACAGGGCACGCGCAGGCCCCCGGCAAAAACGTTCGCCACGTTTTTCCCCGGGATGAGATCCTGGACCGCGTATGTCTACGCACCCTGCCCCCGCCCTCGGCGCCCTCGCCCCCCGCCTGACCGAGCTGTCCCTGCGCGACGCGCACCGGCTCGGGCGCAGGCTCGAAGGTGCGCGCAAGATCCGTAAGCCGGAGGCCCGGGCCGCCGTTCTGGCCGAGATCGAGGCCGAGGTCGCGCAGGCCGAGGAACGGATGGGGGCGCGGCGTGACCGCGTCCCCGCCGTGACCTACCCCGAGCAACTGCCGGTCAGCCAGAAGAAGGACGAGATCGCGGCCGCCATCCGCGATCACCAGGTCGTGATCGTCGCGGGCGAGACCGGGTCCGGCAAGACCACGCAGATCCCGAAGATCTGCATGGAGCTGGGCCGGGGCGTCCGCGGGATGATCGGGCACACCCAGCCCCGCCGTATCGCCGCCCGGACGGTCGCGGAGCGCGTCGCCGAGGAGCTGCGGACGCCGCTCGGCGAGGCGGTCGGCTGGAAGGTGCGGTTCACCGACCAGGTGAACCCGGACGCCACCTTCGTGAAGCTGATGACGGACGGCATCCTCCTCGCGGAGATCCAGACCGACCGCGAGCTGCGCGCCTACGACACGATCATCATCGACGAGGCCCACGAGCGGTCCCTCAACATCGACTTCCTGCTGGGCTACCTGGCCCAGCTGCTCCCCCGCCGTCCCGACCTCAAGGTCGTCATCACCTCGGCGACCATCGACCCCGAGCGGTTCTCCCGGCACTTCGGGGACGCCCCGATCGTCGAGGTCAGCGGGCGGACGTATCCGGTGGAGGTCCGTTACCGGCCGCTGCTCGAAGAGGATTCCGAGGACGCCGACCGCGACCAGATCACCGCGATCTGCGATGCCGTCGAGGAGCTCCAGGCCGAGGGCAAGGGCGACATCCTGGTCTTCCTCTCCGGCGAGCGGGAGATCCGCGACACCGCCGACGCGCTGGAGAAGAAGAAGTACAGATTCACGGAGGTGCTTCCTCTCTACGCGCGGCTCTCGCACGCCGAGCAGCACCGGGTCTTCCAGGCGCACACCGGACGCAGGATCGTTCTGGCGACGAACGTCGCGGAGACGTCCCTGACCGTCCCGGGCATCAAGTACGTCATCGACCCGGGCTTCGCCCGTATCAGCCGCTACAGCCACCGCACCAAGGTGCAGCGGCTGCCCATCGAGCCGATCAGCCAGGCCAGCGCCAACCAGCGCAAGGGCCGCTGCGGGCGGACCAGCGACGGTGTCTGCATCCGGCTCTACAGCGAGGACGACTTCCTCGCCCGCCCGGAGTTCACCGACGCGGAGATCCTCCGGACGAACCTGGCCTCCGTCATCCTCCAGATGACCGCGGCCGGCCTCGGCGACATCGAGAAGTTCCCCTTCATCGACCCGCCGGACCACCGCAACATCCGTGACGGCGTGCAGCTCCTCCAGGAGCTGGGCGCGCTCGACCCGGCCCAGAAGGACCCGCGCAAGCGGCTCACGCAGACCGGCCGCAAGCTGGCCCAGCTGCCGGTCGACCCGCGCCTGGCCCGGATGGTCCTGGAGGCCGACAAGAACGGCTGCGCCCGCGAGGTCATGGTCATAGCCGCCGCGCTCTCCATCCAGGACCCGCGCGAGCGCCCGGCCGACAAGCAGACCCAGGCCGACCAGCAGCACGCCCGCTTCAAGGACGAGACCAGCGACTTCCTCGCCTACCTCAACCTGTGGCGGTACGTGCGGGAGCAGCAGCGCGAGCGCGGCTCGTCGTCCTTCCGCCGGATGTGCAAGCAGGAGTACCTCAACTTCCTGCGCATCCGCGAATGGCAGGACATCTACACGCAGTTGCGCACGGTCGCCAAGCAGATGGGCATCCACCTCAACGAACAGGACGCCTCCGGCGACGGCGTCCATGTCTCCCTCCTCGCCGGCCTTCTCTCCCACATCGGGATGAAGGACGTGAAGGACGGCAACAAGAACGAGTATCTCGGCGCCCGCAGCGCCAAGTTCGCGATCTTCCCGGGCTCGGCGCTCTTCAAGAAGCAGCCGCGGTTCGTGATGTCGGCGGAGCTGGTGGAGACGAGCCGGCTGTGGGCCCGCGTCAACGCCAAGATCGAGCCCGAGTGGGTCGAGCCGCTCGCCGGGCATCTGCTGAAGCGGACGTACAGCGAGCCGCACTGGGAGAAGGACCAGGCGGCGGTGATGGCGTTCGAGAAGGTCACGCTGTACGGCGTGCCGATCGTCGCCCAGCGGAAGATCAACTACGGCCGGGTCGACCCCGAGGTGAGCCGCGAGCTTTTCCTTCGCAACGCGCTCGTGGAGGGCGACTGGCGCACGCACCACAAGTTCTACGCCGACAACCGCAAGCTCCTCAGCGAGGTCGAGGAGCTGGAGCACCGGGCGCGGCGCCGGGACATCGTGGTCGACGACGACACCCTGTTCGACTTCTACGACCAGCGGGTGCCCGAGCACGTGGTCTCGGGCGCCCACTTCGACTCCTGGTGGAAGCACAAGCGGCACGAGCAGCCCGACTTCCTGGACTTCGAGCGGGAGATGCTCATCCGGGAGTCGGCGGAGGCGGTCACCAAGGCCGACTATCCGGACTCCTGGCGGCAGGGGCAGCTGACGTTCCGGGTCACGTACCAGTTCGAGCCGGGCGCGGACGCGGACGGCGTGACCGTCCACATCCCGCTCCAGGTCCTCAACCAGGTCGTCGACGAGGGCTTCGACTGGCAGATCCCGGGCCTGCGGGAAGAGGTCGTCACCGAGCTGATCCGCTCGCTGCCGAAGCCGATCCGCCGCCACTACGTGCCGGCGCCGAACTTCGCGCGGCGGTTCCTCGACCAGGCGGCGCCGTCGCAGGAGCCGCTCACCGCGGCCATGACGCGTGACCTCAAGCGCATGGTCGGCGTGCCCTTCGACGCCGAGGACTTCGACTGGTCGAAGGTCCCCGACCATCTGAAGATCACCTTCCGGATCGTCGACGAGCGGCGCCGCAAGCTCGCCGAGGACAAGGACCTGGAGGCGCTGAAGCTCCGGCTGAAGCCGAAGGCACGCCAGGCCCTCTCGCAGGCCGCCGCGGCCACCGCCGAGCGGCAGGGCGGCGAGTCGCTGGAGCGGTCGGGGCTGACGGACTGGACGATCGGCGCGCTCACCCGCGTCTTCGAGACCCGCCGCGCGGGCCAGCCGGTGAAGGCGTATCCGGCGCTGGTCGACGACGGGCCGGAGAAGAACACGGTCTCCGTGCGGCTCTTCGACACGGAGGCGGAGCAGACGGAGGCGATGTGGAAGGGCACGCGCCGCCTCATCGTGCGCACCATCCCGGTCAACCCGGCGAAGTTCGCCTCCGAGAGGCTGACGAACGCTCAGAAGCTGGCGCTGTCCGCGAATCCGCACGGTTCGATCCAGGCGCTGTTCGACGACTGTGCGATGGCGGCGGCGGACAAGCTGATCGGCGACTTCGGCGGGCCGGTGTGGGACGAGGAGTCGTACCGGAAGCTGTACGACAAGGTGCGCGCGGAGATCGTCGACACGACCGTGCGGGCGGTCGGGCAGGTGGAGCAGGTGCTGGCCGCCTGGCAGGCCTGTGAGCGCCGGCTGAAGGGCGTGCGCAGCCCCTCGCTGCTGGCGAACCTCACGGACGTGCGGGGGCAGTTGGACGCGCTCGTACGGCCCGGCTTCGTGACGCAGGCGGGGCTGCGCCGGCTGCCGGACCTGATGCGGTATCTGGTGGCCGTGGACCGGCGGCTCCAGCAGATGCCGACCAACGTCCAGCGGGACACCACCCGCATGGAGAAGGTCCACGAGATGCGGGACGA
This sequence comes from Streptomyces sp. NPDC002328, assembly GCF_042890065.1. Classification (NCBI taxonomy): domain Bacteria; kingdom Bacillati; phylum Actinomycetota; class Actinomycetes; order Kitasatosporales; family Streptomycetaceae; genus Streptomyces; species Streptomyces sp. NPDC002328. Next base: position 234,471 of record NZ_JBIARQ010000011.1, on the reverse strand, counting down.
GTACGCCTGGCTGCTGGAGCAGCTGCCCAAGGGCCGCCCGGTGCCGGCCTCGGTCCTGGACATCCGCTGGATGATCGAGGAGCTCCGGGTCAGCTATTTCGCCCACGCGCTGGGCACGGCGTACCCCGTCTCCGACAAGCGGATCGTGAAGGCGATCGACGCGGCCGTACCGTGACGGCCCGCGCACGCAGGGTGAGTTCGACCAGGCGGGCCAGCCTCCTGTAGAGTCTCGTTTCGCAGCACGACGCAACAACAAGTGCCGCGAAACCTGGTCCTGTGGAGCAGTTTGGAGTGCTCGCCACCCTGTCAAGGTGGAGGCCGCGGGTTCAAATCCCGTCAGGACCGCCGGAGAAGAAGGCCCGCCCCTCGCGAGGGGCGGGCCTTCTTCGTGTGCGCGGACGTCCCGCTCCCTTGACGGCGTCACTTTCGCTGGGTACCCCAGAGTTCAGGGCATCGCCGTGCGCGCGGTGCCGCTGGAGGTGGCGTATGGCGGCATCGGTCAGGCACGAGACGCGGGCGCTGCTCCGCGCCCATCTGTCGGCCGCGTCGTCCTACCGGCATCTGACCCGTCACTGCCCCATCTGCCACCGTCTGCTGCGCCTGGCGATGGACGGCGCCCCACGGGACCCCGGAGCCGGACAGACGCGGGCTCAGACTCAGGCCCGGACTCAGGCCCAGACGCACGCTCAGGCGCAAGAGGCCGGCGGGAGCGGCGCGCCCCCGACGGGCTGACCGGACGGACTGACACCCTGAGCCGACGTCCGGACCGACCCCCGAGCCGACACAACAAGCGCTTCCACTAGCGCACTTGGGACGACGGCAACAAGGCCAGTGGCATGTGACGGGTGTCACCGCATGAGTTTCCGAAACCCGGGTTCTTACCAGTCTCCTACAACTGGTCAATTTAATATGTGCAATTGCACCACTCCGGAAGGCCCCTCGCACACCCCCCGCTCACCCCTCCCCCGAACCTTCCCAGAGACTCCCCAGAGTCCGACAAGGCCGCGCACAGAGCCGCCTGATACACCAGGACAGAGCCCGGCGAACGGACGCGGGAGCACAAAAAGAATCGCGCTGGACCCGGCGGAGTCCAGCGCGATCGACGACGCACCGTGTGGGCTACGGGCCTGTTGGGGCAGGACCCGCGTCGTGTGGAGCTAGGGTTCGGGCGTCTCGACAGGTTGGGGGACCTGGCGTTATGCCCGGCTATTCAGTTGTTCAGGCCTCGCTGCGCTGCTGCGGGATGCCCGCCAGCAGTGCGCGGACCTCAGCCTCGCGATAACGGCGGTGTCCGCCGAGCGTGCGGATCGACGTGAGCTTGCCGGCCTTCGCCCACCGCGTGACCGTCTTCGGGTCCACACGGAACATGGTGGCGACCTCAGCCGGGGTCAGCAGCGGCTCAGCATCAGGGGTGCGAGCGGTCATGAGCGGCCTCCTCGGGAGAACCGAACCTTCTCGGTTCTTTCCTCTAAATTCTGCACCTTGACCCGCGTTGCCCGAAATGGCGGACGCGAGTCGAGTCGGTTATAGGACGAACGGCTTGTCCTCGGCACTACAACTACACCATCTGTCCAGCCGCGTCGGCCAAACCGATGGAATTGCCCCCCAGGTGTTCATCGGCGACGGAAGCCGATGGACCATGCCATAGCGGACAGTCACGCCAGTGTGACGATCAGTCACATGGCGATCAGGAGGCATCAGACCCCCCAAAGCGTGCAATGCTGAGAAATCCCCCCACGGTGGAGCACAAGTGGACGGAAGGAGCCCTCCCCGGACTCCTTGTCCTATTTTGACACGAGGAGGGGCAAGCGACGCAAGGGCGGCGTACGTGCGGTCCGTCACCCTTGAGACATAAGCCCGGATCGGGACCTACGCCCCGTCCGTTCCGTGAAGTGCGGTTGACCGTACGCTGTTGGACCGCTCACGGCCGTGACGCAGGTCACTGGGGGAGGGGCTCGGTACGGCGCAGGCGCTGTCGCGTCTGTCACACCGTCAGTTCGCGGACCGCCGGTCCCGCACCGACCGCCACCGCTCCACGAGCCTGCCGTATGCCTCGCCCGCCGCCTCGCCGTCGCCCCGGCGCAGGGCGTCGACACCCTCGGCCACGTCCGCCGCCGAGCGGTCGCCCTCCAGATCGCCGGCCGGCAGCGTGTGGACCAGCCCGCCGTAGTCCAACTCGACCAGCGAGCGCGGGTGGAACTCCTCCAGCCAGCGGCCCACGTCCACCAGGCCCTCGATCAGCGGCCCCTCGTCCAGGGCGTCCTTCAATGCCCGCAAGGACCGGGCGACCCGGCGCCGGGCCTGGACCATCGGAGTGCGGTAGCGCAGCACGGGCGCGAGCTCCGCGGTGCCCTTCACGTACTCGCGCTCCTCGTCGGAGACGAGCGCGAACCAGTTCAGCGGGATCTGCCAGGTCGCGGTGCGGATCCAGGGGCGGGCGTCGGGGTTGCGGGACAGCCAGCGCTCGTAGTCCTGGGCGGCCTGGAGCCGGACCACCGGGGGCAGCACCGCGTCCAGGACCGGGCCGGGCAGTTCGTCGCCCAGCTCCCCCAGCGCCTGCCAGCCGCGCAGCCGGGTGCGCCAGGGGCACACGCACAGCACGCCCTCCACGTCGATCACGAAGGCGTCGCCGCTCTCGTGCACCGGCACCGGGATCGGCGGGGTGGGCAGCAGGTCGGCCAGCGAGCGGCGCAGCTCGTCCTGGCAGGAGGGGAGGTCGTCGCGGCGGGCGTAGCGCGCCCAGTGGCCGCGCTCCGGCTCGGGGAAGGCTGCCAGCGGTTCGTACACGCGCAGATAGGCCGCGTACGGGACGATCACCGAGGACACCTGGGGCACGCCTCCTCCCTCCCCGTCCCACCGGCCGGGAAACCTCGCGGATCCGTCCGCCGAGGGTCCGGAAACATGCAAATCGTCCCACGTCCTTACTCCGGGAGAAGGTGATCCGGGCCCAGGGAGAACGGGATCCCGCACAGCAGGCGATCAGCGGGCCGTGCAGGCTCTACCCTCATCCCACAGGCCCCGCCACCTCTACGGAGCCCCGTCCCCACCCGCCGCTAGTTACCCAGGAGTCACCACAGTGACCGACGTATCCGGCGCGCACGCTGATGTACTGCACACCCTGTTCCACTCGGACCAGGGGGGTCATGAGCAAGTCGTGCTCTGCCAGGACCGTGCGAGCGGCCTCAAGGCCGTCATCGCCCTCCACTCCACCGCTCTGGGCCCGGCCCTCGGCGGCACCCGCTTCTACCCCTACGCGAACGAGGCGGAGGCCGTCGCCGACGCGCTGAACCTCGCGCGCGGGATGTCGTACAAGAACGCCATGGCCGGTCTCGACCACGGCGGCGGTAAGGCCGTGATCATCGGCGATCCCGACTCGATCAAGACCGAACAGCTGTTGCTCGCGTACGGCCGTTTCGTGGCATCGCTCGGCGGGCGGTATGTGACCGCCTGCGACGTCGGCACCTATGTCGCCGACATGGACGTCGTGGCGCGCGAGTGCCGCTGGACGACCGGCCGGTCCCCGGAGAACGGCGGCGCGGGCGACTCCTCCGTCCTGACCGCGTTCGGCGTCTACCAGGGCATGCGGGCCAGCGCCCAGCACCTGTGGGGAGATCCGACGCTGCGGGCGAAGCGGGTCGGCATCGCGGGTGTCGGCAAGGTCGGCCACCACCTGGTGGAGCACCTGGTGAAGGAGGGCGCCGAGGTCTTCGTCACGGATGTGCGCGAGGACGCCGTGCGACGGATCACCGAGCGGCACCGGGACGTGATCGCCGTCAAGGACACCGACGAGCTGATCCGGGTCGACGGGCTGGGGATCTACGCCCCGTGCGCGCTGGGCGGCGCCCTGGACGACGACACCGTGCCCGTGCTGACCGCCGAGGTGGTCTGCGGCGCGGCCAACAACCAGCTCGCCCACCCGGGCGTCGAAAAGGACCTCGCCGACCGCGGGATCCTCTACGCGCCGGACTACGTGGTGAACGCCGGCGGGGTCATCCAGGTCGCCGACGAGCTGCACGGCTTCGACTTCGACCGGTGCAAGGCAAAGGCCGCGAAGATCTACGACACCACGCTCGCAATCTTCGCACGTGCGAAGGAGGATGGGATTCCGCCGGCCGCGGCGGCCGACCGGATCGCCGAGCAGCGGATGCACGAGGCGGCCAGGGCACGCGGCCGGTGAGCCGGGAGCCGGGCCCGCCGGCGAGCCCGACGGCGCGTCGGCCGACGGGCCGGAGGGCAGGGTTCCGCTGAGGGCCCGGGGCCCCTCCAAAGGGTTTGGCCGGTACCGCCGGGTGGAAAGTTGGAGAGAACTCTCACTCTTCCCGGCGGGTCGGCCGCCGATAAGTGGTTAAAATCGCCACTGACCAGCGAGGACGGGGCGCCTCGAAGGCTCTGTGCACACGCGCGTGCCACGGGCGACGTACCGTATGGGTGCGGGCTCAGGTACCGTGGAAGCCCTACGGACCGGCCTCTCTGCGGAGAGTCCGTTCCGGATCATGAACGCGTGTCAAGACTCTGGGGCCGTCGAGCCCCGTCGTTGAGGGGGTCGAGCCATGGGGCGCGGCCGGGCCAAGGCCAAGCAAGCGAAGGTCGCCCGCCAGCTGAAGTACAACAGCGGCGGGACGGATCTCTCACGCCTGGCCGAAGAGCTGGGCGCATCGCCATCGAACATGCCGCCGAATGGCGAGCCGTTCGAGGACGATGAGCAAGACGACGACCCGTACGCCCGGTACGCCGAGCTGTACGGGGACGACGACGATGACGAGGACGAGGACTCCTCGCATCAACAACACCGTCGCGGCGCTTGACCTTGCATTGAGCACTCACCCGGTCGGTGACTTCGGTCACCGACCGGGTCTTGTGCTGCGTGCGGGGTTTCAGCCGGCGTAGTCCCCGACGAGTTCCGCCCCGGTGGTGTGCTCGCCGCGCTCGGTGATCTCACCGGCGACCCAGGCGTCGACCCCGCGGTCGGCCAGCGTCGCCAGGGCCACGTCGGTCGACTCCGCCGGGACGACCGCCATCATGCCGACGCCCATGTTCAGGGTCTTCTCCAGCTCCAGCCGCTCGACTCGGCCGGTCCTGCCGACGAGGTCGAAGACCGGGGCCGGGGTCCAGGTGGAGCGGTCGACGACCGCGTGCAGCCCGTCCGGGACGACCCGGGCGAGGTTGGCCGCGAGGCCCCCGCCGGTGATGTGCGAGAAGGCGTGGACGTCGGTGGTGCGGGTGAGCGCCAGGCAGTCGAGCGAGTAGATCTTCGTCGGCTCCAGGAGTTCCTCGCCGAGGGTGCGGCCGAGCTCCTCGACGCGCGCTTCCAGCGACAGGCCGGCCTGGTCCAGCAGGACGTGCCGGACGAGGGAGTACCCGTTCGAGTGAAGGCCGGAGGCCGCCATGGCGATCACCGTGTCACCCGTACGGATGCGATCGGCGCCCAGCAGGCGGTCGGCCTCCACCACGCCCGTGCCGGCGCCGGCGACGTCGAAGTCGTCCTCGCCGAGCAGGCCCGGATGCTCGGCCGTCTCGCCGCCGACCAGGGCGCAGCCGGCCAGCACACAGCCCTCGGCGATGCCCTTGACGATGGCGGCGACCCGCTCGGGGTGCACCTTGCCGACGCAGATGTAGTCGGTCATGAACAGCGGCTCCGCGCCGCACACCACGATGTCGTCCATCACCATGGCGACCAGGTCGTGGCCGATGGTGTCGTAGACGCCGAGGCGGCGCGCGATGTCCACCTTGGTGCCGACGCCGTCCGTGGCGGAGGCGAGCAGCGGGCGCTCGTAGCGCTTGAGGGCGGAGGCGTCGAAGAGGCCGGCGAAACCGCCGAGGCCGCCGAGGACCTCGGGGCGCTGCGTCTTCTTCACCCACTCCTTCATCAGCTCCACGGCGCGGTCGCCCGCGTCGATGTCGACGCCCGCTGCTGCGTAGCTGGCGCCGCCCTCGGCGATGGGTGTCTCAGACATGGCTAAGGAGAACCTTCGTGTCGTACGGCAGGTGGTACGGGCCGTCTACGGGCGGCGGATCGCGTCGGCGGCGGCCGTGGCGGCCGGGCCGGCGGCCAGCTCCGTCTCCAGCAGCTGCTTGCCGAGCAGCTCGGGGTCGGGCAGCTCCATCGGGTACTCGCCGTCGAAGCAGGCGCGGCAGAGGTTCGGCTTGGCGATGGTGGTCGCCTCGATCATGCCGTCGATGGAGATGTACGCCAGGGAGTCGGCGCCGAGCGAGGTGCCGATCTCGTCGATCGTCATGCCGTTGGCGATGAGCTCGGCGCGGGTCGCGAAGTCGATGCCGAAGAAGCAGGGCCACTTCACGGGCGGCGAGGAGATCCGGATGTGGACCTCGGCGGCGCCCGCCTCGCGCAGCATGCGGACCAGGGCCCGCTGGGTGTTGCCGCGCACGATGGAGTCGTCGACGACGACCAGGCGCTTGCCCTTGATGACTTCCTTGAGCGGGTTCAGCTTCAGGCGGATGCCGAGCTGGCGGATGGTCTGCGAGGGCTGGATGAACGTCCGGCCCACGTAGGCGTTCTTGACCAGACCGGCGCCGAAGGGGATGCCGGAGGCCTCCGCGTAGCCGATGGCGGCCGGGGTGCCGGACTCCGGGGTCGCTATCACCAGGTCGGCCTCGACGGGCGCTTCCTTGGCGAGCTTGCGGCCCATCTCCACGCGGGAGAGGTACACGTTCCGGCCGGCGATGTCGGTGTCCGGGCGGGCCAGGTAGACGTACTCGAAGACACAGCCCTTGGGCTTCGCTTCCGCGAATCGGGAGCTGCGCAGACCGTTCTCGTCGATGGCGATGAACTCGCCCGGCTCGATCTCGCGGACGTAGGAGGCGCCGCAGATGTCGAGGGCGGCGGACTCGGAGGCGACGACCCAGCCGCGCTCCAGGCGGCCGAGGACCAGCGGGCGGATGCCCTGCGGGTCACGGGCGGCGTAGAGGGTGTGCTCGTTCATGAACACGAGCGAGAAGGCTCCGCGCACCTTCGGCAGGACCGTGTGGGCGGCCTCCTCGACGGTCAGCGGCTTGCCGTCGTCGTCGACCTGGGCCGCGAGGAGCGCGGTGAGCAGGTCGGTGTCGTTGGTGGCCGCCACGCGCGGGGTGCGCCCCTCCTGCTTGGGCAGGTCGGCGACCATCTCGGCGAGCTGGGCGGTGTTGACGAGGTTGCCGTTGTGGCCGAGCGCGATCGAGCCGTGCGCGGTGGCGCGGAACGTCGGCTGGGCGTTCTCCCACACGGAGGCGCCGGTGGTCGAGTAGCGGGCGTGTCCGACCGCGATATGACCCTGGAGCGAACCGAGCGAGGTCTCGTCGAAGACCTGGGAGACGAGGCCCATGTCCTTGAAGACGAGGATCTGGGAGCCGTTGCTGACCGCGATTCCCGCGGATTCCTGGCCCCGATGCTGGAGGGCGTAGAGCCCGAAGTAAGTGAGCTTGGCGACCTCTTCACCGGGAGCCCAGACTCCGAAGACGCCGCAAGCGTCCTGGGGGCCTTTCTCGCCGGGGAGCAGATCATGACTGAGTCGACCGTCACCACGTGGCACATCATCGAGTGTAGGCGAGGTCGTCCACTGGTCCGAATTGGGGATACTCGCCGGTAACTCGATCTTGAGCGCCCCACCCCCTCCCTGATCATCTTATTTGCCCAGGTCAGAACGGCGTGTCGCTGATCCGGCCCGCTCCCGGGAGCGCTCCCGTGACGACCGCCCCGAGGCCCGCCCGAGCGGCGCGAGTGAGGTGTCGCACACCAATCGGCACGCCGGGCGTCAGGCCATCAGCGGCAGCAGCTCCGTCAGGTCCGCGCGCTCACCGCTCGCGCTCACCTTCGCCCCGGCGACGGCGTCCTTCCAGGAGAGCCGCCCGGTCGCCAGCCGGACCCAGGTCAGCGGGTCGGTCTCGACGACGTTGGGCGGGGTGCCGCGGGTGTGCCGGGGCCCCTCGACGCACTGCACGACGGCGTACGGCGGCACCCGCACCTCGGTCGCCCCGCCCGGGGCCCTGACCGCGAGCGCGTCGGCGAGCAGCCGGGCGGCGGCGGCTAGGGCCTGCCGGTCGTACGGGACCTCCAGTCCGGGGACGGCGGCGTTGAGGTCGTCCGTGTGGACGACGAGTTCGACGGCGCGGGTGACCAGGTAGTCGCCGAGGGGCAGCGCGCCGGCGTGGGTCGCCAGCAGCCGGCCGCCGGGGTGGGCGTCGAGCCGGGCGGTGAAGTCGCGTTCGACCTCGGCCAGGTGGGCCGCCGGGTCGGGGTTCCGCTCGGCGAGCTGCCGGGCCAGGTTCTCGATGGCGTCGGCGTTGGCCGAGGTCGCGGACGGCCAGTCGAGGAGCGTGGCGTCCTGCCGGGCCGGCTCCGGCTGGTCGAGGAAGCGGCCGACGGCCAGCAGCGCCGCCCCGATGTGCGCGACGAGGTCCCGCACGGTCCACGCGTCCAGGCGCGTGGGCAGCGCGAGCTGCTCGGGGCTCAGCGTGCCGACGGCCTGCCGGACGTGCCCGAACTGCGTGAGCACCGCCGTGCGGGTCTTGCCGGGGTCGTAGCTCCTGGTGCGCTTCTTCGCCGAGGACATGACGGCGAGCTTATGCCGTGCCGCCCCGGCCCGTTCCCACGGCCGAAGGCCCCTCCCTGGACCCGCACGGCCGAAAGCCCCGCCCCGGCCGCCGCACGGCCGAAAGCCCCGCCCTGGCCCGCACTGCCGAAGGCCCCGCCCCGGCCCGTTCCCACCGCCGAAAGCCCCGCCCTGGCCCCGCACGGCCGAAAGCCCCGCCCGACTCCCCGGTGTCGGGGAGTCCGGGCGGGGCCTTCGCCGTCGTACGGCCGGCGGGGGCTACGCGAGCAGCGCCGGGATCGTCGCCTCGTGGGTGGTGCGCAGTTCCTCCAGGGTGAGGACGAACTCGCCCTGGACGTCCACGGTGTCGCCGTCGACGACGCCGACGCGGGTGGCCGGCAGGCCCCGGGCGCCGCACATGTCGTTGAAACGGACCTCCTCCGAGCGCGGGACGGCGACGATCGCGCGGCCGGCCGACTCGGAGAACAGGAGGGTGAAGGCGTCCAGACCGTCGGGGACGATCAGGCGGGCGCCCTTGCCGCCGAGCAGCGACGACTCGACGACCGCCTGGATCAGACCGCCGTCGGACAGGTCGTGCGCGGAGTCGATCATGCCGTCGCGGGAGGCGGAGATCAGGATCTCGGCGAGCAGCCGCTCCCGCTCCAGGTCCACCTTGGGCGGCAGGCCGCCGAGGTGGTCGTGGACGACCTGGGACCAGGCCGAGCCGCCGAACTCCTCGCGGGTGTCGCCGAGGAGGTAGATCAGCTGGCCCTCCTCCTGGAAGGCGACCGGCGTGCGGCGGGCCACGTCGTCGATGACGCCGAGGACGGCCACGACCGGCGTGGGGTGGATGGCGACCTCGCCCGTCTGGTTGTAGAGCGAGACGTTGCCGCCGGTCACCGGGGTGCCGAGCTGCTGGCAGGCGTCCGCGAGGCCGCGGATGGCCTCGGCGAACTGCCACATGACCGCCGGGTCCTCGGGCGAGCCGAAGTTCAGGCAGTCGGAGACGGCGAGCGGCCTGGCGCCGGTGGTGGCGACGTTGCGGTACGCCTCGGCGAGGGCGAGCTGGGCCCCGTGGTACGGGTCGAGCTTGGCGTACCGGCCGTTGCCGTCGGTCGCGATGGCGACGCCGAGGCCGGTCTCCTCGTCGATCCGGATCATGCCGGAGTCCTCGGGCTGGGCGAGGACGGTGTTGCCCTGCACGAAGTGGTCGTACTGCGAGGTGATCCACTTCTTGGAGGCCTGGTTGGGCGAGCCGACCAGCCTCAGGACCTGGCTCTTCAGCTCCTCGGACGTCTCCGGCCGGGGCAGCTTGTTCGCGTCGTCGGCCTGGAGGGCGTCCTGCCAGTCCGGGCGGGCGTAGGGGCGCTCGTAGACCGGGCCGTCGTGGGCGACCGTGCGCGGGTCGACGTCGACGATCTTGCCGCCGTGCCAGTAGATCTCCAGGCGGTCGCCGTCGGTGACCTCGCCGATGACGGTGGCGATGACGTCCCACTTCTCGCAGATCGCGAGGAAGCGGTCGACCTTCTCCGGCTCGACGACCGCGCACATGCGTTCCTGCGACTCGCTCATGAGGATCTCCTCGGGCGAGAGCGTGGAGTCGCGCAGCGGGACGTCGTCCAGGGTGACGCGCATGCCGCCGGAGCCGTTGGAGGCCAGCTCGGACGTAGCGCAGGACAGGCCTGCCGCACCGAGGTCCTGGATGCCGACGACCAGCTTCTCGGCGAACGCCTCCAGGGTGCACTCGATGAGGAGCTTCTCCTGGAAGGGGTCGCCGACCTGCACGGCGGGGCGCTTCGACGGCTTGGCGTCGTCGAAGGTCTCACTCGCCAGGATGGACGCGCCGCCGATGCCGTCGCCGCCGGTGCGGGCCCCGTACAGGATGACCTTGTTGCCCGCGCCGGACGCCTTCGCGAGGTGGATGTCCTCGTGCCGCATGACGCCGATCGCACCGGCGTTGACCAGCGGGTTGCCCTGGTAGCAGGCGTCGAAGACGACCTCGCCGCCGATATTGGGCAGGCCCAGGCAGTTGCCGTAGCCGCCGATGCCGGCGACGACGCCGGGCAGGACGCGCTTGGTGTCGGGGTGGTCGGCCGCACCGAAGCGCAGCGGGTCGACCACGGCGACCGGCCGCGCGCCCATCGCGATGATGTCGCGGACGATGCCGCCCACGCCCGTGGCCGCGCCCTGGTAGGGCTCGACGTAGGACGGGTGGTTGTGCGACTCCACCTTGAAGGTGACCGCGTAGCCCTGGCCGACGTCGACGACGCCGGCGTTCTCGCCGATGCCGACGAGGAGGGCGTCGGACTGGGGGGCCTTCTCGCCGAACTGGCGCAGGTGGACCTTGGAGGACTTGTACGAGCAGTGCTCGGACCACATGACGGAGTACATGGCGAGCTCGGCTCCGGTGGGCCGGCGGCCGAGGATCTCGACGACCCTCTCGTACTCGTCCTTCTTCAGGCCGAGTTCGGCCCAGGGCAGCTCGACGTCGGGGGTCGCGGCCGCGTGCTCGACCGTGTCCAGAGGCGTCCGGCTCATGCGTTGACCAGCTTCTTGAGGATCGAGGTGAAGAACGGGAGGCCGTCGGTGCGGCCGGTGCCGATGAGCGGCTCCACGGCGTGCTCCGGGTGCGGCATGAGGCCCACGACGTTCCCGGCCTCGTTGGAGATGCCGGCGATGTCGCGGAGCGAGCCGTTGGGGTTGCCGTAGCCGTCGGCGGCGTCGCCGTGGACGAGGTAGCGGAAGGCGACCCGGCCCTCGGCCTCGAGCTTGTCGAGGGTGTACTCGTCGGCGACGTACCGGCCGTCCATGTTCTTCAGCGGGATGCCGATCTCCTGGCCCGCGGTGTAGTCGCTGGTCCAGGAGGTCTCCGCGTTCTCCACCCGCAGCTTCTGGTCGCGGCAGATGAAGTGGAGGTGGTCGTTGCCGAGCATCGCGCCCGGGAGGAGGTGCGCCTCGGTGAGGATCTGGAAGCCGTTGCAGATGCCGAGGACCGGCAGTCCGGCCTTCGCCTGCTCGATGAGGGGCTCCATCACCGGGGAGAAGCGGGCGATGGCGCCGGCGCGCAGATAGTCGCCGTAGGAGAAACCCCCGCACAGCACCACGGCGTCCACCTGGTGGAGGTTCTTGTCCTTGTGCCAGAGAGCGACCGGTTCCGCGCCCGCGATCCGGATCGCGCGCTGGGTGTCCCGGTCGTCCAGACTGCCCGGGAAAGTGACGACGCCAATACGAGCGGTCACTTCGCGGCCTCCGCGACTTCATCCACGCGGACCGTGAAGTCCTCGATCACGGTGTTGGCGAGGAAGGATTCCGCAAGATCGTGGATGCGGGCGAGCACGGCCTCGTCGACCGGGCCGTCAACTTCCAGTTCGAATCGCTTTCCCTGACGTACGTCGGAGATCCCCTCGAAACCCAGCCGCGGCAGTGCGCGCTGCACCGCCTGGCCCTGGGGGTCGAGGATCTCCGGCTTGAGCATGACGTCGACTACGACGCGTGCCACTGGCACTCCCGGTGTTGTGGTGCTGAGCAGGTGCCCGCAGGTGTCTCCAACAGGTGTCTTCAGACTACCCGCACAAAATTTCTACGCGGGTAGATTTGTAGGAAGCTACGTGATGGCCATCACGATCGGGTGTCAGAAGGCGGCGTTCACGAAAAGTTACGGGAAAGATCCCCGATGAACCACGGATACCTATTGCACTCGGACACGCGGGAAGATTTAGTCGGGCTTCCCAATGCATTGCCGGGCACTGTACAAATGAATTGGAAATAGCCGAGACTCGGCACGTCATCGCAGCTGAGCTGTATCTCGTGCCGGACGAAGGGACCGATATTCGTGGCGCAGAAGGTCGTGGTCACTCTCTTTGACGACATCGACGGCTCGGAAGCGGCGGAAACGATCGCCTTCGGACTCGACGGCAAGTCGTACGAGATCGACCTGAATGAAGCCAATGCCAGGAAACTGCGTAAGGCGCTCGCGCCCTACCTGGAGGCCGGCCGCAAGCGGTCCAGGTCCGGCAAGGCGTACAAGCAGACGGAGGTCGCCCCGGACCCGGCGGCGGTCCGGGCCTGGGCCCAGGCCAACAAGCTGGAGGTGCCCGCCCGCGGGCGGATCCCGAAGAAGGTCTACGAGGCGTTCGCCGACGCGCAGTGAGGCTCGGCGCCCCCGTGAGGCTCGGCGCTGGTGAGCCCCGGCGCGGGGTGATCCTCGGCGTCCCTCCCGGTCTTCCCAGGGGCCCTCAGCGGGCCCTGGGGGCAACCGACTTGCGCTACCCCCCACATGGTCGGCTAATGTCTGGAGCACGCCGCCGGGCAGGGCCGAAAAGCCCAGCTCACGGAGGCCACGCGGGTGTAGTTCAGTAGCAGAACATCCCCCTTCCAGGGGGAAGGCGCAGTGTGCAATTCCTGTCACCCGCTCTGCATCGCCGTCCCGATCACGCTGTTCGATCGGGTAGGCTGGTGCCCGCGCCGATCGGTGAGAGCCGGTCGGAGGCAATGCGGACGTAGCTCAGTTGGTAGAGCGCAACCTTGCCAAGGTTGAGGTCGCGAGTTCGAGCCTCGTCGTCCGCTCGGGAATGAGACCCCGGTCCATCGGACCGGGGTCTTTTCGTGTCCCCGATCTCCCCGATCTCCCCGATCTCCCCCGCCTCCCCTGCCGCGCGCCTTCTGACATTTGTCATGGCGAGTGATGACAGCGCGCACTGCCGACGGCGTCCGTCCGCCGGAATCCTGGAGTCATGGAAGCCAGGGACACGAAAGAGCACGTGATCGAGGTCACCGACCTCCGGCGTGTGTACGGGGGCGGGTTCGAGGCGGTCCGCGGGATCTCCTTCCACGTCGGCCGCGGCGAGGTCTTCGCACTGCTGGGGACGAACGGGGCCGGCAAGACGTCGACGGTCGAACTGCTGGAGGGGCTGGCGCGGCCCGACGGCGGACGGGTGCGGGTCCTCGGACACGACCCGTACGCCGACCGCGCCGCCGTACGGCCGCGCACCGGGGTGATGCTGCAAGAAGGCGGCTTCCCCTCGGAGCTGACGGTCAAGGAGACCGCGCGGATGTGGGCCGGCTGCGTGAGCGGCGCCCGCCCGGTCGACGAGGCGCTGGGTTTCGTCGGGCTCGCCGGGAAGGCCCGCGTACGGGTGAAGCAGCTGTCCGGCGGTGAGCGGCGGCGGCTCGACCTCGCGCTCGCGCTGCTCGGCGAGCCGGAGGTGCTGTTCCTCGACGAGCCGACCACCGGTCTGGACGCCGAGGGCCGCCGCGACACCTGGAACCTGGTCCGCTCGCTGCGCGACGCCGGGACGACGGTGCTGCTGACCACGCACTACCTGGAGGAGGCGGAGGGCCTCGCCGACCGGCTGGCCATCCTGCACCAGGGGCGCATCGCGGCCGCCGGCACGCCCGCCGAGGTGACCGCCGCGCAGCCCTCCCGGATCGCCTTCGAGCTGCCCGAGGGGTACTTCGTCGGCGACCTGCCGCCGCTGGGCGAGCTGGGGGTGGGCGACCACGAGGTCGAGGGGCGGGTCGTCCGGCTGCGGACGCAGGAGTTGCAGCGGGCGGCCACCGGGCTGCTCGTCTGGGCCGAGCGGGCCGGGGTCGAGCTGCGGGGACTGGACATCCGGTCGGCCTCGCTGGAGGAGGCGTTCCTCGGGATCGCCCGGGACGCGGCGGGTGCGGCGGGTTCTGCGGGCGCGGTGGGCGCGGTGGGCGCGTCCGGTACGGCGGGTGCGGTGGAGACTTCTTCGGAGCGGGAGGTCGCGGCATGAGCGGCGCGACGGTCAAGGGTTCGACGAACGCGGGCACGGGTGTGGGCTCGGGCACGGGCATGGGCTCAGCGAGGGGCTCGGGCAAGAGTTCGAGCAAGGGTTCGGTGACCACGCCGGCCAGCCGGATGGCGGCTCTCGCCCGCGCCGAGCTGACGCTGCTCGGGCGGAGCAAGGCCACGGTCGTCACGGCCGTCCTGGTGCCGCTCGCGCTGCCGTTCAGCGTGCGGCCGTTCGTCGACGACATGGACATCAAGGACGCCGGGCTCACCGTCGGGCTCGTGCTGCTGCCCGCCGCGATCGGGTTCTCGCTGCTGTTCGGCGTGTACGCCGCGCTCACCGCCATCTACACCGCCCGGCGCGAGGAGCTCGTGCTGAAGCGGCTGCGCACCGGTGAGCTGCGGGACGCCGAGGTCGTGGCCGGATCCGCGCTGCCGGTGGTCGTCATGGGGCTGATGCAGTGCCTGGTGATGGCGGTGGGCTGCGTCGCCTTCCTCGACGTCCCCGCTCCCGAGGCACCCCAACTCGTCGTGCCGGGCGTGCTGTTGGGCCTGGTGATGTGCGCGGCGCTGGCGGCGGTCACGGCGAGCCTGACCCGCACCGTGGAGAGCGCTCAGGTGACCACCCTGCCGTTCCTGCTGCTCTCGATGATGGCCTCCGGCATCACCGTGCCGCTGGAGCTGCTGCCCGACCGGGCCGCCTCCTTCCTCGAACTGCTGCCGCTCACCCCGGTCATCACCCTCGTCCGCGGCGGCTGGTCCGGCGATCTGCCGGCGTACGAGGCGCTGGGCGCCCTGGCGACGGCGCTGGCCTGGACCGTGCTGGCGGTGTTTGCTGTACGGCGGTGGTTCCGGTGGGAGCCCCGGCGCTGACGGACCGCGGGGACGGGGGAGACGCACGGATGGGCAGGGCAGGCGGCTGGTGGGGGCGCAAGAGCACGCCCGCGAAAGTGGAGACGTACACCCGGTGGACGTTCCACTTCTTCGCCCTGGTCGAGTTCACGTCGGTGGGCATACCGTTCGGCAACGGGCTGTGGACGACGGCCGCGCTGTGGCTGCTGTTGCTGATCCTCGGGCACTGCGTGCTCTGCGCGGTGCTGGCGTCGCGGGCGCTGGACTGGACGCGCGGACGCCGTCCCCAGCCCGTCCGGCTGATGTGGGCGCTCGCCGCGGCCACGGCGGCGGTCGGCGTCGTCGCCCTGTGGATCGGCAAGCACAGCGGGGGCGACGACAATGTCGAGACCGCCGTCGGCGGGGTCTACGGGATCACCCTGACCTTCGCTGCGGGCAACTCCACGCTGGCCGTGCGCGGCCGGCGGCGCGTGACCGCGGTCGTCGTCGGCTACACCCTGGGCAGCGGGGCTTTGCTGCTCGCCTTCGGGGCGCCCGCGGCGGCCGTCCTGGGCGCGACGGTGGCGGTGCTGTTCGGCGGCGCGTTCCTCGCCGCCACCTTCGTCTTCTCCGTGTGGCTCCTCGACGCCGTGTACGAGCTCGACGAGGCCCGCGAGACCCGGACCCGGCTCGCCGTCGCGGAGGAGCGGCTGCGGTTCGGGCGGGATCTGCACGACGTGCTGGGACGGAACCTGGCCGTGATCGCGCTGAAGAGCGAGCTGGCGGTGCAGCTGGCCCGGCGGGAGCGGCCGGAGGCCGTGGAGCAGATGGTCGAGGTGCAGCGGATCGCGCAGGAGTCGCAGCGGGAGGTGAGGGACGTCGTCCGCGGCTACCGGGAGGCGGACCTCGGGGTCGAACTCACCGGTGCGCACGGGGTGTTGACGGCGGCGGGGATCGACTGCGAAGTGCGCGGGGAGGCCACGGGGCTGCCCGCCGAGGTGCAGTCGGCGCTCGGCTGGGTGGTGCGGGAGACCACCACCAACGTGCTCCGGCACGGCGACGCCGCGCGGTGTTCGGTGGAACTACGGGTGATGAAGGGGCTTGTGGTGCTGACGGTGGAGAACGACGGGGCCGGCGGAGCGGGTTCCGCCGGGACCGGCGACGCCGAGAGCGAGGGCGGTGGCGGCGAGGGCGGCGGCGAGGGCAGTCGTGGCCGCGAGGGAAGCCGCGGCGGCGGGTCCGGGCTCGCCGGGCTGCGGGAGCGGCTGCGGGTGGTCGACGGCACGCTGGCGGCCGGGTTCGCGGAGGCCGGGACGTTCCGGGTGGTGGCCGAGGTGCCGCTGACCGGGACCGCCGCTCTGAGCGAGGTCACGTCATGACGATGCGGGTGCTGCTCGCCGACGACGAGCACCTGATCAGGGGCGCGCTGGCCGCGCTCCTCTCGCTGGAGGACGACCTCGTGATCGTCGCCGAGGCGGCCACCGGCCCGGAGGCGCTGGCGATGGCGCGGGCGCACCGGCCGGACGTCGCCGTCCTGGATCTCCAGATGCCGGGCGCGGACGGTGTGAAGGTCGCCACATCGCTGCGCACCGAACTGCCCGACTGCCGGGTGCTGATCGTCACCAGTCACGGCCGGCCGGGGCATCTGAAGCGGGCGCTCGCGGCGGGTGTGCGCGGATTCGTCCCGAAGACGGTGAGCGCTCAGCGCCTCGCGGAGATCATCCGCACGGTGCACGCCGGAAACCGTTATGTCGACCCCGAGTTGGCCGCCGACGCGATCGCCTCCGGGGACTCGCCGCTGACCTCGCGGGAGACGGAGGTGCTGGAACTCGCCGCCGACGGGGCGCCCGTGGCGGAGATCGCGGAGCGGGCCGCGTTGTCGCCGGGAACCGTGCGCAACTATCTCTCCTCGGCCGTGTCCAAGCTCGGGGCGGAGAACCGGCACGCGGCGGTGCGTCTCGCACGGGAGCGCGGTTGGGTATAGTTGCTCTCGCGCCACGGCGCACTGCGGACGTAGCTCAGTTGGTAGAGCGCAACCTTGCCAAGGTTGAGGTCGCGAGTTCGAGCCTCGTCGTCCGCTCCGCTGAGAAGGCCCCGGCCCACTGGACCGGGGCCTTCTTCGTGCCCGCGCCGGGGGCTAGCTCCAGGGCATGCCCGTCAGACGCTCATAGGCCTCGACGTACTTCGCCCGGGTCGCCTCGACGATCTCCTGGGGCAGGGCGGGCGGCGGCTCCTCGCCCGTGCGGTCCCAGCCGGACTCCGCCGAGGTCAGCCAGTCGCGCACGAACTGCTTGTCGTACGACGGCTGCGCGCGGCCCGGCTGCCAGCGGTCGGCCGGCCAGAAGCGGGAGGAGTCCGGGGTGAGGACCTCGTCGGCGATGACGAGCGTGTCGCCCTCGTAGCCGAACTCGAACTTGGTGTCCGCGAGGACGATGCCCCGCTCGCGGGCGATGTCGCGGGCCCGGCCGTACACGGCGAGGGTCGTCTGCCGCAGCTCGGCGGCGGTGTCCGCGCCGACCTGGCGGGCGACCTCCTCGTAGGAGACGTTCTCGTCGTGGTCGCCGACGTCCGCCTTGGTGGCCGGGGTGAAGATCGGGGCGGGCAGCTCGGAGCCGTCGACCAGGCCCTCGGGCAGGGCGAGGCCGCAGACCGTGCGGGTCTCCCGGTACTCGGCCAGGCCGGAGCCGGTGAGGTAGCCGCGCGCCACGCACTCGACCGGGACCATCCGCAGCGACTTGCAGACGAGCGTGCGGCCCGCCCAGTCGGCGGGGGCGCCGGCCGGGAGCTCCGTGCTGAGGACGTGGTGGGGGACCAGGTCGGCGAGCTGGTCGAACCACCACAGGGAGAGCCGGGTGAGGATGCGCCCCTTGTCGGGGATCTCGGTCGGCAGCACCCAGTCGTACGCGGACGTACGGTCGCTGGCGACCATCACGAGGTCGCCCGCCTCGTTCCGGTACAGCTCGCGCACCTTGCCGGTGTGGAGGTGCACCAGGCCCGGGACCTGAAGGGGCTCGGGCTTTTCTACGAATCCGGACACGGTTCCTCCCCGTGGTTCTGTCCAATGGCTTGATTGTCCCGTACACGGGGGTGGGCCGGGGACAGAGGGTCGGGGGCGGAGGGTCGGGGGCGGTGGTATCGGGCCCGGTGTGGAGGGGCGGGGGGCGGTCGTGTCAGGCCGCCCGGGTCAGTGGTGCTTGCAGATGCGGTCCAGGAGGTTGGCCGTGGCGCGCTGGACGCGGGGGTCGGCGTGGCCGGGGCGGTCCAGGGCCGGGGACCAGGCGAAGGTGCCGGCGGCGAAGACCAGGGCGCCGGAGGGGGCCTGGTAGAGGGAGGTCTCCTGGTGGCGCGGGACGCCGTCGGCGTCGGTGTACGGGGAGTGGGCGAGGAGGGTGCGCTCCTCGTGGGGCGGGAGCGCGGTGCGCGGGAAGTAGCGGTCGGCCTCGCCCGCGACCAGGCCCTCGATCCCGTCGCCCTCGTGCGCTCCGGTCGCCTCCCACAGCCAGTGGCCGGCGTTGCGGACGATCAGCGGGTGCGGCTCGGGCACCCGGCCCGCGTACTGGATGCCCATCAACTGCTGCTCGGCGCGGTCGATCTCCCGCCACAGGACCGGCTTGCCGGGCCCCTTGCGCTTGCGGCAGGTGAGCAGCCGGCCCGGGACACCCGACGGCGACGGCCCCAACTCGACCTGCCAGTACAGGGTGTTGGCGGAGAGGAAGACGAGCGAGGTGCCTCGGTCGCGGGCGTGTTCCACGGTGCGGCGCATGGCCTGGGACCAGTACTCGTCGTGGCCGGGGAAGATCAGGCCGCGGTAGCGGGTGGGGTCGATCCGGCCGGCGTGCAGGTCGCGGGCGTCGGCGTAGGCGAGGTCGTAGCCGTAGCGATCGGCCCAGCGGATGACGTCGTAGGCGTGGCCGACGTGCAGGGGGAGGCCCGCGCCCGCGTACGGACGGTCGAAGGAGACCGTGGTCGCGGCGTCGGCCTCGCCGAGGAGGCGGCCGTCCTCGTCCCAGGCGTGGTAGAGGCTGGCGCCGGTGCGGCCGTCCTCCGGGTAGAGGTTGTACGCCTGCCACGTCACGTCGGGGAGCACGAGCAGCAGGTCGGCGGGGCGGTCGTCGCCGACCGTGAAGGGGATGTGCGAGCGGTACCCGTCGACGGTGGTGAGGACGGCGACGTACGCGCCGACGTTCCAGTACGACGGCACCTGGAGCCGCCAGGAGAGCCACCAGTGGTGGCAGGAGACCGTGCGGTCGGCGGTGAGGGGCGGGGGCTGGACGATGCCGGAGAGACGCGGGCTGGTGGTGATCTTGGCGGCGCCGTCGCCCTGGTAGTGGCCGATGCGGTAGATGTCGACGCTGAATTCCTGGGGCGGGTCGACGGTGATGTGGAAGTCGGCGGCCTCGCCGGGGGCGACCGTGCCGGTGGAGACGAACCCCTTGATCTGGCGGCGTACGTCGTCGGCGGAGCGGGGGCCGCCGACGGCGGCTCGCGGGAGGGGGATGCGGGGAGCGGCGGTGCGGGTGGCGGCGGTCGGCGCGGTCGCGTGGGCGGCGGAGGCGGCCGGCGTCGAGCTCGCCGACGGGGCGGGGCGCGAGGACGGGGAGGGGGAGGGGGGTCGGGACAGGTCCGGTAGCTGTGTCTGGTCGACGTACCAGGGGACGATCCGGCCGGTGTCGTCGAAGTACGTCTCCGCGCCGCGCAGCCAGGGGACCGGGCCCTGACCGAAGGGATCCGTCACGGCGTGCGCCAGCGCTCCCGATTCCCATCGGCGGATGTGCTGCTGTCCTCCCATGGTGCTCCCCTCCCCGGCGGCCGGCGTTCGTGTGCTTGTCCTATGTCGCGCGCCCATGCCAAGGGCGCGATCGGTCCCAGCACATCACATAACGCGCGCAGCCAGTCACTATTCGTTGCGAATTGGCTGAAAGTGGAATCAATGACTCCGAGCGGATGCGAGGGGGACTTCGGGAGGGACTCCGCGTGCGACTCCGAACGAGGCTCCGACAAGGGCGTGTCGCCTCAGCCGAGCCGCACCGGTTTCTCCGGGCGTATCCCCAGTTCGATCAGCCAGGTGCGCAGCGGGGCCGCGTCCCCGTCCTCGACGAGGCTGAGCACTCTGGGCGTCAGGTCGGCCACGCGTTCGCCGTCCAGGAGGAGGGTCGGGCCGTCGAGCCAGTCGAGGCCCGGGGTGGCTCCCACGATGTCCATCGCGGCGCAGCAGACCATCGCCGTGACGTGGTCGGCGAGCAGTTCGCGCTCGGTGCGCGGGGGCTGGAGGGGGAAGAGCGGGAGCGCCCCGTCGTCCCAGTGGGCGGTGTCAGGGCCCTGACCGGCCGCTGCCGTGGCTCCGGGGGGCGCGGGAGGCGCGGCCTCGGCTTCCTCCCGCGCGAGTTCGACGCCCAGGCGGGCGGCGAGGGCGGGGCAGGGGGCTGTGTTCTCGCCGCGGGGGCTGTCGGACTCGTTGCCGGGAAGGTTGGCGGGCTCGCTGTCCGGGCCGTCGGCCTCGGGCGCGGGTGTGCTTCCGGTGGCGTCACCCTCCGACGGGGTGGCCGGGTTGGCCGGGGTTGCCTGGGCGGCCGTGGTGGCCTCCGGTGGGGCCGGCTCCGCGTCCCAGCGGGTGCCCTCCGTGAGGTGGTCCAGGACGCGGGCCAGGGTCGGACCGTCCGACGCCGGGGACAGGGGGTCGGGGGTGCGGCGGACGCCTAGGGCGTCGAGGACGCGGTGCAGGCGGGCCGCGTCGGTGCGCCACTTCCGGTCCACGACCTCGTCGGGATACTCCTGCCAGGCCACCGGCGACCAGTCGGGACCGGACTCGGCGGGGCCGCCGTGGAAGAGACGGGCGGCGAGGAGGGAGGCGGCCTCGTCGATCGCGCCGGGCTCCTCCAGAAGGTCGCAGGCGGGACGCTCGCCGAGCCGGGAGGCGAAGCCCTCGGCCAGCCGGTCGCGCCGGGACAGCTCGGTGAGGGCGGCGACGACCCCCGCGTCCAGCCGGGAGGGCCAGCGGCCCATCCGCCAGGCGGGCAGCGCCACGCGCGTGAGGAGACGGTCCCAGCCCGCGTACGCCAGGCCCACCTGCTCCTGGGCGACGATCCGCAGCCCGTAGTCCACGGCCTGTGCGCGCTCCGCCGCCGCCGCGGCCACCCCGCGCTCCATCTCGGCGACGTGCACCTGGCAGGCGCGCAGCATCACGCGCGCGACCCAGCCGACGCCCGCGCACACCAGGCGCACGCCGGGACAGCGCCCGCGGTCGCCGGAGACGGCCACCGCGGCGTCCAGCCCGCGCACGAACCGCCGGGCCGCCGCTATGTCGGGGTGCGCGGACGGGCCCGTACCGGCGACGACCGGCGCGAGGACGGCCCGCAGCTCACCCACCCGCATCCACCACAGGAACGGCGAGCCGATGACGAGGACGGGCGCGGTGGCCGTACGACGGTGCAGGTGGTGCTGTACGGACGAGCCCGCGTCGGCTATCTCGTCGCGGTGCCGGGGCGGGGGCGGGGCGTGGGACGGGTGGGTGCGGTCCTCCAGCCAGCTGTCGCAGTCCGGGGTGAGCGCTATGGCGGACGGCGCGGGGACGTCCAGCCGGTCGGCGAGGTCGCGCACCATCCGGTACAGGTCGGGGGCCGCGCTCTCGGCGATGGCGACGGTCGGGCTGACGGCGGGACGGGCGCGCGCGACGACCAGGGCGATGACGCCGGCGGCGAGCAGGACGAGGACCGCGAGGACGGAGACCGTCCAGCGGGCGGCGTCCCACCCGGGGCCCACGAGATGCCCGGCAGAACCTCCGGCGAGCAGGATCACGGCGGCCGCGGCGGGCAGCAGCGCGACGGCGAGCGCGCGGCTGCGGATGCGCAGCACGGCCAGCGCCCGGGCCCGCGCGCCCTGCGCGCCTGCCTCGACTCCCATTCCGGTCACGACCGGTCGTCACCCCCTCCCCGCGGTCCCGGCGGTGCGCGCCGTCCTGGCACGCCCAGCCGACTCGGTAGTGCTCACTCCCCCACTGTGGCACCCGCCACTGACATCGCAATGCCGGTGAGCCAAGTGCCGGAACGCTTGCGCCGCACCCTAGTTGGCACTTCGGCCCCCGTCAGCCGGATGGGGCAGCGCTCACACGATGGAATGGCTCTGGGGAGAGGTGGATGCCGGTGGGCAAAGGTCAGGCCCCGGATTCCGCGGCTGACGCCGTACGGGTTCCGGGGCCTGGGTGAGGCGTGTCCGGGCCTGTGGGACGCGTGGTGAGGCCTGCGGGGTGCAGGGCGAGGCAGGGGTGAGGCCTGCGGGGTGCCGGTGGGGAAGGAGGAGCGGGTCAGGCTCCCGCCGGGGCCTCCGCCCCCGCCGCTCCTGCCGCCTCCGCCGCCGCCTTCGCCGCGATGTCCGTGCGGTGCTGGGAGCCGTCGAGGCCGATGCGCGCGACCGCCCGGTACGCCCGCGCGCGGGCCTCGGTGAGGTCCTCGCCGCTGGCGGTGACGGACAGGACCCGTCCGCCCGCGCTGACCACGGCGTCGCCGTCGCGCTTGGTGCCCGCGTGCAGCACGTACGCGTGCGGGGCGTCCTCGGCGGCGATCTCGTCGAGACCGGTGATCGGGTCGCCGGTGCGCGGGGTGTCCGGGTAGTTGTGCGACGCGACGACGACGGTGACGGCGGCCTCGTCGCTCCACCGCAGCGGCGCGAGGTCGCCGAGGTTGCCGGTGGCGGCGGCCATGAGGACGCCGGCGAGCGGGGTCCGCAGCCGGGCCAGGACGACCTGGGTCTCGGGGTCGCCGAAGCGGGCGTTGAACTCGATGACGCGGACGCCACGGCTCGTGATGGCGAGCCCGGCGTAGAGCAGGCCGGAGAAGGGGGTGCCGCGGCGGCGCATCTCGTCGACGGTGGGCTGGAGGACGGTCTGCACGACCTCGTCGACCAGCTTCGGGTCGGCCCAGGGCAGCGGGGAGTACGCGCCCATGCCGCCGGTGTTCGGGCCCTCGTCGCCGTCGAGCGCGCGCTTGAAGTCCTGGGCGGGCTGGAGCGGGACGACCGTGTCGCCGTCGGTGATCGCGAAGAGGGAGACCTCCGGACCGTCGAGGAACTCCTCGAT
This sequence comes from Streptomyces sp. NPDC002328, assembly GCF_042890065.1. NCBI lineage: Bacteria > Bacillati > Actinomycetota > Actinomycetes > Kitasatosporales > Streptomycetaceae > Streptomyces > Streptomyces sp. NPDC002328. The sequence continues at coordinate 211,289 of NZ_JBIARQ010000011.1, read as the reverse complement.
GACGACCCGCTCGCAGGCGGCGGCGTGCGCCGCGGCGGCCTCGACGTCCTGGGTGACCACGACGCCCTTGCCGGCGGCGAGACCGTCGTCCTTGACGACGTACGGGGCCCCGAAGGCGTCGAGCGCCTCGGAGACCTCCTCCGGCGTCGTGCACACGTAGGAGCGGGCGGTGGGCACGCCGGCGGCGGCCATCACGTCCTTCGCGAACGCCTTCGACCCCTCCAGCTGCGCGGCCTCGCCGGACGGCCCGAAGACCGGGATGCCAGCGGCGCGCACGGCGTCGGCGACCCCGGCGACGAGCGGCGCCTCGGGGCCCACGACCACCAGCGCGGCGCCGAGCTCCGTGGCCAGCGCGGTCACGGCGGCGCCGTCCAGGGCGTCGACCTGGTGCAGCTCGGCGACCTCGGCGATGCCGGCGTTGCCGGGGGCGCAGTGCAGCGCGGTGACGGCGGGGTCCAGGGACAGTGAGCGGCACAGGGCGTGTTCGCGGGCGCCGCTGCCGATGACGAGGACGTTCACGGGGGTCAGCCTAACGGGCTGCGGGGGCAGCGGTTTGTGCGGGCTTCCTAAGAGTGGGGGGCGGGAGAGCTGTGCGTTCCTCCAAAGCCACGGCGCAAGCGATGGTGGCCTCCCCGGCCGCCCTACTCGTTGGTGAACTCCTCCACGACCGTCGCGCCCAGCTCGCGCACGATCAGTTCGTAGCCGGAAAGGGCGGATTCGTTGAGGTCGGGGTCGTCGTCCTCGGGGATGTCGTCCTCGATGGCCACGGGATCCGGGGCGGAGCGCTGCGGGGCGGGGGTCGGCGGCCGCTGGGCCGGGGCGGGGCCGGAACCCGACGTGGAGGCGGACGCGCCGGGGCCGGCGGAGGACGCGGAGTGGGCGGAGTGGGCGTTCGGGGCCGTACCGCTGCCGTAGCCCCCGTGCCCGCCTTGGCCGCCCCCCTGTCCGCCGTAGCCGCCGGAGCTGCCGGGGCTCCCGGAGCCACCGCCGCTCGGAGCGCCCGAGCCGCCGTGGGCCGGGCCGGAGGAACCGGAGTACCCGGACGAACCCGCGTAACCGGAGGACCCCGGACCGCCGAAACCGCCGCCCTGCGGGGCCGCAGCCGATCCGCCGCCGGACGGGTCGACGACCGCCTCGATCTTCCACTGGACGTTGAACTGCTCGGTCAGCGCCTGCCGCAGCACGTCCTCGCTGCCGCTCCCCGCGAAGTTGTCGCGCGCGCCGGCGCTGACGAAGCCGAGTTGGAGTGTGGTGCCGTCGAAGCCGGTGACCTGGGCGTTCTGGCTGAGCAGGATCCAGGTGAAGCGGCGGCGGTTCTTGACGGCCTCGAGGATGTTGGGCCAGAGCATGCGCGGGTCGAGCCCGCCGGCGGGGGGTGCGTACGCGGCGGGGGCGGACGCGTTGGGCGAACCGGCCGGGGCAGGCGCCTGGGCGGGCGGTGCCGCGGGAGCGGGAGGCGTGGGCGGACCGGAGGGTGCGGACCCGGATCCGGAGGCCGCCGGTGGCCGCCCGCCGCCTGTGGGAGCGGCCGTGGGCCAGCCACCGGGCCGACGACCGCTGCCGGCGGCGGTGGGAGTGGGCCAGGCGCCGGGGGCGGGGGCGGGTTCCGCAGGGGCGGGGGCAGAGGCAGGGGCGGGCGCCGGCTCGTGCGAGGCAGGCTGCTGCTGCTGCTGCTGCTGCGCAGGCTGGACGGGGTGAGCGGGTTGCACGGGTTGCACGGGTGGGGCCGGCGGCTGAACGGGCTGACCACCCGCCGAAGCACCCCCACTGCCGCCGGGACCACGCACCGCAGCCCGAGCAGCGGCGGCCCCACCGCCCGCAGGGATGGACACACCCCCGACCGAGTCAGCGCCGGAACCGGAACCGGGCCCTGAACCGAAACCGGACTCGGAACCGGAACCGGAATTGGCAGGGGCCCCGGAACCGGGAGCCCCATGCGCCTCAGCCCCCGGCATGTACCCCATCGCGGGCATACCGCCGCCCCCGGAGAAGTTCACGCCGCGCTCGATCCGGTCGAGGCGGGCCATGAAGGACCGCTCGTCGCCGTAGGCGGCGGGAAGCATCACGCGCGCGCAGATCAGTTCGAGCTGGAGGCGGGGCGAGGTGGCGCCGCGCATCTCGGTGAGGCCCTCGTTGACGAGATCGGCGGCGCGGCTGAGCTCGGCGGCGCCGAAGACGCCGGCCTGGGCCTGCATGCGCTCGATGACGTCGGCGGGGGCGTCGATGAGCCCCTTCTCGGCGGCGTCCGGGACGGCGGCGAGGATGACGAGGTCGCGCAGCCGCTCCAGCAGGTCGGCGACGAACCGCCGAGGGTCGTTGCCGCCCTCGATGACCCGGTCCACGACCTCGAAGGCGGCGGCGCCGTCACCGGTGGCGAAGGCCTCGACGACGGAGTCGAGCAGCGAGCCGTCCGTGTAGCCGAGCAGGGAGGTGGCCATGGCGTACGTCACACCGTCTTCGCCGGCGCCGGCGAGGAGCTGGTCCATGACGGACATGGAGTCACGAACGGATCCCGCTCCCGCGCGCACGACGAGCGGGAGGACCCCCTCCTCGACGGGGATGTCCTCCTGCCCGCACACCTGGCCGAGGTAGTCCCGGAGGGTCCCGGGCGGCACGAGGCGGAAGGGGTAGTGGTGGGTCCGCGACCGGATCGTCCCGATGACCTTCTCGGGCTCCGTGGTGGCGAAGATGAACTTGAGATGCTCCGGCGGCTCCTCGACGACCTTGAGGAGCGCGTTGAAGCCGGCCGACGTGACCATGTGGGCCTCGTCGATGATGTAGATCTTGTAGCGGCTGCGGGCGGGCCCGAAGAAGGCCTTCTCACGCAGGTCACGCGCGTCGTCGACACCACCGTGGGAAGCGGCGTCGATCTCGATGACGTCGATGGAGCCGGGCCCGTTGCGGGCCAGGTCCTTGCAGGACTCGCACTCCCCGCAGGGGGTCGGCGTGGGCCCCTGCTCGCAGTTCAGGCACCTGGCCAGGATGCGCGCGCTGGTCGTCTTGCCACACCCGCGCGGCCCGCTGAACAGGTACGCGTGATTGACCCGGTTGTTCCGCAGCGCCTGCTGCAACGGGTCGGTGACATGCTCCTGCCCGATGACCTCGGCGAACGACTCCGGGCGATAGCGGCGGTACAGCGCGAGAGACGACACGCTTACGAGGTTATAGGCGAGCACCGACAACCAGCCCCGCCCGCCGGCCCGGCCCCGGGCCCCCGGCCTCCCCGTCTTCACCCGAAAACGAAGACGCCCCCCACGCACCCGCCAGAGCCGACCTACCCTTGCTGCCTTCCGGCCCTGGGGGAGTTCAGTCAGATAGCGCCGCGTGGGGAGCTGCGCTCAGGTTACCTGATGCGGGCGGCAGGCAACGAGTTCGCGAGCACTCCTCTCGGTCATGTAATGTTCCTGGCGGAGGATTCGCCTAGAGGCCTAGGGCGCACGCTTGGAAAGCGTGTTGGGGGCAACCCCTCACGAGTTCGAATCTCGTATCCTCCGCCAGTGCCTCACCGGGCACGATGTCGAAGGGCCCCACCGTTCGCGGTGGGGCCCTTCGACGTGTGTGGTCTCAGTTTTGGTCTCAGTTGCCGTTCGCCCCTGATCTGGGGGCCCTGTCCCCGCTCAATTCGGCATGGCTCGTGGCGCACACGCTGAGGAACAGAGGCGCCACCACCGTGTGCGCTCCCTCACAGAAGGAGGAGCTCACGCAGCTCCTCGTCTCTCAGCAGGGCGAGGACGTGAGGGTCCGTATCCACGAAGATGGCGTCGGCGTTTTCGGAGACGGCCTTGTGCAAGGCCGCGTAGCAGACATCGGCGAAGGGCTGGTCGCGCATGCGCCAGAGATGAAAGCGCATGTCGTCCGGTCGACCCTCGTCCCGCGCCCGTGCCCACCCCTTGAGGTCGCCACCCAGGCTCCGCCAGGCACCCTCCCGGGCCCTTGGGCGCTTCCCCTCATTGAGCCCGCACACGTCGATCGTCCACTGGCCCTTCTTCGAACCCTCGACCGCGCGGTAGAGGCCACTCTCCAGCTGTAGATCGAGATGCTCGATGGGGTCGTCGCGCGTCGGATCCACAAGGAGGGAGCCGACAAGCCCATCGCTCCTGTGCTGATCTCTCTTGAACCGAGAGTTACAGGTGGAGCAGGCGAGCAGCAGGTTCGGCCAGTAGAACGTCCGGAGAGCGCACCGAGACTTGGGAACGAAGTGGTCGACCGTGTCGGCCATGTGGTTGCCGCAGTACATGCAACAGTCCAAGCCCGGGGCCATGGTCTCAAGCTCGTCCTTCACTGGCCGGTAGACGTCCCGGCGTACGGTTCTCCGGTCCCACATCCGGTCGGCGTGCTCGATACGTTCGGCTATCGGAGTGCCCGCGAGTTCCTGGGTCAGCCTCACGAGGGAGGATTCCAGTTCGGAGGACAGGCGCTGCCGTACGAGTTTGATCACGTACTGCTGGCCCCCCGTCTCCTTGCCCCCAGATCGAGCTCGTCCAGGCGGGTGGACTGTGAGCTGGCCAGCTTCCTGCGCAGTTCACGGAACCTCTGCATCGTCGCGGCGTCGGCCCGCCCTGTCGCAACCTCGTACTCCAGGTCTGCCAGTTCCTCCCTCATCTCCTCGGCTCGGCGGGAGAATGGCGATTCCAGTCCGAAGAAGTCCGACAGGACCGCATCGTCACCGGTCCCGTAGACGACCCTGCCGTAGAGCTCGTCGTCCACTACCTCGGGCGGGACCTGCTCATTCGGCCCGGGAAGCCTGATCAGTCCGCCCGGGTCGGCGGCCTGGCAGATGTAGGGGCTGTGCGTGGAGACGATGAACTGCACGGCGGGGAAGTGGGCCTTGAACCACTCGCCGATGCGCTGCTGCCAGGAGACGTGGAGGTGGGCGTCGACCTCGTCGATGAGGACGACGCCGGGGTGGGGCAGGTACGGCCGATCGCCGTCTCGGCGGAGGTCCAGGGTTCCGTAAGCGGCGTGAGGGCAGGCGCTAAGGACTCCCGCCTGTTGTGGTCGCCCTCACCCCCGTCAGGCTGGTTCCACGCCGCGTATGGTCCCTTCCGGAGGCTCGCCGGCACTGGGGTGTTCGAACGAAACGCGCAGAACCGCGACCGCGCCGAGGCCATGCGCACTCTCTTCGAGGAGGAGTCGGCTCTCACCGAGTCGGTCGACTGGCTCAGTCCGCGCGAGGTGACCTCCTCGACACGGAAACCGCCAGGCAGCAATTCGTCGTTTAGCAGTGCGAGGACCGTTTCGAGTAGCCGGTCCGCCCCGGGCTCGCCTTCGAGCTGGCGCAGACGGACGGAGACCCGGCGTGTAGACCATGGACAGGTCGTCACGGTTGCGGATGGGGTGCTTCATTCGGCCCGAGAGACAGCCGTGCGAGGTGGGGAAGCCGTCGGTGCATCTCCTCGGCGGCGTCGAAGTCGAAGTCCTCGCCCATGTCGGCTTCCGTGCCGACGTGTTCATCGGCCGGCTTGTACTCGGCCCAGGCTTCGTAGAAGGCATCCGAGTCTCCAGTAAGAAGCTCGAAGGCGCCGCCGGCCACGTAGTTCATCTCCTCGTAGAACAGGGCCTCGTCGCGGTGATCCTGTATCGCCTCCACCACGGCAGGGTGCCCGGCAAGGCTGTCCGGCTCGGCGGCGACCCGCTCGTACCACTCGCGGCCCAAGGTGATCACCCCGGCCCGAAAGTCGATGAAGCTGTCGTCGGAGCACCCCCCGCCGATGAGGTACGCGGCGGCCCAGACGTCCCACCGGTACAGACCGTCATGTACCTCGTCGAACCGCTCCGCGTACTCCAGGATCTCCTGGGGTGAGCGTTCGGCGAGCAGCCCCACCAGCACCTCGTCCAGGGGCTTGCCGACGGCGGTCGCGGAAGAACGTGCGGATTCGATGAGCTGCCAGAACCGGTCGATGTCCATGGCCGGCACTCTGCCATCTCGGTATGACACCGCCTGTGAGAGTTCTCCTCTCCGCCCGACCGGGTACGTCCCCCGCGTCTCCCCCGCCCGCCAGCGGCGGGAAGCCAGACGTCTATTGCGGTGAGAGTGACAGCGGCGGTGAAATCTGCTGCACCAGCAACACGCTCCTTACACCTCAAGAGCGCTGGCCCTACAGGGTTCAACCAAGCAGAGCCTCGTCGAGGTAGTCCTGCACCGGATCAAACAGCCCGTACGGCACGTACTGCGGAATCTCGCTGTGCGCGGCCCAGGTCAGGCCGGCCACTTCGCCCTCACTCGCGATGATCGCCTCGCCGCCGACGGGACGGCATGCGACGTAGTGGATCTTTTTACCCGTCATGGGGTGCACCCGTTGTCCCAGTGCTCTCTGCGGGGTCACGAGGAGTCCGGTCTCTTCCTCGGTCTCACGTGCTGCGGCTTCTCCCGGGGTCTCCTCCGGTTCGATCTTCCCGGCCGGGAACTGCCACGAGAGTGCGCCTTCCGCCACACGCCGTCGTACGAGAAGAACCCGCCCCTCCTGAACGATGACGGCTGCAGCGACCGCCGCCTTGCCCTGACTGGTCATAGAGGTTCCCTTCCGAGCGCCGTCGTCGCCCCGTATGCCTCAGCCCTCAGCAAGCAGCTCCCTGGCCGCGTAGTAAGCCTGCAGCGCGGCCTCGCTGCCAGAACCCAGAGCGGTCATGATCCGTTGGAAGCGGGCGGAGCGGAGGTCGCCGGCCACGATGACGCGAGGGTGCTGGTCGGTGGGCGAGCAGTATCCGTCCGTGCCACGGGTCAGGTCTCCGGGTGGGGCGGTGGGCGCGTTTCCGATGCTGAGGTAGGCGGCGTCCGCCGTGACCGTCCGCCGGGTGCCGTCCCAGACCACCACTTCCGCTGACACCTGGGTGCCTTCTTCGCAGCTCAGCGTCAGGTGATCGACGGGGAGGAGGGTGACCCGGGGGTCCTCGCGGATCTCCTCGATCTTGTACGCGTCGGTCGCCGGGTAGGCCACCAGCAGACGGGTGTCGGTGGTCGGGTGGGCGCGCAGGAAGGTGCCGATCGGGCGGTCGCCGCCGAGGACGAGGAGGGTGCGGCCCTCGGCGTCGTCCGCCTCGGCCTGCCAGAGCGGGGGCAGGGTCAGGCCCTCGGGGGCGGTGATCCAGGCGGCATCGCGGGGCTGGAGGGGACCGACGCCGGTGGCGACGATGGCGTACGGGGCGGTGAGGCGACTGCCGGTGTCCACCGTGGCGGTAACCCGGTCGTCGTCGGCGTGGAGTGCGGTGACGTGCCGGCCGAGTTCGAGACGGCACAGCTCCGTGCTCTTCAGTTCCGCGACGATGGAGTCGGCGAGCTCGGGGCCGCTGGTGTAGCCGCCGAGGACGTTGTTCAGGGCCGGGATCCGGTAGAGGTTGCGGCACAGCTGGTCCGGCTCGATCAGGATCGAGCGCATGCCGACGCTGGCAGCCATGCGAGCGGCGGCGCAGCCGGCCGGGCCGCCGCCGATGATGATCAGGTCGGTGTCGTACAGCGTGTCGGCCATGGGGCTATTCCAGCACCGGGGTCCCTGCGTACGCAGTGAGTTGGCTCATCACGTGGTCGCTGGTGACGAGTTGGCCGGTTCCGATCAGGCGGCGGGCGACGAGGAGGCCGGCGTCGTGGACGTCGGGGCCTGCGTCGCTGGCGCAGGCGTCGGTGACGATCCACGGTGCGTAGCCGTGCTCAAAGGCGTCGGCCGCGGACTTCAAGACGCAGCTCTCGGTGGCGATCCCGCAGAAGACGAGGTCGGTCCAGCCTGCCTGGCGGATCAGTTCGGCAGCCTCGGGGGTGAGGAGCGTATAGCCGGTCTTGTCGACGACCGCGTGTGCGCGGAGGGCTGCTTCCGCGAGCTCGGGGACGATGTCGGTCTCGGGCGGTTCCTGGAGTCGGCTCCACTGGAAGAAGCGCTCGTAGGGGCTGTCCGGATAGTTGAAGTACCGGGTGAAGAGCACAGGGCGGCCGGCGGCGGACCACTGGGCGACCAGGTTGGAGACCGCGCGCACGGCGTGACGGCTGTGGTGGTTCACGAAGCCGTTCTGCATGTCGATCACAACCAGTGCGGCGCTGCCTATGTCCATCCGCTGTCTCTCCTGCCCCGTGTTCTCAGCCAACGCTCTCGCGCAGAGCGTCCTGTGCGGCGCGCAGCCTTTCGGCCAGCCCACTGGTCTTCATGATGGCCTCCCGCATCAGGACGTGCTGCGCGGTCTCCTGGGCGCGGGCGGTGGTGAGCCGGGAGGAGGCGGCGCGCAGGAAGCGCCAGCCGTACTGCTCGGGCATGGAGGGGTCCTGGCCGCCCTCGATCATCTGCTGGACCTGGCGGGTGAAGCACCACAGGGCCTGGACGGTCAGCTCGCAGGCGACGAGCTCGTCGACGGTGAGGCCGCGCTCTCGGGAGTGGGAGGCGTAGGCGACGCCGGACCAGCCGGCGTAGCCGGTGGAGACTCCCCGTACGCCGAAGGACACGATGTCCGGATGGTCGAAGCCAGTGGCGAGGAGCGATGCCTCGACCGTGCCGTCCAAGGGCGCGGGACCGCCCGGGGCGCCGCGGTCGACCAGGACCGAGGGCGTGGACAGCAGGCGCAGGGCGGTGTCGTAGGCGTCTCCGGCCCAGGGCGCGGAAGTGAGCCAGTACAGGGAGAGGACGTACTCAGGATTGGGGATGCGGTCGTGGTCCTCGTCCAGGAGGTCGCGGAGCTTGTTCCGTGCCCAGGGCAGGTCGGAGGCGTACGAGCGGTAGCGCCAGACGGCGAGATCGGTGAGCGCGGGGGGCTCGTGCGGTTGAACGAGGTGAAAGACGGCAGCCCCGCACGCAAAGACATGCAGGACGCAGTCCTGCGCTTCGGGGTGGTCCACGCGGGCCGAGGAGGACTCCAACCATTGGTCGTCCCCGCTCGGTTTCATGTGTGCGCGGAGCCGGCCGGCGCGCTCGACGCCGATAAAGACTGGCAGGAACTTGTGGGAGTCGACTCCGATCCGGCCTGCGACGGCTGGAGCAGTGCCGTTCGTTCCCAGGGCTGCCGCGAACCGGACCTTCACGTCCTCCGACGCGCGGCCGAGCGCGGTGTCGAGAACGGCTTGGGATTCACCACGAGGCTGATAACTCGCGCCACCGCCTTCCCAGTTCGACACGGTCCGGTCGCTCACGCCCAGGTAGGCGGCGAAGTCCCGCAGGCTCATGCGCAGGGCGTCGCGTAACAGCCGGGCTTCCCGGCCGGACCATCGCTGCACCGTGACCACCGTCGTACCCCCTGTCCGTCACCCGGTGGAACGCCGAAACGTCCAGCGTAGCCAGCCTTGTTCAGCAGTGGTGCGGCATTGCTGCAGCACCCGTACGTCACACCCCGCCATCGGTCTCCACCATGCTGGGTCCACCGAGCCGGGGAGGTTCCCACCACCACCAGGTGGCCCTCCGCCCGTTCTCTCCTGTATCACCACCACCACCACCAGAAGGAGCAAACGGCATGACCGACATCGTCAAGCGCAACGCCCGCGCGATCCTCCTCGACGGCGACGAGCTCATCCTCATCAAGCGGACCAAGTCCGGGAGGGAGCCGTACTGGGTATCCGTCGGCGGAGGGGTCGAGGCTGACGACGCGACCATCGAGGCGGCCCTGCACCGGGAGGTGTTCGAGGAGCTGGGCGGCAAACTGGAGCGCGCCGAGCTCGTCCACCTGATCACCGACGAGCTGGAGGGCGGCGTGGGCGTCCAGCACATCTTCGCCGCGCGCCTGGAGTCGATGGACCTGGCCGCGCGGACGGGGACGGAGTTCTCCAAGCCGGAGCGCGGCGGGTACGAGGTGGTCCGGGTGCCGTTCACCGCCGAGGCCGTCTGCGAGCTGAACCTGATGCCGCCGGAACTCGCCGACTTCATCTCCGCGAACGCGGACGCGATCGTCTCCGTCCTCGACACCCCGATCCGCGAGGCGTGAATGATGGCTCGGGTCCCGGACTTCGTCAGCCTCAACGGCCCTGACAACGCGGGCAAGACGACCCACCTGGTTCGACTGGCCGAGCGGTGGGACGGCTTCCAGCCGCTGGGAGCGGTCCACGAGCACGACTCCGAGCCGTGGGCGCGGGTGGCAGCCGGCGACTACGCCCAGTGGTGGTTCGAGACCTCCACGACCGTCGAGCTCACCGAGATGCTGCTCACCGGTCACGCCAAGCGGGCCGCAGCCCGCGAGGCCGGGCGCACGGGTCTGCTCGACCGGGGCCTGCCCATGCTCCTCGCCGTGGCCACCGCGACCTGCGTGGTCAAGGACGGGCTGACGGTCGGCGAGGCGTTCAAGACCGTCACGGGCATCGCCGGTTCGCGAGCCGTCGCACCGGAGACCTCGATCCTCCTGCTCCCGTCGCTCGACGTCGAACGCAGCTACGCCATCACCAGCGCCCGCGAGGGCCGCCCCTGGACCGGGATCTACCCGGCCTACCAGAAGACGCTGCACGCGGTCCTGCTCCACCAGGCCGATCACGGCGCGTACACCGCGGTCGTCGACTGCGAGGACCGCTCCCTGGACGACGTACACGGCGACGTCCACGATCGCCTTGGCCTCAGCCGACTCACTGACGGGAGTCCCCGATGACCCAGAACTCCCCGCCCCTGGTCCTGCCCTCGGGTCTCGCCCGCGCCATAGCCACGCTCCAGGACAAGGACCTGCACCGCCTGGACGACACCGTCACCCGGCTCCACACCGTCAACGGCCGCTTGTGGGACACCGAGGACCGGGTGCGCGGAGCCTTACTCTCCGCCGCCCAGGTCGCCGACTGCAAGCGGGAGATCGACCAGCTCAACGCCGAACGTAACGCCCTCGCTGAGCGGGCCGACGAGGTACTCGGCTCGCTGGCGGACGCGGGCCGCGCCGACGCGCCGCTGCACACCGAGACGCTCGCCTCCGTCGTCGACCGCCTGTCGGTGCTGACGCTGCGGATCTGGCACAGCGAACGGGCGGCGGCCGGGGACGAGCTGGCCCGCCGGCGCGTCCCTGCCCTCCACGGCCAGCGGGAGGAGCTGTGCGCCGCCCTCGACGCGCTGGTATCCGACGTCGTCGCCGGCCGCCGCCGGCTTCCCGCACCGGCCCGCTTCAAGCTGTACGGGCGGGACGACGCCGCCCCCGCGGAGATCAAGCCGAGCCGACACCTGCGCCGGGTCCTCGCCTTCGGCGGGCTGAGCGAGTGTGGCAAGAGCACCAGCGCCGGATTCGTCCAGCGCACGTGCGGTGCCCAGCGTCTCAAGATCGGCTTCCTCCTGCGGCAGGCGGCCCACCGGGAGGGCCTTGCGGACCCGTACGCGTTGTCGGCCCGTCGGCAGGCCGAGCTACTGCTCGGCGAGTTGAACCGGTTCGCGGACGCCCACGTCGACACCTGGCTGTTCACCATCGAGTCCGTCCACGACGACGCCTCGATCGCCGAACTCAAGCAGCTCATGGGCGACACGCTCCAGATCGTCTACCTGGACGCCTCCTTCGCCGTACGCGTCGAACGGTCCGGTACGCTGGCCCAGGCCGTCGCCGCGAAGGACGAGATCAAGATGAGCCGTGGGGCCCACCAGGTCGCTGCGCTCGCCGACCACGTCATCGACAACACCGGCAGCATCGCCGCCCTCCGGGCCCGCCTCCGGCGCATCGCCGCCCCGCCCGCCGCCACGGCGCTGCGTGTAGCCACCCCGTACGGGCTGGGCCTGCCAGCCGCCGTCGCCTCGGCGACGGCCGACTTCACGGACGCGGTACGGGCATACGGGCCCGGCGTGCGGCTCGTCGCCCTGACCGGCAGCCCCGGCGAGGGCTCCTGGATCGCCGGCTGGTCCGATCTGGACCTGCTCGTGGTCGCCGAGCACGAAGCCATCGACCGGGTCCACGGGGCCCTGGAGCAGTACCGGACCGCTCTGGGCGGTGCGGTCTCTCTCGGCCCCACCCTCGTCACCCCCGGCGAGCTGACCGCCCGGCACCTCACCTCGCGCCTGGCGTTCGTCCTCCACCAGCTCCAGCAGGGCAGCCCCGTCCTGCACGCCGCACCCGACCTCGAACTGCCGACGATCAGCCGAGACGAGCTCGCGCTCGCCGCCGTCCGGGAAATCCCCCAGGTCATCCTGACCATGCGCCGCCTGCGCGCCGATGCGGGTCCGACAACTCTGCGGCAGCTCTACAAGCACCTCGTGCTGGCCTGCCGTCTCCTCCTGCGTGAGCACAACCAGTGGGAGTGCGGGCCCGACCGGATCCTCGCCGCAGCCTCCCGCATGCCGGGCCTGCCCGCCGTGTCGGTGCCCTCCCTGGCCGAGATCGCCAGTGCCTGGCGCGACAACGACACCGAGCTCGTCCTGAAGCCCGTAACCGCAGCAGTCGACCAGCTCCTCGCCTGGTACGCCGCCCAGCTCGCGGCCTGAATAGCCCCCTTCTTCCTTCCCCATCCGACAGGAGCTTCGCCATGCCCGAAATCACCGCCGTGCCGTCCTTCTCCGCCCGGATCGTCGAGCGCCTCAGCGTCGGGGCCACCAGTCGTCGCGAGCGCGTCATCCACTCCCTCGACGGCTTGGAAGACCCGGTCCACCCCGACACCCTCGCCCACACCGGAGCCGACCTGTGGCGTCGGCTCCAGGAGCAGGTGCCGGACGGACTCGACTCCGTGGACTTCCTCCTCGGCCTGGACGCCGGTGGCATCCTGCCGACCGTCTCCCTCGCCGGCGCCGGCCACCTCACGTACAAGATCGCCTGGAAGCTGCACCTCCCCCTTGACGGCGCGGTCCGTTTTAGCGAGCCCCACGCGATGCGCACCGACGTCTTCGCGTACGGCATCGTCCCCGGCCAGCGGATCGTCATCGTGGACGACGAGATCACCACCGGCCGGACCTTGGCCGACCTCACCCGCTGCCTCCGCGAGGCCGGCGCCGTCCCGCTGGCGGCGGCCTGCCTGGTGGAGGACACCACCCGCGGAGCCCGCGACCTCCTCGCCAACCTCGGTCTGCCGCTCGTCTCCCTCACCACTATCGAGGGCCCGGCGTGACAGCGGTCGCCCCGGCGGGGATCCGGTTCCACCACGGTTCCCTGGACATCCCCGCCGGGGCCGTCCACACGACCCCGCTCGGGTACGACCGTGACAGCGTTCCCATCGGCGCGCCGCTCCCGCTTGCCCCTTCCACCGAGCTCGTCCACCGCCTGAGCGGGTGTGGCGAGATCGTGGTGGCCTTCGAGGGGAAGCTCGGCGACTCTCTCCTCGCGCTGTCTGGGGTCCGCGCGGTCCTCGACTGGTTGCGGCTGCGGTCGGTTCGCGCGGCCGTTCGGGCGGTCGGTCCGTACGCGGGGCTGATCGCCCGCGCCGGGTTGATCACGACGCCCGAGGCCGCCACGCCCAGCGGCTGGCGTGCAGTGATCGGAGACCGGATGGGAATCGAGTCCCACAGCTCGGAAGCGGCGGTGTGCCTGGTGCTGGACCCGGCTGCCCCACCGTGCTGGTCGACCGACGGCCGTGCCCACCCGGACCTGCCCGCCCGCCACTACCTGGCGCTGGAGCGCCGCCTCGGCATCCGTCTGCCCGGCACGGCACCATTCGCTCCCACCTTCGCGACCGGTCCGAACAACCTCGTGGAGGAACTGCGCTCGGTGGGCTGGCTGGGCGGCCTGACCATCGGGGCCATCACCGCCACCAGTTGGCCGGAACGCAAGGACTACACGACCCAGCGCTACGTCGAGCTCGCCAAGCACATCGCCGAGGCCCAGCAGACCCAGGCCCGGCTGCTGCTCATCGGCGGCAACCCGGGCGAGGGCCTCCGCATCACCGCAGAGGCCCCTCGACGCCATGTGCAGGTCCTCCGCCTTGACGGGATGCCGGCCGACCACCTCGTCGACCTCTTCCCGCACTGCCACCTCATCGTCGGCAACGACACCGGTCTCACCCACCTCGCTGCGATGGCGCGCGGCAGGGAGTACAGCTGCCCGCCGGTCATCGGTCTGTACGCGCGCCACAGCCACAGCAAGTGGCGCACCGGCCTGCCGCACCACCACGCCGTAGCCACCGACCTGTCCGACCGCATGCACCAAGGCGACCTCTGCCCCGTCCGCGACTCCATCGCCCCGGACACGGACGTGCACATGGACGCCTTCTTGCCCACAGCGCTGGCCCAGATCGGCCTGGAACTCCTCGACGGGGTAAGGCCATGACCATCCGGCCTCTCCTTCGGTTCGGTCCGGTACGGCGCTTCACCCGCAACCTGCTTTGCCCCGTCGACCTCCTCGGTCGCCCGCTGCTCCTGAAGTACACCCGCGATGCGGCCGAAGCCCGCAAAGAGGTCCGCGGCCACGCTCGTCTGGCCCGGCACTACCGCGTCCCCGCCTGCCACGCCCACCTGCGCGTGCCCGGCGGGCACCTCTTCGCGTACGAACGCCTCCCCGGCGGCACCGACCAGGGCCTCCTGCTCGACCTCCTCAACGCGGACGAGCCGAGCGACGACCTCCGTACCTACATGGACCGGCTCACGGCCGCGTATCGCGAGGTCATCCTCGGGACGGCATGGCCGGCCGATCCGGTGCACGTCGTCCGCAAGCTGTACTGGGACCGTGCGGCCCCCGGCGGCCGACTCGACACGTACTACGCCGGCAAGGATTTCCTGACCGCCGATGGCCTCATCGACATCCCGGTCTCTCGCCTCGACACCTACACCCTGAACATCAATGGCCGTCGGCACCACCTGGACTGGGCCGCCACCCTCCGCTGGCTCCGAGCCCACTTCGCCACGAGCGAGCCGGTCTGGGCGGCCCTCACCCAGGGCGACCCCACCGACGTCAATCTCGCCCACCCGCTCGCCTGGTTCGACTACGACACCGCCGGGATGAACAGCATCCCCGGCGAGTTCGCCAACTTCCTCTGGTACGCCTCCGCCCTCGGCGGCTGGCTCGTGCCCACGTACAACCCGGCCGCCTTCGCCGACCACCCGGCCACCTTCGACCACGTCCCGGCCAATACCCCCGAGATCCGACGAGCGGACGTCGATCACACCACCAGCACCATCCACATCGACTACACCCCGCGCGTCTCAGCTCCCCGGCGAACCGCCATGACCACGTACTGGAACCAGCTCGTACAACCGATCGCCGACCGCCTCTGGCCCGGCGAGGACCTGGCGAACCTGCTCCGCCCGTATCTGGCCATGCGCATCCTCGGCGTCTACAACCTGGCCGACCTGGTCCCCGAGGACCGGCTCGTCCTCCTCGCCCGGCTCGCCGAGGCCATGAGCCCAACCTTCGACCCCACCGCCTATTTCTGCCCATTGGAGTCGCCATGCCCGGCCCCCTGAACGGCCGCACCGCCCTGGTCACCGGAGCCACCGGCGGCCTCGGCTCGGCCATCGTCCGCCGACTCGCCGCCGACGGCGCCACCGTCGCCCTCGCTCACCTCCACGACGACCAGGCCGCAGCCGAGCTCGCCACCCACATCACCGACAGCGGCGGCACCGCGATTCCCCTGGCAGCCGACGTCCGCAACGCCGAGGCCGTGCGTACCCTCTCCCACCAGGCCCACGACCGGCTCGGCCCGGTCGACATCCTGGTCAGCAATGCCGGCGCCTACCCCCGCCAGCCGTGGATGGAGACGACACCGGCCCACTGGGACGAGGCCCTGGCCACCAACCTGACCAGCCACTACCTCCTCGCCCACGAGCTCACCCCCGCCATGACGGCCGCCGGCTGGGGCCGGATCATCACGATCGGTTCCGTCCTCGCCGCGGCGGGCCGCCACGACCTCTCCGGCTACATCAGCGCCAAGGCCGGCCTCGAAGGACTCACCCGCGCCCTCGCCCGCGAACTCGGCCCCGTCGGCATCACAGCGAACTGCGTCGCCCCCGGCTCCATCCGCGTCCCCGCCGAGGACACCGTGGTCGACGACCCAGAGGCCCTGACCCCCCGCCAGCTCGCCCGCCAGTGCGTCCAGCGCCGAGGCCGCCCGGACGACGTCGCCGCGGCCGTCACCTTCCTCGCCACCGACGACGCCGGCTTCATCACCGGCCAGACCCTGCGCGTCGACGGAGGCTGGATCCTTGGCTGACATCTGGCTCATGCGCCACGGCGCCTACGAAGGCCACCGCCCCGGCTACCACGCCCCGCACGAGGCCACTCTCACGCAGGAGGGCCGCGACCAGGTACGCCGCTCCCTCCCCCTCCCCAACGGCATCACCGCCATCGTCACCAGCCCCATCCCCCGCGCCCGCCAGACCGCCACCCTCGTCTCGCACCTCACGGACCTGCCGATAGTGGGCACCTCCGGCCTCCTCGCCGAATGGAGAGCCCCGAGCATCGTCCTCGGTCGCACAGCAGAGACCTACCCGCCGGCCTACCGCGCCTGGCGAGCCCGGCGCCTCGCCAACCCCTCACTACGCTGCGAAGACGGCGAAAGCCTCACCGACCTCCACACCCGTGCCCGCCACTGCGCCGCCTTCCTCCACCACACCGCCCAGCGCCACGGTCCCCTCCTGGCCGTCTCCCACACCCTCTTCCTTGGCGTCCTCACCCACCTCCCAGAGGGCCCCGCTGCCTTCACCACCGCCGCGAAGACGCCCTGGCACTTCGCCGAACTCCGCCTTCTGCCCGCCCATCAACGAGCCGCACCCGGCCTTCAGCGACCTGCCCAGTAAGTGGCTGCCCCCAGCCACTACGCCTGCCGGGAGGCCCTCCTATTCGTACGTCTCCTTCCAGCGCGCCCGATGCCGTCGATCCCCTTGCCCCAGCCCGTTCACCGCGCCGAGCGACAGCAACGAGGCACCGTTGTTCCACAGCCCGAGGTGATCGCGATGGACGGCGAGGATGTCGTTCTCCGTGGCGAATTTCTCGGCCGGCCCGCTGAAGTACGTGGTGGCCACGAAGATCGCCACGTCAGCCTTGAAGTGCACACTCGCACCCAGCAGATCCCGCATCTCCCGGCTGGGGATCTTGCTCTTGGGCGTGTACCGCTTGCACTGGATCACCATGGTCCGCCCGTCGGGGAGGCACCCCAACACGTCAGCCCCGTTGTCGTGGGAGCCGCCGACCCTCCGCACGTCGCTGCACCCATCTCGCCGACACAACTCCACGACGAAGTCCTCGAACTCCGTTCCCGTCATCGCGTCGACCTCAGCGAGCGTCCGATGCCCCGCCTTTACGGCCTCGTCATGCCTCCATTGCCGATCGCCGCCCTTGATGAACCGATCGGTGCGCCACAGCCACCACCCGCCGCTGACGGCGCCGCCAAGCACGAGCGCACCCACCAGATAGGGCCAGACCTCGCTCCAGAAGGCCACCAGCACGACAACGCTCACGCCCCCAGCAAGGATCCGATCTTGAGCCGCTGCTGGCGACGCTTGCGCGCAGCCGATACACGCCGCTTCCGTGCCGCCGCCATGACCCTCCCTGTAGTCCAGCACAGCAGGATCAAGGAGGAGGCACCGAACCGTAAGGGCGCCGATCAGCCAATGGCTGGCAACCGGTGCTCCGCTCATCTTGCCTATGAGGGACGGCTCATCCGCCCGGTAGCGGCGACCGATATCGCGATGGGGCACGCCGGCTTCCGCTCGTTCCCGATCACTGCCGGCGTCCATCCGACGCAAGCTGGGCAGCTGGGCGACATGGGCGCCCGATGCTTGCGCATCGCGACTCGAAGTCTGCTGGCAGCCACCCTCGCCCAAGTAGACGGGGGTGAGCTGGGAACGCCGCAACAGCAGCGACGACGAAGATGAGCGATGCCCACGGCGTATGCACACGGATCGTCGCGTGTTGCCCGCGGGTGTTAAGGAAGCTTGTCTGGAACACATCCGGGGCTACGAGATCGATCGTGCTGAGCGCCCTCCAGTCGAGGTCAAGCTCAGCTACCGGATGGGCGAAGAACAGCCTCCGCAGGGTGATGGTCACCTCTCCCGCGCCGTCCAGCACCCACCGCGGTTGTGCATCGCGCTCCGCTTGACGACGCCGAGAGGAGTTGCCGAGCGCGGAGCCCACCAAACTGCCGATGACGAAGGCCGGACTACCGGCCGCGACCACGTTGCTGTGTTGATATCTCCCGTTTCTCAGGACTCGCCAGGTCGAACGTTGCCCGGGCCCGACGGCAAGGGCGCGGTCTCCTTGAGGTTCCCCCGCTGCGCGGGAGGGGCTGACTAGCAGGTCAGGGCGGGTTGACGTGGTTTCAGGTTCACTGGTTCGGCCGCTGCCTGGTCGGCGTAGTGCTTCTCCTCGAACTCGATGGGGCTGAGGTAGCCGAGCCGCTTCTGGATGCGGCGGGGGTTGTAGAAGCCGTCGATGTACTCGAAAAGCGCGAGATTCGCCTCGGCCCTGGTCGCGAAGACGCGGCCGCGGATGCACTCGGTCTTGATCAGCATCCACAGGTTCTCCGCCAGGGCATTGTCGAAGGAGTCGCCGACCGAGCCCATGGACGCCTGAACTCCTGCTCTGACCAGGCGTGTTGTGAGCTTGATAGACGTGTATTGCGTGCCGTGGTCGGCGTGGTGGACGAGTTCGCCAGGGGTGACCTCGCGGCTGGCCAGCGCGTACTCGAGGGAGGTGAGGACCAGGTCGGCGTCCGCGCGGGCGGAGGTCTCCCAGGCCACGACTCTCCGGGAGAAGGCATCGCGGATCGCCGACAGCCACAGTGGCCCCTCCAGGGTGGGGATCATGGTCAGATCGGTGACCCACAGCCGATTCGGCGCGGGTGCCGTGAAGTCGCGTTGCACCAGGTCAGGGGCGAGGTCGGCGTCCGGGTCGCGGCGGGTGAAGCCCTTGCTCCTGCGGGGGCTGATCCCGGCCAGGCCGGCCTGGCGCATGAGCCGCTCGACCCGCTTGCGGCCGACGTGGACGCCCTCGCGCTTCAGGACGGCATGGATCCTGGGCGATCCGTAGATCCCGCCGGCTTCGCGATCGACGGCGAGGCATACCGCTGGATCGTCGACCACGTCGGGCTGAAGTTGTACGGCCTGTCCTGACCCGGTCGGCTGCGGAGCCGTAACGGGGGTACCGTCAGTAGAGGCCGAAGGGCTCGGCTGGTCTCAGTCCTGGTCTCATTCGCCCCCGTCCGGCCCGGTCCGGACAGGGCCACCCCGAACGCTCCGCCCCAGGTCAGGACACCTACGACCCCCGCCGGACCCCCGTACGAAACATTTGGAAAGCGTGTTGGGGGCAACCCCTCACGAGTTCGAATCTCGTATCCTCCGCAGCCGCCTGAACAGGCGAAACGAGAAGCCGAGCCGCAATCGCGGCTCGGCTCCTCGGCATGCATCGGTTGCAGTTCTGGTTGCATCTAGAGGCGACATTCGGGGTACTCGACAATCAGGCAGGCGCACGCCCCGCAACTCCCGGCGGACAATCGACACGAGTCGGCGCCGCGGGCGGTCTACCCGACTTGGCGGTAGACGTCGCGACGATTGCCGGCGGTCAGGACCCACACGATCAGCCGACCGTCCTCAACGGTATAGACGACGCGATAGTCGCCGACCCTGAGCCGCCAGCGGGCACTGTGCCCTTGGAGCGCCTTGACGTCGAACGATGCGGTGTCCCCCGCATCCATCGCCTTCTGGAGTTCGCTGAGGCGGTGCAGGATGCGCAGGGCATCCGGGCGCGGAATCTTGAGCATGTCCCGCTGAGCGTGCGGTGTGAAGCGCGTGGCGTACCCCATGGGATCAGCCCTGACGAGCGCGCAGCAAGGCGGCCATTTCTTCGAGCGAGACCGACCCCTCCGTACCCTCGGACTCGGCTTCGTCGGCCAGTTGGTTGAGCCACGCTTCTTCGGCGCTCTCCGCGATCTCACGCAGGCGCTGGTACTCCTGGATGTCGATCACGACGGCTTCGTGTTTGCCACGTCGAGTGATGATCGTCGGGGTCTCCTCCCGGCGAGCACGATCGATGACGTCGGCGAGGTGGCTGCGCACCTCAGCCATGGATTCGACCACCGGGTCACTCATGTCATGAATGTAGCAGATGTACATGAAGGGGGAAGGGTGCTGCCGCGCGACCTGCACCGCCCCTTAGAGATCTGGCGGTTTCGGTACTTTCACAGCTGGAGCGGGTCGCTGCGCAGGATCTTCTCGAGCCGCGATGGCCGTAGCCGTCCGGCTGCGGAGTGCTTGAGAAGTACGCTGCCGAGTCTGTGCTGGGGAAAAGCCACGCACAGCACAACGAAGGTGCGGCACGTAGGCGCCGTCGCGGTGTGCCCCACCGCCGAAGTCGGTCGCCAGTCCTTGCGACGCATGCCCTTATGGTCGCCACGGCGCGGGTTCCCCGGGGAACGCCTGGGGTCGAGCCCGAGGTGCGACCCATGCGCGGTCCGACAGCAAGACAGCGATCAGTACCCACTGCACCGTATTGACCTGTGCAAAGCGCTGCCGATGGCGCGCGGACGCGGCCCGCCACCACGACACCTATGCCGAATTGACCGCTGCCCAGCAGCCACCGACAGTGCGCGTGCTGCTTCCACCAGGCCGCAGCACGCCGAAAAAGTCTTGCCGGATTCCTGTCACATCTCCCTGCCCCCGTCCGTCGGTGTGATGAAGACGCCAACCGGGCCGATGTGAAGGAGAACAGCCATGACGAAAACGAACACCTCGATCTCCCGGATGCCCAACCCGGGCGAGTTCGTGCCCGAGCTGACGGACATCAGCGCCGCCCTGTTCCGAGCCACGGGCAACCAGTCGGTGCCGCGCACCACGATCAACCTCATGCACCTGCGCGCCGGACAGATCGTCGGCAACACCTACCTGACCATCCTGAACGCCAGCTTTCTGCGAAAGGCCGGCGAGTCCGAGGAGCGCATCACCGCCGTCTCCTCCTGGCAGGACGCGCCCTACTTCACCGACGCCGAGCGCGCCGCCCTCGCCCTGGTGGAAGCCACCCTCCAGCCCGCCCCGCACAGCCGGGAACGCGTCACCGACGAGCTGTACACCGCGGCCGCCAAGCACTACGACAACAAGGCCCTGGCCACCCTCACCATCGCGATCGGCCAGATCAACTTCTTCATCGCCCTGGCCGTCATCGGCAAGCCCCAGCCCGTCACCTCCCTCGCCGACGACCAGTGGGACTGACCCGCACTGCTCGTCAGCCGCCAGCCCGACTGCGCGCGCAACGGCGTGCCGGGTGAGAGACGGCATCTCGTTGAAGTCGATGTGTGCCGTTTCGAAGCGCAACAGGCAAGGCGCGAAGGCAGTCCGTGCGTGCGGGGAATGGCCGGGGTTGCCCTGGCCTCGGCGGGGTGCGCGAGCACCGCCCTGGAGCACGCACCCGACCTCGTGGACAGGATGATCAGCGGTCCAATGAGGCTGACCCGGGCATACGCACTCTCGCTCCTCAGACCTGCTCTTGCTGCGGTGGGCCCCAACTCACCTGATCCTGCGGTATGCCCCGGCGGCCGGTCGGCCGCCGGGGCATACCGGTCAGGGAGCCAGGCTGAGGGCGGCCAGGCGCGACGGGTCGGTGAGGATGTCCAGGCCGGTGATCCGGCCGTCCAGGATCGTGAACGACATGACCGACAGCGCGCGGGCGTCGACGAAGGAGACCACCCCGGGCGTGCCGTTGACGAGCACCGGGCGGGTGTCGGCGGCGAAGCGGGCGAAGGTGATCGCCTGGGAGGCGACATCCGCCGCACCGCGCCGCAGGAAGCTCGGCACGAGCGCGCCACCGTCCGAGCGGGCCACCACCGCGGGGTCGAGGACATCGAGCAGCGCCTCGAAGTCACCACCGCGCGAGGCGGTCAGGAACGCGTCCACCACCTCACGCTTGCGGGCCAGGTCGGTGTCGGCGACCGGGGTGGCGCCCTGGACCCGGCGGCGAGCTCGGCTGGCGAGCTGCCGGGTGGAGGCGGAGGTGCGGTCCAGGACCGGTGCGATCTCGTCGAAGGGCACATCGAACATGTCGTGTAGGACGAACGCCAGGCGCTCCGCCGGGGAGAGCGTCTCCAGGACGACCATCAGCGCTATGCCGACCGAGTCCGCGACCAGGATTTCCCGCTCCGGGTTGATCGCGGCGAGGCCGCTGACGACCGGGTCCGGCAGCCGGACGTGCCCGTCCTGCTCGGGCAGCGGGTCCTCACGGCGCGAGGCACGTGAGCGCAGCTGATCCAGGCAGACCCGGCCGACAACGGTGGTGAGCCAGGCAGCGAGGTTCCTCACCTCGTTCACATCGCTGCGGCTCAGCTTCAGCCACGCCTCCTGGACCGCGTCCTCGGCCTCGGCGATCGTCCCCAGCATTCGGTAGGCCACCGAGCGCAGTTGGGCCCGTTCCGCCTCGAAGCGCTCGGCCAGAAGAATTTCCCCGTTCACCTGTCACATCCTCGCGTCGGATCCGTCGGTTCGGTGACGGACGCTAACCGATCACGATAGAGACACCGCGTTGAACGCTCGCATCGCCGCCCTCGTGAAGAATCTCGCCAGAGCACACCCCGCTCCCCCTTGGTTGCAGTTCTGGTTGCTCACCCCCCCGTCCAGCGCCGTCCACGCTCCACCTACAGCCCCGCTTCGCCGCAGGTCAGACTGTTGCTGATCAGTCCCGAACCCTCGGACGAAACATTTGGAAAGCGTGTTGGGGGCAACCCCTCACGAGTTCGAATCTCGTATCCTCCGCAGCCGCCTGAACAGGCGAAACGAGAAGCCGAGCCGCAATCGCGGCTCGGCTCCTCGCCCGCGGCGGGGAGGTGCCCCGGACTCTGTCTTCGTACGGCATCCGCAGATCATGGAACTGCGCCATCCTTGACCTTGGCGCCGAAGCTGCTTCGGCGCGCCTGTGACGCTCCCTGTCTGTCGAGGTGCACCCTCATGAAGTCCCGATCGACGCTTGCGACTTGGCTGAGCGAACTCGATGGTTCCCGCCTGGCACGCGTACTCGCCATGCGGAAGGACACAGCCTCCTCCCCGGAACCACGCTCGGTGGGGGAACTGGCGGACCGTCTCCAACGTCCCGGGTCCGTGGCACTCGTCCTGCCGCAACTCACGCTCCCGTGCTTGCAGGCTGCCGAGGCGCTGGCGGCCCTGGGAGCACGAGCGACCCGGGAGAGACTCGCGGAGTTGCTCGGCTCGACGTCCCCTGCCGCGGTGCACGCGCTGGACGCGACACTGGAGGAGTTGTCGGATCGGGCGCTCGTGTGGCACGACGGCAACGAGGCACTTCGTATGGCTACACCCTTGCGGCAGGCGTGGAGCACGCCCCTGGGACTTGACGCCCCTCTGGAGGAGCTGCTGGCCGGCACCACCTCGGAGGAACTGCGCGGGATGCTGGCGGTCCTGGGTGTCAAGCCACCCGGCACCAAGCAGCAGCGACTCGCGGCTCTGGTGGAGCATCACAGTGACGCGGAACGGGTCGCCGCGTTGGTGGCGGGGGCACCGGCGGCCACACGGAAGTTGCTTGAGCAGAGCGCCAGGTCCACGCCGCGTCAGTCACTGTTCGTCGTGTTCGGGGCTCCCGGCCACGACCTCCAGCCAGGCGCCCGCTGGGCACTCGACCGCGGACTCCTGGTCCAGGACCGTCACCGGTACGGGCCCGTCCGGATGCCGGTCGAGGTGGCCCTGGCTCTGCGGGGACCCGATTGGCACGCGCCGTTCGAACCTCTGCAGCCCGTTCCACACTTGGTGCCCATCACCTCGGCGGAGGTGGAGCGGGAGGCCGCGGTAGCCGCCACCGCGTTCGCGGCCCATGCCGCCTCCGTCCTTTCGGCGTGCGCAACCGCCCCACCGACCCGGCTGAAGTCGGGCGGGATCGGCGCGCGTGAACTGGCCCGGCTCGGCAAGGCCGCCCAAGCGGACGACGCCGTCGTACGCATCGCCCTGGAGACCGCGTACGCTGCCGGGCTGCTGGCCCGCGACGGCGATCGCGTACCTCCCACCGAGGCGTACGACACCTGGGCCGAGCAGGAGCCCGCAGAACAACTCGCCGTACTGCTCCGGGCATGGCGGGACCTGCCGCTCACCCCCACCCGGGCGCGCGACGAAGACAACAAGGCGCTTCCCGCGCTCGCCGGTGCGCCTGACTGCGGCGGCTGTCTGCAGGCCCGTCACGGGCTGCTCACCGCGGCAGCGGGGCTCCCGGCAGGACAAGGCGCGAAGGTCGCTTCGGAGCTGGGGCCGCTGGTGGCCTGGCACCGTCCGCTCGCCGACGACGCCTCGCCCCAGGACACGGCACCGTTCAGCACCGTGATCCGCGAAGGCGAACTGCTGGGCGTGCTGGCACGGGGTGCGCTGTCCCCGCTCGGTGCCCACCTGGCGGCCCACGCCGACGAAGAGCTCGACGTCACGGCCCGGCGACTGTTGCCCCCCGCGACCACGACGGCCCGGATCGGCGCCGACCTCACCGCCGTCGTCACCGGCACCCCGTCCGCGCGACTCACAGCGCTGCTGGATTCAATGGCCGACCGGGAGACCAGTGGCACGGCGTCGGTATGGCGCTTCAGCGTCGGCAGTATCCGCCGGGCCCTGGATGCCGGCCGCACCCCGGACGACATCACAGCCGACCTGGCAGCCGGCTCCGCCACGGCCCTGCCACAGCCGCTGACCTATCTCATCGCCGACACAGCACGAGGTCATGGACGGGTACGCATCGCCCCCGCCGCCTGTGTCATCCACGGCGACGAACCCGCGCTCCTGGCCGAACTCGCCGCACACCGCGCACTGTCCAAGCTCGGCCTGCGGCAGCTCGCCCCGACGGTCCTGGTCAGCGGCAGTCCACCCGCGACGGCTCTCGCCGCGCTCCGTGCCGCGGGCTACGCCCCGGTCACCGAGACCGCCGGGGGAACGGTACGCATCGAAAAGCGCGTGCCGCAGAGGGCCGCCGCTGCCGTCCCACCACCGCGAAGGAACGCCGGGCGGCGCGGGCTCCGGACCACCGCAGCCCGTGCCGCGGACATGCCCGCCGACGCCGGGATGGACGTCCTGGCCGACCGGCTGCTCAAGGCCCCGCCGACCACACCGGAACCCGACCCGTTCGGCAGCGGGGTGCCTTTCGCGACGGACACCGAGGAGATCGTCGCCGGATACGCGAAGCACCTGTCGTACAGCGACGTCCGCCAGGTCGCCCATGCCATCGACACCGGTGCGGCCATCACGGTCGAGTACATCGCCACCTCGGGCAACCGGACCGTACGCACCCTCAGCGACCTGGAACTCGACCCGCCCTACCTCGACGCCTGGTGCCACCTGCGCGAAGCGGAACGCGTCTTCACGCTCTCCCGCATCCACGGCGTGATGCCCGCGTAGGACTCGGCGGCCAAGGCCGGTGCCCGAGTGCGCCACCCCGCGGGCACCTCACGAGATTACTTGACCCCACGTTTGATATCAGGAGGCACCCATGAGTCGGACGGTTATCGACCTGGACGACGACCTGGTCGCGGACGTGGCTAAAGCCCTCGGGACGAGCACCAAGAAGGAGACGGTCAACACCGCTCTCCGCGAGGTGTTGGAGAGCCGGCGTCGTGCCCTGGCTCTCGCCCGGCTGCGAGCCGCGGCCGGGGACGGCGCATTCGATATGGAGCTGTTCGAAAACAAGGGGAGCTACCGCGGGTGAACGCGGCCCAGTTCCTGATCGACACCAGCGCGCTCGCTCGGTTCATGCGCGAGGACGCGGAGCAGTACGGCTGGGACCAGGCGGCAGCCGCTGGGCTCATCGCCACCTGCCCGATCACCGAGCTTGAGTTCTTCTACGGCGCCCGGTCGGCCGCCGACAGGGCTCGCAGCGTCGAGGACATGCGACTGATCTTCAGTTGGGTTCCCGTCGACGACCGCGCCTACGACCGCGCCTGGCAGGTCCAGGAAGCTCTCACCAAACAGGGAAAGCATCGCAGTGCGGGCGCGGTGGATTTCGTCGTCGCCGCGACAGCCGAGCTGCAAGGACTCACCCTCCTGCACCGCGACCACGACTTCGCCTGCATCGCGGCAGTCACCGGCCAGGCTCTTCAGTGGTACGGCCCGGAGAGCGGCAAATAGGCGGGCGATCCGCCCCCGAGCGTCCCAGAACCCCCGGACGAACATTTGGAAAGCGTGTTGGGGGCAACCCCTCACGAGTTCGAATCTCGTATCCTCCGCCAGTGCCTCACCGGGCACGATGTCGAAGGGCCCCACCGCTTGCGGTGGGGCCCTTCGTCGTTGCCCGACGGATCAGTACGCCCGAAGCGACGAATAAGCAGAGCAGGCAGAAGTTGCGGCGCTAACCCCCGCACCGATCAATCTCGCCGTGCTGCCGGGGACCCCCGCAGCCCTCGGAAGGGATGGAGCCCGCGCGCTCCACCTCTCACGTGCGGGTCGCACGCCTACTCGAAGGTTGTTCTTGATGATCCTGATCACGCTCGTGCTCGCCATGGTGGTCGTCGTTCTGACCCTGCTCGTGGCATCGGCGCTCGCCGCATTGGTGCGCTTCCGCCCCGCGCTGACGGCGCCGGTCCAGGTCGCGATGACCGGCATCGCGACGATGACGACGCTGATGACCGTTCTCGTGACCGCCACGCGCTGACAGTCGCAGAGCGCATCTCGACCTGCGAGCCCCTGCGTCTGTCCGCTCAGGCAGTAGAAAGCCCCGGCCCATGATGGGGGTCGGGGCCTTCGGCTTCGCCCGTCCCGGTCACCCGAAGGACCCGTCCTCACGGAGGGCGAAGGAATCGCAGCCGTCATGCTCGAAGCGCACCCGCCCGTCGAACGCCGAGCCAGGATCAGAGCAGACTCCCCAGTCCCGCCCCAGCTCACCGCTCAGCGCGACCCAGAAGCGGCAACCGCCGCACTGCTCGTCAAACCACTCATCCCGGTAGCCGGGCTGATCAGTGCGCCTGTTCCGCCCCCGCGACCAGCGCTCGTGACAGGCATCGTTGTGCTCGTGGTCATCGCCTGTCCAAGCTCCGCCAGGCATCGGGCGGTCCGCGCTGCGGTCCGCTGCCGCCGACTTGGACACCCCAAGACCCCTTCACGGCAGTTCTGGACGATCTCACCGAACCTCGAGCGGCGCTCCTCGCAAGTCCCGGTGACCTGAGTCAGTCGAAGAGGGCGACGAGTCCATTCACCCAGATCGCGACCAACGCGAGGGCCGCCACCAGGCAGCCGGCGCCCGTCAGCACATCGCCGACCGTCCACGGCTCGTGAGGCGCCTCGTACTGCCCTTCCAGGTCGTCCTGGTAAGAGGCGGGGTCGTTCCAGTCGACGAGGTGTCCCAACTCCTCGGCGCAGGCGGTCCGCACCGCGGTCAGCTGCCCCTCCGCGAAAGCGGTGGCGGCTTCCGCCTCTGGGCCCTGCCAGGCGAGGGCCTTCATCCGCCACCTGGGAGATCCGTACCGCGCCTCGAAGGCAGCGGTCTCTTCGGCGTTCCGGTCCTCTTCGAGGTACATCCAGCGTCCAGCCTCGGCGGCGTCGCCGTAGAGCCGGTACACCTCGGCCAGCCGACGGCGGAGCGTCAGGTCGTGCGGGAAGGACGAGACGAGACCGCGCAGGCGCTGGCGCGCGACGGGAACCCGGCCGGCAGCCAGGTCTGCATCGACTCGGGCAAGGGTCTCCGTCAGGGGCATGGACGCATGATCGGATACCGCACTGACGTACGTCGACCTCGTTTCGTCGCTCGGTACCCGCTCGCTCTCACGGCCTCGTGAAGCCAGACGTCGTGATCTCGCTTACCTATCTGCACCGTGTCGAGACAGGAGCCGCTCTTCCGATCTCCCCGAGTTGGTGCGGCTCCGGATCGCAGGGCCTTCGGAGGTTGACGTCGTCGCATCCTGCCTCACCGTCTACACCGCGATGAGCGACGACGAAGCGAGCTTGCCGCTGCATGGCTGAGCAAGGCCCAGGCGGTTGCTGCACCGCAGCGGCCCGGGACTAGGGGCGGTGAGCCGAGAGCCTGGTCCTCAAGCGTCTCCATCGGCCTGTCTTCGGCCGGTAGCCGTGCAGTTCGACGCTCCAGGGGTTCATCGTCGGCTCGGGCGGGGCGTCTTCGGCGTCGAGGCCGAAGAACTCCCGCAGCGCCCGCTCGCCCAGGTCGAGCGGGCAGAACGGGAGGGTGGGCTCCTCGTCTTCGTAGGGTGGGCAGGGGTCCCCCTTCTGCCGGCCCTGCCAGTAGGGGAGTTCGAACGGGAGTCGGTCGCCGGTGTCTTCCGTGATGCCGTGGTCCGGGGACGCGCTCAGGGAGCGGATCAGTCGGCCGTCTTCCCAGATCGCGAAGGCCAGCCAGTCGGCGACGCTGTGCGTGGCGTGGAGGTAGAGGCGTCGTCCACGGCCGGCTTGCACCAGGTGCTCCGGCAGTTGCGAGGGGCGTTCGAGCATGAGGGCTTGGTCGCAGATGATGTCCAGGCCTGGACGCGACAGGACGCACACCGTCCCCTTCGGCGGGCAGACAATGTCCAGGGGACCTCGCCGTCCTCCAGGAGGAGTTCTCCCGGCCGGTACCGGGCCGCCAAGGCTGCTGCGCGGGCGTGGTCCGTCGGCGGTGTCGCAGTCCGGAGCAACTCGGCCGCCTCGCCGTCCGCGTAGACCAGGATTGCTGACCTTGCCCCCATGCGTTCGCCCCCTCCGCGCGCCTGCCGATTGCCGGTCGACGCTACCGAGCGGGTCTGACAAGGTCAGGGCCGTCCGGGTCCGTGAGCGTGTCGTCGATGCCCGTTTGGAGCCAGTCGGCCTGGGTGTCGTCGGCCTTTGCCATCGCGTCGGCGATGAGGCGTCGAGCGGTCTCCGTCCCCAGCCGGGCCAGGGCCTCCGCCGTCTGGCGGATCACCGCCATGTCCTCGGTGTCCAGCAGCAGGCCTGCCAACGCTTCCGCGGCCTCGGGAACTTCGGCGAAGGGGGCCAAGTCGCGTCCTGCGCGGACGCGTCGAGAAAATGAGGGGGACGACGCCTCGGCCAGGGCCGTCTGCAATGACGTCATCTCAGCGCTCGATCCGTACCGGCCTCGTCACGCTCACCTGGTCGATGTCCGACACCCGCACCGTCAGCTTCATCTCCCAGGTGCCCGGGATGGGCAGGTTGACGGAAGGGGTGCTCCAGTAGCCGCCTCGGTCGGTGAGTTTGGCGTCCAGGGGGCCGATGTCCTGGCTGGGGAGGGTGAAGGTCATGCGGAGTTCGGGGAGGGAGACGAAGCCGCCGTCTCGGCCGTAGGCCACGGCCTGGATCGAGTTGCCGCCGACGCGGGCCGGGTCGAGGGTGACCTGGACCTTGCCGCTGGCGCCGCCGACCGCGAAGGGGACGTCCGTCACGGAGGCGACCGGCAGGCCCGAGGACTGTTCGGCGGACGCCGCCTCCGCCGCCGCCCGGCCGGGGAGCGTGGCGGTGAGGATCGTCGTGAGCAGCAGGACGACCACGGAGACGGCGACCTCCGCCAGGACGGAGCGGCGCAGGGCTCGGCGGTGGGCGTCCTCGGAGGGGGTGAGGGGCGGGTCGTCGGGGGTGGTGACCCGGGGTGGTGAGGTCGGTGCGTGGGACGAGGGGGCGTCGGACGAGGAGGCGTCGGACGTCGGCTTCGGGGGCGAATCCGGGTGCGGGATCCGGGCTGTCGTCTCGAGTGGCTCGCGCTTCGCGCCTACCGTTGCCAGGCTCGCTTCCGGCTTCACCGCCGTCGTTCCTTCCGTCGTCGTCTCCGTCGTCTCCGTCGTCTCCGTCGTCTCCGTCGTCTCCGTCGTCTCCGTCGTCTCTGCCGTCTCCGTCGCCGGCGTCGTCGTTCCCGACTCCGCTCTCACCCAGCGTGCCGTCCAGCGGCGCGACCACGCGCCCGCCAGGAGCAGCAGGGTCACCGCCGCCAGCTTCGCCAGCAGAACGCGGCCGTACGTCGTGGTCGTCAGGGTGTCGAGGGTGCCGAGGCCGCGCCAGGACTGGTAGACGCCCGTCGCCGCCAGGACGATCACCGAGGCGGTGGCCAGGCGGCTGAAGCGGGCGGCCACGGCGGCCGGCAGGGCGGTGCGCTGGAGGAGGACGAGCAGTGCCGTCAGGCCGCCGAGCCACGCCGCCATGGCGAGCAGGTGCAGCACCGACGAGGTGATCGCGGCCGGGACCTGGATGCCGGCCGACGCGTGTTCGGCGGCGGCCCAGGTCAGGGCCAGGCCCACGGCGAGCACGGCGCCGGCGGCGAGGGACGCGCGCGTGGGTCGTACGCGGTCGCGGTGTCGCAGGAGGAGGGCGGCGGTCGCCGCGAGGAGGGCCAGTCGGGCGAGCAGGGCGAAACCGGGGCGGCCGGTCAGGGTGCGGCGCAGGCCGTCGAGGTCGAACGCCCCCGCCGGGCCGGTGCCCTCCTCGTAGGGGGCGCGCAGCAGGAGCAGGAAGACCGATGTGCCGACGAGGATCCAGAAGCCGGCCAGCAGCGGCTTGCGCAGGGGGCGTACGTCCGGCGGACGGCAGACCGCGACGAAGATCCCGATGCCGATGACGACGGTCGCGGCCCCGTACGCCAGATAGCGGCCGATCTTGAACAGGCCGCCGGTGGCCGGGTCCTCGGTGGGACCGGCGTTCAGGGCGGCCGTGGTCGGGGACGGCTTGCCCACGGAGAACGTGAAGGCGCCGGAGACCGGGTGACTGTCCGCCGACACCACCCGCCAGGCCACCGTGAACGTGCCGTTGCCGAGCTTCTCGGGCAGGGTGACCTGCGCCGTCTCCGCGCGGCCGGCCGCGTGCCGGGCCTCTCCGGTTTTGACCCGCTGGTTGTCCGGGTCGAGGAGGCGGAACGAGTCGTCCAGGAGGCCGACGGACTCGGTGAAGGTCAGGGTGATGCCGGCAGGGGAGGTCTTGAGGACGGTTCCGTCAGCGGGGTCGGTGGAGCGGAGGGCGGCGTGAGCCGACGCCGTGCCCGCGCCTCCGAGGAGGAGCAGGACCAGCATGGCGCCCAGCAGCACCAGCCCTTGAAGTCGCCGGACGCCGCTTCCCGTGCCGCTTCCCGCGTCACGTCCCGCATCACCTCGGGCGTCGCTTCCCGCGCCGCCTGTCCCACCGCGCTGTCGTCCGCCATCGCGCCCTTCGCTCACGTCACCGCTCCGTACCTCGGACTCGTGTGCTCGGGGATACGTACGGAGCGAACGGCGCTCCTGCTCACCCGGCGCTTCTCGCGTCGCGTCACCACGTCGGGCGCGCGGTCGCGCCGCCGTCGACCACCAGGTCGTGGCCGGTGATCCAGGAGGCCAGCGGCGAGGCGAGGAAGACGCAGGCGTCGCCGACGTCCTCCGGGCGGCCCAGGCGGCCGACCGCGACCGCCGCACGCCACCGTTCTACGCCCTCGGGCCAGGCCTCGGCCAGGCCCTCACGTTCGATGAGTCCGGGCGAGACGGAGTTGACGCGGATGCCGTACGGGCCGTACTCGCCGGCCGCCGCACGCGCGTGCATGACGACGGCGGCCTTGGCCGCGGAGTAGTGGGCGTGGCCGGGGGACGGCAGGCCCGCCTCGACGGACGCGATGTGGGTGATGCTCCCGCCCCTGGCTCCGCCTCCGCCTCCCCTGCCGCCTCCGCTCTCGCCTCCGCTGCCGCCCTGGTCCCGCATGACCTCGGCCGCCGCCTGCGTGCAGGCGAACACACTGGTGAGGTCGGCGTCGACGACCTCGCGCCAGTCCGCCACCGTCATGCCGGGCAGGGGCTGCACGGGTTGGACGCCCGCGTTGTTGACCAGCGCCGTCAGACGGCCGACTCCCCCGCCCCACTCCGCGGCCTCCCGCACGAGTCGGCGGCACTCCTCCTCCACCGTCAGGTCGGCCCGCAGGACGATCGCCCGGCCGCCCGCCTCCCGGACGAGCGACTCGACCTCGCGTGCGGCCTCGACCCCCGTACGGCAGTGCAGGGCCACCGCCGCGCCCTCCTGCGCGAACCGCAGCGCGATGCCGCGCCCGAGTCCGCCGCTCGCGCCCGTGATCAGGGCCACCTGGCCCGCCAGCAACCCCGCCGGTCCGGGCGCATCACCCGTAGTACTTCTGGGGTCGCCCCTGAGACCCGCGGGGCCCGACGACCCCGCGGAACCTGCCGAACCCGTAGACCCCCTAGGCCCCCTGGACCCACCCGTAGACCCCGTAGGCCCGGTAGACCCCGTAACCCCCGCAGCACCCGTCCTCATGGACGGCACAGTCCCCTGATCAGCGCCGCCCGGTCCGGGTGGCGCGCCGTGAGGGTGGTCGCGTCGCCGTGTTCGTAGTCCCCGTACGTGAAGCCGGGGGCCATGGTGCAGCCGAAGAGGGTCCACGCGCCGCCCGCCATGACCCGCGCGCCCATCCAGGTGTGCGCGGGGACGGTGAGCTGCGGGTGCTGGCCACCGAGGACGTCCGGGCCGAGGACGGTCGTGCGGGAGGCGCCGTCGGGGGCGAGGAGCAGCAGTTCCAGCGGGTCGCCGAGGTAGTGGTGCCAGACCTCGTCGGTGGGCAGGCGGTGCAGG
Organism: Streptomyces sp. NPDC002328; assembly: GCF_042890065.1. Taxonomy (NCBI): domain Bacteria; kingdom Bacillati; phylum Actinomycetota; class Actinomycetes; order Kitasatosporales; family Streptomycetaceae; genus Streptomyces; species Streptomyces sp. NPDC002328. The sequence continues at coordinate 179,049 of NZ_JBIARQ010000011.1, read as the reverse complement.
GCGGAGAAGTCGTCCGCGGTGAGCAGGGCGACGATCGCGGAGCCCGCGGGGCGGCCGTCCGGGCCCTCGGGCCCGGCCCAGGTGCGGCGGAACAGGCCGCCCTCACGGGGGATCGGCTCCAGCCCGTAGTGGGCGACGAGGTCTTCGGGGGTCACCGGACGGTCACGGAAGGTCACCCGGGGAAGGCTACCTCCCGGCGCAGGAACGCCAGTTGGGCCTTCTTCTCCGGCAGGTACACGTCCGGCAGGTCGATCTCCGGGAGCGTGACGACGGGCCCGGCCTCGAAGCCCTGCCGCAGGAAGCGGGCGATCGCCTTCTCGTTGTGCACGTCGGGATCGACCACGACCCGTCGCCGGTCCAGGCCCACCATCACGTACGTCACGAGGACGCCCATCAGCAGCGCCGACCAGCCCGGCCGTACGCCCTCCGCGCCGGCCGGGGCGAGGAACAGGTGGACGCCGATGTCGCCGGGCTCGACCTCGTAGCACTCGCTGACGCGGTCCGCGTCCGGGTCGTAGGTCTGGAGCAGGGCGACGGGCCGGCCGTCCAGTTCGACCAGGTGGGCGTGGTGGGTGTCGAGGCCCGCCATGTGGGCGTAGATCTCGGCGACCTGGTCGCGGGTCAGGCCGTTCATGCCCCAGAACGCGGCCCGTTCCTCGCTCACCCAGCCGTGGACGACGTCCGCGTCGCGCTCGGCGTCGAGGGGCCGGATGCCGACGGTCCCGAATCCGTCGACGGTCTGCTCGTGCAGGTACAGGTCAGACATCGCTCTCCTTCTTCAGCAGCGTCCAGTCGGTGACGACCGGCGCGAGCTCGCCCGTGAGCCAGAGGGGGAGCTGATCGTGGTGGTGGGGACTGTCGGGGCGGCCGGAGGCGCCGTAGGGCACGACCCAGCGGCTGTCCTCGCGGCGGGCCAGGTCCCAGACGTAGCGGGCGGCCGGGCCGCGCGCGGCGAGGTCGGTCCAGCCGGGGACGGCCGAGGTGCACAGCACGCAGTCGTGGTCGCCGGAGAGGGCCGGGGCCCCGTACGAGGGGTCGGGCAGGGCCCGCCAGGGGGCGAGGCGGTGGGTGTCGCCCCAGCGGGCGGCCGGCTGCCCGGCGACCTCCTCGACGGCCTCGCGGACCAGCGCGCCGCGGTCGACGCCGTACAGGTCGTCGGCGCTCAGGAGGTGCGGGAGCGCGAAGCCGATGCGCGGGACGAGGGCCAGCCAGGGGAGGAGGACCTCGGGGTAGGCGGGCGGCGCGGTCAGGGCGGCGAAGGCCGGGTGGGCGGCGAGGCGGCGGACGAGCGCGCTGCGCAGGGCGGCGTAGACGGCCGCCTCCTGGCTGTCGGCGTCCATGCGGCGGTCCCAGCGCAGCAGGCGGTCGCGCAGGCCGGCCGCCGGTCCGGTCAGGTCGTCGAGCGCGGCGAGGCGGTCGAGCAGGGGGCCGGCGGAGGCGAGGTGGGTGTCCGTGTGGATGGCCGGCATGTCGGCCGCCGACCACTCCCGGCGTTCGTCGAGCAGGTGCCGGATGCGGTCGGCGCGGTGCGGCGGGGCGAACTCGACGCCGAGCGGGGTGGCAGGTCCGCGCTGGTTGGCCATGACCGCGACGCCGTCGGTCAGACCGGCGCGGGGCGTCTCGTGCCAGCCGGTCCACTCGTGTCCGGGTTCCCAGGCGGGGACGAGGCGGAGGCGGTTGGCCTCGGCCCGCACGGGGACGCGGCCGGCGACCCGGTGCAGCAGTCCGCCCTCGCTGTCGGCGGCCTGGACGACGTTGACCGGCTCGGCCCATCGGTCGAAGGCGGCGTCGACATCGGCGACCCTGCGGGCGCGCAGCAGAGGGAGCAGGGCGCTGAAGCCGAGGTCGCCGGTGACGCGGGGCGGGTAGCGCAGGGCGAGGGCGAGCGGGGCGACATCGGCGGCGTCCGCCGCGTGGCCCTCGGCGTGGCCCTCCCCGGTGTCGTCGGTCCCGTCGGTCCCCTCGTCGAGGCCCTCGGGGCCGCCCGCGATCACGGGGCCGCGCTCGGTCTCCAGGACCTCGACCTCCACGGTCTCCTCCCCCGCGACCCGGATCAGCTCGGTGTGCCGGGCGACCCGCCGCCAGACGCCGTCCGGGCCGAGCGCCTCGACGCCGGCGCCGGTGCGGCGCAGGCGTTCGCGGTAGAGGTCCTGGTAGTCGGCCATGGCGTTAGTAATGGCCCAGGCGACACCGCCGGTGTGCCCGAAGTGGGCGATGCCGGGGATGCCGGGGACGGCGAGTCCCACGACGTCGAACTCGTCGCAGGCCAGCCGGATCTGCTGGTAGACGCCGGGGTCCTCGATGAAGCGGTGCGGGTCTCCGGCGATGACGGCCTGCCCGGTGCGGGTGCGCTCGCCGGCGACCAGCCAGCCGTTGCTGCCGGAGGTGCCGGGGCCGTCGGTGGCGAAGAGGCCGACGGCCTCCGGGCCGAGGTGCCGGATCGCTTCCTCGCGCCACAGCTTGGCGGGGAAGCCGGCGAAGAGGATGTGGGTGGAGAGCCAGACGGCGAGCGGGGTCCAGGGATCCCAACGGCCGGGGGCGAGGTTCAGGCGGGCGAATTCGGGGGCGGTGGCGGTGGCTGCTGCGAAGGCGGAGCCGGTGCCGGTGCCGGTGCCGGTGCCGTCGGCGTCGGCGTCGGCGTCGGCGGGGGCGGCGGTCGTCGTGGCCGCCAGGCCCTCGTTCACGCCGTCGACGTAGGCTCGCACCCAGTCGGCGGTCTCCGGGTCGCGCTCCTCCAGGGCGGCGAAGCAGCGCCGGGCCGTGTCGTCGAGGCGGGCACGGCGGACGAAGCGGTCCCAGGGGAGGGCGTCGGGCCCGAGGAAGGACGCGGAGGTGCCGCGGGCGCGGTGCCGTTCGACCTCCAGCTGCCAGGCTCGGTCGTGCGCGGTCACCCGGCCCTGGAGCCGGGCGAGGTCGCGGGCGCTTCCGGCGCGCAGGTGCGGAATGCCCCAGGCGTCCCGGAAGACACCCTCAGGTCCGTCGGTCTCGGTCGTCACCCTGTGACCCCTCTAGCTTTTAGGTTAGCCTTACCTAATCAATCGGTGCAGGAATCGTACGCGAGAGGTGAAGAGGTCATGGCGCAGGGGCGGGGCTGGGAGGGCGCGGTCCTCAAGTTGATGCGGGCGAAGGACTTCACGTTCACGGTCACGGGCGCCGAGGACGTCACCCCGCACTATCGCCGGCTGCATTTCACCGACGGCGGGCTGCTCGCGGCGGCCGGCGTCCACCCGACGATGTGGGTACGCCTGTGGTTCACCAACGCGGGCAAGCCGCACCAGCGGGCGTACACCCTGGTCGACCCCGACCCGGCGGCCGGCTCCTTCTCGCTGGAGTTCGCCCTGCACGAGGGCGCCGCGAGCGACTGGGCGCGGGGCGCGAAGCCCGGCGACACCATCGAGGCGACCGTCCAGGGCACGGGGTTCGAGGAGCCCTCGCCGTCCCCCTCGCACCTCCTCGTGGTCGGCGACCCGGCCTCCCTCCCCGCGATCAACTCCCTGCTCGGCGCGCTGGGCTCCGCCCCGGCCACCGTGTGGTTCGAGGGCGACGCGGACGGCCTGCCCTTCCGCAACGACCCGTCCCGGCACGAGATACGGCACGTGCCCCGGCGCGACGGCGGGGCCGACCTCGTCGAACGGGTGAAGGCGGAACTCCCGGAGATCCTCCGGCTCACGCCCGACCCGTACATCTGGATCGCCTGCGACACGCGCACCACACGCGTGCTGTCGGCGTACGTCCGCAAGGAACTCGGCATCACGAAGGACCGCGCGCACGCCCTGGGGTACTGGCGGGCGGACTGACGCGGAGGGGGTAGGGGGACTACGGGGCGTACCCGGGGGCGGGGCGGGTCTCCGGGGCTTACGGGGCGTACCCGGAGGGCAGCCGGGGAACGGCCGGGGGCACGGCGGGCATGCCCGGCCCGTACGCGGGATGATCGGGACCATGGACGTCACCCTTCACCTCGCCCAGGACACCGAAGCCGACGAACTCCTCGGACGCTCGCCGCTCGCCGCGCTGGTCGGGATGCTGCTCGACCAGCAGGTTCCGATGGAGTGGGCGTTCAAGGGGCCCCGGACGATCGCCGACCGGCTCGGCGCGGACGACCTGGACGCGCACGACATCGCCGCCCAGGACCCGGAGGCCTTCTCCGCCCTGCTCTCCGAGAAGCCGGCGGTGCACCGCTACCCGGGTTCCATGGCCAAGCGGATCCAGCAGCTGTGCCAGTACCTCGTCGAGCACTACGACGGTGACGCCGGCGCGGTCTGGAAGGACGTCGGCGCCGGCAAGGAGCTGCTCAAGCGGCTGGAGGCGCTGCCCGGCTTCGGCAAGCAGAAGGCGCAGATCTTCCTGGCGCTGCTCGGCAAGCAGCTCGGCGTGCGCCCGACGGGCTGGCGGGAGGCCGCGGGCGCCTACGGCGAGGCGGAGTCCTTCCGCTCGGTCGCGGACATCACCGGCCCGGAGTCGCTGGTGAAGGTGCGGGCGCACAAGCAGGAGATGAAGGCGGCGGCCAAGGCCAAGAAGCAGGCCTCGACCGGCTGAGGTCACCCGGCCGGCTCAGTCGCTCCGCCGAACGGGCGGTTCTCGGCCCCGGTGTGCTGGACCGTCAGCGTGTCGCGGGCAGATCACCTCCCATGAGCACCGCACGAGGCCTCCCGAGCAGCCGCCTCCGGCTGCCGCGCAGCCGCCTCTGGCTGCGGGCCTTCGTGCTGCTGCTCGCCGTACTGGTGCCGGGCGCGCCCTGCGACGGGGCCGCGATGCCCGTCGCCTCCGTCGAGGTCGTCGAGTACGACGCCTTCGACACCGCCCTGCGTCCCCCCGCCGGCGGCGCCCACCGCGCCGTCGCGCCTCCCCGGCCGGCCTCCCGTCCGGCCCGGCCGCCCGGTGTCCCGCCGGGCCGGCCCCTCCCCCCTCCGGCCGAGCCGCCGTACGCCCTGGACGTCCTGCGCACCGTCGTTCTGCGCTGCTGACGGGTCCTCAGCAGAAGACCCGCCAGCAGCACGACGTACGTACGTGCGAACGAACGAGGAACACAGGACTCCGCCATGCCGACAGACCCCTACGCCGTCCTGCGCGCCCTGCTGCGCGCGGAGGCGGCCCGCAGTACGCCGAAACCGCAGTCGACGATCGATGAGCACGAGAAGACGCGGCAGGTCCCGGGACGCGAACCACGCGGCCGGGGCCGGGGCCGCTGACCCGACGGATGTGGCGGAGGCGGATCTACCGCCTCCGCCTCCGTCGTGCGGTGCCGAAGAGGGAGCGGGTGACCTCCCGGCCGATCTGTGTGCCGAGGGAACGCGCCAGGGACTTGAACACACCGCTGGAGACGACCTGTTCGACGAGGGAAGGGTCCTCGCGCCGACTCTCGTGCTCGTCCCCTCGCTCTTCCCCGCGCTCGTCCCTGCGCTCGTTCGCGCTGTCGTGGCTGCCGGGGCTGCCGGGGCTGCCGGGGCTGCCGGGGCTGCCGGGGGCGGCTGCGACAGGGGGCCGGGCCGACGGCGTCAGCCGCTCGTACGCCGACTCTCTGTCCACAGCCTGTGCATACCGTTCGAACAACGCCGACTCCCGTACCGCCCGCTCCAGGGCCGCGTCGGCGACCGGCCCCATCAGGGACTCGGGGGCGTACAGCCGGGTCGCGGCGACCGGCGTGGGGGCGCCGTTCTCGTCGAGGACGGTGACCACGGCCTCGCCGGTGCCCAGGCCGGTGAGCAGTTCCTCCAGGTCGTAGGGGGAGTCGGGGAAGGTCCTCACCGTGGTCCGCAGCGCCTTCTGGTCGTCCGGGGTGAAGGCGCGCAGGGCGTGCTGGACGCGGTTGCCGAGCTGGGCGAGGACGTCGGCGGGCACGTCCTTCGGGGTCTGCGTGACGAAGAACACGCCGACCCCCTTCGAGCGGATGAGCCGGACGGTCCGGGTGAGGGCCTCCAGGAACGCGCGGGAGGCGCCGTCGAAGAGAAGGTGCGCCTCGTCGAAGAAGAAGACGAGCTTCGGCTTGTCGACGTCGCCGACCTCGGGCAGATCGTGGAAGAGGTCGGCCAGGAGCCACATCAGGAAGGTGGAGAAGAGCTGCGGCCTGTCCTGGACGGCGGGCAGTTCCAGCACGGAGACGATGCCGCGTCCGTCGTCCGCCGTGCGCAGCAGCTCGCCCGTGTCGAACTCCGGTTCGCCGAAGAAGTCGGCCGCGCCCTGCGCCTCGAACACGGTGAGGGTACGGAGGATCACGCCGGCCGTGGCCGCCGAGACGCCGCCGATGCCCTTCAGCTCGCCCCTGCCCTCGTCGGAGGTGAGGAAGGCGACGACGGCCCGCAGGTCCTTGAGGTCGACCAGCTCCAGGCCCTTCTGGTCGGCGTAGTGGAAGATCAGGCCGAGCGACTGCTCCTGGGTGCGGTTCAGCTGGAGCACCTTGGCGAGCAGGACCGGGCCGAAGCTGGTGACGGTCGCCCGCAGGGGGATGCCCTGGCCGATGCCGCCCAGGGCGTAGTACTCGGTGGGGAAGCCGGACGGCGTCCAGCTCTGGCCCACCTCGGCCGAGCGGGAGGCGACCTTGGCGTTCGACGCGCCCGGTGCCGCGATCCCGGACAGGTCGCCCTTGATGTCCGCGAGGAACACCGGCACGCCCTGCGCGGAGAGCTGCTCGGCGATGAGCTGGAGCGTCTTGGTCTTGCCGGTGCCGGTGGCGCCGGCCACGAGTCCGTGCCGGTTCAGCACGGTCAGGGGGACGCGGATCTTGGCGTCGGGCCGGCACGTCCCGTCCCACAGGAGGGCGCCCAGGTCGAGGGCGGGACCGGTGAAGGCGTACCCGGCGGCGATCTCGTCGGCGCTCGTGGCGGTTCCGCTGGCACTCATCGACGGTCCCTCGCTCCTGTTTCGCCCCCGTTCATTGCTTTTTTTCCAGCGTCGCACTCGCCCGCCATGGCTGCGCCCGGAAGGTCTGGGCCGGTAGGCTTTCCGTGTGATCTTCAAGCGCATCGGAAACGGCCGGCCGTACCCCGACCACGGCCGGGAAAGCACCCGGCAGTGGGCGGACGTCGCGCCGCGCCCGGTCCGCCTCGATCAGCTGGTGACCACCAAGCAGCAGCTCGACCTGGAAACACTGCTCGCCGAGGACTCCACGTTCTACGGCGACCTCTTCGCGCACGTCGTGAAGTGGCAGGGCGACCTGTACCTGGAGGACGGCCTGCACCGCGCGGTGCGGGCGGCGCTTCAGCAGCGTCAGGTGCTGCACGCGCGAGTGCTCGAACTGGACTGACGCCGGGGCCGGTCGTCCCCCGCTTCCGCGCCGCCGCCGGTTGCCCCTTTCGGGTTGTCCTGCGCGACGTCGAATGATCATCTAGTAGGCATGGCCGCTCCGGCGCACTACGCTGCGCTCATGAGCATGCTGACTCCCCCCGGCATGGGCGGTAAGTACCGGATCACGGGGGACAAGTACCCGCGCATGCGCCCGCCCCGGCGGCGCGGCAGGCTGGTCGTCGTGGTCGTCGCCTGTGGTGCCGTGCTCGGTGTCGGCGGCTGGGGGACATTGCAGCTCATCGACGTCTTCACGGGCAGCGGTGGCTCCGACTCGGCGTCCGGTTCAGGAACGGGCTGCACGACGAAGTCGAGCCCCGTGGCCAAGTCGAGTCCCTTGCCCAGCGCTGCGCCCGCCGCGCTGCCCGCGCCAGCGCAGATCACCGTGAACGTCTTCAACGCCACCACCCGCGGGGGTCTCGCCAAGACCACCGCGGACGAGCTGAAGAAGCGCGGCTTCAAGATCGGCCAGGTGGGCAACGCGAGCAAGGAGTACGACAAGAAGGTCCCCGGGACCGGCGTGCTGCTCGGCCCCGCGGCGTCCCTCAACTCGTCGCTGCCGGTCCTCGCCACGCAACTCACCACCGCCGAACGCCGCACCGACGCCGCCCGCACGGGCCCGACGATCGACCTGATCCTCGGCAACGGCTTCAAGACCCTGACCACCCCGGCAGAGGCCACCCGAGCCCTGACGGCCCTGACGGCCCCACAACCGACGGCGACCCCGACCACGAAGAAGAGCTGCTAGCCGACGCCGCTGATGAGCGCCGGCCCCGCAGCTCGGCGTGCCCGGTGGCAGTGGTCCCGCGTAAGTAGGGCGGGCGGCCGGGGGAGAAGGGGGGCGGCCGGGGGAAACCCCGGCGCGGACCCCGTGGCCGCCCGGAGGGTTACTCCGCGGCCCCGTACAGGCGGTCTCCCGCGTCGCCCAGGCCCGGGACGATGTAGCCGTGTTCGTTGAGGTGGTCGTCAACCGCTGCGGTGACCACCGTGACCGGGGTGCCCGCGAGGTCGCGTTCCATGATCTCGACGCCCTCGGGGGAGGCCAGCAGCACCACGGCCGTGACGTCGTCCGCGCCGCGCTTGATCAGTTCGCGGATCGCCGCGACCAGCGTGCCGCCGGTGGCCAGCATCGGGTCCAGGACGTACACCTGACGGCCCGAGAGGTCCTCCGGCATGCGCGTGGCGTAGGTGGAGGCCTGGAGCGTCTGCTCGTCGCGGATCATGCCCATGAAGCCCACCTCGGCGGTCGGCAGCAGCCGGACCATGCCGTCCAGCATGCCGAGGCCGGCCCGCAGGATCGGCACCACCAGCGGGCGCGGGTGGGAGAGCTTGACGCCCGTGGTCTCGGCGACCGGCGTCACGATGTCGACCCGTTCGGTGCGCACGTCACGCGTGGCCTCGTAGGCGAGCAGGGTGACCAGCTCGTCGGCCAGGCGGCGGAAGGTCGCGGAGTCGGTGCGCTGGTCGCGCAGCGTGGTGAGCTTGTGGGCGACCAAGGGGTGGTCGACGACGTGGAGACGCATGTCCACAACAGTAACCGGGGGCGGCGCCCCCGCCGTCCGCCCGCATCAAACCGCCCGTCGCCGGGAAGGCGGAGGAAACGGACCAGGGTGGTGGATGCAATGCCTGACCTGCCTGACCGCCAGGCACGAGACACGGACGAGGCCCCGCGGACCGAGGCCGAGCGCCGACGGCGGCGCGCCCAGTTCCTCCGCGAACTGGCCGAGGCCCGCGCGCTGCGGGACCGGGTCCAGCCGCGCCGCGCCAAGGTCGCCCGCCTGCGACACGCGATGCGCATGCGAACCTTCCGCTGGTAGTCCCGACGGACGCCCGCCCGTTGCCCGTACGGGGAGGATCGTTGCCCCTACGGGGAAGATCACCGGCGTCATGGGCGTTCCGGGGGGTGGGCGTGCGTGGGCCCACGGGAAACCCGCGTACGATCCCGCTCGTGGCGGCAACGAGTGCGCTGGTGGGTTGCTTGCGGACGTCCGCGCGCGAATGCGCGTCGCCCGCGATCAAAACGACCGGACACAGGGAGCGGAAGACGTCCCCTGAACGCTTTGTTTCTGCCACGATTCCGAGTGGGCGGGGCTCGGAGCACAGCTCTCTCCGCCCGTAACCTCCGCCGGGGGGACCCCCAACCGGCACGCCTATGACCAGTGGGAGAGTCACGGTGTACTTCGCCGCACTGCTCGCGCGCACCGAAGACGGGTGGGAAGCGAGCGACACAGAGCTCGACGATGTGGAGACCCTGTCGGATCTGGCCGACCTGGCCCGGGAAGCCTCTCCCGACGACGACACGGTGCTCGTGCTGATCGAGCAGGAGGACTCCTGGTTCGGGGTCGTCCGCATCGACGGCGAGGACGACCCTCGCATCTACGTCTCCGACGCCGCTGCCGCCGCCCGCAGCTCGTACGGCGAGATCCTGCTCACCGACGAACTGCTGGGCCGGAATTCCGACGACGACGACCTGGACGCCCTCGACCTCGACGGTACCGAGGACGGTGAGGACGACGACGCCGAGGACGACGGCTCCGCCGCCGAGGCGGTGCCGCACGGCCCGCTCGGCGACACCGCCATCCTCGACGACCTCGGCGTCGGCGAGAAGGAGCTGAAGTCGCTGTCCGACGACGCGCTCACGGAGATCGCCGAGGCCCTGGGCGCCTCGGAGGTCCTGGAGACCGTCCGCTGACCGCACCCGACCCCGGGCCCGCCCCGGGGCCCGACCCCGTAACCGAACCCGTACCCGTCCCTGACGCCGTCCCCGACCCGGTGCGCGACCGCTGGCGGGCCGCGATGCGGCTCGCCCTGGCGGAAGCCGCGCTGGCCGCCGGGGGCGGGGACGTCCCCGTCGGCGCCGTCGTACTGGCCCCCGACGGCGTCACCGTCCTGGCCGCCGGTCACAACGAGCGTGAGGCCGGCGGCGATCCGACGGCCCACGCGGAGATCCTCGCACTGCGGCGGGCCGCCGCCGAGGTCGGCGAGTGGCGGCTGACCGGCTGCACGCTCGTCGTGACGCTGGAGCCCTGCACGATGTGCGCGGGCGCGCTCGTGCAGTCCCGCGTGGACCGTGTCGTCTACGGCGCCCGCGACGACAAGGCGGGCGCGGCCGGCTCCCTCTGGGACGTCGTCCGCGACCGGCGGCTCAACCACCGGCCCGAGGTGATCGAGGGCGTCCTCGCCGACGAGTGCGCGGGCCTCCTCACGGAGTTCTTCCGCTCCCGCTGAGACGGCGGGGACGGCGCTCCGGGCCGCTCCGGGCCGCTCCGGCGGCAGCCGGGGATATGGATTTCGGAGCACGCCCCGGCGTGCTGTAAGGTCTCCCTCGGTAGCGTGTCCGAGCGGCCGAAGGAGCTCGCCTCGAAAGCGAGTGTGGCGCAAGTCACCGAGGGTTCAAATCCCTCCGCTACCGCTTCAGAAGGGCCTCGTCGAAAGACGGGGCCCTTCGTGCGATCATGTGCGCTCGTTGGGCCCATCAGTGACAGGGGAGGCCGCGGTGGCGGTGAACGCCAAGAAGATCGCCGTCTACGTGCTCGTGGTCTTCGTGCTGTATGTCATCATCACGGACCCGGCCAAGGCCGCGGACTACGTCCAGATAGGCTTCGAGGGCATATCGGACGCCGCCAAGGCCATCGGCGACTTCTTCACCTGGCTCGCCGACGGGGCGCAGTAGCACGCATCGGGAGTGCCCATGATCCGCCACCTGGTCCTCTTCAAGCTCGACGAGGGCGTCCGGCGCGACGATCCCCGGGTGGTGGAGGGCGAGGCGGCCTTCCGGGCCCTGGGCGGGCAGATCGACGAGCTGCGCTTCTGGGAGCTGGGCTGGAACATCAGCGAGCGCCCCATCGCCTACGACTTCGCCATCAACTCGGCGGTCGAGGACGCGGACGCGCTGAAGCGGTACCTCGAGCACCCGGCCCACCAGGCGGGCGTCGCCCTGTGGCGGGAGTTCGCCACTTGGGTGGTCGCCGACTACGACTTCTGAACCGCTTCCGAACCGCGCGCCTGCGGACACGGTAAGCCCTCCGCCGCGACGGCGGGGGGCTTTCGCGTGCGGCCGACGGCTTTCGCGGCTGTTCGAACCCCTTCCCGCCCCCTCCTCGCCCCTCAACTTGTCCCTCAACACGGCGTTATGGGGTGCTTGCACACAGTGCACATGTCTTGTGATGCTATGACCGCTTTTGACGGATGATTGACCGATGAAGAGGTGGCGTTGACCGTGTCGGCCAGTACTGCGCCGCCCCAGGAGGAGGCACCCGCCGCTCCGGATCCCGATCACCCCACCCTTGATCCCGCCGCCGACCCGGCCCCCGTCCCCGAGAAGCGCCGCGGCGCCGACACCCGGGCGCTGACCCAGGTGCTCTTCGCCCAACTGAAGGAGCTCACGCCGGGCTCACCGGAGCACAACCGGGTGCGCGGGGCGCTCATCGAGGCGAACCTCCCGCTCGTGCGCTACGCCGCCGCCCGGTTCCGCTCCCGCAACGAGCCGATGGAGGACGTCGTCCAGGTCGGCACCATCGGGCTGATCAACGCCATCGACCGCTTCGACCCCGACCGGGGCGTGCAGTTCCCGACGTTCGCCATGCCGACCGTCGTCGGCGAGATCAAGCGGTACTTCCGCGACAACGTGCGCACCGTCCATGTTCCGCGCCGGCTGCACGAGTTGTGGGTGCAGGTGAACAGCGCGACGGAGGACCTGACCACCTGCTTCGGCCGCACGCCGACCACCGCCGAGATCGCCGAGCGGCTGCGCATCGGCGAGGACGAGGTCCTGTCCTGCATCGAGGCCGGGCGCTCGTACCACGCCACCTCGCTGGAGGCCGCACAGGAGGGCGACGGGCTGCCCGGCCTGCTGGACCGCCTCGGGTACGAGGATCCCGCGCTGGACGGGGTGGAGCACCGGGACCTGGTCCGCCACCTCCTCGTCCAACTCCCCGAGCGGGAGCAGCGCATCCTGCTGCTGCGCTACTACAGCAATCTGACCCAGTCGCAGATCAGCGCGGAACTCGGCGTCTCCCAGATGCACGTGTCCCGGCTACTGGCGCGTAGCTTCCAGCGGCTACGCTCGGCGAACCGCATCGACGCCTGACCGAACAGAGGGTCGATCGGTCACCGTCGCGAGCGAATCGCTCACCAGGTCGGATCCCGACAGATCTGTGCTGATAGCCCGTCACACCCCCTCTTTCCAGGCGTGTTTCGTCACTCTGATGTCGACATGTCACTACAGCGTGTTGCCGACATGTGACATTCTGCGGGAAGCGCGTTTGCCGAGGCTTCGGCTCCGGTATTCAGGTGAAGGCTGACCTTCCTCTCCGGGAGTGTCCGCCGCGACCGTCCCGCGACCCAAAGGGGGTGGCATGTCCGCAGACCAGGGCAGCTCGAAGGTGCTCACGCTCACGAAGAGCGACTCCGCGCCCGCAGAGCCCGTCACGCCGGTCGAGCCCGACCCGCTCGACGACGTCACGGCCCTCGAGGCCGCGCCGACCCCGGCCCTCCCGGCCACGGGGGCCATCGACACCCGCACCCTGTCCCGCTCCCTGTTCCTGCGGCTCGCCGCCCTCGACGAGGACAGTCCCGAGCGCGCCTACGTCCGGGACACGCTCATCGAGCTCAACCTCCCGCTCGTGCGCTACGCGGCGGCCCGGTTCCGCTCCCGCAACGAGCCGATGGAGGACATCGTCCAGGTCGGCACCATCGGCCTGATCAAGGCGATCGACCGCTTCGACTGCGAACGGGGCGTGGAGTTCCCGACGTTCGCGATGCCGACGGTCGTGGGCGAGATCAAGCGCTTCTTCCGGGACACCTCGTGGTCGGTGCGGGTGCCGCGCCGGCTCCAGGAGCTGCGGCTGGCCCTCACCAAGGCCAGCGACGAGCTCTCCCAGAAGCTGGACCGCTCGCCGACGGTCGCCGAACTGGCCGCCGTGCTGGGCGTGTCCGAGGAGGACGTCGTCGACGGCCTCGCGGTCGGCAACGCGTACACGGCGTCCTCGCTCGACTCCCCGGCCCCCGAGGACGACGGCGGCGAGGGCTCCCTGGCCGACCGCCTCGGCTACGAGGACACGGCCCTGGAGGGCGTCGAGTACCGCGAGTCGCTCAAGCCGCTGCTCGCCAAGCTCCCGCCGCGCGAGCGCCGCATCATCATGCTGCGCTTCTTCGCGAACATGACCCAGTCTCAGATCGGCGAGGAGGTCGGCATCTCCCAGATGCACGTCTCCCGGCTGCTGACCCGCACGCTGTCCCAGCTCCGGGAAGGGCTGATCTCGGACTGACCTTCCCGTCCTGACGGGACGTCGGTCACGCGCGGAGCGATTGCGCCGACCGGCACGGACACACCGACACATGGCCGCCGGGGCGCCCTCACAGGCGCGTCGGCGGCCGTCGTCGTGTGCACGGGGTGGCGTCGGCGGGCGGGAGGACCGGTCACGGCCTGACGGCGATGCGTGCCGACGCCGGTCGCGGCCCGACGGTGATGATGCCGACGCCGGTCACGAACCGGCGTCGGCGTGTGCCGACGCCGAACTCCCCCGGCGCACGCGGGTGAAGGGTGCGAGGGGGAGTGAAGTCGCCTGCGGCGGGTGCTACTTGAGCGCCAGCCAGGCGACCGCCGCGACGATCGCCACCGCCACGACGACGCCCACGATCAGGCCGATGCGGGGGCCGGCCGGAGCGGAGGCCTGGCGGAAGGACTGGGGCGCGCCCTCGTCGACGAACGCACGGAACATCTGGGTGCTGCCGGCGGGGTCGTGGTTGCCCTGGGGGCCCTGGGTGTTAGCCATGCCCCGAGACCCTAGCGAAAACGCCCGGCCCGTCCCAAGCGGGGGTCCTCCCGGCGGTTCCGTCACAGCGTTCCCGCGTCCGGCCAGTGGGACCAGTGGGTGTTCGGGGGCAACGTCGGCCGGTAGCGGGACGGGTCGCCGGAAGCGAGGACCTCGGCGAGCTGACGGAAGGTCTCGTGCTCGCTGGGCAGGCGGTCCCAGAAGTCGTCCGGCTGGTTCCACTCGTCGAGGCGCAGCAGCACCGGCAGGCCGGCGGGGATGTCGGCCCGCAGCTCGCCCTCGTCCGCCAGGAGCAGGTCCCGGTGGCGTGGGACCAGGAGCCGGAACGCGTCCTGCAAGGGGGCGCCCGCCTCGGCGGCCGCGCGCAACGGCGTCCCGCGGACGACGAGCGGAACGTCACCGGCGTACTCCTCGCGCCCCTCCTTCTCCACCTCCCCCATGTTCTCCACCCGGTCGAGGAAGTCCCCGAAGCCCGGCTCGCCGCGGGGGGCGAGGCAGTTGCCGTAGCGGTGCAGGACGTCGGTGAGGTTGCCGGCACGGGGGGAGTAGCCCAGAAGTTCGACGACCATGGCCCAGCGGGTGGCGTCGCCGAACAGATGGAGGCGGACGTCGACCGGGTAGTAGTAGCCGTTCTGGAGGTCGGCGAACGTCGCGTCCTCCGCGCAGCGGTCGAACTGCCCGAGGATCGAAGAGGTCGTCATCATGGGCGCACGCTAGAGCGAGCCACTGACACGTGCGCCCGGAGTCACCGCCCACTGCCCCGGCCGCCCCTCCGGCGATCGGGCCGGCAGCCTCACCTGCGCGTTTACTGCCGCAATACTTGCCTTTGCCAACTTTTTGCGGCTCTCACCCCCTATTTATTTGCCTGTAGCAACCAAGCGCTTCTATGGTTGCCCTAAGCAACAAACACGGGAGGTGTGATGGCCGAGCAGGCGCAGTACGCGCAGTACGCGGAACTCGCGCGTCAGCTCAGCGGCGTAGGAGCCGTGAAGCGGGACCTCGGGCGGATCCTGCCCGCGGACTGCTCCGCGGGCTCGGCGGCCGTGCTGACGCTGCTCGGGCGCCACGGCGACCTCCGGATGAGCGCCCTCGCCGAGCTGCTCGCCGTCGACATGTCGGTGACCAGTCGGCACGCCGCGCATCTCGCCGAGCGGGGCTGGATCGAACGCTCCCCCGACCCCGCGGACAAGCGCTCCCGCATCCTGCGCCTCACCCCCGAGGGCAGCGCGATGCTCCTCGAACTGTCCCGTCGCAGCACCGATCTGCTGGCCGAGCGGCTGAGCGACTGGACCGACGAGGAGGTGGGCCAGCTCATCCGGCTGATGACCCGTCTGCGCGCCAGTTTCGGCGACTGCCGGACGGCCCCGCACCGACCGCCGCCCACACCCCCTCCCGTTCCCGGGAGCGAACCGACCACCCGTACACCCGCACGAGCGACGTAAGAGAAGGAAGCCCATGGCAACGACCACACCAGCCGGTGTGCGGGCGCACGCGAAGCACGCCGGGGGGTCCGGCGACGACGCTCCGATGACGCACCGGCAGATCATGGAGGCCCTGTCCGGGCTGCTGCTCGGGATGTTCGTGGCGATCCTGTCGTCCACGATCGTCTCCAACGCCCTCCCCGAGATCATCGGCGACCTCGGCGGCGGCCAGTCCGCCTACACCTGGGTCGTCACCGCCACCCTGCTGGCGATGACCGCGGCGACCCCCCTGTGGGGCAAGCTCGCCGACCTCTACAACAAGAAGGCGCTCGTCCAGATAGCGCTGATCATCTATGTGCTCGGCTCGATGGCCGCCGGTCTCTCGCAGAACTCCGGCATGCTCATCGCCTGCCGCGTGGTGCAGGGCGTCGGCGTCGGCGGTCTGTCCGCCCTCGCGCAGATCGTGATGGCCGCGATGATCTCCCCGCGTGAGCGCGGACGCTACTCCGGCTACCTGGGCGCGACGTTCGCGGTGGCGACCGTCGGCGGTCCGCTGCTCGGCGGCGTCATCACCGACACCAGCTGGCTCGGCTGGCGCTGGTGCTTCTACGTCGGCGTGCCCTTCGCCGTCATCGCGCTGATCGTGCTCCAGAAGACCCTGCACCTGCCGGTCGTGAAGCGGGACGTGAAGGTCGACTGGGCCGGCGCGTTCTTCATCTCGGCGGCGGTCTCCCTGCTGCTGGTCTGGGTCACCTTCGCGGGCGACAAGTACGACTGGCTGTCCTGGCAGACGTACGCGATGGTCGCGGGCTCGGTCGTCCTCGCGTTGATCTTCGTGCTCATCGAGTCCAAGGCCAGCGAGCCGATCATTCCGCTGCGGCTGTTCCGCAACCGCACCATCACGCTGTCGTCGATCGCCTCGATGTTCGTGGGCGTCGCGATGTTCTCCGGCACGGTGTTCTTCGCCCAGTACTTCCAGCTGGCCCGGGACGAGTCCCCCACCATGTCCGGCGTGCTGACCATCCCCATGATCGGCGGTCTGTTCGTCTCCTCCACCGTCTCCGGGCAGCTCATCACCCGCACCGGCAAGTGGAAGGCCTGGCTGGTCAGCGGCGGCGTCCTCATCACGGCCGGCCTCGGTCTGCTGGGCACGATCCGCTACGACACGGAGTACTGGAAGACCGCCGTCTTCATGGCGCTGCTGGGCCTCGGCATCGGCATGATGATGCAGAACCTGGTGCTGTCCACGCAGAACCAGGTCGACCCGCGCGACCTCGGCGCGGCCAGCTCGACCGTCACCTTCTTCCGCTCCCTCGGCGGTGCGATGGGCGTCTCGGCGCTGGGCGCCGTCATGGCCCACCGGATCACCGACTACGCCCAGGACGGCATCGCCGGCCTCGGCCCGAAGTACGCCTCCCTGGCGTCGGGTTCCAGCTCCACCGGCGAGATCCCGGACATGGACAAGCTGCCCGTGCCGCTGCGCACGGTCATGGAGAGCGCGTACGGCCACGGCATCGCCGACGTCTTCCTGATCGCGGCGGTCATGGCGCTGCTCGCCTTCCTCATCACGCTGTTCATCAAGGAGGTCCCGTTGCGGACGAAGGGCGCGCTGGCCCAGGCGGCGACGGACTCCGAGGGCGCTCCGGCGCAGGCTTCCGCCGAGACGGCCGTCGAGACCTCCGCCGGCACCTCTGTCGACACCTCCGTCGAGGAGAGGGTCCCGAGCTGGGCCGTCGCCGCCGCCGAGGCGGACGGCGGGGCGGACGGCAGGGCGGCCGCCACCGAGCGGATCCCGGCCGTCGCCAGTGCGGCCGGCGGGTACGGCGGTGACGCCGGCGCGGGCATCCCCGTCCACGGCCATGTCCGCGGCGCGGAGAGCGCGCCCGTCCCCCGGGCCGCCGTCACGCTGATCTCCCTCGCGGGCCGGCAGCTCGGCCGGTCGGTCGCGCAGGCCGACGGCTCCTACGCGCTGGACGCGCCGGGCGCGGGCTCGTACGTCCTGATCGCCTCCGCCGACGGCTTCCAGCCGCAGGCGTCCACGGTCGTGGTGAACGACGAGCCGGTCGCGTACGACATCGTGCTCAGCGGCACCAGCGGGCTCGGCGGCGTCGTGCGGGCCGCGGTGTCGGGGGAGCCGGTCAAGGACGCGATGGTGATCGTGACCGATGTGCGCGGGGACCTGCTGGCCACCGGCACCACCGGTGAGCGGGGCGAGTTCGGCTTCGCGGAGCTGGTGCCGGGCGCCGTCACCGTCGCGGTGAACGCCGCCGGGTTCCGGCCGCGCGCCCTGCCCGTCGAGATCGCCGTCACCGGGGTGACCCGCACGGAGGTCGTCCTCGACGCCGGGGCACGGCTCCAGGGCGTCGTACGGGCGCCGCACGGGCCGCTGGCCGACGCGCGCGTCACACTCGTCGACGGGGCGGGCAACGTGGTCGGCACGGCCACGACCGGCGCCGACGGGGCGTACGCCTTCACCGACCTCGACGGCGGCGAGTACACCGTCATCGCGACCGGCTACCCGCCGGCGGCCACCGCGCTGACCGTCAGCGGTCCGGGCGTCGACGGCCACGACATCGAGCTCGCGCACCCCGGCGAGTAGGACCGACGGGTCCGAGCAGGACGACAACCGGTGCCGGCCCGTGGCGGGCGATCCCCGCCACGGGCCGGACCTTCAGGAGGAGCTGCACGAGATGGGACTGACCGCCAGGATCCGCACCAGGGACGGGTGGGCCGTGCCGCACGCGATCGTCACGGTGACCGACATGACGGGCACGCAGGTGCTGCGCGCCGAGGCCGACGCGGAGGGTGCCGTCCGGGACGCGACAGCGCTGGCCCCCGGGGCGTACACGGTGATCGTCACCGCGGTCGGGTACGCGCCCGCCGCGTCCAGCGCGATCGTCACCGCGAGCCGACGGGTCGAGGTCGGCACGGTGACGCTCGCCCGGCAGGGCGGGGCCGAGCTGCCGCCGCCCGGTCCCTGGACCGTCGACCCGGCGCACTCCACGGTCGGCGCGGTCGCCCAGCACCTGGGGATCTCCAGCGTGCGCGGCCGGTTCACCGACTTCTCGGCGTCGGTCGAGATCGCCCCGGACGACGTCGCCAAGTCGCGGGTGGAGGCGGTGATCCGGGCCGCGTCCATCGACACCGGCAACGGCGTGCGCGACACCCACCTGCGTTCCGCCGACTTCCTCGACGTCGAGTCGTACCCGGAGATCACCTACCGCTCCACGGGGCTGACGTCCGCCGGCCCCGACCGCTGGACGGTCCACGGCGACCTCTCCCTGCGCGGGGTCGTCCGTCCCGTCGACCTCTCCCTCGCCTACCTCGGCACCGGCGCGGACCCCTGGGGCGGCACCCGGGCCGCCTTCCGCGCCACGGCCGACCTGCACCGCGAGGACTTCGCCATGAACTACAACCAGGTCGTCCAGGCGGGCATCGCCGCCATCGGCACGACGCTGAAGGTGGAGCTGGACGTGCAGGCGGTGCAGGGGGAGTCACTGCCCCAGGCGTAGTCGTAGTACTGGCGGGGTCAGCCTCAGGAGCCACTCCTGCGCCTACGCTGACGTCATGGCACCGAACATCGCGACGAACACCTCCGTCACCCTCGACGAGCTGCTGGACTTCGTGCGCCCCCGGCACCGCGCGATCCTGCTGACCCGGCGGGCCGACGGCAGCCCGCAGGGGTCGCCGCTGACCTGCGGGGTCGACGACTCGGGCCGGATCGTCGTCTCCACCTACCCGGAGCGGGCCAAGACGCGCAACGCCAAGCGGGACGAGCGGGTCACTCTGATCGTGCTGAGCGACGAGTGGAACGGGCCGTGGGTCCAGATCGACGGCACGGCCGAGGTGATCGACGCGCCCGACTCCGTCGACGCGCTGGTGGAGTACTACCGGAACATCGCGGGCGAGCACCCGGACTGGGACGAGTACCGGGCGGCGATGGTGAAGCAGGGGAAGTCGATCATCCGGGTGTCGCCGGAGCGGTGGGGGCCGATGGCCACCGGAGGGTTCCCCGCACGGCTGGCTCCGCAGGAGTAGGGGGTGCCCCTGGGGGCCGCGCCCCTAAGGGACGTAGCCCCTAGGCCCGTTTCACCATCGCTTCTATGCCCGCGATCAAGAGATCCAGGGCGAAGGTGAAGTCCCGGTCGAGCATTTCCGCGACCGTGTCGCCGCCCCGGGCCGCCATGATGTCCTTCGACTGTTCGACCATCTCGGCCGCCTGCGGAGCCTCCGTCACCGAGCTCATGGCGTGCCGGAAGTACTCGTCCGCGCTCATGCCCGTGTCCGCGGCCCGGCCGAAGAAGTGGCTCTCGATCGTGCCGTAGCCGTACACGAACTGGAAGACGGCCGAGATGGCGCTGGTGATGCGGTGGGCGGGCAGGCCGGTGCGGCGGATGACCTGCTGGACCGTGCGGGAGAACGCCAGGGAGTTCGGGCCGATGTTCAGGTACCGCCCGGCCAGCGGGGACAGCCAGGGGTGGCGCACCAGGAGCACGCGGTACACCGTGGCCAGCGTGCGCAGCTGCTCGCGCCAGTCGTCGCCGTCGGCCTCCAGGTCGGGCAGCTCCATCTCGCCGAAGGCCGCGTCCAGGGCGAGTTCGAGGAGGTCGTCCTTGGTGTCGACGTACCAGTAGACGGACATCGCCGTCACGTTCAGCTCGGCCGCCAGCCGCCGCATGGAGAACTTGTCCAGCCCCTCGGCGTCCAGCAGCCGCACGGTGGCCTCGGTGATGCGCTCCCGGTCCAGCCCGGAGGGCTGCCCACCGCCCCGCCCCCGCCGAGCCTTCCCCTCCAGCCACACACTGGCCCGCGCGGCTTTGCCGGCAGCAGCCTTCACCATCACGCACCTTCCGAAGTCCCGGTCACTTGTAAGAATGCCAGCTCGCAGCCGACCAAAAAGGGGCGCGGGGAACGGCGCGGCCAGCCAAGACGTCGGCGCACCCGCCATGAGTCCGCATCCCCCCTTGCATAGGCGCCCCCCTACTCCGGCGGAGCCACTCGCGCAGCCCTCCGCAGGAGACCCGCCGCGACCACACCCCCCAGCAGCACAGCCCCCGCCCCCACCAGCAGACTGGTCTCCAGCCCGGCGGAGAACGCGTCGACGACGCTGCGCCGCTCGCCCGCGGACCCCGCCGACGCCAGCGCCGCCGGCAGTGAACTCGCCGCCACCGGAACCAGCGCCGCGAAGCGGGAGTTGAGCACCGCGCCGAGCACCGCGACGCCCAGGCCGGTGCCGAACTCCGCCAGCGTGCCGTTGACGCCCGCGCCGGTGCCGGCCCGCTCCCGGGGTATCGCGCTCATGATGGCGTGCGCCATGGCCGGGCTGGCGAACGCGGCGCCCGCACCGATCGACACCAGCCCCAGCAGCGTCCCGGCATAGCCGCCGGAGCCCAGCGTCGCGATCGACACCAGGCCGCACGACATCACCGCCAGGCCGATGAGGATGGCCTGCGGCGTGCCCAGCTTCGCCGTCCACTTCGCCGCGAGTCCGGAGAAGTTGAGGACGACGATCACCAGGGCGAGCGGAGCGGTCCGCAGGCCCGCCTCCAGCGGGCCGTAGCCGAGGACGAACTGCATGTGCTGCGTGAGCAGGAACAGCGAGCCGCCCATGCCGAAGGTGATCAGCACGGCGCCGGCGACCGCGCCGGTGAACTGGCGGTTGCGGAAGAACCGCAGATCCAGCATCGGGTACGGGATACGGCTCTCCCAGTAGGCGAACAGGCCCAGCACGACGAGCGCGCCGCCCCCGGCGACGAGCACCCGGCCCGACGTCCAGCCGTGCTCGGGGCCGGAGATGATCGCGTACACCAGGGAGGCCATGCCTATGGTGGAGAGCAGCGCGCCGAGCAGGTCGGGGCGGTCGCCCTGCTCCGGGGGTCCGGGGGTGGTCCCCCGGGAAAACGCAGCCTTCGACTCGGGGACGAGGGCCACGACGGCGGCCAGGCCCAGGGCCACGACCGGCAGGTTGATCAGAAAGATCGCGCCCCACCAGAAGTGGTTCAGCAGGAAGCCGCCGATCAGCGGACCGGTCGCGAAGCCGAGGGAGTTGACGGCGGCCCAGATGCCGATGGCCCTCGGCTGCTCCGCGGGCGTGAAGATCTGCATCGCCACGGCCAGGGTGGTGGTCATCAGCAGCGCGCCGCCGACGCCCATGCCGGCCCGCGCGGCGATCAACTGGCCGCTGGACTGCGCCAGTGCGGCGACCAGCGAGCCCGCCCCGAACAGGGCGAGACCCGCGACCAGCATCTTCTTGCGGCCGTAGCGGTCGGCCGCGCTGCCCGCGGTGAGCAGCAGGCCGGACTGCACGAGCGAATAGGCGTTGATCATCCACTGGATGTCGGAGGTGGCGGCGTCCATCTCACGGGTGAGGGAGGGGATCGCCACGTTCAGGATGGTGTTGTCGAGCAGCACCGTGAGCTGCGCGAGGCAGATGACGCCGAGGATCAGCCAGCGTTGGGGGTGGCCTTCCTGGCCTGGACTTTCTTGGTCTACGGGGTCTTGTTGGCGTACGGGAGCGGGGGTCTCGGGAGCGGGCATGCTGTACACCGTAGAACAGTTCCCATACGGTGTACAACGAATAGCCCGTGCGGGCATGACGAAGGGCGGCGACCGCACGGTCACCGCCCTTCCTTCCGGCTGCTGGAGGCTGCGCCTCGTGTGGGCTACGCCTTCTGCGTCAGGTCGTAGAAGGTGGTCGAACCCACCGTGACCTGCTTGAAGTTGGCCTCCACCCATTCGGTGATCTGCGAGGACGTGCCGTCGCTGCTGCCGCCCATGCCGCCGCCGGATCCGCTGCTGATGAAGTAGTGGATCTTGCCGTCGGTCACGTACTGCTTGAACTGGGCCAGCGTCGGGGACGGGTCGGTGCCGTTGAAGCCGCCGATCGCCATCACCGGGTCACCGGTGGCCAGTTGGTAGCTCGCGGCGTTCTGCGCGCCGATCGCCGCGGCGACCCACGTGTAGTCGCCCGAGTCGGTCTCCAGCAGCTGCTTCGCCTCGTCGGTGACGTTGGCGCCGTTGATCAGGCCGCCCATTCCGCCACCGCCACCGCCGCCGCCCATGCGACCGCCGTCGCCGTTGGTCTGGCCGCCGGGAGCGCCGTTGCCGTTCTGCGTGCTGCCGTTGCCGTTCTGCGTGCTGCCGTTGCCGTTCTGCTGGTTCTGCTGGCCGGGCATCCCGCCGCCGGTGCCGCCGGTGCCGCCGCCAGGGAAGCCGTTGCCGTTCTGCTGGCCCTGCTGGTTCTGTCCGCCGCCGGGGAAGCCGCCCATGCCGCCTCCGCCGCCGCCACCGGGGCCGCCCCCGCCGCCCGGACCGCCGCGTCCGCCCGCGACCGCCGGGCCGGCCGTGACGATCGAACCGGTGTGGCCCTCGTTCAGCGTGGTGAGCGTGTACGCCGTCGGACCGGCCAGCGCGGCGACGACGCCGAGGCCGGCGACGCCCAGGGCCAGCCGACGTCCCAGCCGGCTGACGAAGATCAGGCCGAGGGCGGCGGTCAGGCCGCCGACCAGCACGAACCACTTCAGCCAGGGCAGGTAGTCGGAGGAGCGGTTGAGGAGGACGTACCCCCACACCGCGGTGGCCGTCGTCGCGCCCGCCAGGGTCAGCGACGCCCACGCCTTGCCGCGCAGCTCCCACAGCTGGGCAGCGCCCATGCCGATCAGCGGCGCGATGTAGGGGGCGAGGGCCACCGTGTAGTACTCGTGGAAGATGCCCTGCATGTAGCTGAAGACCACCATGGTGATCAGCAGCGCGCCGCCCCACACCAGGAACGAGCCGCGGGTCACCGAGGTCCGGCCGGCCTTGCGGGAGGCCACCAGGCCCGCGACGAACAGGATCAGCGCGGCCGGGATCAGCCAGGAGATCTGGCCGCCGATGCCGGAGCTGAACAGCCGGTCCCAGCCGGTCTCGCCCCAGTTGCCGCCGCCTCCGCCGCCACCGCCGACGCTGCCGGTCTCCTCGCCGTTGAGGCGGCCGAGACCGTTGTAGCCGAAGGTCAGCTCCAGGAAGGAGTTGTTCTGCGAGCCGCCGATGTACGGGCGGGAGGAGGCGGGCCACAGCTCGACGATCGCGACCCACCAGCCGCCGGAGACGACCAGGGCGACCGTGGCGAGGGCCAGCTGTCCGAAGCGCTTCTTCACGCTCACCGGGGCGCACACCGCGTACACGATCGCCAGCGGCGGCAGGATCAGGAAGGCCTGGAGGGTCTTGGCGAGGAACGCGAAGCCGATCGCGACCCCGGCCCACACCAGCCACTTCGTCCGGCCGTCCTCCAGGGCGCGGATCACGAAGTAGCAGGCCACCGCCATCAACAGGGCCAGCATCGCGTCCGGGTTGTTGAACCGGAACATCAGCGCGGCGACGGGGGTGAGCGCGAGCACGGCGCCCGCGATCAGGCCGGCCGCTGCGCTGAACCGGCGGCGCACGGCCGCGTAGACGACGGCGACCGTGCCGACGCCCATGAGGACCTCGGGGGCCAGGATCGCCCAGGAGCTCAGGCCGAAGATCTTGACGGACAGCGCCATCGGCCACAGGGAGGCCGGGGGCTTGTCGACGGTGATGGCGTTGGCCGCGTCCAGCGAGCCGAAGAAGAGGGCCTTCCAGGACTGGCTGCCGGCCTGGACGGCCGCGGAGTAGAAGGAGTTGGCGTAGCCGGAGGCGCTGAGGTTGTAGAGGTAGAGGACGAGGGTGACGGCCAGCAGGGCGAGGAAGGCCGGGCGGGCCCAGCGGGGGTCCTCGGGGCGGCCGCGCCAGAGTCTGCGCGCGTAGGGCTGCTTCGGCTCACCCGACTCGGGGGCCGGGACGACCGGTTCCCGGGCGGCGTCGGCATCCGCCGTCGGCGTGTCCGGCGGACTCCAAGGGGTCGTCGTCGGGTCGAGGTGGGTGGTCATCGGGCGTCCCCCGGGTCGGTGTCGTGGGGGCGCACCGGCTGCAACCGCATGGTGGCGTCCCTCCAGGTGCCGTCCGCGGCTTCGCCGGCGCGGAACTGGGTCTTCGGGTCGTAGGAGTCGTACGGGTCGTACGAGCCGTGCGGGTGCTGGGCCTGCTGTGTGGGCTGCGGGGTCTGCTGCGGGTGCTGGGCCTGCGGGGTCTGGGAGGTCTGCGGGGTCTGCTGCGGGTGGATGAGCCGGCGCTGTCGCAGCGGGGCCGTCGCGTCGTACGGCGCCGAGGAGCCGTCGGGAGAGGCAGCCGGTGCCGGCTGTTCCTCGTCCCCCCGCCGGTCGGCGAACACCCACACGCGGAAGAGCAGGAAGCGCAGGACGGTCGCCGCGAGGTTGGCCGCCACGAGGACCGCCAGCTCGGTGGTGTGCGCGGGGTCGGAGGTCGCCGCGTCGAGGGCGACGAGCGAACCGCTGGTCAGCGCCAGACCGATGCCGAAGACGACCAGCCCCTGGGCCTGGTGGCGGACGGCTCCGCTGCGGCCGCGCACCCCGAAGGTGAGCCGGCGGTTGGCGGCCGTGTTGGCGATCGCCGAGACCAGCAGGGCGAGCGCGTTCGCGGTCTGGGAGCCGGAGAACTGCCGGAAGCCGCTGTAGAGCAGCAGGTAGAAGAGCGTCGAGAGGCCCCCGACGACGCAGAAGCCGACGAGCTGACGGGCCAGGCCCTTGGGTACGTCCATGATCTCGCGGTCGCGGGGGTCGTCGCCGAACGGCCTGGTCAGCCGGTCCAGGGAAAGCGAACCGGTGGCCAGCGCCCGGCCCACGCGCCACACCCCCTTCAGGTCGTCGGTCGCCGTCTTCACGATGTGCACCGTGGAGTTCGGGTCGTCGACCCAGTCGACCGGCACCTCGTGGATACGGAGGCCGGCACGTTCGGCGAGCACCAGCATCTCAGTGTCGAAGAACCAGCCCGTGTCTTCCACCAGCGGGAGCAGAACTTGTGCGACGTCACGGCGGATCGCCTTGAAGCCGCACTGGGCGTCGGAGAAGCGGGCCTGGAGCGAGCCGCGCAGGATCAGGTTGTACGAGCGGGAGATGAACTCCCTCTTCGCGCCGCGCACGACGCGCGAGCTGCGGGAGAGCCGGGAGCCGATCGCCAGGTCGGAGTGGCCGGAGATGAGCGGCGCCACCAGCGGCAGCAGCGCGTTGAGGTCGGTGGACAGGTCCACGTCCATGTACGCGAGGATCGGGGCGTCCGAGGCGGACCAGACGGTCCGCAGCGCACGGCCGCGGCCCTTCTGGTCCAGCCGGAAGGACCTCACCTCCGGCATCCGCGACTCCAGCAGCCGCGCCACGTCGGGGGTGGCGTCCGTGGACGCGTTGTCCGCGATCGTGATGCGGAACGAGTAGGGGAACGTCCGCGTCAGGTGGTCGTGCAGTCTCTGGACGCACGGCTGGAGGTCCTTCTCCTCGTTGTAGACGGGGATCACTACGTCCAGGACAGGCGTACCGGCTGTGGCGGCCGGGAGGTGCTCCCGCGCCGGCAGCGTGCCGGGAGAAGAGTCGGTTCGCATGTCAACGACTTTCGTCAAGCGCCCTGTTGCACCCATGTGCTGGCCCTGTGCTGGTCCTGTGAGTCCAGTTGCCAGTTCGTTTCGGGCGCGGGGTGGGGCACGGCGGGGCCGAGGGCGGGCAGGTGCACGGTGAAGACGGTCCGGCCGGGCACGCTGTCGACGGTCACCGCGCCGCCGTGCGCGGTCGCCACGGCCTGCACGATGGCGAGGCCGAGACCGGTCGAGCCGGAGGCGCGCGAGCGCGAGGAGTCGCCGCGGGCGAAGCGTTCGAAGACGTGCGGGAGCAGGTCCGGCGGGATGCCCTGGCCGTTGTCCTGGACGTCCACGCACAGCCACGGGCCGCGCCGCTGCACGCGCGCGGTGACGGTGGTGCCGGGCGGGGTGTGGGTGCGGGCGTTGGCGAGCAGGTTGACGAGCACCTGCTGGAGACGGGCCGAGTCGGCGGACACCAGGGCGGGCTCGTCGGGCAGTTCGAGCCGCCAGACGTGCTCGCGGCCGGCGGCGCGGGCGTCGCTGACGGTGTCGATGACGAGGGGGACGAGGTCGGTCTGCTCGAACTGGAGCGGGCGGCCCGCGTCGAGGCGGGCGAGGAGGAGGAGGTCCTCGACGAGGAGGGTCATGCGTCCGGCCTCGGACTCGATCCGGCCCAGCGCGTGCCGGGTGTCGGGCCCGACCTCCTCGCGCCCGCGGCGGGTCAGCTCGGCGTAGCCGCGGATGGAGGCGAGGGGGGTGCGCAGCTCGTGGCTGGCGTCCGCGACGAACTGGCGGACCCGCGTCTCGCTCTCCTGCCGCGCGTGCAGGGCGCCGTGCACGTGGTTCAGCATCCGGTTGAGCGCGGCCCCGACCTGCCCGACCTCGGTATGCGGATCGGTCTCGGACTCGGGCACCCGCTCGCTGAGGTTGACCTCGCCGGTGTGCAGGGGGAGTTCGGAGACCCGGGTGGCGGTGGCGGCGACCTTGCGGAGGGGGCGGGTGGCTACGCCGACCATGACGTAGCCGGCGATGCCCGCGGCCACGAGTCCGGCGGCGGTGACGCTCAGTTCGACGAGGATCAGGGTGGTGATGGTGCTGTCGGTGTCCTTCGTCGGGATGGCGACGTAGTAGGAGCCCTTGTCACCGTCGACGTATACGACGAGGTAGTCGCCCAGTCCGGGAATCTCGATGCTGTGCGCCGACAGATCCTGGGCGACGGTGCCCAGGGCGGCCTCCTGCGACTCGCTCAGGTCGTCGGCCACCATGGGGTTGATCTCGACGCTGTTGTCGTCCTTCTGGCCGACCTTGGAGTCGGTGATGCTGCCGTTCACGACCTTGGCGATCAGCGTGCCCTGCGGCTGGGGTCCGCGCGTGACGAATTCCTCCAGGTCGACGGTTCCGGCGGAGCCGGTGGTGGCGACCTGCCCGGGCTGATCCTGCTTGATCCCGCCCGGCGGGCCGCCCATGCCGGCGGCGCGGTTCGACACGTCCTTCAGCTTGCCCTCGAGCTGGTCGTACAGATGTGACCGCAGCGCGAGCGTCGTCACCGTGCCGATCACGGCGCAGACGACGGCGATCAACACCACGGACGCGACGACGAGCCGTGTCCGCAGGGTGCGCGGCTTTCCCTCCCCCACTCTCGACTTCGCTCGAGCGGGGGGACCCCCACGTCTCTTCTGCGGACGCGGCCGTCGTCCGCTCATGACGCGGCGGGCTTGATCAGATACCCGGCGCCACGCCGGGTGTGGATCATCGGCTCACGGCCCGCGTCTATCTTGCGCCGCAGGTAGGAGATGTACAGCTCGACCACGTTGGCCTGCCCGCCGAAGTCGTACGACCACACGCGGTCCAGGATCTGCGCCTTGCTGAGCACGCGCCGCGGATTGCGCATCAGGAAGCGCAGCAGCTCGAACTCGGTGGCGGTGAGGTGGATGTTCTGCCCGGCGCGCGAGACCTCGTGGCTGTCCTCGTCGAGGGTGAGGTCCCCGACGACGAGCACCGAGTCGGAACGCCGGTCGGCCGCGCCCGAACGCCGGATCAGCCCGCGCAGCCGCGCCACGACCTCTTCGAGGCTGAACGGCTTGGTGACGTAGTCGTCGCCGCCGGCGGTGAGCCCGGCGATGCGGTCCTCGACGGCGTCCTTGGCGGTGAGGAACAGCACCGGGACGTCCGGCAGTTCACGCCGCAGCCGCCCCAGCACGGTCAGACCGTCCATGTCGGGCAGCATCATGTCGAGGACGACCGCGTCGGGCCGGAACTCCCGCGCCGTCTGGATGGCGCCGGTGCCGTCTCCCGCGCTCCGGATCTGCCATCCCTCGTAGCGCAGGGCCATGGACAGCAGTTCGGTGATCGACAGCTCGTCGTCCACCACAAGCACTCGGACGGGGCTCCCGTCCGGCCTCAGCAGTTCGGTGCGCCCCTGGGGCGAGGTCGTGGTCATGCAGCACACCTTGTCGGGGTCCTCTGAGAGCACGCTTTCGGCTGTCTGTGATTTTCCTGAGAAACACACAGCCGGCTCTCAGGGAACCCCCTGACCACGGCCGGAACCTCCGCCTACGCCCCTATTCACCCCCCCGGGAAGATCACATGGACCTCCGGATTCCCCGATGAAGATCCTTTGCAAAACCTGTCACCTGACCGGCCCTCTCTCATCCACGTCATAGACGGGCGCGCCGAGGAAGACCCGCTCGGACACCGGCCCGTAGGCGATGTTGAACGTGTCCGTCCAGTACGACCATCCCCGTACGCCGGCCGCGCTGCTGAACCGGTAGTTCAGCCGCCACCGCACCCACTCGCCCGGCGCGAGCCGCACCGCCGGCGGCCGGCGTCGCCGCGGCGGCAGCCCGAACAGAGGCTGCACCCGGGGGAGCACCCGCAGCCGGCCGTCCGACTCCCGCAGCACGACATCGACCTGCCTGACCTCGACTTGCCCGTCGTACGGCGTGAAGTCGTCCCACTCGTCGATACGGACCGTGTGCGCGAGCGCGGGCGTCACGCCGTGCGGCAGGACGAACCCGACCGGTACGGCGTTCCGGCGGGCGGCGGCCTCGCCCCCGCGGGACTGCTTGGTCCAGGACGTACGGACCCACTGGACGGTGACGTCCAAGGCGCTTCCCTCCCGTCTCTTACTCTCACCCTCAGAACAGGCCGTCCTGAGGTTGGGACCTCTTGAACTCCCTCACCGGCAAGCTGAGTTGTTCCCCTTCCTCCGCCGGGACGAGTTCCCAGCCCCTCATCAAGCGGGTGTCGAGGACCACCGCTCCTGCCGGGGTCGACAGGTGCAGGTCGGGGCCGGCGGCTGCCAGCAGTTCTCCGTTCAGCGCGCCGCCGGGGGTCAGTTCGCTCACCTCGCCCACAGGGGCCGGGGTCCCGGCCAGGCCGAACGCCCGCATGTGGTCCACGGGGAGGAAGGGCTCCCGGGTCAACGACTCGGGCCAGTCGGCCAATGCGGTGGCCCGTGCGTGCAACTCCCGCAACTCCGAGCCTCGTTCCGACTCCTTCGCGGGCAACTCCGCCCGCACCGCCCGCTTGTCGGCGTACGGAATCCGGTCCGGGACGCGCAGGGCGGCGCGCAGCAGTTCCTCCGTGCGCCGGGCGGCCATCAGCGGGCCCGTGCCGAGCAGGCTGAAGCAGACCGCGCCCTGCTCCAGCAGCCGGGCCGACCCCCGCTCGGCCGCCGTGATCCCGACCTTGACCATGCCGGGCCCGAACCACGCCAGGTACACCCGGTACGGCCGCGGATCGTCGGCGATCCCGTCGGCCGCCACCGAGTGCGCCCGGTCCAGCCGCGCGCACTCCTCGCACCGGCCCCCCGTACTCCGCCCCGGCACCCCCGCCCGCACCGGGCACGGATGCCCCCGAGCCCCGACGCACTCCCGCACACCCCCCTCCACGACCCCGAAGGCCACCCGCTTCCCCCAGGACAGCGGGCTACGACGCCCCCCGTCCCACATCAGCACGGGACCCTGCTCCGACCACCGCAGTCCCGCGCACTTCCATGCCTGTGCCATCGCTCACCACCGTAGGCCCCACCACTGACAACGCCTCCGCGCTCCGGCTCCTCCGCCCTCGCTCTCGCCCCCGCCCGGCGAGCCGGCACCCCAGGCACTCCGGGTGCCCGCCCCTGGCGTGCGGGTCCCGTACCCGCATCCCCCACTCCCCGCGGGGCCGCACTCCCGGCGGCTTGCCCCAACCCGCCAGGTGCAGCACCCACGTGACCAGCGCACTCAGGCCGACGATCAAGAGCCCCACCCCGATCAGCGCGCCGGAGGAGACGCACACCCCCACGCCCGCCACCGAGCCCCCGACGGCCGTGATCGCGACCCCGGTCCAGCCGGCGATCGTGTGCCCTTCGTCGTACAGAGACATGAAACCCTCACCTTCTAAGAAGTTGATGCACCTAACCTCTTACAAGGTAAGAGAAACCGAAAGCGGATAACAAGGAGCCAGCACGAACGAACGACGAGAAACGAACGACGAGCACCGGAAAGGAAGCGACCCCCCGCGATGACAGCCGCCCAGCCCCCTCGCCCCGCCGCGACCCCCGCCCAGGCGCTGGCCGCGATGGACGACCTCATCGCGACGCACCTGGTCGGCCAGCAGGAGATGGCCCAGCGCCTGGGCCTCAACGTCAGCGATCTCACCTGTCTCGGCTACGTCCTCCAGGCCGGCGAGGACCTCCTCACCGCGGGCGACCTCGCGACCCGCGTGCACGTCACGACCGGCGCGGTCACCGGCATCCTCAACCGCCTCGAACGCGCCGGCTACGTCACCCGCCGCCCCGACCCCCGGGACCGCCGCCGCGTCCGCGTGGCCGCGCAACCCGACGCGGCGGCGCGGGTGTACGCCCTGTACGAGCCGTACTACGCCCGCCTCAACGCCCTCTTCGCCGACTACTCCCCCGCCGAAATCGCCGTCCTCACCGACTGGTTCACCCGCGCGACGGGGCTGGCCCACGCCTACCGGGAGGAACTGCGGGGCCAGGAGGGGACGGACCGAGCAGCGGGCAGGGCCGGCGAATAAGCGATCGCGCCGGAGTGCCGATCTGACGATGATCTGTCGCGTGACAGAGACAGCACGCTCGGGCGTCGGCGTCGGCGACGACGACGGGTGGACCGAGCGAATGGCGTGGGCTCACGGCC
Organism: Streptomyces sp. NPDC002328; assembly: GCF_042890065.1. Classification (NCBI taxonomy): domain Bacteria; kingdom Bacillati; phylum Actinomycetota; class Actinomycetes; order Kitasatosporales; family Streptomycetaceae; genus Streptomyces; species Streptomyces sp. NPDC002328. The sequence goes on along the minus strand of NZ_JBIARQ010000011.1, from coordinate 148,010 downwards.
TGACAGCACCGGCCCCCGCCGAACGAGCCGCCGCCCTTGATCGACTGATCAGCGCCCGCGAGGACGTCGAGTCTGCTCGTCTCCGGATCGACAAGGCTCGGCTCCGGATCCCTCGGCTGAGGTGGAAGGCGCGCCGGAAGGCTTACGACGAGGCCGCGAGCCGCTGCCTGCCCGAGGCCTTGTCGAGCAGACGGTCCTCCGGGCAGATCGACACCTGGCCGGGACTGCCGTTCGCCCTGCTGTTCCTGGAGTGGGAGGCCCGGTATCCACAGGAGTGGACAGAGCACGCGAAGGCGTGGGGCATGAAGCAGTCTCTGATCCGGGAACTGGCCACCGCCGACCACGAAGACCAGGTGCGAATCAAGCTCATCGACCTGGTCGAACTGGCTGTCCTGCGGCCGTACCGGTGCAAGGACCGCGAGTACGTGCGCGTGGCCCGAGCCGTGGACGGAGACGAACTACGCGACAGACTCCACGAAGCTCATCGCTCGCGCCACTCATGGGCCCAACTCCACGCGGGCTACGTCCTCCGGCTCCTGGACCACCCCGAACTCCCGAACACCCGGCACGTTTGGCGAACTTGGCTCGCCGGCACGCGCACCTGGTCAGGCCGTGGGACGGCGGCGGGCCCGGAGCAGGTGAACGCCCTTCACGGCGTAGCCGACAGCCATGATCACGAAGCCGAAGACACTGATCCACAACCAGGATTCCGCCACCACGGCACTCAGTAGCCCGCCGCTGAAGAGCAACAGGGCGCCGATGGTCTCCACCAGGTCGAAACGAGCCTTGGAGCGCGCCGCGGAGTCGATTTCGCGGAGTCGGTGGATGACGGGCACGAGACCGAGGACCTGCAAGACGACCAGGCCGAGAAAGATCCAGACGGACCAATCGGGTATGTCCACGGTGCGCACCGTAGCGCCCACTCGGAACTCCCGGCACGAAGATCCGAAAGGAACGCCCGGCCGTTGATGTCAGCGGTTGATGTCAAAGGCCCCACCGGGCGAACCGGCGGGGCCTTTGACCTGTGTGCACTCGGCAGGATTCGAACCTGCAACCTTCTGATCCGTAGTCAGATGCTCTATCCGTTAAGCTACGAGTGCTTGTCTGTTTTCAGTTTTTGTCTTCGCTCTCGGCCCTTCCGGCCCGCTCGCGGCGACAGGAAGAACATTACATGACTGCCGCCGCCATGTGAAATCCGATTCGCATACCCCTTGCGACCTGCGGAAACGTCCAGATGACGGGGTAACGACGAAGCCCCGGTCGCGGGGACCGGGGCTTCATGGTGAGCGGAGGCGGAGGGATTTGAACCCTCGATGGGCTTTAAGGCCCAAACCGCATTAGCAGTGCGGCGCCATAGACCGGACTAGGCGACGCCTCCAGCACAGCCGCTCGCGTGTGTGCGAGTGGTGCGTGCAGATGATGACACAGTCGAGCGTCGTGTCACCAATCGGCATCCACGGTACTAGGCAGGCGGGCCACAGGGCAAAGCCATTGAGGGCCGCAACGTCCGCGAGCCGGTCGCGTTGGTCAGGGCATGCACCAGGTCATGCCCCAGTCCACGCCCCACGTCAGGTCAGAGGTCACGGCACAGATCGCGCCGCAGGCCGTGCCGCACGTCGCGCCGTTTCGGCGGCTCGTCCTCGCCGTCTCCGTCGTCCTCGCCTTCGCCGCCGCTTCCACCGTCTCCACCGCATCCACCGCCTCCGCCGCTCCCCTCGTGCCTCCGCCCCCGCGCGACGAGGACCGGGGCTCCGGCGATCACCTCACCGTCACCGTGCGCGGTGCGGGCGAGGGCGTGGACGGGACGTTCGAGCTGTACTGCCATCCGGGCGGCGGGAGTCACCCGGACGTGTCGCGGGCGTGCCGGGCGGTCGAGCGGAACACCCGCTGGGGGAGGGACGCCTTCGCCCCGGTGCCGAAGGACAGCCTGTGCACCCTGCGGTACGGCGGTCCGGCCACGGCGCACGTCACCGGGCGGTGGGCCGGACGTCCCGTCGACACGACCTTCGACCGCGCCGACGGCTGCCGCATCGAGCGGTGGGACCGCTTCGTCCCCTTGCTCCCCGCGGTGGGGACGACGAATGGTGAGCAACCCGAGGAGCGGGAGACCCCAGGCAGCGGCGGCCTGGAGGCCTGGGCGGGCATGGTGATGCCGGCGTCTGGGGCGGGGGACCCGGTTCCGTAACCGGGGCAGGTCGGGCGGGTGCCGGTCCGCGGGAGCAGTAGCGCCCTTCCTGTAAACGTCACGCGAAGGTCGCGCGAAGCCGTGGCGGGCGGTCACATGTTCTGCGTCACTTCGTCGTGCGAGCTCCCCCTCATCCGGCACCGAGAGCGCGATCCCAGCCCTTAGACTCCCTCGCGTGACACGCTGCGGGACGGTTGGCAAGATGGCCCGAGCGGTCGGCAAGGTGCGGTAACAGGGAGGAAGCGACTCGTGAGCAGCAGGCCATCCCGAGGCGCTGCTCGCCTCGCAGCCATACTCGACGCTCTTCCGGACGCGTTGGTGCTGGTCAACGCGAACGGGACAGTCGTCAACGCGAACACCATCGCGCTCGAGGCCTTCGAAGCGCCCGGGACCGCCCTCGTCGGACGAGGACTGCTCGATCTGCTTCCGCAGTTCGACTCCAAGCTCATCCCCGGCTCCATGCGACGCCCGGACCACATGGATCCGCGCGGACGCACCAAGCCGACCCGGATGGTCGCCCGGCGCACGGACGGCACCGAGTTCCCCGTCGAGGTCACCAGCGCCAACCTCGAGAACGGCCAGCAGGCCTACGACGGCTCCGGCTACGCCGGCGACGAGCTGCTGATGCTCGTCGTCCGCGACCTGTCGGGCACAGTGGACACCGAGGCCGAACTCGCGCGGTCGCAGCGGCAGACCGAGATGATCCTGCGCGCCGCGGCCGAGGGCGTCGTCGGCACGGACACCGACGGGCGGATCGTGCTCGTCAACCCGGCCGCCGCCCAGATCCTCGGCTACCGGGCGAGCGACCTCGGCGGCAAGGAGCTGCACACCCTGGTGCTGCACTCCCGCGCCGACGGCTCCCCGTTCCCGTACGACGAGTCGCCGCTCGCCGACACCCTGCGCTCCGGGCGCAAGCACCGGGTGCGCGGGCAGGTGCTGTGGTCGAAGGGCGGGGACAGGGTCTCCGTCGACCTGACCACCGCGCCCGTGCGCGACGGCGACCAGCTCGTCGGCGCCGTCATGACCTTCACCGACCGCCGGCCCTACGACTCGCTCGCCGAGGAGAAGGCCGCCGTCGAGAAGCGGCACACGGAGGAGCTGGAGAAGCTCTCCGAGGAGCACGCCTCCGATCTCACCGCGCTGCGCCAGCAGCACGTCACCGAGCTGGAGGAGCTGCGCGAGCAGCACGAGGAGGAGCTCGCCGCCGGCGAGGAGCGCTACGCCGCGCTGGGCGAGCGTGAGAAGGACCGCTACGAGGCCCTCGCCGCCCGGCACGAGCAGCTCCTCACGCTCCTCGCCCGGTCGCTGCGCGGCCCGCTCGACGAACTCCGCCGCGAGCTGTCCGCGCTCGCCGCCGACGACGCCGGACAGCTGTGGCCCGAGGCCAACCAGGTCCTGCACCACCTGTCGGCGGGGTACGCACGCATCACCACCCTCATCGACAACGTCCTCGGCTACCAGCGGCTCGACGCCGGCGGCGAGGGGATCAGCCGTACGAAGGTGATGCTCGACGCCGTCGTCGCCGCCGGTGTGGACGGGGCCGTCGAACTCGTCGGGCCGGGGCGGGTGCAGTTCGCCGTGCACGCGCCGCCCATCGAGGCCGAGGTCGACGCGCGGCTCCTCGCGACCGCGCTCGCGCACCTGGTGGCCGACGTCGCGGGCGTCGACGCCACGGGCAACGCGCCCGTCTCGGCGGGCGGTTACATGGACAACACGGTCGTCGTGGCCGCCGCGCAGCGCGGTGAGGTCGTCCGCATCGAGGTGCGCGGGCCGTACGCCGGGGGCGACCCGGTGCACGAGCCGATCGTGCGCGGGATCGTGCGGGCGCACGGCGGCGTGCTCCAGACCCATGAGGTGCCGGGGATGAGCGGCAACGCGTACGTCCTCGAAGTGCCGTTGGGCGGTGGGGCCGGGGCCGTGGTCGCCGCCCCGACAGCCGTCGTGGGGTCGGCGCTCGCGCTGCCCGCGCAGGTGAGTGCTGAGGTTCCGGAGGCTCAAGGGGATCTGGGGGCTCAAGGGGCACGAGGGGCTCAGGGGATTCCCGCCATCGCGGGCGTGGTTGACGGTGTCGAGGGTGTCGAGGGTGTCGAGGCCGGTGGGGGCGCCGATGTCGTAGGTGCTGGGCGGCGGCGGGCGCGGCGGTCCTCGACCGACGCGTTCCTGGAGAGCGAGGTCCCGGCTGCGGCTGTGGACGGGGCCGAGGCGGAGGCCTCCGCTCCGACCGGGCGGCGACGCCGACGGGGCCCGGCCGCCGAGGAGACGCCGGCCCCGCCGGCCGAGGCGCCGGCGGAGCAGACGGATGCCTCCGGCGGTACCGGACGGCGACGCGGGCGGTCCGCCGAACTGCCGGGCGGAGACGCGGAGAACGCGGGTGCGGACGCCGAGGCCGGTGCCGGTGCCGGTGCCGGTGCCGGTGCCGGTGTCTCCGAGGGTGCCGTCGTCACCGCCGCCGAGCACGCGGCGGGGACCGCCGCCTCGGGTACGGGGCTGGGCGGCACCGTTCCGCCGCAGGGCGTGCCCGCGTCCGGTGGACGGCGGGCCCGGCGTGCCGCCGACGAACAGCACGCGCTGCCGCCCGCCCTGCCCGCGGTGGCGAGCGAGCCGGCCGCCGCGGAGGACGGCGCACAGCCGACGGGACGCCGTCGGCGTGCCCTGGCCGCCGCGAACGAGCGCGCCGCGGCGCAGGAGGCCGGGCCCCGTACGGTGTTCGCCCTGCCGCCGGCCGAGGCGGACCGGACGTCCGAGGACGGAGCCGACGCGGCCGGGGGCCCCGACGGGGCCGAAGGGGCTGTCGGCGGTGCGGGGGCGCAGGCCGTGGGGCAGGTGCCGGGTCCGGACGGACAGCCGGTTCCCGCTCCGATGCCGGGTCCGATTCCGGTTCCGGGTCAGATTCCGGTTCCGGTTCCGGTGACTGGGCAGCAGGTTCCCGTGCCTGGGCAGTCGGTTCGGGTGCCCGTGCCCGGGCAGCAGGGGCCGATTCCGGTTCCGGTTCCCGTTCCGGGGCAGTCGGTGCCGGTGCCGGTGGCTCAGGTGCCCGCGCAGGGCACCTCCGAGGAGGCCGTGATCGACCACGGTCGTCATGACGCCGCCCCGCTCGACCAGTCCGACGACCACACCCCGCCGCAGCCGCATCCGACGAGCGCGCCCACGGGACGTCGTCGGCGTGCCGTGGCTCAGCCGGCGGCGGAGGCTGCCGTTCCGGCACAGGCGCAGGCACAGGCACAGACGCAGGAGAACGGCGGGCAGCCCGAACACGCCGCAGCGCAAGCCGAGCAGGCTGGGCAGCCCGCGGCAACTCCCGTGGCCGCCAACGGTTCCGGGCAGGTCGGTCAGGCCGTCGCCCCGGGTCAGCCGCTCCCCGCCGAGGCGGCAGCCCCGGCAGCCCCCGCGGCAGCCGCCACGCCGGCCACGCCGGCCACTCCGGTTCCCGCTCCCGCTCCCGTGAACGAGGCTCCGCCGACGTCCACGCCGAGCACGGGCACCCCGTTGCCCCCCGAGGCCGCCGCGGCCCAGGCGCGGGTCGCGCAGCCGCTGCCCGCCGAATCCGCCGCCCAGCCCATGGACCCCAACTCCACGCAGGGGCGGGCGATCAGCGTGCGGACGCTGGGCCAGGGCGTGCCCTTCACCCGGCAGGCCGCCCAGGTGCAGCAGGCGGCGCCGGTGCACCAGCCTCCCGGCACTCCCGCTCCGCACACCCCGGGCGGGGGCGGGCGCCGCCGCAAGCTGGGGACGCCGCCCGACCCGGCGGCGCGACCGGAGCAGACGGCACGTCCGCACCCGCAGAACGAGCAGCCCGCCGTGCCGCAGATCCCCGCGCCGCAGGCTCCGGCGGCCCCGGCAGCTCAGGTGCCGCAGGCAGCTCAGGCGGCCCCGGCGGCGTCCGTTCCGCAGACCGCGCCCGCCCCGCCGCACAACGGCGCGCCGCAGCCGTCCCTCGCGGGCCAGTCGCTGCCCGGCCAACCGCTGCCTGGTCAGCCGCAGCCCGGCCAGCCCGTGCCCGGCCAGTCGATGGCCGGCCAATCCATGGCGGCGGGGCAGCCCATGGCCGGCCAGTCCCTGGCAGGGCAGTCCATGGCAGGGCAGTCCATGGCAGGGCAGATGCGGCTCGCGCCCGGTACCGAGGGGATCGGGCGGTCGTACGCCATAGGCGCGCCGGACAAGAACGCCGCCGAGGGGCCCGAGCCGCTCGACGGGCCGGGCGGGGCCGTCGAGGTGGCGGACCACCCGCGCCCGCAGCCGATGGACGACGAGCTGCCGCCTGAGCCGCTGGACAACCCGCGTCGACTGCTGGTCTGGCCGGCGCCGGACGTCAGCACCCAGCAGGCGCTGAGCGACCGCGGCTACCGGCCGGTGATCGTGCACTCCCGCGAGGAGGTCGACGCGCAGATCGCCGCCTTCCCTGCCGCGCTGTTCGTGGACCCGCTGACCGGGCCCATCACGCGCACCGCGTTGCAGTCGCTGCGGCAGGCGGCGGTGGCCGCCGAGGTGCCGGTGCTGGTCACGGCCGGACTCGGACAGGCGACGCGCGAGGCGGCGTACGGGGCCGATCCCGCCGTCCTGCTGAAGGCGCTCGCCCCGCGGGACAGCGAACAGCATCCGCCGCGGGTGCTGCTCGTCGAGGAGCACGCGGAGATCGCGCTGGCGCTGACCTCGACGCTGGAGCGGCGCGGGATGCAGGTGGCACGGGCGGCGAGCGACGCGGACGCGGTCACCCTGGCCTCGCAGCTGCGGCCCAACCTGGTGGTGATGGACCTGACGCAGGTGCACCGCGGCCGGGCCGGGATCGTCGACTGGCTGCGGGCGAACCAGCAGCTCAACCGGACCCCGCTGGTCGTCTACACCGCCGCCGTCGACCAGGCCGACCTGCCGCGGCTGGCCTCCGGGGAGACGGTGCTGTTCCTCGCGGAGCGGTCCACCAGCACGGAGGTCCAGGACCGGATCGTGGACCTGCTGGCCCGCATCGGCACCAACTGAGACCGACACTGACGGACGGTCCGCATCGACGCACGCCGGGCGGGGAACCCGAAGGCTCCCCGCCCGGCGTGCGCGTATGTGCGGTCAGGTGGTGCGGCGGTGAGGTGGTGAGTGGTGAGGCAGTGAGGTGGCGGGGCTCAGAGCTGGGTGACGTCCAGCTCGCCCTCCGCGTACTGCCTGCGCAGCACCTTCTTGTCGAACTTGCCCACGCTCGTCTTCGGGACCGCCTCGACGATCGTCCAGCGCTCCGGGAGCTGCCACTTGGCGATCTTGCCCTCGTCGGCGAGGAAGGCGCGCAGGGTCTCGAAGTCGGCGTTCGAGCCCTCCTTGAGGACGACCGTGGCCAGCGGGCGCTCGCCCCACTTGGCGTCGGGGACCGCGACCACGGCGGCCTCGGCGACGTCGGGGTGGGCCATCAGCGCGTTCTCCAGCTCCACCGAGGAGATCCACTCGCCGCCGGACTTGATGACGTCCTTGGCGCGGTCGGTGAGGGTGAGGAAGCCGTCGGGGGAGATGGTGCCGACGTCGCCCGTCTTCAGCCAGCCGTCCTCGCTGAACTTGTCGGCGGGGCGCAGCGGTTCGGCGTCCGGGCCGTTGTAGTAGGCGCCGGCGATCCACGGGCCGCGGACCTCCAGCTCGCCCGCGGACTCGCCGTCCCAGGCGAGGCGTTCGCCGCCGGGGCCGGTGAGACGGGCCTCCACGGCGGCCGGGAAGCGGCCCTGGGTGAGGCGGTAGGCGAACTCCTCGTCCGTGCCGACCGCGGCGGCCGGCGGGCGGGCGATGGTGCCGAGCGGGGAGGTCTCCGTCATGCCCCAGGCGTGGCAGACCCGCATGCCCAGGTTGTCGAAGGCCGTCATCAGGGAGGGCGGACAGGCCGAGCCGCCGATGGTCACCTGGGTGAGGGAGGAGACGTCGCGCGGCTTGGCGGTGAGCTCGGCGAGCAGGCCCTGCCAGATGGTGGGGACGGCGGCCGCGTGGGTCGGCTTCTCGCTCTCGATCATCTCGGCGAGCGGGTCGGGCTGGAGGAAGCGGTCCGGCATCAGCATGTTCACGCCGGTCATGAAGGTGGCGTGCGGGAGGCCCCAGGCGTTGACGTGGAACTGCGGGACGACGACCAGCGAGGTGTCCTGGTCGGTGAGGCCCATCGACTGGGCCATGTTGACCTGCATGGAGTGCAGGTAGATGGAGCGGTGGCTGTAGACGACGCCCTTGGGGTCACCCGTAGTACCTGAGGTGTAGCACATCGCGGCGGCCTGGCGTTCGTCGAGCTCGGGCCAGTCGTAGCCGGTGGGCTTTCCGGCGACGAGGTCCTCGTACTCGTGGACCTGGGCGCTCGCGCCCGCGAGGAGGGAGCGGTCGCCGGGGCCGGTCACGACGACGTGCTCGACCGTCTTCAGGTGCGGGAGCAGCGGGGCCAGCAGCGGCAGCAGCGAGCCGTTGGCGATGACGACCTTGTCGGCCGCGTGGTTGACGATCCAGGCGAGCTGCTCGGGGGGCAGACGCAGGTTCAGGGTGTGGAGGACCGCGCCCATGGAGGGGATCGCGAAGTAGGCCTCGACGTGCTCGGCGTTGTTCCAGGCGAGCGTCGCCACCCGGTCGTCGCCGGTCACCCCGAGGTCGTCGCGCAGGGCGTGGGCCAGCTGGGCCGCGCGGGCGCCGATCTCGGTGTAGGTGCGGCGTTGCGGCGCGCCCTCGCCGGTCCATGTGGTCACCAGCGATGTCCCGTGGATCGTGGACCCGTGGGTCAGGATCCTCGAGATCAGCAGCGGTACGTCCTGCATGGTGCTCAGCACGGCGTCCTCCCAGGTGCGGCGACATTGCCTACGCGGTGGTAACGGTTGCGCTGATTCTGCGCACATACCGATCGGTATGTCACTAGGGAGCGATGATCGATCAGGTCACGTTAAAGCGCGGACCAAGTCCTCACTACGGCGCTTTATCGAACAACGTCCAGCTCAGGGTCCTCGCGGAGCTTGCCGAGGGCGCGGGACACCGCCGACTTCACCGTACCCACGGAGACCCCGAGAACCTCCGCCGTCTGCGCCTCGCTGAGATCCTCGTAGTACCTCAGGACTACCATCGCTCGCTGCCGCGCGGGCAGTTTCGTGATAGCCCGCCACATCGCGTCGTGCAGGGCCTGCTGCTCGGCGGCGTCCATCCCGCCGGGCAGCGGCTCCGGCTCGGGCAGTTCGTCGCACGCGAACTCGTCGACTCTGCGCTTGCGCCACTGCGACGTGCGCGTGTTCACCAGGGCCCGGCGGACGTAGCCGTCGACCGCCCGGTGGTCCTCGATCCGCTCCCACGCGACGTAGGTCTTGGTGAGCGCGGTCTGCAACAGGTCCTCCGCGTCGCTCGGGTTCGCGGTCAGCGACCGGGCGGTGCGCAGCAGCACGGGCTGACGGGCCCTGACGTACGACGCGAAGGACGGGTACGCAGCGGGCCGCCTCATGCCGTTCGAAGCGCTGGAGCAGACGGGTGTGGTCATGGCTCCACGCTAGGTTCGCCCCCCGCCACGGCGGATCGCCCGCAGGTGCCGAAGCCGGATCCGCCTCAGGTTGTAGGGGCGCTGCCGCCTCCACCTCCTGAAGGTGGACGAGAGACGGAGGGCTGGTACGGGTTTGCCCTTGGGGGGTGGTGAGGGGCGGGCGGTTGGGGTGCCGGGGGCGGGGGCGGGGGGCCTGGGGGCCTGGGGGTAGGGCGGCCGGGGAGCCCAGAGGGCGGGGAGCCGGGGGCCGGGAGCCTGGGTGGCCAGGTGGCCGAGGAGCCGGGAGCCTGGGTGGCCAGGTGGCCAGGTGGCCAGGTGGCCGGTGGCCAGGTGGCCAGGTGGCCGGTGGCCAGGTGGCCAGGTGGCCGGTGGCCAGGTGGCCAGGTGGCCGGTGGCCGGTGGCCGCGAAGCCGGGCGGCCGGGGAGCGGGAACCTGGGTGGCCGGGCGGCAGGGCCGCCGGGGAACTGGGTGGCCGGGGAGCCGGGCCGCCGGGGGCCGGAGAGCCGGGAGCCGGAGAGCCGGGAGCCTGGGTGGCCGGGAAGCCGGGCCGCCGGGAGCCTGGGTGGCCAGGTGGCCGGGAAGCCGGGCCGCCGGGAAGCCGGGCCGCCAGGGAGTTGGGCCGCCGGGGACCGGAGGGCCGGGAGCCTGGGTGGCCAGGTGGCCGGTGGCCGGTGACCGGTGACCGGTGACCGGGGAGCGGGGAGCGGGGAGTGGGGAGCGGGAACCTGGGTGGCCGAGCGGCAGGGCCGCCGGGGAGCCGGGAGCTTGGGGGCCAAGGGCCAAGGGCCCGGGGCCAGGGCCGGGGGCCAGGGCCGGGGCCCGGAGGGCCCCGGTCGTACAGTTTCGCGTGGCTCACCCGTCGGAGACGAGGACCAGACCCGACGTCGGGACCCCCGTCCCCGCTGTCACCAGGGCTCGGGACGCGTCCGGGATCTGGTTCACCGACGTGCCTCGCAGTTGGCGTACGGCCTCCGCGACGCCGTTCATGCCGTGCAGGTACGCCTCGCCGAGCTGGCCCCCGTGGGTGTTGAGCGGGAGGCGGTCCTCGGCGACGAAGGCGGCGGCCTCGCCGGGCGGGCAGAAGCCGAACTCCTCCAACTGCGCCAGCACGAAAGGCGTGAAGTGGTCGTACAGGATCCCCACGTCGATGTCGGCGGGCGCGAGCCCCGAGGTCCGCCACAGCTGGCGGGCGACCACGCCCATCTCCGGCAGGCCGGTCAGATCGTCGCGGTAGAAGCTGGTCATCTGCTCCTGCGCCCGCCCCGCTCCCTGGGCGGCGGCCGCCACGACGGCGGGCGGATGCGGCAGGTCCCGGGCGCGCTCCACGGAGGTGACGACCAACGCCTGCCCGCCGTCGGTCTCCTGGCAGCAGTCCAGCAGCCGGAGCGGCTCGACGATCCAGCGGGAGGCCGCGTGCTCGGCGAGGGTGATCGGCCGCCCGTGGAAGTACGCCGCCGGGTTGGCCGCCGCGTGCCGGCGCGCGGTGACGGCCACGTGCCCGAACGCCTCCGGGGTCAGCCCGTACGCGTGCAGGTACCGCTGCGCCGCCATCGCCACCCAGGAGGCCGGGGTGAGCAGCCCGAACGGCAGGGTCCAGCCCAGCGCCGTGCCCTCCGCCGACGGCTCCCGCTGCCGTACGCCCGCGCCGAAGCGGCGGCCCGACCGCTCGTTGAAAGCGCGGTAGCAGACGACGACCTCGGCCACCCCGGCGGCGATGGCGAGCGCCGCCTGCTGGACGGTCGCGCAGGCCGCGCCGCCGCCGTAGTGGACGCGGGAGAAGAACGACAGCTCGCCCATGCCGCAGGCCTGCGCCACGGTGATCTCCGGGCTGGTGTCCATGGTGAACGTCACCAGCCCGTCCACGTCCGCCGGCACGAGCCCGGAGTCGTCCAGCGCCGCCCGCACCGCCTCCACCGCCAGCCGCAGCTCACTGCGCCCGGAGTCCTTGGAGAACTCCGTCGCCCCGATCCCGACGACGGCGGCCCGACCCCCGAGGAAGTCCCGCGCACGGATGCTCATACGGTGCCCTCGCTTACGCTGCCTTCGCTCGGGTGGGAGTGTGAGGCCGGGACGGAGACGGAGACGGTGACCGTGGCGGTGACGTGGCGTCCGGTGCCGTTCTCCCCCAGGACCCGCACCACCGCCGTCTCCCCGTCGACCTCCTCCACCCTGCCCGTCAACACCATCGTGTCACCGGGGTAGTTGGGCGTCCCGAGCCGGACGGCGACCCGGTGCAGCACGGCCGTCGGCCCGAAGTGGTCGGTGACGAAGCGGCCGACCAGGCCGTTGGTGGTGAGGATGTTCATGAAGACGTCGGGAGACCCCTTGGCTCGCGCGGCCTCCGGATCATGGTGCACGTCCTGGAAGTCGCGCGAGGCGACGGCGCCGGCGACGATCAGCGTGCGCGTGATCGGAACCTCCAGCGGACCCAGCTCGTCCCCGGCCCTCACGCGACTGTCCCCTCGAACACCGGCAGCACCAACTCCTCGTCGTACCGCCGGAATTCAAGCCGCACCGGCATCCCGATGCGCACCTTGTCGTAGGGCACGCCGACCACGTCACTCACGATCCTCACGCCCTCGGCGAGTTCGATCAGGCCGACCGCGTAAGGCGGTGAGAAGGCGGGAAAGGGCGGGTGGTGCATCACGACGTAGGAGAAGACGGCGCCCTCACCGCTCGCCTCGACCGTGTCCCACTCCTGCGCGCCGCAGGCGTTGCACCCGGGCAGCCACGGGAAACGGAGGGTGTCGCAGGCGGTGCAGCGCTGGATGAGGAGCCGGTGCTCGCGAACACCTTCCCAGAAACCGGCGTTGTCGCGGTTGATCACCGGGCGGGGGCGGCGCTCCTTGGGTTTCCTGCGCGCCGGCGCGTACTTGAGGATGCGGAAGCGGTGCGTGCCGACCAACTCCCCGGCCACGCGCACGTCCGTACGGGTCGTGACGAAGTGCCCGGCGCCGAGGGCGGTCGTCTTGCGGCCGGACACCGACTCGATGACCGTGTCGAAGGCGACCTCGTCCCCGGGCCGCAGGGGGCGGAGGTACTCCTGCTCGCAGTCGGTGGCGACGACGGCGGTGCAGCCGGCCGCGTCGAGGAGCCCGAGCAACTCCTCGTACTCCGCAGCCCGCCCACCCGTACGGCCGCCGACCCCTTCCCCGACCCCGCCCTGCCCACTGGAACCACCCGAGCCTTCCAGGGCGGTCACCAGCCCTCGCATGATCCACGCCTGAAGCATGGTGGGCGGCGCGATGGCGTCCGCCCCGGTGTAGGCCGGGTTGGCGTCGCCCATCGCCTCGCACCAGTGCCGGATCATGGGCAGGTTGACCGGGTCCCGGCCGACGCCGGCGACCGCGGCGGGCCGGCCCTCGTAAGCCCGCAGCCGCGCCTCCAGCCCGTCCGCCTCGTCGCTCATCCCGGCCACCGCCCCTCGTAGAACCGCGAGCCACGGAGTTTCTGACTGTCCGTCAGACAGTAAGAACTGTCAAGGTGGATCACCCTCCCGAAAACGCCTGCGCGGCGATGCCGAAGCACCGCCGCGCAGACGCGTGACCCCCCACAGAGCACCCCCGGCCCCGACTCCCAGCCCCCTTCCTCCCCCTCCCCCTCACCTCACCCGAACAGCGGCGAGAAGGTGACCGCCACGTTGCTGTTGCCCTGGTTGACGGCGGTGAAGGCGGAGCCGTTGACCTGCGCGGTGTTGCTCTGGTTCGAGGCGCCCGCGCCGACGGCGTTCTGCTGCGTGGTGGACGAGTTGCCGTTGTTGTCGTTCCCGACACCGCTGCCGACGACGCTCGCGACACCCGCGTTCGATCCGTCGTCCGCGAAGCCTCCGTTGTCCGCCGCCGCGATGCCGGTGAACAGGGCGGCTGCCAGCGGGAGGGCGGAGACGGCGGCGATGACGCGGGCGGTACGGATGCTTGCCATGTTGTTCCTCCAGAACGGGGACTACGCACCGGCTCGTGACCGGTCCAGGCATGAAGTACGGCTTTTAGCAGGGCAGTTGGCCGACCGCCCGTACTGCGACGACGTCGTGTGACCAGAGTTGCCCACCGCCCCGCGGCCAACCACCCCGGACGCCGCGATTAGCACGCAAGCGTGATGACAAGTCGATAAACCCCCGCGGCCGACCTTCCGGCCCGCGAGGCCATAATCCCCGGCAAGCCAGACATAGCCCACCCAACCCCGCCAAGCGAAGAAGCGTTCCGCCGCGACTCACCCCATTCCGCCGCCTCCACCCTCCCCCTCGGCGCGTCGCCACTCGCACCCCCTTCCCTTTTTCGAACACACATACGAAAATAAACGCATGGCCACCACCGACCGGTACCACCGGCAGGCCACCACGCTGGCCCTCGCCCACGCCCTGTCGGCCGCCGAACGCGGCCTGGCCGTGATTCCCCTGTCCCGGACGAAGCTCCCGGCCCTGCGTTCCCCCCACCGCGACGACCCGACGGCCCCGCCCTGCCACGGCGAGTGCGGCCGTCCCGGCCACGGCGTCTACGACGCCTCCACCGAACCGGCCCGCATCCGCGACCTCTTCGCCGCCGCCCCGTGGTCCACCGGCTACGGGATCGCCTGCGGCCTGCCCCCGCACCACCTGATCGGCGTGGACCTCGACACCAAGTCCGGCACGGACTCCACGACGGCACTGCGCGAACTGGCCCTGCGCCACCTGTTCACGATCCCGCCGACGGTCGTCGTGCTCACCCCGTCCGGCGGCCGTCACCTCTGGCTCACCGGCCCGCCGGACGTCACGGTCCCCAATTCGGCCGGCCGCCTCGCCCCCGGCATCGACATCCGCGGCGCCGGCGGCTACCTGGTGGGCCCCGGCTCCCGCACCGCCCACGGCGTCTACACGACCGCCCCCGGCTCGGCGCACCTCCCCCCGGCCCCCTGCCCCCGAGCCCTCCTCCGCCTCCTGCTCCCGCCGCCCCGCACACCCACACCACCCCTCACCGCGAGCGACGCCCAAGGCCGCGGCCTGATCAACTTCGTCCTCACCGCCCACGAGGGCCAACGCAACACCCGCCTCTTCTGGGCCGCCTGCCGAGCCTACGAAAACGGCCTGGGCCCCACCCTGAAGGAACCCCTGATAGCCGCAGCGATCCACACAGGCCTGACCCCCCAGGAGGCCCACTCCACAGTGACCTCAGCCGCCCGAATGACCCGCCGTCCCGGGTGCACCTGAGACCGCTGGCGCGCAGCGCCCGAAAGCAGGCCCCGGTCGTTCCCCCTTCCGATAACCTCGCCGCGCCAAGATCACCGGCCGATGTCAGGGCGTCGAGCCGGCCATGCGGCGGGGCTGTGCGTCACCGCGGGCCCGCGTCGCCTCACGGACTGGAGAGCACCATGCCCCGATGGGCCGTCCTGCGAGCTGAGGGCGAGGCGGAAGCCTTCCGCTACACCGTTCGCCGTGAACTCGAAGGGACCGAGGCGGAAGCGCTGGCCGCGATGCCGCACCTCGTCGATACGTTCGCGGAGGCCGCCACCTCAGGAGGGCGCCGACGCCAGAGAAGACAGGTCTTCCGCGTCTCCGAACGAAGCTGCTTCGTGCGCGTCCAGAACCCGATGTCGACCGAGGAAGCCCACTTCACCCTCGCCGAACTCATAGCCGACACCCACGACGACGCCCTCCCCGACACCGGGTCCGGCTGACGGCGGGACCGTGGATTCCGGCCGCAGAGCGGCCGCAAGGGGGCACACCGAAGGGGTGCCGCTCCGGAGAGTGGCACCCCTTCTGACCTGCAACGCTGTGACCTGCTGCGGTGGGTGTGGGATTTGAACCCACGGTGACATCGCTGCCACGACGGTTTTCAAGACCGTTCCCTTAGGCCGCTCGGGCAACCCACCTCGGCCCCGTCCCACCTGGGGCGGAGCGGCTACAGACTACCGGCCTCTGGCCTCGCCCGGGGCTTGCGGTCCACACGGGGTCCACTGGCTGTCTTCCACGCCTCGGGGCCGTGTCGGCGTCGGCTGAACTCGGACCCACTTTGGGCGGTTGAATTCTGACCCGGTTGGTGTCGGTGGGTGGTGGTTCAGTCGTTGTCGGGTGCGTCGGTGGGGACGCGTCCGAGTTCGCGTCCTCGCATGCGGTAGGAGTCGCCCTTGAGGGAGTGGACCTCGGCGTGGTGGACCAGGCGGTCGATCATGGCGGCGGCCACGGTCTCGTCGCCGAAGACCTCTCCCCAGCGTCCGAAGGGTTTGTTGCTGGTGACGATCACGGATGCGCGTTCGTATCTGTTCGAGATGAGCTGGAAGAACAGGTTCGCGGCCTCCGCTTCGAAGGGGATGTAGCCGACCTCGTCCACCACGATCAGCGGATAGCGGCCGAGCCGGGTGAGCTCGGCCGACAGGCGGCCGGTCTCGTGGGCGGCGGCGAGCTTGTCGACCCATTCGGCGGCGGTGGCGAAGGCGACGCGGTGTCCGGCCTGGCAGGCTCGCACTGCCAGGCCGATCGCCAGGTGCGTCTTGCCGGTGCCGGGCGTTATCAACGGGGCCTGAGCCCCTCTCTTCTCTGTCTGCAACGAGCGTCACCGTGAGCGTTCTGCGTCGTTGATGCATTGCTATCAACGGGAGTTCTTCAACGAGACGGAACGGCATCAGTGGCACACAGCTTGGCGGTCCGGCCCGTGAACGGGCAGCGGACGTGGACCGTGATCGACGAGAAGTACCGGACCGTCGCTCCGGTCGAGGACTGGCTGGAGGCCCATCGGCAGCTGTGGTCGCCGAACACCGTCCGCGGCTATGCGACCTCGCTGGCCCAGTGGTGGACGTTCCTCGAACAGCGCGACGAGACCGGAAGGTGGGGTGATCTCGGGGTACCGGCGGTCGCGGGGTTCCTGGCCTGGCTGCGCAACGGCCGCACCGTCGAGCACGCGCTGGTCGAGCCCGAACAGGCGCCGGAGGCAGGGACGTTGGAGGCGAGGCTGGCTGCGTTGATCTCCTTCTATCGCTGGCAGGAGGCGGTCTTCTCGGTGCCGGTCGCGGGCCGGCTCATGCGCGGGACGCCGCGCCGGGCCCCGGCCCGGGGACTGCTCGCGCATCTGGACGCCCGCACCGCTCCCGCTCTGTCCTCGCTGGTGAGGGTCCGGCGCCAGCGGCTCCGTGGGCACCCGCCGCTGCTGTTGCCCACCGAGATCCAGGCGATTCTGGACGGCTGCGCGATGCCGGACGCCATGGTCGGCGAGTGGGCGGGCAACCTGCGCGACCGGCTGCTGTTCGCGCTGCTCGCGGAGACCGGGATGCGCCTTGGCGAGGCCCTTGGCCTGCGGATCTGCGATTTCGTGATGGGCCGCGGCTCCACTCCCTATGTCGAGATCGTGCCCAGGGAGGACAACACGAACGGGGCCAGAGTGAAGATGATGCGCCCGCGGCGGGTCTACGTCGGCTGCGACCTGGAGCGACTGTTCGCCGACTACCTCACCCACCTCGCCTGCCGGGCCGCCGGGTTCGGCATCGAGATCGATACCGAATCACCGTTGCTGGTGAACCTGGAACGGCCGCCGCTGCTGGCCGCCCTGCGTGAAGGGACGGTGCGGGACAAGGTGTCCGCCCTGCGCAAGAAGGGCATCGGTCCGGCGTCCTGGACGCCGCACTGGTTCCGCCACAGCCACGCGACGGCACTGCTGCTGGCCGGGACGCCGGAGTGGGTGGTCTCCCGCCGCCTCGGTCACGCGCACGTGCAGACCACGCTCGACCTATATGGCTGGGTTCGTGAGGACGAGGCCCTGCGGGCCGCGGCGAACTGGAAGTCGTACATCTCCGCCTGGCAGGTCGACGATGGCCGGTGAACAGCGTCATCTGCACACAGCCGGCGACGAGGACCCGTTCTGGCGACTCTGGCTGGAGCTGCCCGAGCCCTGGAAGGGGCCGGTGATCGGTGACGGCATCGACGACTGGGACAGAATCACCGAGAACGGTGACCGCCGCATCGACCTGACCGGGCTGCCCGACCTGATCGCCGCAGAGCTGGCCTGGATGGCGCACTGGCAGGCCCTGGACGGGACCCGCTCGTCGGTGCTGGGCACCAACCAGTTCGCGAACATCCTGCGCCGGGCGATCCGCGACAACCATCCCTTCCCGATCTCCATCCGTGCCAAGGGCTGGGAAACGGCGGCCGCTTTGCAGCGGTGGTTCTATGCCACCCGCTGGGGCCGGCTCCCGCCCCGCGGCAGCGTCGCCCGCCTGCGGGTGATCTTCCGCTTCTCCCGTCTGGCCCTGCTGGCCCGCTGCACCAACGGCCCCTGGTGGTCCCTGGACGAGTGGCATCCCCGTTGCGACCCGCGAATCCCGCTGGCCGAGCACGAGCCCCAGGCCCACTACGGCTGTTCGCCCTCGAAGATCGGTCAGCCGTGGCTGCGGGAGGCCGTGAAATGGTGCCTGGGCACCCAGCTGGAGGCCGGCACCCTGCGCTGGTCGACGGTGAGCCAGGAGAGGATGCGGTGCTTCGTCCGCTTCGACCGGTGGCTTGAGACCTTCACCGACCCGCTCGACGTCCTGGGCGATCCCGCCCACGCGGTCCAGCTGGCCGCCGCCTTCCGGCGCTGGGACGCCGACCCCGCCAACCGGCTCCTTCGCCGGAACGAGAAGCGGTTCGCCGGGCAGCCCGTCCACCCCCGCCTGGTCAACGACGACCTGCGGGCCGTCGCCTAACTCTTCGCGTTCGTCACCGCCAACCCCGCCGAGGCCCACCAGGTCCTCGGGCTCCATCCGTGGTCCCGGGTCACGGACGCGCATGCGGCCGGCTGGTTCTGCCAGGTCTCCCGCATTCCGCACCAGCGGGAACTCAATGACGAGCACTACGTCGACGACCACGCGCTCGCCCAGATTCCCGCCGCACTGCCGCTGCTCGGCCTCGGCCGCAGAGAGCAGATGCTGGTCACCCGCGGCGACGGGCAGCAGGTCACCGTCGACGGCTTCGATGACCCGCAGGCCATGCGCATGATCCTGCTGCAGATCCTCACCGGACGGCGGTCCAGCGAGATCCGCACCTGTCTCTTCGACTGTCCCTCCCCAGTCCCCGACCGGGCGGTGGACGCCGCCGAGGGCGAACAGATCGCCCGCTTCCACTACGCACAGAGCAAGATCGATATCGCGCCGGACAACATCCTCGTCGACGCCGAGGTCGTCGCGGTCATCGAGGAACAACGACATTGGGTCCGCGACCACTTCCCCGGCATCATCCCGCGCCATCTGTTCCTGCAGCGGACCGGCAACCGCCAGGGCGACAAGCCCTACCCGTCGGGCACCTACAACTGGATGCTTCGCGAGTTCAGTAAGCTCGTGAAGATCACCGACAGCAAGGGCAAGCCCGTCGGGCTCAGCCACACTCACCGCTTCCGCCACACCAAGCTGACCCGACTCGCCGAACTCGGCCTGCCCGTCCACGTGTTGATGCGCTATGCCGGACATGCCACCCCGTCGATGACGATGCACTACGTCGCCGCCCGCCAGGAGCATGCCGAGCAGGCGTTCCTGGCCACCGCGAAATTCCGCGCAGACGGCACCCAGGTGGCTTTCTCCCGCGACGACCACGACAGCCTCCACCTGTTCGACCGCGCCGACCGGTTCCTGCCCCACGGCTGGTGCCTGCTGCCGCCCCTGCAAACCTGCGACAAGGGAAACGCCTGCCTGACCTGCTCGGTCTTCGTCACCGACGCCTCCCACCAGACCGCACTTCAGCGGCAGTTGGCCGAGACCGAGGCCCTGATCAACCGCAACACCACCGCGTTCCAGGAACGGCACGGCCGCCCGATGCCCGAGGACAACGTCTGGCTGATGCAACGCAGAGCCGAACACGCGGCCCTCATGAAGCTGCTGGACACCATCCACTCCAAGCCGGGACGCGCGGTCCAAGGCGCCGGCTGCGGCGCCGCCCCCACCGGCCCCGTCCCTCTCACCCTCGATCTCGACCGTCACCGAAGGACCCGGCCATGACCGACGACGCTCGCGCCAAGCGCACCCAGACCCTTGCCGCCGCCGCGAAGGCCAAGTCCCAGGCCAAGACCGACGCGGCAGAGAAGGCAATCCGCACCCTGGTCAAACGCAGTGAGCCGATCACCTTCCAGGCCGTCCAGCGCGAGGCCGGCGTCTCCCACGCCTTCCTCTATAACCACCCCGACTTGAGAGGACGTATCGAACGACTCCGGGCCCAAGCCCGTCCCGCCCCCACACCGGCCGCTCCGGCCGACGAGCAGAGCACCCTCGTCCTCGCGCTGACCAGCCAGATCACCCGCCTCAAGAAGCAGCACCGAGAAGAAGTACAGGCACTGCGGGACGCCCTGGAGCAGGCACACGGCGAGAATCTCGACCTCCGCCGCGAACTCGCCCGCCGCGGCGGAGACACCCCACCGCCACAAGCCCGAGTCATCGGGCCCTGCTGACCTCACCCAGCGGTCATCAGGCCGATGAGCTCGGCATCCGTGCTCCCGGAGCGCAGCCGGACGTCGAAGTTATAGCCCTCGTCGCAATACACCAGGTCAAAGCCCGCCGGAGCGAGCCTGCGGAACACCACCGCCAACCTCACAGCGTCAGCCTCCGGGACATCCAAGTACAGACACGTCCCGTCCCGATGCAGATATGCCTCACCGGCGCCGTCTTGCGCCTCGAAGGACCAGCAAAAACTCCGTGCCTCGCTGCGAGGTGTCGCATCGATCTCGACACCAGCCCACCCGGCTCGGATCGCCGCGGTCAGAGCGTCACGATCGACCTGCCACCCACCCGCGTCTCCATCGACCATCACCATGAACATCGCCACAGCGACTGTCTATCACTACCGCCCAGGCACGGACTGCTTCTCACACTCCATCGATCGCAGAAGCGTCCTGAGCTGGACTGTCAGCCAGAAACAGAAACCAAACCGGGGATAACGCCGGGTCCCAGGAAGACGACGTTCTCCTTGCCCGCGATGAAGTCCAACGTGCCCAGATGCGCGAGCTGTTGGCGCGTCATGCCGCGCAGATGGGTGACGTCGAGTTCCTCGATCGTCTTGATCGCGGGGAATCGGGCGGCGCGTACTCGTGCCTCGCCGCCGTGCGATTCGCGGGCGGAGACCTCGCGCTGGAGGCAGGCGACCAGGTATTCGGCGTGGGTCCAGGACTCCTTGCGGGCCCGTTCGGCGAGCCGGTCGGCAGCGGCCAGAAGGGCCGGAGGGAGGACCGCGCCGAGGCGCTGAAGATCACCGTTCCGGAGACCGGTCTTCCCAACGGCCTCAAGCCGGGTCTGCCGGTCATGCCGGTGGAGCTGTTCGCCACCCCGTGGGCCCGGATCTTCAACGGCCAGCTCTCGGACGGCATCGCCTACCGCGCCGACCGCGTGGACCTGGTCGGAGGCCCCGCCCCCGCCGCTGACGCGGCGTGAGCGGCACAGCTTTCCGGTTCGGCGCTGAGCGCAGCTACCCGCTGGCTCACGCCGGGCCGGACCCCCGGTTCACCGAGTCGCTCGTCACCTCGGTGACGGCCGTGCTCGTCGGCTACGGCTACCCCCGTCTGGCGGCCGTCGACGACTGTGCGGCCCTCGAATCGGCCCTTGTGGCCTTCCTCTACAACCCCAAGGAGCAATGAATGTCTGTGCAGGAGGTGTTCGGCCTGGCCCCGCTCGTCGCGCTGCTCGGCCTCGCCGTGTTCGCCGTGTGGGCGGTGGTGTGGGTGGCCCGCTACGTGCGCGCCGACACCATGACCCGGCAGTCCATCCGGCAGGCCGTGCGCGTACGGCGGGGCTGGAAGCGGCTCGCGCCGATGCTGAAGCTGGCGGCCACGGACAAGACGCCCACCCCGATGGCGTCGCTGGCGAACACGGACGGCAAGCTCGTCAAGCCCCGCGTCCTGATCCCGGCCCTGAAGGTCACGCACGACGCGTGCGGGGTGATCGCGCGGGCGAGCTGCCTGCCTGGCGTGGGCCTGGAGCAGTTCCAGAAGGCGGCCCCGCACCTGGCCGACGCCTGGAAGTGCACGCGGGTCGCTGTCACCCAGGACAAGCCCGGACAGGTGGTCATCCGCGGTGTGCGACTCGATCCGCTGAAGTTCACCACCGAGCACCATCCCTCGGGGGAGGTGCCGGAGGAGATCGCCCGGTGGGACCTGGGCTTGGACGAGTACGCGCAGCCAGTGTCTGTCGACCTCACGCAGGTGCCCGGCGTGACCGTGGCCGGCCTTCCCGGCTTCGGCAAGACCTCGCTCATCAACCGGCTGATCTGCGACTGGGCACCTTCGCCCGCGATTCAGTTCGTGTGCGCCGACGGCAAGGTGTCCACCGCCCGGGAGGGCGACTATGCCCACCTCGTGAAGCGGATGTTCGCCTTCGTCGGTGACGACCTCGAAGATGCCAACGCCCTGTTCCGGCGGCTGGTGGAGCTGCGCCGCGCCCGTGTCTCGGCCGCGGAACGCATCCTCGGGGTGCAGAGCATGTGGGAGGTCGGGCCGTCCGCCGTGTGGCCGCTCGTCGTCGTGATCATCGACGAGGCACACACCTACTTCCGCGACCACAAGGGCAGCGACCCGAAGACGAAGAAGCTCGCCGCGCTTGCCGCCGAGAACGCCCGGCTGGTTGAGGACCTGGTGAAGAAGGGCCGCAGCATGGGCATCCTCGTCATCCTCGCCACCCAGAAGTCCACCGGTGACGCCATCCCGACGTTCATCCGCGACGTGTGCCCCATCGGCCTGTCCTTCGCGCAGAAGACCGCCGAAGCTGCCGTCGCCGCGCTCGGTGAGGACATCCGGGAGTGGCCGGACGCCAACCCGATCAACCTCCAGGATCGTGCCTACGTCGGCGTCGCCTCAATGAACCACCAGTCGCAGCCCGGATTCACCCGTATACGTACGCCCTTCGTGTCCGGCGGGGACTCCGCCGACATCGCCGCCCGTACCGCCCACCTCACCGCCGACCCGGCCGACCTGCTCACCGCCGAGCTCCCTGGCGTCGAACTCGGCAAGTCCGGTCCGGATGACACCACTCCGCCCATGGCGGCCTGACCATCTGTCGGCCATCCCCCTCGCGGCTTCACCCGGAAAGGAGGTGAACACTCATGACTGAGGACCGGATCACTCAGCGCACCATCACCGCCGTGATGATCGTCATCGCCGCGCTGGCGTTCGTCTTCTCCTTCGGCAACGTCTGGGCCCTGGCCCTGCGCCTGGGCGTCCCCGCCCCGATCGCACCGCTCATCGCCCCGATGGTGGACCTGTCTGTGGTTGGCCTCCTGGTGGCCCTGCGCTACCTCTCCCTGCGCGGCGTCCCGGCCGAGCAGATGAAAGCGGCCAACCGCCTCATGCACGTCTCCGGCCTGCTGACCCTGGCCCTCAACATCGCCGAACCCGTCGTCGCCGGGCACTACGGCCGCGCCGCAGTCGACGCCGTGGCCCCGCTGCTGCTCCTCGGCTGGGGAGCGGTCGGACCGCAGCTCCTGCGCTCCTTCCACGCGGTCTCCACCGAAGTCAGCGCCCCGGCAACCACTGCCGGGACGGAACCGGCCCAAGAGCCCGCCCCGGCCTCCATCGAGGCCGAATCCACCTCAACGCCCGTACCTCCGGCCCCTGTTCCGGCGCCTGCTCCCTCACAGCCCCGCCCTACCGCACCCGCTACGGCTCCCGCCCCGGTCGTGCCTGCGGTCAAGGTGCCTGAGCCGCTATTGACCGAAGCGCGCTCAATCGCCGCATCGCACCATGCCGAGCACGGAGAAACGATTACTCCGGCTCAGCTCAAGATGCGGCTCGGCATCGGCCTCCCCATGGCCACTGCGCTCCACGCCGCCCTGTAGAGCCGCGCTCCCCCCGCCGGCCTTCCCGGGCCCTTTTCCCTCGCCCGCCCCTGGGCCCGATCCGTCATGCCTGCGGGCAGCAGCCCGAGCGCACTGAATCGCTGCTGCCCGCAGGTCCCACCCTCGCGCCAGAAAGGACACCCCGCCACCCATGCGCCACCCCCTCGACCTGCGCCACATCGTCAGCCCCGGCCTGCGGGACTTGGTCGAACTGGCCAACACCCACGACTTCGACCGCGTACAGCAGCAGGTACGCGACCTGCGCGGCTGCACCAGCCCCGTCAACCTCCACGGCTTCACCATCACCACCGACCAGACCACCAAGGAAGTGGTCCGCTCCTACCGCTCCGAAGACGAACCCTCCGGACGCCTGCTGACCACCTGCGGCAACCGCCGCTCCTCCCGCTGCCCCGCCTGCTCCCGCGTCAACGCCGCCGACACCTACCACCTCATCAAGGCCGGACTCTCCGGCGGCAAGAAGGTCGCCGAAACCGTCCGCGACCACCCCCGCGCCTTTGTCACCCTCACCGCCCCCTCGTTCGGCCCGGTCCACAACCGGCCGACCACCGACGCAGGAAAAACCCGCCCCTGCGCATGCGGCGACACCCACACCGAAGACGCGCCGGAACTCGGCACCCCGCTGAAGCCGGCCACGTATGACTACACCGGTGCCGTGCTCTGGAACGCCCACGCCGGACAGCTCTGGGCACGCTTCACCACCTACCTGCGCCGAGCCCTCGCCAAGCACTTCGGCATGACGCAGAGGGCGCTGAACTCGGCCCTGCGAGTCTCCTTCGCCAAGGTCGCCGAGTACCAGAAGCGCGGCCTGGTCCATTTCCACGCCGTGATCCGCTTCGACGGACCCGATGGCCACACCACCGAGCCCCCGGCCTGGGCGACCTTCGACGCCCTCCGCGTCGCCGTGGGCCTGGCCGCCGAGAGTGCCCGGCTCACCATCGAGTCCGACTCCATCGGTGAACGCGTCATCGCCTGGGGCGACCGATACAAGGTCGACCCCATCTCCTCCCTCGGCGATGGCGAACTCACAGACGCCAAGGTCGCCGGATACGTCGCCAAGTACGCGGCCAAGAACGCTGAAGGCGCGGGGACCGTGGACCGCACCCTGATGTGCCGTCCTTGCGCCGGACGCGGCTACGTACGCGGCCCCGACCGCTTCCACGACCTGTGCGCCGACTGTGACGGCACCGGACAGGCCGAACCCATCAAGGCCCTGCCTGTACAGCAGCACGTACGGCAGATGATCCGCACCGCCTGGGCCCTCGGCCATCTGCCGGAGTTCGCCCATCTCAAGCTCTGGAAGTGGGCTCACATGCTCGGCTTCCGCGGCCACTTCTCCACCAAATCGCGCTCCTACTCCACCACCCTCGGTGCCCTCCGCGACGTACGCCGCGCCTGGCGCCTCGCCCAGGCCGAAGCTGCCCGTGCCCGTGCCGGCCTCCCCGTCAGCGACGGGAACACGACGCTCGTCACTGCCTCCTCGTGGGCCTACCTCAGCAGCGGCTACCGCCCCGGCGAAGAGCTCCTCGCCGCCCAGGTCCGCCACGACATGGCACACGCCGAACGCATCAAGTCCGAAGGAGACCCCTGGCTGTGACCACTCCGACCAAGGCCGACAGGCAGACGCTGAAGCTGGCCGATGTGCTGGCTGAGATCGGGGTGTCTCGCGCAGCCTTCTACCGCATGCGCGCTCGGGGCCAAGCGCCCAGGCACCTGAAGCTTCCCAACGGTCAGATCCGCATACGCCGGGCCGACCTCGACGCCTGGTTCGACGCTTGCGAGGTGCAGGAAGCGTGCTGACCTACGACGTTCAGATCTGGGGCATCCGCAAGCGGCCCAACCGTGCGGCGGCCTATCAGCTCCGGTGGCGCGTCGGTCCCCGGCCCTTCTCCAAGAGCTACAAGATCAAGGCTCAGGCCGACGGTCGACGCTCGGAGCGTGCCTCTACTACGCGGCCAACCGCCCTGGAGAGGCGGCCAATCTCCGGCAAGAGGACTTCACCTTGCCCGAACAGGGCTGGGGAGAAGTGTTGCTCTCGACGAGCACGCCCCGTGTCGGCTCTGGGTGGACCGACACGGGAGAGTCGTTCGATACGCGCGGCCTGAAGAAGCGGGCCCGCAAAGCGACCCGGCCTGTGCCGATTCCCCCGGTCCTCGTGCGCCTGGTCCGCGAGCACATCAAGGAGTTCGGCACCGCCGACGACGGCCGGCTGTTCCGCGCGGCCCAGGGGGGCGGCCTGCTGTCCAAGGAGTACGGGGAAGCTTGGAAAGCGGCTCGACACTCGGTGCTGACCGAATCTGAAGCGGCTTCCCCCCTCGCTGACGTGCCCTACTCGCTGCGTCACGCGGGCGTTTCACTCTGGCTTGAGTCTGGATTCTCCCCGGCTGAGGTCGCGCGGCGGGCTGGCCACAGCATCGCTGTCCTCTTCCGCTTCTATGCCAAGGCGATTCACCGGAATCAGCAGCGCTCGAACGAACAGATCGAGCGGGCCTTGGACGCCGCCGACAGCGCATAGACATTGGGATTCGTCTGACTGCAGGTGCCATCCTCACCACCCTTCGGGTAGGGGATGGCACCTGCACGCTGTACTGGAGTAAGGGGTGTCCCGGCAAATCAAAGCTCTGATGGGTTCAGGCCAACATGAGCCTGGGAAACAAGGCCGATTGGTGAGACCTGTCTGGAGAGGTCTCCGCAGTTCAACGCACTCCTCACCACTAGCGGTTACTGGCCGAATCAAGAGATCGCAAGGAAGTACGACACGCCAAGATGTTCGAATCTCACGGGCTCTCCCCAGAGTTAGCACATACGGTGACCCCCGAGTGACCACAGCCGTCGGCGCAGGACCAGCGTCAGATGACGGTCGGTCGAACTCTACGGAGGGGAAATCGAGTTGAAGAAGAACACCGTGCGCCGGGCTGCCAGAACGGGTGCCATTGGCCTGTTCACCGCGGCCCTTCTGGTCGGCGCGACTACCGGAGCGCTCGCGACCGACGGCTCTCAGAAGGACGACTCACCCACCTGGCCGCAGATTGTCAGCCCATCCGAATACGCGGATGAAGGCGGCAAGGACCCTCAGTCCATGGCACCCATCGGTGAAGCCGCTCCCGCGCAGGGCCCCAGTGTCCAGAAACTCACCGACCTGCTGACCGAGACGACCGGGCTTGAACTCTTCCAAGCACCTGCCGTGGAAGAGTATGAAGAGCTGGGGCAGACGCTCACGTTCAATCTCGGAGACGGCAACTACGAACACCCACTCAACATCACTCGCCTAACCGTCCACAACGACGTGCCGTCGTCGGTTCTTTCTTCGGACGGTGATGAGACGAGCACAACGACCCTCCCCAACGGAAGCCACCTGCTGACTGCTGTGGGCACTGACGGCATCAGAGTGAGCACGTTGTCCAAGGGCGGCCAGTTGACCGTCTGGGAGGCACCGGCCACCACCGAGCAGAACGCCTACGCCGCAGACGCGCTCGTACGTTGGGCCCGTACCGTCGACGAACAGGGAATCACCGCCTCGCACTCCCCGGTGCTTGCCATCGCGGCCGCCAAGC
The DNA here is from genome assembly GCF_042890065.1 of Streptomyces sp. NPDC002328. Taxonomy (NCBI): domain Bacteria; kingdom Bacillati; phylum Actinomycetota; class Actinomycetes; order Kitasatosporales; family Streptomycetaceae; genus Streptomyces; species Streptomyces sp. NPDC002328. The sequence continues at coordinate 121,046 of NZ_JBIARQ010000011.1, read as the reverse complement.
CCAAATGTCAGCTCACTCAGAGCAGGGCTCCATTTCGGCACGGAGGATCCCTGCGCATACAAGCTGACGCAGCGATGATCTGTGACCAGACGGGCAGGGGAAACTTCGCCGCGTCGCTGCGCCAGTACCACGGGCTTGGCATCTGGAGGACCAAGGACGTCCGGGGCTACACGAACGAGCAGGGGAGGTCGTTCCCGGTGATCTTGCGCTTCGAGTGCTCTCGGCTCACCATCAGCAGGTGGCAATACCGCAGCAACATAGGTAACGCGACGCTGCGCAACAGCAACGGTACCTGGGGTGCCAGTAACGTCTTCTCCCAGACGGCCGGCATCCACTGCGCATAGTCGGCCTATAACCGCCGTCACAGGCCGAACGGCGTACGGTTGAAGGCAGTGAAGTCGCGTGCGTCAGCTGTAGGCGGAAGCCTCGAATGGAGAACCGTGGAGAACGAGCAACCGCGCCCTGACGGCGCTCATCTCGCCGCGGCTGGGTGCGGATGGCTTCTGATCGTGGCCGGCATCGCGACGCCCGGGCTCATACTCAACGACGGGGCCTTGACGGCATATCTGGTTGTCGTGGGTGGCGTGATCGGGTCCTTGTGGGCACGCAAGAGGCTTCGCCGCTGAGGGCGGGACCCTCTGCGAATCGCGGCCATGCGACTTGGTTCATGCGCCGGGCCATAGAGGTTCGCTGACCAGCAGGTTCCTGTCCAATCACCGCAGGATCGTGGTCCACGCCTGGTCCACGGGCAGTGATCCGCAATGCGACAGAGCCGGGTCAAGGTGAGACAGCCCGCACACAGGAGGGGTGCCCCTAAGCGAGGGACACCCCTTCTGACCAGCACGTTTATGAGCTGCGGAGTCGGCGACATCTGCACCCACGAGGACGCTTCCACGTCCTCACGTTTTTCGCGACCGTTCCCTTAGGCCGCTCGGGCAACCCACCCCGCGCCGTCCGGTCTCGGGCGGCGCGGGGGTGCTCCCGGTCGGGTCAGCTGTCGCCCTTGCGGGAGCCGAGGGTGAGGTCGACCGTCTGGGTCTTGCCGCCCCGTTCGTAGGTGATCGTGACCTTGTCGCCGGGCACGTGGGTCCAGATCTCGCCGATGAGGGTGGGGCCGCTGTCGATCACCGTCTCGTCGAGCTTGGTGATGACGTCGCCCGGCTTGAGGCCGGCCTTGTCCGCCGGGCCACCGGCCTCGACGGCGGCGGCGCCGCCCGCGCCCTGGTCGGTGATCTTCGCGCCGTTCGTGGACTCCTCCAGGGACACGGACGCGCCGATCTTCGCGTACACCGGCTCGCCCGTCTTGATCAGCTGCTGGGCGACGTACTTCGCCTGGTTGATCGGGATGGCGAAGCCGAGGCCGATCGAGCCCGACTGGCTGGTGCCGCCCAGGCCGCCGCTGCCGGTGGACTGGATCGCGGAGTTGATGCCGATGACGTTGCCCTGCGCGTCCAGCAGCGGGCCGCCGGAGTTACCCGGGTTGATCGAGGCGTCGGTCTGGAGGGCGCTCATGTAGGAGGAGGAGCTGCCGGTGCCGTCCGACGAGGCCACCGGGCGGTCCTTGGCGCTGATGATGCCCGTGGTCACCGTGTTGGAGAGGCCGAAGGGCGCGCCGATCGCGATCGTCGAGTCGCCGACGGCCACCTTGTCGGAGTCGCCCAGGGTCAGCGGATTGAGGTCCGACGGCGCGTTCTTGAGCTTGATCACCGCGACGTCGTAGCCCTTTGCGTGGCCGACGACCTCGGCCTCGTACTTCTTCCCGGTCGGGAAGGTCGCCGTCACCTTGCCGCCGTCGACCGCCTCCGCGACGACGTGGTTGTTGGTGACGATGTGGCCTTCCCTGTCGAAGACGAACCCGGTGCCGGTGCCGCCCTCGCCGTTGCTGGACTCCGCCTCGATGGTGACCGTGCTGGGCAGGGCCTTGGAGGCGACCGCCGCGACCGTGCCCGGGTCGCGCTTGATGGAGCCGCCGCTGTCGGACGCGGAGACCGTCGTGGAACCGGAGCTGTCCTCGTTCTTGGCCAGGGTGTAGCCGAGCCCGCCGCCCAGACCGCCGGCGACCAGCGCGGCCACCAGGATCGCGGCGACGAGTCCGCCGCGCCCGCGGCGCGCCTTCGGCTCCGGCTGCTGGTAGGAGGAGCCCCAGGCACCGCCGTCGCCGCCGGAGTGACCGCCCGCGTGACCGCCGGAGTGACCGTCGAAGCCGCCGTCGTACGACGTCGTCCCGGGCGGCGGGGGCGGCCAGCCGCCCTCGGCCGCGCCGGTGTGCTGCGGGCCGACGCCGTGCTGCGCGCCGACGCCGTGCTGCTGCGGTGCGTGAGGCGGCGGCCAGTCGCCCTCCGGCGCGCCACCGGTGCCGTAGGGAGCGCCAGTGCCATAGGGGGCGCCGGTGCCGTAGGAGCCGGGCGGCGGCGGAGGCGTCGCCGGCAGCGGAGTGGTGGGGGCGCCCGCACCCACACCCGCGTCAGCAGCCGCCGGAGCCGGCGAGGCCGCCGGGGCCACCGGAGCCGCCTGCGGTGCGTGGGGGGCGGCGGGGGCAGGGGGCGTCTGCGACGCCTGGGAGGCCGAGGGAGAATCCACCGGCACAGGAGGTGCGGACGGGGCCGGGGGGACCGTGGCGCCCTCGTTGGTGCCCTCGTTCTCGGTGCTCACAGCTCTTCTCCTCGATCCACGGCTGTTGTCCTCGGTCGCACTTCGATCACGCTCGTTCGCGCTTTGTCGACGACCCGGCGCGCTGCAGCTGTGCATGTGCTTTTGTACATCTCAGCTTTTCCCACGGGCCGTCAGAGCACCATAAGCGGTGGCTGTGGGTCTACGGCCATTCTTTACATGGGACATTTTCCAGCATTAAGGGCACTTCCCCGAAACATCTCAGACGCTTCTCAGACGACCGGCCCTCATGACCGGGTTTCCTTCCCGCCGGACGCGTACCCCGCCCCGGTGGCACCATGACGCGGTGACCCAAGCACGGCAGCACCACATTCAAGTCGTCGCCCACCGCGGTGCCTCCGAAGAGGCCCCCGAGCACACCCTCGCCGCGTACAAGAAGGCGATCGAAGACGGCGCGGACGCCCTCGAGTGCGATGTACGGCTGACCGCGGACGGCCATCTCGTCTGTGTGCACGACCGACGTGTCAACCGTACGTCCAACGGCCGTGGTGCCGTCTCCGCCTTCGAGCTCGCCGATCTCGCCGCTCTGGACTTCGGCTCCTGGAAGACGCGCGAGGCGCGGGAGGCCTGGAGCGCGCGCGACGAGGAGCCCGACTGGGAGGTACGGCCCGAGGACCGCGAGGCGACCTCCGTCCTCACCCTGGAGCGACTGCTGGAACTGGTCGCCGACGCGGGACGCCGGGTGGAGCTGGCCATCGAGACGAAGCACCCCACGCGATGGGCGGGACAGGTGGAGGAGCGGCTGCTGACGCTCCTGAAGCGGTTCGGGCTGGACGCCCCCGCCACGGCCGCCGCCTCACCGGTGCGGATCATGAGCTTCTCCGCGCGCTCGCTGCACCGTGTGCACGCCGCCGCGCCGACCCTGCCGACGGTCTACCTGATGCAGTTCGTCTCGCCCCGGCTGCGCGACGGACGGCTGCCGGCCGGAGTGGGCGTCGCGGGCCCGTCGATCCGGGTCGTGCGCAATCACCCCTCTTATATCGAGCGGTGGAAGCGGGAAGGGCACCACGTGCACGTGTGGACGGTGAACGAGCAGGAGGACGTCGACCTCTGCGTCGAACTCGGCGTCGACGCCATCATCACCAACCGCCCGCGCGCGGTGCTGCACCGGCTGGGCCGCTGAATTCCGGACACGGAAAGATCCGTAGGAAATCACAGAAGTCACAGAAGTCCCATCCACACCTCTTGACCACACCGTCCGCCTGAAGCATCCTCCATTCCCGGCCACACCGAAGAAATCAAGCCACACGAGGACCGTCCCGTCACGGGGAGTGCTCCGGCGCGTTCGGTCCGTATTCGATCGTTGTGAATGCGTCCCCGGACCTGGATTGGCCGGTTTCCGGTACAGGCCAATGGGGCATCCACACCGTGGCGTGGGGCGAAGGAGGTCTCGGGGGTGGCGTTGGTGGTGGCACAGGAGGTGCCCACGTCGTCGAGCATGGCCGTACCCCATGGCCCTGCGGGCGTGGGCAAGGCGAGACACCGCATGCGCGATCAACTGCGCAGCGGCGGGGTCGCCGAGGCGGTCATCGACGACGCGCTGCTGATCCTTTCCGAACTGTTGAGCAACGCGTGCAAGCACGGTCGGCCGCTGGGCGACGCCCTGGCGGGAGACGGCGACGTGCGGGCCGCGTGGGGTGTGGACCCCGCCGGCCGGCTGGTCGTCGAGGTCACCGACGGCGGCGGCCCGACCAGACCGGCTCCCGCCACCCCGTCGGTCACCGCGCACGGCGGCCGCGGGCTCAACATCATCACGGCGCTGTCCGACGACTGGGGCGTACGGGACGACGCCCGCGGCGAGGTCACCGTCTGGGTCGTGGTGCACGCGGACGTCCACGATCCCGACGCCGGCTGCCGGCGCGACGACTTCGCCTCACGGGTCGCGGCCCCGGCGGTCTCGTCGATGGCGGGCCTGGACTTCGCGGACGCGTTCGACGACCTGGACTAGAGCGACCGCGACGGGGGCGCGGCCGGCGGCCTCGCCCGGGACGACGGGCGCGCGGGCGGCGGCCTCGTCCAGGGCGACCGGTGCGCGGGCGGCGGCCTCGGGCCGGAACGACCCGCGCGCGGGCGACGCGGCCTCGTCCAGGGCGACCGGCGCGCGGGCGGCGGCCTCGGGGCCTGACGACTCGCGCGCAGTCGACAGCTTCGGGGCAGGACGACCCGCGCGTTCGGCGAACCGGACGGGGCCTTCGTCGGCTCCACCGGCTCCACCGGCTCTGTCCCCGGAGCCGTCCCCGGAACCGTCCGCCTCGCCGTCCGTCGTCATGTCCGTTGTCCACAGGTCCCCATGACTCCCCGTACGAACGGCTAGGCTCCCGCCCGTACCAGACGAGCCGTACCCGGGAGACACCCAGATGGCCAAGAAGCGACACCAGACGACGGCCAAGCGGCCGCAGCTCACCGACGGCGAGATCCCGGTCGTCGGCGCTCGGGAGCCCTGCCCCTGCGGCAGCGGCCGGCGCTACAAGGCCTGCCACGGCCGGGCCGCCGCGCACGCCGCGACCGAGCTGGTGCAGCGTCCCTTCGAGGGCCTGCCGGGCGAGTGCGACTGGGTGGCGCTGCGCGAGCTGGTCCCCGCGGCCACGGTCGCGCTGCCGCTCAAGGACGGTCTGCCCGAGGGCGTCCCCTCGGTCACGCTCGCCACGGTGCTGCCGATGGCCTGGCCCGCCCTGCGCCGCGACGACGGCTCGGTCCTGCTCGGCCTCCAGAACGACACGGCGTCGGGCGACATCAGCCGTGACCTGGCCGACACCCTCCAGCGCGCCCTGGAGGCGGAGCCGGGCACGCCGATCCAGGCCCGCCGCGCCCCGGCCGACGGTCCGCGCATGCAGGATCTGCTGGACGCCGAAGGCGCCTTCGAGCCAGTTGTGCACAGCGGTTTCGAGTTCTGGGTGCCGGACCCGGAGAACGCGGCGCCGGAGGTGGCGGCCTCCCTGGAGCGCGCCAACGCGGCGGCGATCCCGACGGTGAAGCTCGCCGGCGTGGACAGCGCCTACTGGTGCGAGACGCCGGACAAGAACCATCTGCGGTGGGTCATGCCGCACCCGGAGGAGCAGCTTCTGGACGCCCTCGCGCGTCTGCACGCGGCGGGCCGTTCCAGCCTCGGGGAGGGCACGCGTCTGGTGGGCTCTTTCCGTGCGCACGGCCTGACGGTGCCGGTCTGGGACCTGCCGAGCGGCGTCTCGGCGGACGACGTGGAGAAGCCGGCCGCCGAGTTCGCCGAGCGGCTCGCCGCCGCGCTGGCCACGGACGCCCCGCTCACGCCCGACGAGCGTCGCGCGCGCGGCGGGCTGACCAACCGGCAGGTCACGCTGAGCTGAGGCGCAGGTCCGGGGCCCGGTCCGGCTGACCGAACGGTCAGCGCCCCGGACCGGGCGGCCGGCGTGGCTCTCCTCACAACTGCCGTGTGCGCAAGGTGAGTCGGCGCCGGAGGCGGCGATACGCCGGTGTCCGGAAAGCCGAGGAAAACAGGAGATCGAATTTGCTTGGAGCCGATCTCTTGTTACCGTTCGAGTAGCCCGGTTGCTGGTGCATCCCCCGTCGCCAGCAACCGGGTCTTTCCGTGCCCGGCCCTGTCCACGCACTGAGGCCGGACGTCAACTGCCGGTATCGGTCGCGGAGTTGCTGCCGGAACGCAGCAACAGCGGCCCGCCGCCCGCACTCCCTGAGCCTCTTGAGCCGCCTGAGCCTCCCGAGCCCCCTGAGCCCTCCGAGCTTCCTGAGGCTCCAGCGGCCGCCGCGAACTCCGCGATCGCCGTGTACGCCGCCGGGTCCCCCTGGCCGCGCTCGCGGGGCGTCTCGCAGGCCCCGGGTTCGTCGTCGGCGCCCACCGCGCAGCGCATCTGCACCGTGCGCCCGTGCGGCCCCATGAGGCTCAGTACGGCGCTCAGGGCGCGGCCGGTGGAGTTGCGGTAGTAGGTGCGCGCCCAGGTGTCCTCGCCCTGGGTCAGCACACAGGTCTGCGCCTCGACGCCGTCGGGGGAGGTGAGCTCGGGGCCGCAGCGGGCGGCGGTGGCCAGCCCGAGGCCGAGCAGCCGCGACGATCCGGGGGACTCGGCACCGGGCGGCCGGGCGTCGTCCTGACCGTACACACCCGCACGGCCGTCACCCGCCGAACCAGGACCAGGACCAGAACCCGCACCCGCACCCGCACCCGCACCCGCACCCGCACCCGCACCCGCACCCGAGGAACCGTCGCCCGAGCGACCTCCGCCCGCCGCAGCCCCAGCCCCGGCCGCGCCCGCACCGCCATGGACCCCGCGACCGCCCCCCGCGCCGCCGGCCCCCGCGTGATCGTCGATCACCCGGTCGCCGGCCAGGGGCAGCGGCCCCACGACGAACTCCTTCTCGTCGCTCACCGACCCCGCGGACGCCATGGCCAAGGGCAGCACGATCGCGCACACCACGGCGCCCCCGAGGGCGAAGAGACGGAAGCTCATGAAGCGGAAGATAACGAGCGAACGCGTCCGTTCCGTCCGGCGCGCGCCCGACACCCCTACAACTCGGGTGCGCTCACACCCGTACGAGTGAGGGCGTCGACGACCGCGTCCACCACGGCCTCCACGTCGGGCACCCACGGGGTGGCCGAGCCGGGCAGCGGGGCCCGCTCCCAGCGGATCTCCCCCTGGCCGGTCTCGGACGGGGGCAGGGCGAGGTAGCCGCCGTCGCCGTGGAAGCGCAGCGAGCCGGGGACGTGGTCCTTGGCGTAGAGCAGCTCGCCCAACTGCTCCATGCCGTAAGGCCGGACGAGGATCGCCCAGCGGGAGGGCGAGGCGACGACCGGGCCGAGGCGCATGCCCTGCCGGTCGAGCGAGGCGAGCGCGCGGGAGGCCGCGAGGGCGGGCAGGCTGACCGCGCAGGGCGCGCTGCCGCCGGTGGCCATGACGATCGGGGCGGCCGGCCGGTTGGTCCACCACCAGCGCACCATGCGCGCGTCGGTCGTGGCCGCGAGGAGGCCGGGGTCGAAGGGGTGAGCGCCGGGGACCGGGCACTCCGGGTCGGGGCAGCCGCAGCGGGAACGCCCTTGCGGGTCCGCTGTCACGCCCGGGAGAACGGGCCACTGCCATTCCGTCGCGAAGGTGAGGGCCGCGTCGATCGCCTCAGGCCCCCCGTCGCTGCGCTGGGACAGGAGCCTGCGTCGCCTTCCGAGGATCTCGCGCATGAGCGCTCGTTCCTTTCCGTTGCACCGCTGGCAACACCGTGGGCCACATCACATCGTGTGTCGATCACTTCACTGTGCGTACCTGTTGGCGCATCACACCCCTGTCCGTGACAAGGGGAACCCCTGAGGGCCGAGCGTTCGCCGCTTCCGCGGCCACTCCGTCCATACTGCGCCCATCGCGAGCATGGGCATGGCGTAGGGGTGGCGAAGACTGGCGTTTTGCGATCCGCGTACTGCTCTCCGCCTCCGCCACGGGAGGATGGGGCACGGTCGTCGGTGGCTAAGACGCCCGGATCGGTCACCAGGTTCCGGGTGGCTCCCGACGACCCCTGGTCCTTACCGAGTACGTACCCATCACGACCGCTGTGACGCTCCGTCGAGCAAGCCCAGTCGACCTCAGTCACCCGTTACCCCAGGCAGTTTCAAGCCAACTTCGTTATTTCGCAAGGGAGCCGGAGGAAGCGTGCGCGAGGAGCCCGCCGACCCCACTGACACCAGCGATCCCAGCAGGACAATGCTGGACATCCCCTCTCGAGTGCGTGTACATGTGGAGACACTGCCAGCGGCGCAGAACGACATGGGGGTTTGCGATGCTTCTCAGCAATACGCACCGGTCCGAGAGCCGGACGCCATGAACGCCCCTCACCCTCCGAAAGTGGCCGGAATCGATTCAACGGTTCCCCCGCCCGCACACACTGTCGCGCCCGCGCCCGCAGCCACGGCCGCCCCACCCGTCCCGCCCGCCGCGGGAGCGGTCCTCCAGGACCGCCTGGCCGGCTGGGTCTCGGACCTCACCACCCTCCACGAACTCACCGAACGCCTGGCCCGCACCGATTCGGTCGCGGACGCCCTCCAGGAACTGCTGCGCGCCGGGTCCGCCCTCGTGGGCGCCCGGCGCGGTCTCGTCGTGCTCGAACCCGCCGACGGACTCGGCCCGGACACCACGATCGGCCTGGGCCTCGGCCGCGCGGACCTCGGCCACATCGAGACCGTGCCGCGCAGTTCCACGGCGTACGGACGCATCCTCGACGGACTGCCCGGCGCGGACGGCGACATCGCCCAGCCCGACCTGTTCGCCGAGGACGGCCTCGACCCCCGGCACCGCGAGGTGGCCGCCCGGCTCGGCTACGCCGCCAGCTACGCCCTGCCGCTCGCCGGCGAGCGCGCCGGCCGGCTGGGCGCCGCGGTCTGGCTCTACGACGAGCCCGCCGAGCCCGACGAACGCAGACGCCACCTGATCGGCCTGTACGTCCGGCACGCCGCCGAACACCTCGCCCGGCTCCTGGAGACCGAGCGCACGCGCGCGGCCATGGCCACGATGACCGAGGAACTGCTGCCCTCCCGGCTGCCGAGGGTGGCCGGGGTGCAGCTCGCGGCGCGGCACCGCACCGGGCCGCGCGGGGGCGGCGACTGGTACGACGCGCTGCCGCTGCCGGACGCGGCCCTCGGCCTGGCGGTCGGCTCGGTCACCGGCTCCGGGCCGAGCGCCGTCGCCGCGATGGGCCGGCTGCGCGCCTCGCTGCGGGCGTACGCCGTGATGGAGGGGGAGGACCCGGTCGCCGTCCTGTCCGACCTGGAGCTGCTGCTGCGGCTGACCGAGCCCGCCCGCTCCGCCACCGCCCTGTTCGCCTACTGCGAGCCCGCGCTGCGCAAGGTCACCCTGGCCGGCGCGGGGCACTGCCCGCCGCTGCTGGTCGGCGAGCGGCGCACGGAGTTCGTCGAGACGTCGGTCTCCGCCCCGCTCGGCATGCTCGCCTGCTGGGAGGCGCCGAGCGTGGAGGTGGAGGCCGAGGCCGGCGAGACGGTCCTGCTCTACAGCGACGGTCTGCTGCACCGCACCGGCGACCCCGTCGACCGCGCCTTCACCCGGCTGCACGCCGCCGCGGCCGGGGTGCCCAGGGCGCTGCGCCACGACCCCGGCGCGATCGCCGACCACGTGCTGCGGACGGTGCTGCCCGAGGGGCCCGCCGACCAGGACAGCGAGGAGGACGTGGTGCTGCTGGCGGCCCGCTTCGAGTGACGGCGGCGGAAGTTCTTCCTCCCCCTGGGCCCCCGACCGTACGACCGTACGATGGAGGGGGTCCAGTGCCGTTATCTAGGAGGATGACCGTGGCTGACGAGCTCACCCCGGAGACCCCGGAAGCTGAGTCTGAGGAGCCCATCAAGCAGCGCAAGAACGGCCTGTACCCGGGCGTGTCCGACGAGCTCGCCGAGAACATGAAGTCCGGCTGGGCCGACACGGAGCTGCACGGTCTGGAGCCGATCGCCCAGGCCGCCGAGACCGCCGCCCGCCGGGCCGCGCTCTCCGCGCGCTTCCCTGGCGAGCGCCTGGTGATCCCCGCGGGCAACCTGAGGACCCGCTCGAACGACACGGAGTACCCCTTCCGGGCCTCCGTCGAGTACGCCTACCTCACCGGCAACCAGACGGAGGACGGCGTCCTGGTCCTGGAGCCCAAGGGCGACGGCCACACCGCGACGATCTACCTCCTGCCGCGCTCCGACCGGGAGAACGGCGAGTTCTGGCTCTCCGGCCAGGGCGAGCTGTGGGTCGGCCGCCGCCACTCCCTCGCCGAGGCCGAGCAGCTGTACGGCGTCCCCGCCTCCGACGTGCGCGAGCTGGCCGACGCGCTGCGCGAGGCGACCGGCCCGGTGCGCGTCGTGCGCGGCTATGACGCCGGCATCGAGGCGGCGCTGACCGACAAGGTCACCGGCGAGCGCGACGAGGAGCTGCGCGTCTTCCTCTCCGAGGCCCGCCTGGTCAAGGACGAGTTCGAGATCGGCGAGCTCCAGAAGGCGGTCGACTCGACCGTGCGCGGCTTCGAGGACGTCGTCCGGGTCCTGGACAAGGCGGAGGCGACCTCCGAGCGTTACATCGAGGGCACGTTCTTCCTCCGCGCGCGCGTGGAGGGCAACGACGTCGGCTACGGCACCATCGCCGCGGCCGGTCCGCACGCCTGCACGCTGCACTGGGTGCGCAACGACGGCCCCGTGCGCTCGGGCGACCTGCTGCTGCTGGACGCGGGCGTGGAGACGCACACGTACTACACCGCCGACGTCACGCGCACGCTGCCGGTCAACGGGCGGTTCAGCGAGATCCAGAAGAAGATCTACGACGCGGTGTACGACGCCCAGGAGGCCGGCATCGCGGCCGTGCGGCCGGGCGGCAAGTACCGCGACTTCCACGACGCGGCCCAGCGGGTGCTGGCCGAGCGGCTCGTGGAGTGGGGGCTCGTCGAGGGGCCGGTGGAGCGGGTGCTGGAGCTCGGCCTCCAGCGGCGCTGGACGCTGCACGGCACCGGGCACATGCTCGGCATGGACGTCCACGACTGCGCCGCCGCGCGCGTGGAGTTCTACGTCGACGGCACGCTGGAGCCGGGCGTGGTGCTGACCGTCGAGCCGGGGCTGTACTTCCAGGCCGACGATCTGACCGTTCCGGAGGAGTACCGGGGCATCGGCGTGCGGATCGAGGACGACATCCTGGTCACCGAGGACGGCAACCGGAACCTGTCCGACGGGCTGCCCCGGCGGTCGGACGAGGTCGAGGCGTGGATGGCCTCGCTCAAGGAGTCCCAGGGCTGAGCCGCTCCGACTCCCACGGGCAGTCCATGGCTGAGCACGCCGGTGTGGACCTGCACCTGGAGGCGGACCCCGCCGGAGGGCGTCGCGCCGGGCTCGAACGGGCCCTGCGCGACGCCGTGCGGGACGGCAGGCTCGCGCCCGGGACACGGCTGCCGGCCACCCGGCTGCTCGCGGCCGAGACCGGCATCTCGCGCAACACCGTGAAGGCCGCCTACGACCAGCTCGTCGCCGAGGGCTATCTGATCGCGCGGCAGGGCTCGGGCACCCGGGTCGCCGAACTGCCGCGGCGCGCCGCCGAGCCGTCGGGCGCGGCCACGCGCGCGGGTGCGCCACGTTTCGACCTGCGGCCCGGCAGCCCGGACGTCGGCACGTTCCCGGCGGCGGCCTGGCTGCGCTCCCTGCGCCGGGCGATCGCCGCGGCGCCCTCGATGGCGTACGACTACGGCGACCCGCGCGGGCGCGTGGAGCTGCGCACCGCGCTGTCGGGGTATCTGGGGCGGGCGCGGGGAGTGATCGCGCCGCCGGAACGGATCGTGATCACCTCCGGGTACGTGCAGGGGCTCGCGCTGCTCACGCGCGTGCTGGAGGGCGGGCCGCTGGCCATGGAGGACCCCGGGCTGCCCTTCCACCGGGAGGTCGTGCGGCGCAACGGCGGGCAGGTGACGCCCGCGCCGGTCGATGAGCTCGGGGTGCGCACGCAGGAGCTGGGGGAGGACGTGCGGGCCGTCGTCGTCACGCCCGCGCACCAGTACCCCACCGGCGTGACCCTGCATCCGGCGCGGCGGCGGGCGCTGACGGACTGGGCACGCGCGCGGGGCGCGTTGATCGTCGAGGACGACTACGACGGGGAGTTCCGCTACGACCGGCAGCCCGTCGGGGCGCTCCAGGGGATGGCTCCGGAGCAGGTCGTCTACCTCGGCACCGCGTCCAAGACGCTCGGGCCGGCGCTGCGGCTCGGCTGGATGGTGCTGCCGCCGGAACTGGTCGACGCGGTCGCCGACGCCAAGCTGCACAGCGACCACCAGACCGAGTCCATCGGCCAGCTCGCCCTCGCCGACCTCATCGACGGCCACGCCTACGACCGTCACGTACGCGCGTGCCGGCTGCGCTACCGGCGCCGCCGGGACCTGCTCCTGGACCGGCTGGGCGCGCGCCGGAGCGTGCGCGGGGTCGCGGCGGGGCTGCACGCGCTGGTGGAGGTCGACGACGAGGCGGAGGTGTTGGCGCGCGCGGAGGCGGAGGGCCTGGCGGTCGGCCGGCTCGGCGAGCACTGGCACGCCGGGGGCGGCGCGGGCCGCCCGCAGGGGCTCGTGGTCGGCTACGGGACGCCCCGCGAGGGGGTCTATCCGGAGGCGCTGGGCGTGCTGGCGAAGGTGCTGGACGGGGGCTGACGAGAGCTGACGGGGTCGGCGGGCGGGCGGGGCTCGGTGCGCCCGGTTGGCCGATTGGACCACTGAGATGTCGTCGGATTGGTGCTGCCTGTGGGCCCAACCGGCTTCTAGCGTCGTCGGTATGACTACCGCTCCCCCGCAACGCCTCCTCGCCCTGGCCCAGTTGAGCAACTCGATCGGGGACGGCGCCTACTACACGACGTCGGCCCTCTACTTCACGCAGATCGCCGGACTCGCTCCCGCGCGCGTGGGGCTCGGGCTGACCGTCGGATGGGCCGTCGGCTCGCTGGCCGGGGTGCCGCTCGGACGGTTCGCCGACCGGCGCGGGGCACGCGGTACGGCGGTGCTGCTGGCGCTGGCGACCGGGCTGGCGGTGGCGTCCTTCACGCTGGTGCGGGACTTCGTGCCGTTCGTGCTGGTCGCGTGCGGGTACGCGGCGGCGCAGTCCGGGCTCGCGGCGGCGCGTCAGGCGCTGCTGGCCGGGCTGGTGCCGGCCGGGGAGCGGACCGGGCTGCTGGCGCGGTTGCAGGCGACGCTCAACGCCGGTCTCGCGGTCGGGGCCGGCCTCGGCGGGCTCGCCCTGCACGCCGGGAGCAGATCGGCGTACGTCGCGGTGTTCGTGGTGGACGCGGTGAGCTTCCTGGTGTGCGCGCTGCTGCTGCTCGGGCTGCCCCGGGTGCCGTCCTCGGCGGTGTCTGCCGTATCTGCCGCTGGGGGGCGTGCGCGGCTCGGGGGTGTGCTGCGGGACCGGCCGTACGCGGTGGTCGCGCTCCTCAACACCGTGCTGTTGCTGCGGCTTCCGCTGCTCAGTCTGGTGCTGCCGCTGTGGATCACGTCGCGGACCGGGGCGCCGGCGTGGCTGGTCTCCGCGCTGTTCGTGCTCAACACCGCCGTGGTGACGGTCTTCCAGGTGCGGGCGGCGCGCGGGGTGACCGGACTGGACAGCGCCACGCGCGTGTTGCGCCGCTCCGGGTGGGTGATGTGCGCGGCGTGCGCGGTGTTCGCCCTGTCGGCGGGGGCGTCGCCGTGGGTCGCGGCGGGCGTGCTGGTGCTGGGCGCGTTGCTCCAGGTCGTGGCGGAGATGGGGCAGTCGGCGGGGTCCTGGCAGCTCTCCTTCGACCTGGCCCCGGCCGACCGCGTCGGCGAATACCAGGGCCTCTTCGGCACCGGAGTCACCGTGGCCCGCACCCTGGGCCCCCTCCTCCTGACCTGGCTCCTGGTCGAATGGGGCACCCCGGGCTGGCTCCTGTTGGGCGCGGCCATGCTGACAGCGTCCTACGCGATGGGGCCTGCGGCCCGCCACGCGTCGAGGAGAGGCGCGGTGAGCCGCCCACAGAGCCTGCCGGCGTCGACCACACCGGCACCCCACTGAGACACCGGGTGCCAACGGGCGACACGCCGCCGAACTCCCTTACGGCGGCGGGCAGCCGCGCTGGAACGGCGGCCGGCAGCCGCGCTGGAACGGCAGGGGCCGACGCGCCCCGCGCCGGAAGGGCGGGGGGCCGGTGCGCAGGAACGGAGGGGCCGGTGCGGGTGCGCCCGGCGGCGGAACGGCGGGAGCCGACGCGCCGGAACGGCGGGGGGCCGACGCGCCGGAACGGCAGGGGTCGACGCGCCGGAACGGCAGGAGCCGGTGCGCCGGACGCACGCGCAGCAGTCGCCCCGTAGAACCCCGCCGTAGCCGCGGGCAGGCCGTGCCGCCGCGACAGCCACACGGGCAGTAGCGCCGCGAAGTCCCCTCCTTAGCCGCGGGCAGTCGTGCCGCTGGGGCGGCACGGGTGGGCGCGGCGGCACCCCGCCAGCGCGGGGGAGCGTCACCCACCCGGCACCCGGCCCCGACCGCGAGGCACGGCACCGCACTGCCCAGCCCCGCCGACGCCAACGTCACGCCACCCGCTCTACCCGCCCCACCGACGGCAACGTCACGCCACCCGCGCCACCCGCCCAAGCCGGCGGCCCCGTCACCCCACCCGCACGCCCCCGCCCACCACAACCGGCAGTGCGTCGACGAACAACGCCCCCGCCAGCAACCCCGCGCTCCCCCGAGGACTCCACCCCCGCGCAAGCAGATCCGCGTCGAACACCGCCAGCGCCTCCCGCCCGGCCCCGCTCGCCGCGCCCCCCGCCTCCAGCACCCCACGAGCCCCCGCCTGAACGTGCCGCAGCCCCACGGGCCCCGCCGCGTGCAGAAGTTCGGTGTCCTGAAGCGTGGACATCACGGTCAGCAGGGCGTCGAGCCGCGCCTGCGCCTCCGTGGCCCCGGCCGACCGGGCCGCCGCGAGGGCGCTCAGGGCACGACGCACGTGCGGAAAGCCGGCCCGCGCCTCCCCCCGCGCACCCGCAGCGCCGTACTTCGCCGACACCGTCGACCCCCGGGACGGCCGCCGCGGCGCACCCCGGTCGGGATGGGCGGCGATCCTCTTGGCGGTCGCGGCGACCTCGTCCCCCCGCGCGCGAGGGTCGAGGGCGGCCGCCGCGACGAGCAGCCCGAGCGTCCACAGCGCACCCCGGTGACCGCCCCCGGCCAGCCCCACCGAGTGCTCCGTGCACCGCCCGATCGCGCCCAGCTCGCCGCGCAGCCGGGGCGTGGGCTCACCGGTGCGGCGGGCGGCGGCGGCCATCGCCTGGAGGCCGGGTGCGAGCGCCTTGGCCGACCAGCGCAGCCCGCGGTGGTCCCGTCGGGTGACACGGGCGGCGAGGTCGCGCGGGTCGGGCAGTCCGGGCTTCGGGGCCAGGGCCAGCTGTCCGGTCAGCGCGGCCACGGCGGCCTGCGCGAGCGTCTCGTCCTCGCGGCTGGTCATCGCCGCGCCTCAGGAGTCCGCCGAGGCAGACGACGCTGATGCAGACGCCGAGGCCGAGGCCGAGGGAGCGTCGCTCGGCGGCGTCCCGGTGGGCGCCCCGCTCGGCGGCGTACCGGTCGGCGCCCCGCTCGGCGGCGTACCCCCGGCGCCACCCCCGCCACCGCCGCCGCCCGCACCGGTGTTCTCCGCGTCCGGGTCGACCCCGATCGTGAGGAAGCCCTTGTAGCCGCGCGCCGGGTTGGCCTTCTTGACGGGTTCGAGGGTGAGCAGGCCGCTGGACGCGCCGCCGCCGTCGTAGACCATGTCGTCGGCGAGCCGGGTGTAGCTGCCGGAGTGCTGGGAGTACGGCTCCAGTGTGAAGATCTGCTCGGCGATGTCGTCGGCGAAGAACAGCTGGCCGGTGTAGTTGACCTTGCCGCCCTCGTACGTGCCGTCCTCCTTGGCGCCGCCGGTGTGCACCTTGAGGTGGATGTGGCAGGTACGCGGGGTGTACCAGCCCGGGAAGATCGTCTCGAACTTGACTACCCCGTTGGCGTCGGCGATCTGGTAGCCGCGCAGATACGTGTCGTCGTCGGCGGTGGAGCCGTCCTCGCTCTCGGCCGGGGCCGAGCCGCCCGGGTTGGCGGTGGTGTAGCCGGAGTAGTAGCCCCAGGCGTCGCAGTGCCAGATCTCCACGGCCGCGCCGGCGACCGGGGTGCAGCCGTCGGTGGCGTCGACGACGGTCAGGCGCAGGGTGAGCGGGACGCCGCTCTTGCCCTCGGTGATGTCCTTGCGGACCAGCGCGCCGTCGAGGTAGTAGGGCCCTTCCGTGACGCTCGACATCAGCGTCATGCAACTGCCGCCGGTCGAACTCGCCGAAGCCGAGGCGGAGGCGGAGGCGGAGGCCGAGGTGGATGTCGACGCCGCGGTGGCGGTCGAGGCCGTGTCGGCGAACGCCGTCTGGTAGCCGGCGACCGCGAGCCCGCCGGCCGCGACCGTGCCGCCGGTCACCGCGAGGGCGCGCCGCCGGCTGATCGTCTTCTCCGTGTCATTTCCCGTCATGGACACGAAATGTAGGAACGCCGCCCATCAGGGACATGAGCTGCCGCTGTGAGGCGACTGTGAGTGCTCACGAAGGGCGTCAACCCCTTCACACCGCCATCAGCGGCGCGCCCTTCCGCCACTTGAGGATCTTGTCGAAGCTCACCACGGCCCCGGAGCGCCCCGGCTTGTTGCCGATCTGGACGTGGTCGGCGAGTTCCCGGATGAGGTAGAGACCGCGGCCCTGCTCGGCGTCGGCGTTCGCGTGGGCGGGGACCGGGGCGAGGGCGGAGGCGGGGCGTTCGGCGGTGAAGCCGGGGCCGGAGTCGGCGACCTCGATACGGCACTTCTCACCGTCGAGGTAGGCGGTGACGCGGTACGCCTCCGAACAGCCGCCGTGCGCGGTGTCCCCGCCGTGCTCGACGGCGTTGGCGCACGCCTCGCTCAGAGCGACGGAGAGGTCGTAGGAGATGTCGGGATCGACGCCCGCCGTCTCCATCGTGCCGAGCAGCAGGCGTCGGGCGAGCGGCACGCTCGCGGCCTCACGCCGCAGATGGAGTGACCACCAGATGCTCATGCTCCAGCCTCCTGGCCGCGGCTCGACATACCCCTACGTATTGCCGCCATGGGCGGTGAGTAAGCGTGAATTCCGCGTGATGCCGCCCATATGGGGGATGCGCCGCTCGGCGGAATCGGTGTATGTGGGGACTCGGGGGCACCAGACGCATCTGTCACACCAGAGGGTGATCTTCCGCTTCGGCCGGAACCTTCTTCCGCTGCGCCCGGAACCTTGTGGACCTGCCGTGTGACCGCGGTGAGGCCAGTGCGATGATGAGCCCGCCATGTCCGACCCCCACCAGCGCACGACGCGCTCCGGAGACGATCTCCGGCTGCTGCGGGCCGCGGTGTTCGCCGCGGTCTGCGTCGTGCTGGCCGCGGCCGGTCACACGGTGGCCTCCTGCGCCACGGTCCCGCTGTGGACGCTCGGCGCGGGCTTCCTCGGGGCCCTCGCCGTCGTCGCGCCGCTCGCCGGGCGCGAGCGGTCGCTGTCGGGCATCGTCGCGCTGCTCGCCGTCGGACAGACCGTGCTGCACGCGCTGTTCGGGCTGGGCCAGCACGGGACGACGGCCGCCGCGTCCACGTCCACGGCCCTCTCCGACGCCGCGCTCGTCGAACGGGCCACCCGTCTGGTCTGCGGCACGACGGCGGCGGCGATCACGCCCGCCCAGGCGCTGCGGATCCTCGTCGAGGCGCGGATGTACCCGGCCGGCGGCGACGGCGGCATCGCCAGCGGTGCGGGAGGTGCAGGAGGTGCGGGCGGTGGCACGGACATGAGCTCCGTGCACCACACCGCGGACTCCCTGGCCTCCGCCGGTTCGGCGACCTCGCTGCTGCCGTCCCTGCCGATGGTCCTGGCGCACCTCCTCGCGGCCGTCGCCGCCGGATGGATGCTGCGGCGGGGCGACGCCGCCCTGCTGCGGCTCATGGACCTGTCGGCGCAGAACGTCGCCGAGGGGGCGCTCGTACGGTCCCTGCGCGGGGCGCTCGCACTGGCGCGCGCCCTGTACGCGGGCCTGGCCACGGCGCCCGAAGCCGGCCCGCGCGCACCGCGCACCGCCCTGCTCGCGCTGCCCAAGCCCCCCGCCGACGCGCTCCAGCACACGGTGATCCGGCGCGGCCCGCCGGCCGCCTCCGCTCTCGTCCTCGCTGCCTGACGCGACGCGACCAGCACCTCGATCCACCACAGAGAGAGGGACGGCCGCCGTCGTGCGGCACGCACGCGTGCGCACGTATCCGTGCCACGTCTCCCCACCCCGTCACCTCTCACCCCTGAGTTGGAGTGCTTCGCTGTCATGAAGGCTTCTCGTCTCGCCGCCGCCGCTGCCGGCTCCGCCGTCGTCGTCCTCGCCCTCTCGTCGCCCGCCCTCGCGCACGTCTCCGTGCAGCCGGAGGGCACGGCCGCCAAGGGCGGGTACGCCGTCGTCAACTTCCGCGTCCCCAACGAGCGCGACAACGCCTCGACGGTCAAGCTGGAGATCAACTTCCCGACCGACACGCCGCTCGCCTCGGTGCTGCCGCAGGACGTCCCGGGCTGGAAGGTCGCCGTCACCAAGAGCAAGCTCGCCAAGCCGCTGGAGGTGCACGGCCGGCAGATCTCGGAGGCCGTCTCCAAGGTCACCTGGACCGCCGACGGCAAGGGCATCGAGCCCGGCCGCCTCCAGCAGTTCCCGGTCTCCATGGGCGCGCTGCCCGAGAAGGCCGACGAAGTGGTCTTCAAGGCGATCCAGACGTACTCCAACAAGGAGGTCGTCCGCTGGATCGAGGTCCAGGAGAAGGGCGCGGAGGAGCCGGAGACGCCGGCCCCGGTGCTGACCCTGTCCGCCGCCGCCGACGGCCACTCCCACGGCTCGTCCGCCGACGACGCCTCCGAGGAGGCCGACGACACCAAGTCGGCGGCCCCCGCGGCTGAGGCCTCCGACTCCTCCGGCGGGTCCGACACCACCGCCCGCGTCCTCGGCATCGTCGGCATCGTCGTGGGCGCCGCCGGTGTGGCGTACGGCGTGCTCGCCGGCCGTCGCCGGACGGACTCCTCCGCCTCCTCCGCCTCCTCGACCTCCTGACGCCAGGCCGTCCGCGGCGCGCACCGGGCCCGTGCGGCCCGGCGCGCGCCGGATTCCACCACATCCGGGACATCTCTCCATGCGTAAGAAGACGTTCGCCGCGGCCTCCCTGCTCGCCGCGGCCACCCTCACCCTCTCCGCCTGCGGCAGCGGCGACAGCGACGCCGGTCCGGTCGCCGTCGTCTCCCAGGAAGGCTCGAAGCAGGCCGCGACCGTCCTCGACCAGCCCTTCACCAAGCCGAACCTGGTCCTGACCGACACCCAGGGCAAGCCGTACGACCTCCGCAAGGAGACCGCCGGGCAACCGACGCTGGTGTACTTCGGCTACACCCACTGCCCGGACGTCTGCCCGCTGACGATGAGCAACATCGCGGTGGCGAAGAAGCAGCTGCCCAAGGCGGAGCAGGACGAGCTGCGCGTCGTGTTCGTCACCACCGACCCCGAGCGGGACACCCCGGCCGCGCTCGGCTCCTGGCTCAAGGGCGTCGACCCGCAGGCGGTGGGCCTCACCGGCGACTTCACCACCATCCAGACCGCCGCGCGCTCCCTCGGCATCACCATCGAGCCGCCGCACAAGGACAAGAACGGCAAGACGGTGTCGACCCACGGCACCCAGGTCATCGCCTTCTCCCCGAAGACGAACGGCGGTTACCTCCTCTACGGCGAAGGCGTCACCGTCGACCAGTACGCCAAGGACCTGCCCAAGATCGTCAAGGGGCAGAACCCGTGAACCGGTCCGCAGCCCCCGTGAAGCGGTTCGCAGCCCCGGTGAAGCGGTTCGCACCCCGCTATAAGCGGTTCGCAGCGCCCGCCGCGGCCGCCCTGACCGGCGCCCTCGTCCTCGCGGGCTGCGGCTCGGGCTCCGGCCCCGCCGAGCTGTCCGTGAGCGCCGCCTACATGCCGCAGCCGTTCTCCGACTCCATGGCGGCCGGCTTCCTCACGATCACCAACCAGGGCGGCGCGAAGGACGAGCTGACCTCCGTCACCAGCGACCTCGCCGGCAGCGTCACCGTCCACGAGACGGTCTCCGGGGCCATGCAGGAGGTCGACTCCCTCGACGTCCCCGCCCACGGCCGGCTGGTGCTCGCCAGCGGCGGGAACCACCTGATGTTCGAGAAGCTGAAGCGCAAGCCGACGCAGGGCGAGAAGGTGACCCTGAAGCTGCACTTCGCCGAGTCCGGGACCGTCGAGGTCGAGATGCCGGTGGAATCCGCCACCTACACCCCGAAGACCGGGCACTGAGGGCCCCTGAGGGAAGGACCGTCTTGACCCAGACCATCGCTCCCAGAGTCCGCACGCTGGTGCTGCTGTTCCTGGCCGTCGCCGGCGCGCTCCTCGCCGCCGCCGGCCCGGCCTCCGCGCACGCCGCGCTGACCGGCAGCGACCCCGCGCAGGGGGCGGTGGTCGACAAGGCGCCCACCCAGGTGTCGCTCACCTTCTCCGAGCAGGTCGCGATGAGCGGCACCTCGCTGCGCGTGCTCGACCCCAAGGGCACGCGCGTCGACAGCGGCGAGCCCTCCAACGTCAGCGGGACGACGTACGCCGTGGGGCTGCACTCGGGGCTGCCCGACGGCACGTACACCGTGACCTACCAGGTGGTGTCCGCCGACAGCCATCCCGTCGCCGGCGCCTACACCTTCTCCGTCGGCGCCCCCTCCGAGACCAGCGTGTCGGTGTCCGCGCAGGAGGCCGGCGGCGGGATCGTCGGCGGGCTGTACGGGCTCGGACGGTACGTGTCGTATGCCGGGTTCGTGGTCATGGTGGGCGGCGCCGCCTTCGTGCTCGCCTGCTGGCCGGGCGGCACCGGCGTACGGGCCCTGCAACGCCTCGTCGTCTCCGGCTGGCTCGCGCTCACCTCGGCCACGCTGTTCCTGCTGCTCCTGCGCGGCTCCTACACCGGCTCCGGCAAGCTCGGCGACGTCTTCGACCTCGACCTGCTCGGAGAGGTCCTCCAGACCAAGACGGGCGCCGCGCTGGTCTCCCGGCTGCTGCTGCTCGCCGCCGCCGCGCTCTTCATCGCGGTCCTCTTCGGCGCGTACGACAAGCGGGAGGACGAGGAGAAGCGGGACCTGACCTTCGGGCTCGCCGTCGGCGGAACGGTCGTGGCCGCCGGGCTCGCGGCGAGCTGGGCGATGGCCGAGCACGCCTCCACCGGACTCCAGCCGGGCATCGCGATGCCGGCGGACATCGTCCACCTGCTCGCCGTCGCCGCCTGGCTGGGCGGCCTGTGCGCGCTCCTCACGGCGCTGTACCGGGCGGAGCGGCCGGTGGATCCCTCGGCGGTCCGCCGGTTCTCCCGGGTCGCCTTCGGCAGCGTCCTCGCCGTGGTGGTGACCGGCGTCTACCAGTCCTGGCGTCAGCTCGGCTCCTGGTCGGCCTTCACCGAGACCCGCTACGGGCAGCTCCTGCTCATCAAGATCGGCCTCGTGGCCCTGCTCGTCGGCATCGCCTGGATCTCCCGCCGCTGGACGACACGGCTCGCGGGGACGCCGGGTGAGGGAGAGAAGCCGACCGGGAAGTCCGAAGCAGCGTCCGCCGAGGCGGAGAAGGCCTCGGACGAAGAGGCTTCGGCTCAAGAAACGTCGGCCGATGCGGCGTCAGCCGAAGCGGACCAGGAGGCGGCAGCCGACGCCCCGCGGACGCCCACCCCAGTGGGCAAGGGCACGGCGAAGGCGTCCTCAGGCAAGGCGAAGGCCGCTTCCGACGCCGGTGACTCCCAGCGGGCCGCGCAGCTCGTGCGGCAGCAGGCCGCCGTGGACGCCACGCGGCAGAAGCGGATCCGCGACGCCGACCCGAACCGCTTCGGGCTGCACCGCTCGGTGCTGGCCGAGGCAGGCGTCGCCGTCGTGCTGCTCGCCGTCACCACCGCGCTGACGTCCACGGAGCCCGGCCGCACGGAGCTGGAGGCGAAGGCCGCGACGGCGGCCGTCTCGTCGGCGGACGCCGCGGGAGCCCTGACCCTGGACATGTCCTTCGACACCGGCACCGCCGACGGCAAGGGCGTCGTCAGCGTCGACATCGACCCCGCGCGGACCGGCGCCAACGAGATGCACGTCTACGTGACCCGCCCCGACGGCCGCGCCTTCGACGTCCCCGAGGTGAAGGTCGCCTTCACCCTCGAAGCCAAGAGCATCGGGCCGTTGCCCGTGACCCCCGAACACGTGACCACCGGCCACTGGTCGGCGAGCGGAGTGCAGATCCCCGTGTCCGGCGAATGGAAAATCGCCGTGACCGTGCGGACCTCCGACATCGACCAGGTGACCGTCTCCAAGAACGCGCAGATCGGCTGAACCGCACCATGCCCGAACAGTCCACCCCGGTGGCCCCCACCCCCGAGACGTCACCCGAGACGTCCTCCTCCGACGGGAAGGCGTCCTCCTCCGAGGGCGTGACCCGGCGCAAGCTGCTCGGCACCGCCGGCGCCACCGGGCTCGTGCTCGGTGCCGCGGGCGGTGCCGCCGGCTATGCCGCCGCACCCGCGCAGGCGACACCGCTGTCCTCGATCGGGTCGCAGCAGGCGATGTTCCACGTGAAACATCAGCCCGGCATCACCCAGGGCCTCCAGGCCCGCGGCCATCTCGTCGCCTTCGATCTGGCGGCCGGCGCGGGCCGCAAGGAGGCCGCCGCGCTGCTGCGCCGCTGGTCGGAGACGGCCCGGCGGCTGATGGCGGGCGAGGCCGCCGCGCACGACGACACGGACGTGGCCCGGGACGCCGGCCCGTCCTCGCTGACGGTCACCTTCGGTTTCGGCCACAGCTTCTTCGCGCGCACCGGCCTGGAGAAGCAGCGTCCCGTCTCCCTGGACCCGCTGCCCGCCTTCTCCTCCGACCAGCTCGACAGGTCCCGCAGCGAGGGCGACCTGTGGGTACAGATCGGCGCGAACGACGCCCTGGTCGCCTTCCACGCCCTGCGCGCGATCCAGAAGGACGCGGGCGGCGCGGCACGCGTGCGCTGGCAGATGAACGGCTTCAACCGCACGCCGGGCGCGACCGCCCACCCCATGACGGCCCGCAACCTGATGGGTCAGATGGACGGCACCCGCAACCCCAAGCCGGCCGAGGCCGACTTCGAGAAGCGGATCTTCGTGCCGGCCTCGGGGTCGAACGACCCGGCCTGGATGGCCAACGGCTCCTACGCCGTCGTACGCCGGATCCGGATGCTCCTCGACGACTGGGAGAAGCTGGCGGTCGCCGCGCAGGAGCAGGTCATCGGGCGCCGCAAGGCCGACGGCGCGCCGCTGACCGGGGGCTCGGAGACGACCGAGATGGACCTGGAGAAGACCGACGCCAACGGTGATCTCGTCGTCCCGCTCAACGCGCACGCCCGGATCACCCGCCCCGACCAGAACGGGGGCGCGGCGATGCTGCGGCGGCCGTTCTCGTACCACGACGGCATCGACGCGGACGGCACGCCGGACGCGGGCCTGCTCTTCGTCTGCTGGCAGGCCGACCCGTTGCGCGGCTTCGTCACGGTGCAGCGCAAGCTGGACCGCGGGGACGCCCTGTCGAAGTACATCCGGCACGAGACGAGCGGGCTGTTCGCCGTGCCGGGTGGGGCGGGCGAGGGGGAGTATGTGGGGCAGCGGCTGCTGGAGGCGTGAGACGGGCCTGCGGGGCGCGCCGAGGGCGAGGCCACGACGGCGGTGAGGTCACGCCGGAGGCGAGGTTACGCCGGTTCACCCCACTGAGGGGTCGGCATGAGACAGGGCCGCCCGACCGCGCAAGGCCCATTAGGGTGAGGTCATGCCAGCGAGCTACGCCTATCTCGGCCCCGAGGGCACCTTCACGGAGGTCGCCCTGCGCACGCTTCCCGAAACGGCCACCCGGCAGTTGGTCCCGTACGTGTCCGTGCAGTCCGCGCTGGACGCGGTGCGCACCGGCGAGGCCGAGGCCGCGTTCGTGCCGATCGAGAACTCCGTCGAGGGCGGCATCACCACGACCCTCGACGAGCTCGTCGCGGGCACACCGCTGATGATCTACCGCGAGGTGCTGCTGTCGATCACCTTCGCGCTGCTGGTCCGCCCCGGCACGAAGCTCACCGACATCAAGACGGTCACCGCGCATCCCGCCGCCCAGCCGCAGGTGCGCAACTGGCTGAAGGCCAACCTCCCGGACGTCACCTGGGAGTCGGCCGCCTCCAACGCCGACGGGGCCCGGCTGGTCCAGGAGGGCCGCTACGACGCCGCCTTCGCGGGCGAGTTCGCCGCCGCCCGGTACGGTCTCGAGGCCCTGGAGACCGAGATCCACGACGCGGAGAACGCCCAGACGCGGTTCGTGCTGGTGGGCCGGCCGGCCCGGCCCGCGGCGCCGACCGGGGCGGACAAGACCTCCGTGGTGCTGTGGCAGCGCGACGACCATCCGGGAGGGCTGCGCGATCTGCTCGGCGAGTTCGCGACCCGCGGCATCAACCTCATGGTGTTGCAGTCCCGGCCGACCGGCGCCGGCATCGGCAACTACTGCTTCTGCATCGACGCCGCCGGCCACATCACCGACCGCCGCATGGCCGAGGCGCTGATGGGGCTGAAGCGGATCTGCCGTGACGTGCGGTTCCTCGGCTCGTACCCGCGCGCGGGCGTGGTGGCGGCGGACGTGCCCGCGCCGCTGCCCGGGACCTCGGACAGCGAGTTCGTCGGGGCCGCCGACTGGGTGGCGCGCTGCCAGGACGGCCGCTTCTAACCTGCCGCCGGTTATCCACAGGCGTTATCCACAGGTTGGCTTCTCGACCTGGGGACAAGTCGACATCGATGGGTCATCCGGTCGACAAATCGCCCTACAGCCCCCAAGGGCGCGCACCGCTGTGCACGTCACCCTTAGTCCACCTGTTTCCTTCGATCAATCCTTTGGGGTTACCCATTTCCACTCGAAAGTGGGGGTGCAGTCGACGCGGAACGGGAATTCCGCACCCTTCGACCGCCCTTCGGAATGATCGATTCCCATGTCCACAGATCTTTCGCACAGCCTGTGGATAACCTTCCGCCACCCCCGCCCCCTGTGGACAACGACAGCCCAAGTCGCGCTCATCGCAGGGAAGTCGGGTCAACGCACCGCCCGCAGCCTGGCCCGTCCCAGGGAGTGAGACACTTTTCCCTTGACGCGCCCGGCAATTGGCTCATAGCGGGCCGTAAGCCGTGAATCGGGACCCCGGGGAATAGTGAGTCGTGAGGGGTCACCCCGCACCGGTAGCCTTGACCACGTGATTGACCTTCGCCTGCTCCGTGAGGACCCCGACCGTGTGCGCGCGTCCCAGCGCGCCCGTGGAGAGGACGTCGCGCTCGTCGACTCCCTCCTGTCCGCCGACAAGCGGCGCAGGTCGTCCGGCGTCCGCTTCGACGAGCTCCGCGCCGAGCAGAGGCAGCTCGGCAAGCTCATCCCCAAGGCCTCCGCGGACGAGAAGGCCGAACTGCTGAAGCGCGCCGAGCAGCTCAAGGGCGACGTCAAGGCCGCCGACGCCGAGCGCGACGCCGCCGACGCCGAGACCCAGGAACTGCTGCTCCGACTCGGCAACCTCGTCCACCCCGACGTCCCCGTCGGCGGCGAGGAGGACTTCGTCACGCTGGAGAAGCACGGCGAGATCCGCGACTTCGGCGCCGAGGGCTTCGAGCCAAAGGACCACCTGGAGCTCGGCCAGATCCTCGGCGCGATCGACGTCGAGCGCGGCGCCAAGGTCTCCGGCTCCCGCTTCTACTTCCTCACCGGCGTCGGCGCCCTGCTGGAGCTGGCCCTGGTGAACGCGGCGATGGCGCAGGCGACGGCGGCCGGCTTCACGCCGATGCTGACGCCCGCCCTGGTCCGCCCCCAGTCCATGGCCGGCACCGGCTTCCTCGGCCAGGCGGCACAGGACGTCTACCACCTCGACAAGGACGACCTCTACCTCGTCGGCACCTCCGAGGTCGCGCTCGCCGCGTACCACATGGACGAGATCATCGACGCGGACAAGCTGCCGCTGCGCTACGCGGGCTTCTCCCCCTGCTTCCGGCGTGAGGCCGGCTCGCACGGCAAGGACACCCGGGGCATCTTCCGCGTGCACCAGTTCGACAAGGTCGAGATGTTCACCTATGTCACTCCCGAGGACTCGCAGGCCGAGCACCAGCGCCTGCTGGAGTGGGAGAAGCAGTGGCTGACCTCGCTTGAGCTGCCGTTCCGCGTGATCGACGTCGCCTCCGCCGACCTCGGCTCCTCGGCCTCCCGCAAGTTCGACTGCGAGGCGTGGATCCCGACGCAGGGCAAGTACCGCGAGCTGACCTCCACCTCGGACTGCACCGAGTACCAGTCCCGCCGTCTCCAGATCCGCTTCCGTGACGGCAAGCAGGTCCGCCCGCTGGCCACGCTCAACGGCACGCTGTGCGCCGTTCCGCGCACGATCGTGGCGATCCTGGAGAACCACCAGCAGGCCGACGGCTCCGTGCGCGTGCCCGAGGTGCTGCGGCCGTACCTCGGCGGGCGTGAGGTCCTGGAGCCGGTGGCGAAGTGAGCGAGGGCTTCCCCTACCGGCTCATCGCCACCGACCTCGACGGAACGCTGCTGCGCTCCGACGAGTCGATCTCGCGGCGCACCCGTGAGGCCCTCGTCGCGGCCACCGAGGCGGGGGCGGCCCATATCGTCGTCACCGGCCGCTCGGTCCCCTGGACCCGGCACATCCTCGACGACCTCGGCTACGACGGTCTGGCCGTCTGCGGCCAGGGGGCCCAGGTCTACGACGCCGGCGCGCACCGCCTGCTGACCTCGGTCACCCTGGACCGGCAGCTGGCCGGTGTGGCGCTCGCCAAGATCGAGGCGGAGGTCGGTCCGCTGTACCTGGCGGCGAGCCGCGACGGGCTGGACGGCGACGTCCTGGTCGGGCCCGGTTACGCGGTCACCGGCAAGCTCCCGGCGACGCCGTTCACGGACGCGTCGGACCTCTGGTCGGCCCCGCTGAACAAGATCTACATCCAGCACCCGGAACTCTCCGACGACGAGCTCGCCGAGGCGGCCCGCCGGGCCGCGGGCGGCTTCGTCACCGTCGCCATGGCCGGCGCGGGCATCGTGGAACTCCTCCCCCTCGGCCTCTCCAAGGCCACGGGCCTCTCCCTGGCCGCCCGCCGGCTGGGCCTCAAGGCCGCCGACACGATCGCCTTCGGCGACATGCCCAACGACATCCCGATGTTCGCCTGGGCCGCCCGAGGCGTAGCCATGGCCAACGCCCACCCGGAACTGAAGGCGGTGGCAGCCGAGGTGACGAAGTCGAACGAGGAGGACGGCATCGCGGTGGTCCTGGAGAACCTCCTCGGCTGAGGCCCCGATTCCAGGGGGCGCGGGGAACTGCGCGACCAGCCACGACCCACCCGCACCCGAACGACACCAACCGGGTCCGGGACGGGGCGGCCTCACGCGAGAGTGACATCGCGTGCTCGAAGCGGCCGCCCCCGGCAGCTCCCCGTGCGGAACGGGCTCGGACGGAGAGGTCTACTACTCCGGAGCCCGCCGCAGGCTGCCATGACGGGAGCCGGACGCAGTGCCGTGCATGGGCATCGTCCCGCTCCCTTCCCCGGTACCGGACGCCGGCCCCTCGCCGGCGCTGCGGACACGACAACCATGCCCGGCGGACGAGTCGGACGCCACCGAATAAAACACCCGTACGACCAGAACGCCCGTACGACGGACTACCGGCGCCGCCATCTCCATCGGCGCGCCTTGCTGAAGAACCAGCCGGCCGGCGGCTCGTCGGACCGCCACGGCTGCGGCTCGGGCGCCTCGGCCCGCCAGCGGGCCGCGAGCATCCGGGCGCGGGCGGACGGCTCGGACGTCCCGGCGGCCCGTATGAACTCCTCGTCCAGGACGAGGTCGTCCCAGGCCGCGTCCGAGCCCTCGTCCCCGGCCGGCCGCCGGCCGTCCTGACTCCGTCCGCCCCCGTGCTCCGCCGTCTCGTCCGCCATCGCCGTCCTCCCCTCAGCCCTTACGCCCGTGTCCTCTTCGCGTCTCTTCGCAACCGTTCGCCCAGTGTGCCGGGACCGAGGTGAAGCCCCTGTCAAGAACCACCCCGGCACCTGGCCTACTCCTCGCCGGCCAGCGTCAGCGCCCGCAGCTTCTGTCCCGCGAACCAGGTGGCCAGCACGGTCACCGCGGCCAACAGGACGGTCGCCGTGGTCAGTCCGACGTCGGAGCTGATCAGATCACCGCCGGCGACCTTGTCGGCGACGGCCAACGACCACTGCTGGACGCTGAGCGTGCGCGCACCCGGCACCAGGGAGCCGAACAGGGTCTCCCAGACGAGGGCGTAGACCAACCCGAAGACCACCGCGTGCCGCGACACCGTGCCCAGCAGCAGGAAGAGCGCGGCGTAGGCGATGGAGGAGACCAGCGCGGCCACCGTGTAGGCGACGGCGATCTGCTGGCCGTTGCCGTTGAGGATGAAGCCGGCGATCAGCGTCGGCAGCGCCGAGAACACCATCGTGACCGCGATCGCCACGATCAGCTTGGTGAAGATGATCGTCGGCCGCTTCAGCGGCTTGGACAGCAGGTACACCACGGAGCCGTCGTCGATCTCCGGGCCGATCGCGCCCGTGCCGGCGATGACGCCGATGATCGGCACCATGGTGGCGAGCGCGAGCCCGCCCAGCAGGTCGGACGCCGTCTGATCGTCGGCGCCGGCGAGGGCGCGCACCAGTACCGAAATCACGATCAGCAGCAGCGGCAGCGCGCCGAGGATGAGGGCCCGGCGACGGCCGAGCAGGGCTCGATAAGTGAGCCGGGCGACGGTGGGGTCGTACATCTTCGGCCTCCTACGCCGCGACAAGATACGAGAAGACGGACTCGAGGGACTCGTCGGACGGCGAGACCGTGAGCAGGCGGATGCCGTGCTCGCGCGCCACCCGCGGCAGCAGGGTGGTGAAGCGCCCGAAGTCGACGGCCTGCACGCGCAACGCGCCCTCGGCGACGTCGACTTCGATGCCGGACGTCGACGGATCGGCGATCAGCGCGGCCGCGAGGGCGCGGTCGTCGCTGGAGCGCACCAGATAGCGGTGCGGGCGGTCGGTCATCAGACGGCGGATCTTGCGGAAGTCGCCGCTGGCCGCGTGCCGTCCGGCGACGACGACCTCGATGTGCCAGGCGAGTTGCTCGACCTCTTCGAGGATGTGCGAAGAGAACAGCACGGTGCGGCCCTCGTCGCCCATGCGCCGCAGCAGCTCCATGAGCTGCATCCGCTGGCGGGGGTCCATGCCGTTGAACGGCTCGTCGAGCAGGAGGAGCGAGGGGTCGTGGACCAGCGCCGAAGCCATCTTCACGCGCTGCCGCATGCCCTTGGAGTACGTCTGGATCTTGCGGTTCTGCGCGTACTCCATCTCGACCGTGGCCAGCGCCTTCTGGGCGGCCTTGGCGCCCAGACCGTGCAACTCGGCGTTGGCGACGACGAACTCGCGGCCGGTGAGGAAGTCGTACATCGCCTCGCGCTCGGGGACGATGCCGATGTGCTTGTAGATCCCCTCGTTGCGCCAGACCTGCTGTCCGTCGAGGGTGACGGTGCCGGTGGAGGGCGCGAGGAACCCGCCCATCATGTTGATGAGGGTGGACTTGCCGGCGCCGTTGGGGCCGAGCAGACCGGTGACGCCGGGCCCGATGGACATGGTGATGTCGTTGACGGCGACCACGTTGCCGAACCAGCGGGAGACGTGGTCGAGGGAGAGCGTGGTCACAGGCCCACCTTCCGGTAGC
Organism: Streptomyces sp. NPDC002328; assembly: GCF_042890065.1. Lineage (NCBI taxonomy): Bacteria > Bacillati > Actinomycetota > Actinomycetes > Kitasatosporales > Streptomycetaceae > Streptomyces > Streptomyces sp. NPDC002328. The sequence continues at coordinate 91,112 of NZ_JBIARQ010000011.1, read as the reverse complement.
GGCGCATCAGGAGGCCGTAGCTGGCGGCGATGAGGCCCAGAGCGACCAGGACGTACACCACGCCCTCGCCTTGGGAGGGGCCGATCCCGCCCGGGAAGGCGGAGGAGGCGCCGAGGAACGCCGACTGCACTCCGTCGACCAGCGTGATCGGCGAGAACAGGCCGATCCACGGGGTCGCGCCGGTGCTGCCCTGGGCGTCGGCGATGGCCTGGAGGGTGGAGACCGCGCCGTAGGAGATGGTCAGGACGGCGATGACGGCGGCGATGCCGAAGCCGCGGCGCGGGGTGACCGCGGCGATGACCAGGCCGAGGCCCGCGAACAGCAGGGAGAGCAGGGTCACGGAGACGAGTCCCTGGGCGAATCCCTTGGTCTGGTCGGCGAAGTCGAGCTTGGCCAGCAGGGCGCCCACATAGAGCACCAGCAGGGGTGCGGCGGTGAGGACGAACAGCGCCGAGGCGAGCGCGGCGAACTTCGCGCGCACGTAGTCGGCGGTCTCGATCGGCCGCGAGAAGTACAGCGGAACGGTCTTGAAGCGCAGATCGCGCGAGACGGACTGGGGCGCCTGCGAGGCGACGAACAGGCTGATGACGGCCTGCATGACGACGGCGTAGCCGGTGTACTCCAGCGGGAGCTTGTTCGCCTTGGTGGCGACGGCGACGGCGACCATGATGGCCGCGGGCACGCACATCACCACGAACAGCAGCATCGGCAGCACCTTGGACTTCACCGAGCGGCCGAGGCCGTAGGCGCCGCGCAGGGACTGCGAGTAGAGGGAGCGGCGGGCGTAGGAGCGGCCCAGGCGGGGGCCGTCGTAGCTGCGGTAGCCGATGTTGTGGATGCGGGTCTGGTCACCCGGGAGGGTGGGTGCGGGATGCTCAACCGCCATGGCCGACGGCCTCCTTCCGTTGTGCGTCGCTGTCCGTGAAGACCTCGGAGATGTGGTGGCGGCGCTGTTCCATGCGCACCAGGCCGAGGCCGAGGTCGGCCACCAGGTCCCGCACCAGGTCGTAGGTCTCCTCGCCCCGGGCGGTCAGCAGCAGGATGTGGCCGGCGCCCGGCAGGCCGCTGTCGGCGTCGAGGACGTCCACCCCGCGCGCGTGGAGCGCCTCGCGGACCGCGCGGGTGCCGTCGGGGTGCTCGTCGGAGTCGGTGACCTCGATCGCGAGGGTGGTCGTGGTCTGCGTGAAGTCGGTGGTGGAGCTGGAGCGCAGCAGCTTGCCGCCGTCCACGACGACGACGTGGTCGCAGGTGCGTTCCAGTTCGCCCAGCAGGTGGGAGGTGACCAGGACCGAGATGCCGAAGTCGGTGTGGATGCGGCGGATCAGGCCCAGCATCTCGTCGCGGCCGACCGGGTCGAGGCCGTTGGTCGGCTCGTCCAGGAAGACCAGCTGCGGGTCGTGGACGAGGGCCTGGGCGAGCTTCACGCGCTGCTTCATGCCGGTGGAGTAGCCGCCGATGGGGCGGTAGCGCTCCTCGTACAGGCCGACATGGCGCAGGGTGTCCGCGGTGCGCTCGCGTGCAGCGGTCGGCGGCAGGCCGGACATGCGGGCCATGTGCACGACGAACTCGGTGGCCGAGACGTCGGGCGGCAGACAGTCGTGCTCCGGCATGTAGCCGACGCGCTCGCGGATGGCGGCGCCCTTGGTGGCGACGTCGAGGCCGAGCACTTCGGCGCGGCCCTCCGAGGCGGGGGACAGACCCAGCAGGATCTTGATCAGTGTGGACTTGCCGGCTCCGTTGGCTCCGACGAGTCCGGTGACACCGGGCCCGACGTCCACGGACAGCCGGTCGAGCGCGGTCACCCGGGGGAACCGCTTGCTCAGGCTTTCGGTAGCGATCACAGTCACGTCTCCGACATTAGTGACGAGCGCCACGTGGGTCGTCAGACCGCAGAGCCGTCTTCGCCTCAGACTCCAGATGTACGGGACCGTAGGGGATCCCCTGCCTGAGAGCTACGGGAGACGGTGGCTCCCAGCGCGGCGGCCGCCCTATTGACGATCCTTCTAACGACTGTCAGATTCGGCGGCGTCACCTTACGGACACGTACCGCGGCGGAGGGGGAGCGACGATGCTGGAGGGTGCGCGCGAGCGCGGGGTGCGGACCGGCGGGCTCGAGTTGCGCGTGGCCGAGCTGGGCGATCCCGGGCGGCCCACGGTCGTGCTGGTGCACGGCTATCCGGACAGCAAGGAGGTGTGGTCCGAGGTCGCGACGCGCCTCGCCGACCGCCACGGCTTCCATGTGGTGCTGTACGACGTCCGGGGGCACGGTCGGTCCACCGCGCCTCGGCCGCTGCGGGGCGGGTTCACCCTGGAGAAGCTGACGGACGACTTCCTGGCGGTCGTGGACGCGGTCAGCCCGGACCGGCCCGTGCACCTGGTGGGGCACGACTGGGGCTCGGTACAGGCCTGGGAGTTCGTCACCGTCGAACGCACCCGGGGCAGGATCGCCTCCTTCACGTCGATGTCCGGCCCCTCCCTCGACCACTTCGGCCACTGGATCAACCGGCGTGTCTCCCGGCCCACTCCGCGCCGGGTGGGCCAACTCCTCGGCCAGGGAGCCAAGTCCTGGTACGTCTACCTGCTGCACACGCCCGCGCTGCCCGAACTGGCCTGGCGCGGACCGCTGGGCAGGCGGTGGCCGGGCATCCTGCGGCGGCTGGAGCGGGTCCCCGGCGGCGACTACCCGACGTCCTCGCTGCCCACGGACGCCGCCAACGGGGCCTGGCTGTACCGGGACAACGTCCGGGCGCGGTTGCGCCGCCCGCGCGACGACGCCCACGCGCATGTGCCCGTGCAGCTCATCACGCCCTCGGGGGACGCGTATCTCTCGGAGCGGCTGTACGACGAACTGGAGCAGTGGGTACCGCGGTTGACGCGCCGGACGCTGCCGGCAAGGCACTGGATCCCGCGGACGCGGCCCGACCAGGTGTCGTCCTGGATCGCCGACTTCGTCACGTCGGTGGAAGGCGCGCCGGACGGAGGGAGCGACGGCGTGGACACAGCCGACCGCGGCGACGTCGCCCGATACGCCGAACGCTTCGGCGGGCAGCTCGTGTTGGTCACCGGAGCGGGCAGCGGCATCGGGCGGGCCACGGCGCTCGCGTTCGCCGCGGCCGGTGCGCGGGTGATCGCCGTCGACCGGGACGCGGAGAGCGCCGCCCTGACCGCCGACGCGGCCTTGTCGGCGGGAGCGGCGGAGGCGTGGGCGGAGACGGTGGACGTCTCCGACGAGCCGGCGATGGAGAAGCTCGCGGCGAAGGTCCACGGCGAACTCGGCGTGGTGGACGTGCTGGTGAACAACGCGGGCATCGGTCTGTCGGGCTCCTTCTTCGACACGACGCCGGACGACTGGCGCAAGGTCCTGGACGTCAACCTGTGGGGCGTCATCCACGGCTGCCGTCTCTTCGGACGTCGGATGGCCGAGCGAGGTCAGGGCGGCCATATCGTCAACATCGCCTCCGCTGCTGCCTTTCAGCCGCTGAAGTCCTTGCCCGCCTACGGCACGTCCAAGGCGGCGGTCCTCATGCTCAGCGAGTGCCTGCGCGCCGAACTCGCCCGTCAGGACATCGGCGTCACGGCGATCTGCCCCGGGGTGGTGAACACCGGTATCGCGACGACGGCCACCTTCGTCGGGGTGGACCCGCAGGAGGAGCAGCGCCGCCAGAAGAAGGCCGCACGCGCGTACCGGCTGCGCAACTACCCGCCGGAGAAGGTCGCGACGGCGATCTTGAAGGCGGTCGTCCGCGATGAAGCGGTGGTCGCGGTGACGCCCGAGGCGAGGGCGGCGCGTGCGCTGTCCCGGTTCGCTCCCGGGGTGTTGAGGGCCTTGGGCCGTATCGAGCCCCGTCTGTAGACGCGTTGGGTCCCCTGCATTCAAGTGGGGCGCGGGCTGCCGCACTTGCCCAAGCGGCCCTCCTCGTCCCTCACTTGTCCACAGAAGCGCCAATTCCGCTGTGGATAAACGCAGTTGCTTGTGGACCAAACCTCCGCCGCAAAACGAAATGCGTGATCCACGTCTCTCGCGTCATGCTGAGCGGATGGACGAAAGACGCACCGTGAAGGTGTCGAAGTACCTCTCGAAGCACCTGCGCCACCAGCCCGCCCGGATCGGCCTGACCCTCGACGAGGGCGGCTGGGTCGAGATCGAGACGCTGATCGCGGCGGCCACGGCCCACGGGTTCCCGTTCACCCGGGACGAGCTGGACCACGTCGTGGCCGCCAACGACAAGAAGCGCTTCGCGATCGAGGGCGCCCGGATCCGCGCAAGCCAGGGTCACAGCGTCGAGGTCGACCTCGGTCTGGCCCCGGCGGCCCCGCCGTCGTACCTCTACCACGGCACCGTCGCCCGCTCCCTGGACGCGATCCGTGCCGAGGGGCTGCTGCCCATGAACCGGCACGACGTGCACCTCTCGGCCGACCGCGAGACGGCGACCCGCGTCGGTGCCCGCCGAGGCCGCCCGGTGGTCCTCTCCGTGGACGCGGGCGCGATGCACCGCGACGGCCATGTCTTCCACGTCAGCGCGAACGGGGTGTGGCTGACCAAGGCCGTCCCGCCGCGCTATCTGAGGTTCCCGGACAGACACGCACAGTGACCGTTTCACGTGAAACACAGTCGTCCGCATACGCTCGATGACATGAGCCTGCGTCTGAGCACTGTGATCCTCCCGTACCGCCGCTGGAGCGAAGGCGGCCGTTCGGCGTGGACGCGCGCCGAGCAGCTCGGCTTCCACACCGCGTACACCTACGACCACCTGTCCTGGCGCACCTTCCGCGACGGACCCTGGTTCGGCGCTGTCCCGACGCTGACCGCCGCCGCGTCCGTCACCGACCGGATGCGTCTCGGCACGCTGGTGACCTCGCCGAACTTCCGGCACCCGGTGACCCTCGCCAAGGAGCTGATCTCCCTGGACGACGTCTCCGGCGGCCGTGTCACCCTCGGCATCGGAGCGGGCGGCACCGGCTTCGACGCCACCGCCCTCGGCCAGGAGCCCTGGTCCCCGCGCGAGCGGGCGGACCGCTTCGCCGAGTTCGTGCCCCTCCTCGACCGGCTGCTCACCGAGGACTCCGTGTCCTTCGAGGGCGACTTCTACTCGGCGCACGAGGCACGCAACATCCCCGGCTGCGTCCAGCGCCCCCGGCTGCCCTTCGCCGTCGCCGCGACCGGACCGCGCGGGCTGAAGCTGGCGGCCCGGCACGGCCAGGCCTGGGTGACCACCGGCGACCCCAGGCTGTTCGAGAACGGCACCCCCGAGCAGTCCGTCCAGGCCGTCCACGGCCAGCTGGAGAAGCTCACGGACGCCTGCGTGGCCCTCGGGCGGGACGTGAACTCCCTCGACAAGATCCTGCTCACCGGCTTCACCCCGGACCGCGGACGCCCGCTGGAGTCCCTGGACGCCTTCGTCGACTTCGCCGGCCGCTACCAGGAGCTCGGCTTCACGGAGCTCGTCCTGCACTGGCCCATCCCCGACTCCGACTTCGCCGCGGACCAGAAGGTCTTCGAGCAGATCGCCATGGAGGCCCCGGCGCAACTGCGCTGACCTCGACGGTCCCGGCCCGGACCTCATCCGTGCGGACCCCCGCACGGCCGTGCGAGCGTGTACGCGAGAATGGCGCGGTGACCTCAGCGACTCGACAGCCCGAGACCCCGTCCGCAGCCACCCCGCCACGGCTGATCGCCACCGATCTGGACGGCACTCTCCTGCGCGACGACAAGTCGGTCTCCCCGCGGACGGTCGCGGCTCTCGCCGCCGCCGAGGAGGCCGGCATCGAGGTCTTCTTCGTCACCGGCCGCCCGGCCCGCTGGATGGACGTCGTCAGCGAACACGTCCACGGGCACGGCCTGGCGATCTGCGGCAACGGCGCCGCCGTGGTCGACCTGCACGGCGGCCCCGGCGCCCACCGGTTCGTGAAGGTCCGCGAACTGGCCCGGGAGAACGCACTGGACGCCGTGCGGCTGCTGCGCGAGGCCGCGCCGGGGACCATGTACGCGGTCGAGCAGACGTACGGCTTCTACCAGGAGCCGGAGTACCCCAAGATGCACATGGAGATCCCCGACGCCCTGGCCCCCGCCGAGCAGTTGCTCGCGCCGGACGCGCCGGGAGCCGGCGAGCCCGTGCTGAAGATCCTCGCGTTCCACCCCACGCTCGACCCGGACGCGTTCCTCACCGTGGCCCGGCTGGCCATCGGCGACCGAGCCAACGTCACCCGCTCCAGCCCCACCGCCCTGCTGGAGATCAGCGGCCCGGACGTCTCCAAGGCCAGCACGCTGGCCCTGTGCTGCGCCGAGCGCGGCATCTCACACGAGGAGGTCGTCGCCTTCGGCGACATGCCGAACGACGTCGAGATGCTCACCTGGGCGGGCCGGTCGTACGCGATGGGCAACGCGCACCCGGACGTGGTCGCGGCGGCCTCCGGACAGACCGTCGCCAACAACGACGACGGAGTCGCCGTGATCGTCGAGGAACTGATCGCCGAGCGGCTCCGCGCCTCCGGCCAGGACCAGTAGCCGGTCCGGGCTCAGCCCACGGGCGCCCCGCGTTCCGCCAGCCAGGGAACCGGGTCCACCGCGGAGCCCGTCTCCGGGGTGACCCGCGCCTCGAAGTGCAGATGCGGCCCCGTGGAGTTGCCGCTGGTGCCGGACTGAGCGATCCACTGCCCGGCGTTCACGCTGTCGCCCTGGTCGACGGCGACGGCCGCGAGATGGGCGTACTGGGTGTAGTAGCCGTCGGCGTGTTCGAGCACGACCTCGATGCCGAACGCGCCCCCGCAGGACACCCGCACCACACGGCCCGCGCCCACCGCCCGGACCGGCGTCCCGATGGGCACCGCGAAGTCCTGCCCGGTGTGCCGGCTCACCCAGCGCTCGCCCCCGCTGCCGAAGCTCGCCGACAGCGCGTACCCCTCGACGGGCGTGACCCACGCGCCGACGGGGGACGCCGGTTCCTGGTCGAGCCGCACCGCGCCGCGGCACGAGCCGGCGGCGACCGAGGCGTCGGCCTCCCCCTGCAACTCCCATCGCGCCCGTTCCAGCTTCTGCTCGATGTCCGCCTTCAGCGCGGCGAGTTCGGTCGTGCGCCGCTCCAGCGCCTGCCAGGCCGCTGCCGCCTTCGCCTCGTCGGCCGCGAGCCGCGCCTCCGCCTTCCTGCTCTCGCCGATGGCGTCGTCGACGTCCCGGCTCATCCGGGCGAACGCCTGCTGATGACGCATCACCGCGTCCGGATCACTGGCCAGCAAGAGGTGCGCCGCGACCGGCAGCCCGCCGCCGGCACGGTACTGGGCACGCGCGATACGGCCCAGCTCCTCCCGCAGCGCGTCGATCTCCTGACGCCGGCCGGCCAGGAGCGCCTCCAGCCGCTGGACCTCCGCCCGCTGCGCCTCCGCCGCGGCCCGCCCGCTCTCGTACATCTGCGTGGCCACGGCCGCGTCCTCGTACAGCCGCGCCACCTGCACGCTGATCCCGATTTCCGCGCCGAGCCCGTCACCGACGGGCTCGCCGGTGGATATGGGGCCCGCCGCGATCACCGCGGGCACACACAGCAGGACCGGGACGAGCAGCAGACGACGGCGAGATGAGCGCATGTCAGCGATCGTGTCCCGGCCGCCCCGTGCGGGTCCTGTTCAAGTCGTACGCCTGGGGGACCGGACACCACGAACGGCCCAGCGGCGCGATCTCGCCGCTACCGCGCCCCGACCAGCGTCTCCGCCGCCGTCTCCCGCTCGATCATCTCGCGCAACGGCCCGTCGGCGACGGCCAGCTCCGCGTACCCACCGCGCTGCACGACCCGTCCCTCGTTCAGGACGAGCACCTCGTCCACGGCCTCCAGCCCGGCCAGCCGGTGGGTGATGAGCAGCGTCGTACGCCCCTCGGTGGCGGCCAGCAGGTCCGCGGTGAGCGCGTCGGCGGTGGCCAGGTCGAGGTGTTCGGCGGGCTCGTCGAGCACCAGCACGGGGAAGTCGGCGAGGAGCGCGCGGGCCAGCGCGAGCCGCTGCCGCTGCCCGCCGGAGAGCCGGGCCCCGTGCTCGCCGACGAGCGTGTCGAGACCGTCGGGCAGGCTGTCGGCCCAGTCCAGCAGCCGGGCCCGAGCCAGCGCGTCCCTCAGCTCGTCCTCGGTCGCGTCCTTCCGCGCCAGCAGCAGGTTCTCGCGGACCGAGCTGTCGAAGAGGTGCGCGTCCTGCGCGCACAGCCCGACGAGCCGCCGCACGTCGTCGCCGTCCAGGGCGTAGGCGTCGACGCCGCCGAGCGTGTACGCGCCCGTGTCCGCGTCCAGGAACCGCAGCAGCACCTGGGCGAGCGTCGTCTTGCCGGAGCCGGAGGAGCCGACCACGGCGATCCGGCGCCCCTGGTCCAGGGTCAGGTCGACCCCGGCAAGGGCGTCCCGGCCCTGCCCGGCGTGCCGTGCGCGCAGCCCCTTGACGACGAGCGGGAACGGAGACGCGGGCGCCTGCCGGGGCCGCTCCGGCTCCCGCACCGGCTCGGGGGAGTCCAGCACCTCGAACACCCGCTCCGCGCTCCTGCGGACCCGCTGGCGGTACTGGACCGCCGACGGCAGCCCCAGGACGGCCTCGAAGGCGGCCAGCGGGGTGAGGACGACGACGGCCATGGTCACGCCGCCCAGTCGCCCCGCGCCGACGGCCTGGGCGCCCACGAGCGCGGAGGCGGCGACGGTCAGCCCGGACACGAGCGCGATCAGCCCCGCCCCGAGCGCCGTGGCGGTGGCGGAGCGTGAGGCGATCCGCGTGAGCACCGCGTCCGCGGCGCGCACCTCGGCGGTCCGGGCGGGCAGGGCGCCGGCGACGGCCAGTTCGCCGGTGCCGGTGAGCAGATCGGCCGCGCGGGTGGCGAGTTCGCCCCGGGCGGGGGCGAGCCGACGTTCGGCACGGCGCGCCACCGCGCCGGTGATCAGCGGGACGCCCACCCCGGCGGCGAGCAGGCCCGCCGCGAGGACGGCGCCGGCCTCGGGCAGCAGCCACGCCGTGAAGGCGACGGACCCGGCCGAGACGACCACGGCGGCTCCGGCGGGCAGCAGCCAGCGCAGCCAGTAGTCCTGGAGGGCGTCCACGTCGGCGACGAGCCGGGTCAGCAGGTCGCCCCGGCGCGTGGTGCGCAGCCCCGCGGGGGCCAGCCGCTCCAGCCGCCGGTACACGGCGACCCGGGTGTCGGCGAGCATGCGGAGCACGGCGTCGTGCGAGACGAGGCGCTCCGCGTACCGGAACACCGCCCGCCCGATGCCGAAGGCCCTGGTCGCCGTCACCGCCACCATCAGATAGAGCACGGGCGGCTGTTGCGAGGCGCGGGAGATGAGCCAGCCGGAAGTGGCCATGAGCCCGACCGCGCTGCCGAGGGCGAGACTGCCGAGCAGCAGGGCGAGACCGAACCGGCCGCGCCGTGCGCCCGCCATGTCCCGGACCCGGGCGAGGACTCCGCCTCCGGCCGCGGGCAGCCGGGCCCCGGACTCGTCCGCCCCGGTGCGCTGTGTTTCGATGTCGAGGCCGTCACGCAGGTCGTCCGCCCGTCGGTCCACCCCGGCCCGCGCCGGCCGCGCGGCGGGCTCGACGGCGTCCAGCCGGACCACCCGGTCCGCCACCGCCAGCAGCGCCGGCCGGTGCACGACGAGCAGCACCGTCCGCCCCTGCGCCAGCCGGCGCACGGCCGCCACGACCTCCGCCTCGGTCTCCCCGTCGAGCGCGGCCGTCGGCTCGTCCAGCAGCAGCACGGGCCGGTCGGCGAGGAACGCCCGGGCCAGGGCGAGCCGCTGCCGCTGCCCGGCGGAGAGCCCCGCGCCGGCCTCCCCGAGCACCGTCCGGTCTCCCTCGGGCAACGCGTCCACGAACTCCAGCGCCCCCGCGTCCGCCAGCGCCCGGCGCACGGCCGTGTCGTCGGCGTCGGGACGCGCCAGCCGTACGTTCTCGGCGATCGTCCCCGCGTACAGGTGCGGATGCTGCGGCACCCAGGCGATCCGGGACCGCCACTGCTCCAGGTCGATGTCCGCCAGGTCGGCTCCCCCGACCCGTATGCGGCCCTCGACGGGACGTACGAAGCCCAGCAGCGCGTGCAGCAGGGTCGACTTGCCCGCGCCGCTCGGGCCGACGAGGGCGACCGTCTCGCCCGGCTCTGCCGTGAGGGACACGTCGGACACCGCGGCGGCCGGCCGTCCCGGGTAGCGGACCGTCACGCCGTCGAAGGCGATGCCGCCCGCCGGCGCCGTGCCCGTGCCCGACGCCGGAACCGGCGTCTGGAGCACCTCGAAGATCTCCTCGGCCGCGGCGAGGCCCTCGGCGGCCGCGTGGTACTGCGCGCCCACCTGTCGCAGCGGCAGATACGCCTCGGGTGCCAGCACCAGGATGACGAGGCCGATGTACAGGTCCATCTCGCCGTGGACGAGCCGCATACCGATCGTCACGGCGACCAGGGCGACCGACAGCGTCGACAACAGCTCCAGTGCGAACGACGAGATGAAGGCGATCCGCAGCGTCCGCATGGTGGCCCGCCGATACTCACCGGTGATGCGCCGGATCGAGTCGGCCTGGGCCTTGGCCCGCCCGAACACCTTCAGCGTGGGAAGCCCCGCGACCACGTCCAGGAAGTGCCCGGACAGCCGGGAGAGCAGCCGCCACTGACGGTCCATCCGCGACTGCGTCGCCCAGCCGATCAGCACCATGAAGATCGGGATCAGCGGCAGGGTGCCGACGATGATCGCGGCAGACACCCAGTCCTCGGTCACGATCCGCGCCAGCACCGCCACCGGCACGACGACCGCGAGGCCCAACTGCGGCAGATAGCGCGAGAAGTAGTCGTCGAGGGCGTCCACCCCGCGCGTGGCGAGAGCGACGAGCGAGCCGGTGCGCTGTCCGCTGAGCCAGCCGGGACCGAGCAGGGTCGCCCGCTCCAGCAGACGCCCGCGCAGCTCCGACTTCACGGCGGCGCTCGCGCGGTGCGCCGCGAGTTCGGTGAGCCACGAGACCGTTGCCCGGCCGGCCGCCACGACCGCCAGAAGCACCAGAGGGGTACGGAGTTCGGCGATCGACAGCCCGTGCTGGAACGCGCCGACCACCACCTCCGCGATGAGCATCGCCTGAGCGATGACCAGCGCCGCTCCGACGACACCCAGTCCGACGACCGCCACCAGGAAGAGGCGGGTGGCCCGGGCGTAGCGGAGCAGACGCGGGTCGATCGGTTTCACGTGAAACACACCCTCTTCTCACGGGGCTTGTTTCACGTGAAACAAGCCCCAACTCGGACTCAGTGCACCGACTCGGCGATGTGCTGCGTGCCGATCCGCTTGCGGAACACCCAGTACGTCCACCCCTGGTAGAGCATCACGATCGGCGTGGCGATCACCGCGCACCAGGTCATGATCTTCAGGGTGTACGGGCTCGACGAGGCGTTGGTCACCGTGAGACTCCAGTCCTCGTTGAGCGTGGACGGCATGACGTTCGGGAAGAGCGTCAGGAACAGCATGGCCACGGCGGCCACGATGGTGACGCCGGACAGCGCGAACGACCATCCCTCGCGCCCCGCCTGGTTGGCCACGAGCGCGGCGACCAGGGCGGCCACCGCCACGACCATCGCCACGAGGCTCTTGCCGTCACCGCCGTCGACCTGCGTCCACAGCAGGAAGACCAGCGCGAGGACGGCGGTCGCCAGGCCGACCTTGAAGGCCAGCTTCCGCGCCCGCTCGCGGATCTCGCCGACGGTCTTGAGCGCCGTGAACACCGCCCCGTGGAAGGTGAACAGCGTCAAGGTCACCAGACCGCCGAGCAGCGCATACGGGTTGAGCAGTTCCCAGAGGCCGCCGACGTACTCGAAGTTCCGGTCGAGCTTCACGCCGTGCACGATGTTGCCGAACGCGACGCCCCACAGGAACGCGGGAAGCAGCGAGGTCCAGAAGATCGCGTGCTCCCAGTTGCGCTGCCAGTTCTCCTCGGGCCGCTTGGCCCGGTACTCGAAGGCGACGCCCCGCACGATCAGGCAGACCAGGATGAGCAGCAACGGCAGGTAGAACCCGGAGAAGAGCGTGGCGTACCACTCCGGGAAGGCGGCGAAGGTCGCGCCGCCCGCCGAGAGCAGCCACACCTCGTTGCCGTCCCAGACGGGCCCGATGGTGTTGATGAGCACCCGCTTCTCGGGCCGGTTCCGGGCGAGCAGCTTGGTGAGGACGCCGACCCCGAAGTCGAAGCCCTCCAGGAAGAAGTAGCCGATCCACAGGACGGCGATCAGGACGAACCAGACGTCGTGCAGTTCCATGACTGTGCAGCTCCCTCGGCCTAGTACGAGAAGGCCATCGGCTTGTCGGCGTCACGGGAGTCGCCGCCGATCTTCGTGGGCGGGTTGAGGTCGGCCTCGGTGAGCTCGGGCGGGCCGGCCTTCACGTACTTCACCAGCAGCTTCACCTCGACGACGGCGAGGATCGCGTACAGGGCGGTGAAGACGATCATCGAGGTGAGGACCTCGCCCTGGGAGACGCCGGGGGACACCGCGTCGCGGGTCCGCAGAACGCCGTAGACGACCCATGGCTGGCGGCCCATCTCGGTGAAGATCCAGCCCCAGGAGTTGGCGATCAGCGGGAAGCCGAGGGTCCAGATCGCCGCGAGCCAGTACAGCTTGGTGAGCTTGGGGCTGAGCGCCTTCTTCCGGAACAGCACCACGTGCGGCACCTCGTCGTCGCCGACCCGCAGGTGCTGCGGCAGCATGAACTTCTTGCGGGTCAGCCACAGCCCGGCGAGCCCGATAGTGAAGGACGTCATGCCGAAGCCGATCATCCAGCGGAAGCCCCAGTAGGCGACCGGGATGTTGGGCCGGTAGTCGCCGGGCCCGTACTTCTCCTGCTCGGCCTTGTTGACGTCGTTGATCCCGGGCACGAAGGAGCTGAAGTCGTCCTTGGCGAGGAACGACAGCAGGCCGGGGATCTCGATGGCCACCTTGTTGTGACCCTTGTCGACGTCGCCGTAGGCGAAGACGGAGAAGGGCGCGGGCGCCTCGCCGTCCCACAGGGCCTCGGCCGCGGCCATCTTCATCGGCTGCTGCTCGTACATGATCTTGCCGAGCACATCGCCGCTGACCGCGGTGAGCAGCCCTCCGACGGCCACGGTGACCAGGCCGAGCCGCAGCGAGGTCTTCATGTCGCGGATGTGCTTCTTGCGCAGCAGGTGGAAGGCGGAGATGCCGACCATGAAGGCGCCGCCGGTGAGGAAGGCCGCGGAGAGGGTGTGGAAGGCCTGGGCGAGTGCGGTGTTCTGGGTCAGCACCAGCCAGAAGTCGGTGAGTTCGGCCCGTCCCTTCGCCTCGTTGATCCGGTAGCCGACCGGGTGCTGCATCCACGAGTTGGCCGCGAGGATGAAGTAGGCCGACAGGATCGTGCCGATCGAGACCATCCAGATGCAGGCCAGATGGATCTTCTTGGGCAGCTTGTCCCAGCCGAAGATCCACAGCCCGATGAAGGTGGACTCGAAGAAGAAGGCGATGAGCGCCTCGAAGGCGAGCGGGGCGCCGAAGACGTCGCCGACGAACCGTGAGTAGTCGGACCAGTTCATGCCGAACTGGAACTCCTGCACGATGCCGGTGACGACACCCATCGCGATGTTGATCAGGAAGAGCTTGCCCCAGAACTTCGTCGCTCTGAGGTACTTCTCGTTCTCCGTGCGCACCCAGGCGGTCTGTAGGCCGGCCGTGAGCGCGGCCAGGGAGATCGTCAGTGGCACGAACAGAAAGTGGTAGACGGTCGTGATGCCGAACTGCCAGCGCGCCAGGGTTTCCGGCGCCAACGCCAGGTCCACGTCACCGCTCCTAACTCACGCTTGTGAAAGCGTTCACATTCACAAGCAATTATGACGCATACCCGTTCGACACCCGCACGGCGGGGGGCCCAAACCAGCCAACAGGCCTCTGACCAGCGATGGAGCAGCGCGTCCGAGCACAAGGAAGGGCGCCTCGGTTCCACGTGAAACCAAGACGCCCGACAGCGACCGATCCGCTCAGAGCCGCTCTGCGCGCTGCGGCTCCGCACACGACTCGGGAGTCGGCGCTACATCTCTTTGCGGAACCCCTCCGCCGCCTTGAGGAAGATGTCGTTGGCCTCGGGCTCCCCGATCGTCACCCGCACGCCCTCTCCCGGGAACGGCCGGATCACCACACCGGCCTGCTCGCACGCCGCCGCGAAGGGAACGGTCCGCTCGCCCAGCCGCAGCCACACGAAGTTCGCCTGGGTCTCAGGCACCGTCCAGCCCTGCGCGCGCAGCCCCTCGACCACCCGCGTGCGCTCGCCCACCAGCGAGCCGACCCTCCCGAACAGCTCGTCCTCCGCTCGCAGCGAAGCGATCGCCGCCTCCTGGGCGAGCTGGCTCACCCCGAACGGCACCGCCGTCTTGCGCAGCGCCGCCGCCACCGGCTCATGGGCGATCGCGAAGCCCACCCGCAGCCCGGCGAGCCCGTACGCCTTGGAGAACGTCCGCAGGACGCAGACGTTCGGCCGCTCGCGGTACAGCTCACAGCCGTCCGGCACCTCGAGGTCCCGGATGAACTCACGGTAGGCCTCGTCCAGGACGACCAGCACGTCACCGGGCACCCGGTCCAGGAACCGCTCCAGCTCGGCCCGCTTCACGACGGTGCCCGTGGGGTTGTTGGGGTTGCAGACGAAAATCAGCCGGGTCCGGTCGGTGATCGCGTCCGCCATCGCGTCCAGGTCGTGCACATCGCCCTGCGTCAACGGCACCTGCACCGCGGTAGCACCGCTGATCTGGGTGATGATCGGGTATGCCTCGAACGACCGCCAGGCGTAGATCACCTCGTCGCCGGGGCCCGCGGTCGACTGCACCAGCTGCTGCGCGACGCCCACCGATCCGGTGCCGGTGGCCACGTGCGAGGCGGGCACGCCGAAGCGCTCGGCGATCTCGTTCACCAGCCCCGTGCAGGCCATGTCCGGATAGCGGTTGAAGGACGCGACGGCGGCCGAGACGCTCTCCAGCACACCGGGCAGCGGCGGGTACGGATTCTCGTTGGAGGACAGCTTGTAGGCCACGGGGCCACCGGACGCGGCCGACTTGCCCGGCTTGTAGGTGGGGATACCCTCCAGCTCAGCGCGCAGCTTGGGGCTCGTCTCGCTCACCGCAGTCCTCCTCGTGACCACCACCGGCTTCAATACTGCTCACCTTATGAGGATTGGGCGGGCGTGCGGGAGACCCTGTCCTCAGGCGCGAACTCTCGTCGGCCGCCCCCGTCCGCCGGTATCTGCACGAAGCCGTACGAAGGTGAACGAATCAGGGGCGCGCCTCGCATATATCTGTGCGCCGGTGGCTCGCGCCGTGGCGCGCATCCCTCGTGCAGGTGAGTTGAGACCTCTTCGAGACATCGGTGCCTTGGCAGGCCTATCCGTGTGCACGCCACACGTCTCGGCACAGCGCTCCTCAACTGCCTTCGTTTCCCAGGCGTTTGGGCCCCTGGGACCATGCAGAAACGTGCCTGTCAACGCGTGCATATGCGTCCGCCCTACCCCACCGGAAGAGCCCTACTATCGGCTCGCCATGACAGCAGCAGGGAAGCACCAGGTGAGCCGCGCGGAAACCTCACGCCGAGGCAGCCGGCCGGGCCGGGCGGGCATCAGGGACGTGGCCGCCGCCGCCGGAGTGTCCATCACGACCGTCTCCGATGCCCTCAACGGCAAGGGCAGGCTCCCTGACGCCACCCGACGCCATGTCCGTGAAGTCGCCGAACGGCTGGGCTACCGCCCCTCCGCCGCGGCCCGAACCCTCCGTACCGGAAAGTCAGGCCTCATCGGTCTGACCGTGACCACGTACGGGGATGAACCTTTCACCTTCACCGAGTTCGCGTACTTCGCCGAGATGGCGCGCGCCGCGACCTCCGCCGCCCTCGCCCGCGGCTACGCGCTCGTCATCCTGCCCGCGACCTCGCGCCACGACGTGTGGTCGAACGTCGCCCTGGACGGCACGGTGGTCATCGACCCCTCCGACCAGGACCCGGTGGTCAGCGAGCTCGTCCGGCAGGGCTTACCCGTCGTCTCCGACGGCCGCCCGGCCGGCACGCTCCCGGTGACCGCCTGGGTGGACAACGACCACGAGGCCGCCGTCCTCGACCTCCTCGACCATCTGGCCGACGCCGGCGCCCGCCGCATCGGCCTGCTCACGGGCACCTCCACGGACACGTACACCCACCTGTCGACCAGCGCGTACCTGCGCTGGTGCGAGCGCGTCGGCCAGGACCCGGTCTACGAGGCCTACCCCGCCCACGACCCCTGCGCGGGCGCCGTCGCCGCCGACCGGCTGCTGGCCCGCCCCGACCGCCCCGACGCGGTCTACGGCCTGTTCGACCCCAACGGCACCGACCTGCTGGCCGCGGCCCGCCGCTACGGTCTGCGCGTCCCCGAGGACCTGCTGCTGGTGTGCTGCAGCGAGTCCACCGTGTACGCCAGCACCGAGCCGCCGATCACCACGCTCTCGCTCAAGCCGCGCCGCATCGGGACGGCGGTGGTCCAGCTCCTCATCGACGCGATCGAGGGCGTGGACGGGGACCACCCGGTCGAACAGGTGATACCGACCGAACTGATCGTGCGTACCTCGTCTCAGCGACGTCCGCCACGGACGACGGTGAGTCCGCCTCGGGCGCCCGAGAAGACGTAGAGCGGGGCGCGCCGCGCGGGGGCTGCGCTACAGCCGGGGGGTGCCGTCGTCGTACGGGGCTGGGGACTGGCCCCGGGGCTGGCCCCGTGCCCCCCGGCCGGGCCGCGAGGAAAGCGGGCTGAGGGGAAGCGCCGGGGTTTCCGGTGGCGCGGCGTTCGGTCCTTGCGGCGGGGTGCCCGGGCGGGAGGCGGCTCGACCGGCGGCGCACCGGGCCCGGCGGCTGAGGGGCACGGGTCCGCGGTCGGGGGACCAGGCTCGGGCGGGCTGACGCGATCGTCCCGAAGGCCGGCCGCGCGGTCGCCCGGCCGGTGGGCCGGTGGGCCGGTGGGCCGGTGGGCCGGCGGGCCGGCGGGATCGTTCCGGAGGCGGCCCGCGGACTCGGTCCGTCGGCCCTTCCGGAAGCGGACGCGCACCCCCCGCTTCGCCCGAGGCGTGTGGGACGAGAGTGTGGTCACGGTGTCCGCGGGGTGGATCCGGGGCTGCCGATCCCGTCTCAACCGGGACGAAAGCCGCGGGGAAACCGAGCCTTGCTCTGATTCACCACCCCTGGGACATCACACGACGCGATCCGCATTCCTATGATGGGCCCACGGCACCGCGGGCCGTTACGACCAGGCAGTCCGAAGCGGTGCAGCTGCGGCGCGATGGTGGAGGGGTCTGATGACTCAGGGGGCCGGTCAGGGACCCGAGGTGGAGCGGACGGCGACGTTGCGCGACTTCCGGGTGCCCGCGTACGTCCACGAGACCGGTCCGTACGCCGAGAGCACGCATCCCGGAAACGCCGCGCCGCCTCTCGAGGACCCGTTGGAGCACCCCGAGGGCTACACGCCCACCCAGCGCGATCTGCCGGTCATCAACCGGGGCGACACCGTGCAGGTGACCGTCGACGCCGAACCCGACCCGGCGCCGCAGCAGGCGACCGGCCAGGGTCCGCTGTTCGTCGTCGGCGACGTGCACGGCTACCTCGACGAGCTGATCTCCGCCCTCCAGGAGAAGGGCCTGGTCGACGACGCCGGCCACTGGTGCGCGGGCACCGCCCGGCTGTGGTTCCTCGGCGACTTCACGGACCGCGGTCCGGACGGCATCGGCGTCATCGACCTCGTGATGCGGCTGTCCGCCGAGGCCGCCGCGGCCGGCGGCTACTGCAAGGCCCTCATGGGCAACCACGAACTGCTGCTGCTCGGCGCCAAGCGGTTCGGCGACACCCCCGTCAACTCCGGCGCGGGCACCGCCACCTTCCAGGCCGCCTGGCTGCTGAACGGCGGCCAGAAGTCGGACATGGACCGTCTCCAGGACCACCACCTCCAGTGGATGGCCCGCCTCGACGCCGTCGAGGAGGTCGACGGTCATCTGCTCGTGCACTCGGACACCACCGCCTACCTCGACTACGGCGACTCGATCGAAGCGGTCAACGACACCGTCCGCGAGACGATCACCCGCAACGACGCGGACGAGGTGTGGGACCTGTTCCGCAAGTTCACCAAGCGCTTCTCCTTCCGCGACGAGGGCGGAGCCGACGCCGTCCGCTCCCTGCTCGATACGTACGGCGGCACCCGCATCGTTCACGGCCACAGCCCCATCCCGTACCTGCTGGGCGAGGTCGGCTCCGAGGAGGGCGACGACCCGCAGCCCTCGGTCGAGGGACCGCACGTCTACGCCGGCGGGCTGGCCATCGCGATGGACGGCGGAGTGACGATGGCCGGGAAGCTGCTGGTCCAGCAACTGCCGCTCACCGACTGACCGTTCACGGACCCGGCGCTCACCCCGCCGGACCGGCCGACTACACCCCAGGCCAGGGGCCAATTTCCGCGAACCCCCTGTCACCTCATGCCGTCGCCGCTCTACCATCGGCTTATCCGTAGCAGGCTCCCCTCCGTTTCTGCCCGACGGCTCGTTGGCATGCGAGCCCCAAGCCCTACGGAGCATCGGGGGATGCACATGAACAGCGTTCCGCAGCACCTGCACAGCGAGGACCGCCAGGAGTACGAGCGGATCCTCGATGAGGCGCTGCGCTCCGCCCCACACCACCCGGAACTGACCGCTGTCGGACAACGGCTCAACGCCGAACAACTGCGCACCATGGCGCTCAACGCCACCGCCCTCATCACGGCGGCCGCGGCGACCGAGTACCAGCACTATGTGAAGGTCCGCGAGGAACTGCGCCACCCGGCGCCGTCCACCCCGTCGACCTCCGGCCACGACTCCGGCTCGGGCGAGCCGGGCGTGGGCGGGATGGGGCTCGCCTCCACCATGGGCGAGGCGGCCCAGGTCGCCGAGGCCGCCGGGGCGGGCGCCGTCGCCGTCGCCGCCGTCCTCACCCCCGTTCTCGCCGGCACCGCCGCGGTGATCTTCCTGCTCGTGGGATACGTCCTCAGGATGCTCGAGCCCGAGCCGACAGCCGCCGAGGCCATGATCAACGTCGGTTGGGCGTTCGGGGCCGTCGCGGCGGCCGCGATCCTCGTCGCCACCGTCGGACTCCTGCTCACCGCCCTGCGCAACCGTCCCTCCCTGGAGGCCGGCCTGTACGGCGAGCGCAGCGAGGAGGTGGACCGCGCCAGGGAAGCCTGGCGGGAGGCCCTGCTCGACCGGGGCATCCTGCCGTTCCTGCGCGAGGCCCTCGCCGACCCGGGTACGACCGCCGCACTGCATCCCACACCCGCCCCTCCGGCCCCCACCGGGCGGCTGCCGAAGATCGGCTACGGCCGGCCCGGCTTCACCAGCCCCGACGACGGCCCCTCGGCCGGCCCTCGGCCGAGCTACACCAGCCCGGACTACACCAGCCCGGACTTCGGGGGCCCGGAGCACCAGCCCGAGTAGGCCTTCGGCTTGCGCCCCCACCGCGGAGCGCAAGCCGCACGCCGGGCCGCGTCAGCTCCGAGCCGGAACGCGTCAGCCCTGAGCCGGGGAGCGCGAACGCGAGCCCCGCGCCGGGGAGCGGCACCCTGTGCCCGGGAGCAGCCCCGTACGCCCGGGAGCAGCCCCCGCCACCCGGGAGGGCGAGCCGCACCCGAGGCGCCCTCCGGCATGTCCGCGGCCCCTTGCGGGCACGAGCAGCGCCGACTCAGGCGATCAGCGGCCTTCGCGCGACATCCGCCGCGGCCCGTACGAACGCGCGGACGCGCTCCGTGGTGTTTCCCTCCAGCCACACCGGTCCCCGTTCGATCGGCGGTGCGTCGTGGATCGGCACATAGGACACGTCCGGCCGCGGGTAGTACTGCCGGGAGTGCTCGCCGACCGGCAGGACGCCTCGGCCCATCGCCACCAGGGTGAGCATCTCCGAGAACGACCGTCCGGCCGGCCCCTTCGGCACGGGTCTGCCCGACGGGGTGCGGTCCGGAGTGCGGTCCTGTTTGAACGCCGCCGAGGTGACCTCCGGGTACTGCACCACGGGGTGTTCGGCGAGTACCTCCACGGACACCGACTCCTCGTCGGCGAGCGGATGCCCGGCGGCGACGGCGAGCACCCGGTTCTCCGTCAGCAGCACCGGTCCGCACGCCATCCCGTCGAACGGGTACGAGGCGATGAGGACATCCACCGAGCCGTCGAGCAGACTCGCGCGGGAGTCGGCCAGCTGTACCTCCCGCACGTCGACGCGGCAGTCGGGATGACGCTCGCCGAACACACCGACCGCTTCCAGGAGCGTGGGGGCCGTCCACTCGCCGAGAAAGGCGACCCGCAGCTCACCCGTGACACCGCGGCCGGCATCGACGGCTCTGCTCAGCGCCTCGTCCATCGCGGCGACCAGGGGCCTCAGATCGTCGGCCAACTGCCGCCCGATCGCCGTGAGTCGGACGGTTCTGCTGGTCCGTTCGAACAGTGCGCCTCCGATCCGCCGTTCAAGCCTCTTGACGACTTGGCTGACCCGCCCGGTCGTCACACGCAGGCGCTCGGCGGTGCGCCCGAAGTGCAGTTCCTCGGCAAGCGTCAGGAAGGTCTCGATCTCCACCCGTTCCAGCACAGTCCCCCCGGCGTTTAGTCAGGCTCAACGCCCGTCGTTCGATTCGTCGTTGATGACAGCTTCTCGCCGGTGGATCGTAAGAGGCGTCCCCCTGAAACCCACCACTATCGAGGACGCCCCATGAACGCTTCGGACATCACCGCCTACCTGGCCGGCCTCGACGACGAGCTGCGGGAGATCGGCGAGAAGGTGCGCCCCCACATCGACGCCGCCTTGCCGGACGGCGCCGGCGCGCTCTGGCACGGCCATCCCACCTGGAGCCTCGGCGACAGACCCGGCCGGACACCGGTCTGTCTGCTCAAGGCGTACACCTCCTACGTCACCTTCGGTCTGTGGCGAGGCCAGGAGATCACCGACCCCTCCGGGCGGCTGGTCCCCGGCGCCCGCCAGATGGCCTCCGTGAAGCTCAGGACCGTCGACGACGTGGACCCGGCCCTGTTCACCCAGTGGCTGCGCCATGCCGTCGCGCTGGAGGAGAAGTGACCTCGCTGCGCGTCAAGGCCTTCGATCATCTGGTGCTCAACGTCGAGGACGTCGAGCGGTCTCTGGACTTCTACATCGGGCTCCTCGGTCTGGAACCGGTCCGCGTCACCGAGTGGCGGGCGGGCAGAGTCCCGTTCCCCTCGGTGCGAGTGGCCCCCGAGACCGTCATCGACCTGGTCCGCCGCCCTCGGGGAACGTCCAACGTCGACCACATCTGCCTCACCGTGGACCCCCTGGACTGGGACGAGTTCCTCAGGACGGAGCCCGTCACCCTGCTCGAAGGCCCCGTCGAGCGTTTCGGCGCACGGGGCTCCGCCACCTCGGTCTACGTCCGGGACCCGGACGGCAACACCGTGGAGCTCCGCTGGTATCCGCAGGACTCCGCGGCCTGACCACGCAGGACTCCGCAGCCTGACCGCGCCGGGCTCCCCGGCCTGACCGTTCCTGGCTCCCGGTCCGGACGGCATCGCGTCCGGACCGGGACCGGGGCCCTGCGAACTCGGTCGACCGAAGGGCCGCCTCAGTCGGCCATGGGCAGGTACACCCTGTTGCCGCTCGCCGCGAACTCCTTGGACTTCTGGAGCATTCCGTCCGCGATCTCGTCCTGTGTCGCTCCTTCCGTCGGCGTACCGCCGAATCGCTCCGTGATGCTGTGGCTGATCTTCATCGAGCAGAACTTCGGCCCGCACATCGAGCAGAAGTGAGCCGTCTTGGCCGGTTCCGCCGGCAGGGTCTCGTCGTGGAACTCACGGGCCGTGTCCGGGTCGAGGGCCAGGTTGAACTGGTCCTCCCAGCGGAATTCGAAGCGGGCGTCGGACAGCGCGTCGTCCCATTCCTGCGCACCGGGGTGCCCCTTGGCGAGGTCGGCTGCGTGGGCGGCGATCTTGTAGGTGATGACGCCGGTCTTGACGTCGTCACGGTTGGGCAGGCCCAAGTGCTCCTTGGGCGTGACATAGCAGAGCATGGCCGTGCCCCACCAGGCGATCATCGCGGCACCGATGCCGGAGGTGATGTGGTCGTACGCCGGCGCGACGTCCGTCGTCAGCGGGCCGAGCGTATAGAACGGAGCTTCATCACAGATCTCCTGCTGAAGGTCGATGTTCTCCTTGATCTTGTGCATCGGGACGTGGCCCGGGCCCTCGATCATCGTCTGTACATCAAAACGCTTCGCGATCCGGTTGAGTTCCCCGAGCGTCCTCAACTCCGCGAATTGCGCCGCGTCGTTGGCGTCCGCGATGGAACCGGGGCGCAGGCCGTCGCCCAGCGAGTACGTGACGTCGTAGGCCGCGAGGATCTCGCAGAGTTCCTCGAAGTTCTCGTAGAGAAACGATTCCTTGTGGTGGGCCAGGCACCACGCGGCCATGATCGAGCCGCCGCGGGAGACGATGCCGGTCTTGCGGTTCGCCGTCAGGGGGACGTACGGGAGGCGGACGCCGGCGTGGACCGTCATGTAGTCCACGCCCTGTTCGGCCTGCTCGATGACCGTGTCCTTGTAGATCTCCCAGGTCAGCTCCTCGGCCCTGCCGTCGACCTTCTCCAGTGCCTGGTAGAGCGGCACCGTGCCGATGGGGACGGGGGAGTTGCGCAGCACCCACTCGCGGGTGGTGTGGATGTTCCGGCCGGTGGACAGGTCCATGACCGTGTCGGCACCCCATCGGGTCGCCCAGGTCATCTTCTCGACCTCCTCCTCGATGGAGGACGTCACCGCCGAGTTGCCGATGTTGGCGTTGACCTTCACCAGGAACCGCTTGCCGATGATCATCGGCTCGATCTCCGGGTGGTTGACGTTGGCCGGCAGCACCGCGCGGCCCGCGGCGATCTCCTCGCGGACCACCTCGGGCGCCACGTTCTCCCGGATGGCCACATACTCCATCTCGGGCGTGATCTCGCCCCGCCGGGCGTAGGCGAGTTGAGTGACCGCCTCGCCGGCCCGACCGCGACGCGGCAGCCGGGGTCGTCCCGGGAAGACCGCGTCGAGATTGCGCAGACCGCCGCGCGGCGAGGTGTGCTTGATGCCGTCGTCCTCGGGACGGACGGGGCGACCCGCGTACTCCTCGGTGTCCCCGCGGGCGATGATCCAGTTCTCCCGCAGCGGGGACAGCCCCCGGCGGACGTCGGTGTCGACGAGCGGATCGGTGTACGGGCCGGACGTGTCGTACAGCGTGACCGACTTCCCGTTGGTGAGGTGCACTTGACGGACCGGCACCCGCAGATCGGGGCGTGTGCCCTCGACGTACGCCTTGTGCCAGCCGATGGACTTCCCGGCCTCCCCGTTCGCGGAGACCTCGGCGGAGATCTGCGTGGAGGCAGGCGTGCGTGCGTCCTTGTTGGTCATGAGACCTACTCCCTACGCCGGCATTACCCGGTAACAGGTTCAGCGGTCGACGCAGCGATTGCCGTCTGCCGACGTTTCATGTGAAACATCACTCGGTGGTGATGGCGTTCCACGTGAAACATCGCGAAGACGGAGGTCAGCGCCCTCTCAGCCCGGTGCTCCGAGCTCCCGCGTGTGCAAAAGGTGCCTCCACGCTAGCGGCATGTGTGGCGCGGTGAACAGTGGGCCCCTGCCGTTCTTGCGATGATCGGTCGGTGACCACGACTCCTCCCCCGTATCCGCCCCCCGAGCCGCCTCGCCGACCGGCCGCCCGAAACAGCACCGGGCCCGGCACCGGACCGGGTCCCGAAGACGACCGCGACTTCAGCAGAGGGCGTGATCACGGGTTCGGTTACGGCGGCGGGCGCCCCGACGACTTCGGCGGCGCGTACCCGCCTGACGGAGGCCAGGCATCGGGCGACGGTCCGGCAGCGGACGGCGGGGGACGCGGCTTCGGAGACGGCAACGGCCACGGGGCCGGGCGGGGTTCAGGTGGCGGGCAGGGCTCGGGGGGCCACGGCCACGGATCGGGCGGGCATGGCTCGGGAAGCCACGGCTACGGTCCGGGTGGCCACGGTCCCGGCGGTGAGCAGGGCGGGGGCGACAGCCACGACCACGGTTCGGGAGGGCACAGCTCGGGCGGGCACGGTGCGGGTGGCGGTCATGGGCACTCGCACAGCCACAGTCACGGCCCGGCGGCCCCCGTCTCCCGGCACCTGCGCAAGGTCATCGGTGCGGTCCTGATCCCGTTCGCCGTGGCGGTGCTCGCCGGGTTGGTCGTGCTGTGGCCCGGCGGCGCTCCGGCGCACGAGCGCACCGGGGTGGGCTTCGACCGGCAGACCCAGCAGGCGACGGTCACCAAGGTCGAGAGCGTGAGCTGCTCGTCGGTGAACGCCTCGGGTGAGACCCCGACCGGAGACACCTCCACGGCCGAGGGCTCCTCCGCGCAGCAGCAGGCGAACGGCACCTGCAAGCGGGCCACGATCCGGGTGGACACCGGCAAGGACAAGGGCCGTACGTTCACGGAGATCGTCCAGCCGGACCAGTCACGGCAGTTGGAACAGGATCAGAAGGTCGTGGTCGCCTACGAGCCCTCCGCGCCGAAGGACCTCCAGTACTCGGTCACCGACATCAACCGCCGGCTCCCGATGGGACTGCTCGCCGGCATCTTCGCGGTCGCCGTCGTGATCGTCGGACGGCTGCGGGGCGTCATGGCCCTGATCGCGCTGACCATCAGCTTCCTGGTGCTGAACTTCTTCGTCCTGCCCGCGATCCTCCAGGGGTCGAACCCGCTGGCCGTCGCGGTGGTGGGGTCGAGCGCCATCATGCTGATCGCCCTCTACCTGTGTCACGGTCTCTCGGCCCGCACCTCCGTCGCGGTGCTCGGCACGCTCATCTCGCTGCTGCTGATCGGCGCCCTCGGATCCTGGTTCGTCGACTGGGCCGCGCTGACCGGCAACACGGACGACAACACCGGGTTGATCCACGGCCTGTATCCGTCGATCGACATGAGCGGTCTGCTGCTCGCCGGCATCATCATCGGTTCGCTCGGCGTCCTCGACGATGTGACGGTCACCCAGACCTCGGCGGTCTGGGAGCTTCACGAGGCCAACCCGTCGATGGGCTGGCGCGGGCTGTATCAGGCGGGCATCCGCATCGGCCGCGACCACATCGCGTCCGTGGTCAACACACTCGTCCTCGCCTACGCCGGCGCGGCGCTGCCGCTGCTGCTGCTCTTCTCGATCGCGCAGAGCAGCGTCGGCACGGTCGCCAACAGCGAACTGGTCGCCGCGGAGATCGTGCGCACGCTCGTGGGCTCGATCGGTCTGGTCGCGTCGGTCCCGGTGACGACGGCGCTCGCGGCGCTCGTGGTCTCGGCCGACCGCCCGGGTCCGGACTCGGCGGCCGAGACGGCCCCCGAAGGCACGCCCGGGGCGGCGGCCGCCGCTGCGGCGGGTCCGGCGTCCCCGGCTGCTCGGAGCGGCGGCAGGGGCAGGCGGCGCAAGCGCTGACCGGGGCGAAGCGTCCGCGGCCGTCGCCCACCTCGCCTCGGGTGCCCGAACCTCGTCCGCCTTCGGAAGAAGCGTTCCTGCACAGCCCCTCCCCGCGCAGAAGCGTGTCGTCGCCCTCCCCGGCACGACGCTTCAGCCGGCGCTCTGCTCCTCCGCCAGGATCCGGTCCAGGGCCTCGTCGAGGTGGGCGTCGAAGTCGGCGAGCGCGCCCTCCTGGCCCAGCGGGACGAGCTTGTCGGTGCGGTCCAGGAAGGCCACGAGCGGAGCCGTCGAGGAACGGAACACCGCCTGGTCGCCGCCGACCTGAAGTCTGATCAGGACCTCGCCGAGTGAACCGGGGTCGAGGGGCGAGACCCGCACATCGCCCTCGCCGCACGGTCTGCCCACCCCGTCGATGAGCAGCTCCCGCCCGAACGTCCAGGTCACCGGAGCGTCACCGGGCAGGTGAAAGGTGAGCCGCACGGCGAAGGGATCGCAGGTCTCGTAGCCCAGCTCCACCGGGATACGGAACGAGAGCTCCTCGGAGACGAGGAAGCTCATCATGACCTCTGCCTGTACTGCCTGCACGGACTCGCGCATCGCCTTACCCCGTCATTGCCGTAGATGGCCGGGAATCGACCCCTGACACTTCAGGCATCTTGCTGAACGTACACAACAGATCACAAGGAGTGAGTTTTCAGATACTGATAGAGAGCGCAAGCGATCCCAGCCTGCGCCCGACCTCGCTCTGGAGTTGCTGCGCCGCCGAGAGCAGCCGGTCCGCCTGATGGGCGGGCAGGGAGATGGCCATCGTCGCCGCCGAGGTGCCCACGGTGATCGGGATCGCGGCGCACACCGTGCCCAGCGCGTACTCCTGCCGTTCGACGACCGCCTCCATCCGGCGCACCCGGGCCAGCCGCCGCATCAGGGTGTGGTCGTCACGGACGGTGTACGGGGTGATCGACTGCACGGGGTAGCGGTGGAGGTGGTCGCGGCGCGACTCCTCGTCGAGCTGGGACAGCAGGCACTGGCCGATGGCGTGCGCGTGCCCGGTCTCGCGGAAGTCGGCCCACTCCTCGACCGCCGGATTGCCTGGGGTATCGGAGACGCACATGACCTCGATCTCGCCCTCGCGGTACACGGCGTAGTAGACCGGGACACCGATCGAATCCCGCCAGTGAGCGAGGGTGTCCACCACCGTGCTGCGACGTTTCTGCGCCGCCCCGCTGCCGCCCAGCCGCACGGCCGCCTCACCGAGGAAGAACAGCCCCTTGTCACGGCGCAGATAGCCCTCGTGGACCAGGGTGCGCAGGAGGTGGTAGGCGGTGGGAAGCGCGAGACCGGTCTCGCGGGCCAGTTGCTTGGCCGGAGCGCCGCACTCGTGGTCGGCGACGGACTCCAGCAGACGCATCGCGCGCTGCACGGAGCCGATGAGGGTCGTCGCGGAGTGCGGTTGCTCGGGGACGCCCCTGTTCGGCGGGCGTTGGAGCGGTGGTGGGGTGGAACACGACCGGCTGGGGGGTCCGTACGGCTCCGCTGATGCGGTGTCAACCGTGGCCAAGGGTCACTCCCGAAGCGCGAGGGGGCGGTCCGTGCCGGGAACACGGGAGGGGGATACTCCGCTCGCGGGGGCTCGTCCCCGCGACGGGTTCCGGACTTTAACCGTCCGCCGCCGCTCGCAGCCGGGCTGTCGGGGAAACTTCCCCCGGCCGAGGGAACAGGCGATTCCTGTTACCGTCGCCGCCCGCCCGCGCGACTCACCAGTCGCCGCGCGAGGAGGAGCTCGACGTGAACTTCCGCACCACGTAGACCAGTCCGGCGACCAGCGCCACGAAGACCAGCAGCTTGAAGAGCAGTCCGATCACGAAGCCGACCACGCTCGCTATCAGGCCGCCGAACACGACCAGCGCGATGACCGGCACCGCCACCCACTTCACCCACCACGGCAGTCCCGCGAAGATCTCTCGCATCGCCCTCGTCCTCGTCTCGTCGGATGTCCGGCGCCTCCGACGGGCCGGATCTTTCGGTGTCCTGCCGTCGATGCTAGGGCGCGAGGACCGCCGGCGGGGGCCTCGCGTCCCTTGCCCTCCCCTGACCGATCCCCTAGGGAACCCTGAGGTGGCGCATCCACTGCCGGTGGAGACGGTCAGCCCTCCGCGGGCGAGAACACGACCAGAACGCGCAGGTCCTCGCTGATGTGGTGGAACTTGTGGGCGACCCCGG
Source organism: Streptomyces sp. NPDC002328 (assembly GCF_042890065.1). Taxonomy (NCBI): domain Bacteria; kingdom Bacillati; phylum Actinomycetota; class Actinomycetes; order Kitasatosporales; family Streptomycetaceae; genus Streptomyces; species Streptomyces sp. NPDC002328. The sequence continues at coordinate 63,454 of NZ_JBIARQ010000011.1, read as the reverse complement.
CCGGCACGTACACCACGCTGCCGCGTGCCACCTGGGTGGTCTCCAGTCCGACCGTGATGGAGGCCCGCCCGCTGACGACGAAGTACACCTCGTCCTGATTGTGCGGATTCTGTGGATCATGCTCTCCGGCATCGAGCGCGTACAGCCCGACCGACATGTTCCGCTCCCGCAGAAACTGCAGGTAAGCGCCGTCGTTGGCGGCTCGCTCCGCCTCCAGTTCGTCCAGCCGGAATGCCTTCATCGCCCTCGTCCACACTCGTAGCCGATCTCGTCTGCCACGATCAGACACATGAAGAATTTCGTAGTCAAGACGATCGCCAACGCGGGTGCCCTGGCGGTCGCCGTCTGGCTGCTCGACAAGATCACTCTGACCGGTGACAGCACGGGCAAGAAGGTCGGCACCCTGATCGTGGTGGCGCTGCTCTTCGGCCTCGTCAACTTCCTGGTGAAGCCGATCGTGAAGGTGCTGACCTTCCCGCTCTTCGTCCTCACGCTCGGCCTGATAACCCTGGTCGTCAACGCGCTGATGCTGCTGCTCACCTCGTGGCTGGCCGACAAGCTCGATCTCAGCTTCCACGTCGACGGCTTCTGGACCGCGGTGCTCGGCGGCCTGATCGTCTCCGTCGTCTCCTGGGCGCTCAACGTCGTCCTCCCCGACAAGGACTGAACACGCGATGACCTACCGCGTCTGCTTCGTCTGCACCGGCAACATCTGCCGCTCCCCGATGGCCGAGTCCGTCTTCCGCGCGCACGTGGCGGAGGCCGGACTCGACGGACTGGTGGAGATCGACAGCGCCGGCACGGGCGACTGGCACGTGGGCGAGGACGCCGACCCGCGCACCGTCTCGGTCCTGGAGAAGAACGGATACGGCACCGCGCACACGGCCCGCGCGTTCGACCCGTCCTGGTTCGCCCGGCTCGACCTGGTGATCGCCCTGGACTCCGGCCACCTCAGGGAGCTGCGCCGTCTCGCCCCCACCGCCGAGGACGCCCGGAAGGTCCGCCTGCTGCGGTCGTACGCCCCGTCGGCCGGCAACGAACTCGACGTCCCCGACCCCTACTACGGGGGCCCGGACGGCTTCGACGCATGCCTTGAGATGGTGGAGGAGGCGAGCGTCGGTCTGCTCGCCGAGGTGAGCGAGGTCGTGGAAGGACAGATGGCATGAGCGATTCCGCAGCGGGTGACGGCTTCCCCCCGGGCGCCGGCGAGGGCACGCGCGCGGTGCGGGCGGGCCTGCCCGAACCGGTGAAGTACGAACCGACCCTGCCCGGCCCCGTGTTCGCCGCGCACTTCCATCTGCCCGGCGAGCCGACGGGCCCGTACACCTACGGCCGCGACGAGAACCCGACCTGGACGCACCTGGAGCGCGCCATCGGGGAGCTGGAGGCGCCGGGGCGCGACGACGTCGAGACCCTGGTGTTCGCCTCGGGCATGGCCGCGATCTCGGCGGTGCTCTTCTCCCAGCTGCGCGCCGGGGACACTGTCGTGCTGCCGAGCGACGGCTACCAGGCACTGCCCCTGGTCCGCGCCCAGCTGGAGGCGTTCGGCATCACGGTGCGCACCGCGCCGACCGGCGAGGACGCCCAGCTCGACGTCCTCGACGGCGCGAGGCTGCTGTGGATCGAGTCGCCGTCGAACCCCGGGCTCGACGTGTGCGACATCCGCCGGCTCGTCGAAGCGGCACACGCGCGTGGTGCTCTCGTGGCCGTGGACAACACCCTGGCGACGCCCCTGGGGCAGCGCCCCCTGGAACTGGGCGCCGACTTCTCGGTCGCCAGCGGAACCAAGCAGCTCACCGGGCACGGCGATGTCCTCCTGGGCTACGTCACCGGCCGCGCGGGTGAGCCGATGACAGCGGTGCGCCGCTGGCGCAAGATCGTCGGAGCGATTCCCGGGCCCATGGAGGCCTGGCTCGCGCACCGGTCGATCGCCACCCTCCAGATGCGCGTCGACCGTCAGAGCGCCGGCGCCCTGGCCGTCGCCGAGGCGCTTCGGGGGAGGACCGAGGTGACCGGGCTGCGGTATCCGGGGCTGCCCGACGACCCGTCCCACAAAATCGCCTCGCAGCAGATGCGGCGCTTCGGGTGCGTGGTCTCCTTCACGTTGCCCACGCGCGCGCGTGCGGACCGGTTCCTCGAGGCGCTGCGGCTCGTGGACGACGCGACCAGCTTCGGAGGGGTGCGCTCCACGGCCGAGCGGCGGGGGCGCTGGGGCGGGGACGCGGTGCCGGAGGGCTTCGTCCGGCTGTCGGTCGGCGCCGAGGATCCCGAGGACCTGGTGGCGGACGTGCTGCGGGCGCTGGAGGAGTCGGGGCGATGAAGGGATTACGGGTGCCGCGGCGGTGCCGCGCCGTGTGCACCGGACGGTCCGAGCCTCCCCCCTCGTGGCTCGGACCGTCCGCGGTTCTGCGCGCGAAGAACCGCGCGACCAAGGCTAGTTGACTCTGTGTCCGTGTCCAATCACAGTAGCGACAGAGACCTATCGACTTATTTATAGTTGGTCCCTGCTCGGGGCCGGGCGAAGGGCAGGGAAGGGGGAGCGCGCTCCATGGATCTGGCCTTGCTGCGCACCTTCGTGACCGTGCACCGGGCCGGCTCCTTCACCCGCGCCGCCGCTCTGCTGGGCCTGTCCCAGCCGGCCGTGACCTCCCAGATACGCACGCTGGAACGGCAGCTCGGACGCCCCTTGTTCCTGCGCCAGGCCCGCGGGGTCACGCCGACCACCATCGGCGACGAACTCGCCCACAAGGCCGCTCCGCACCTCGACGCGCTGGTGGAGATCACCGAGACCCGCCTCGACGACGAGTCCGCGGTACGGACGCTGCATCTCGCCGGCCCTCCGGAGTTCACCGCCGAACGCGCCCTTCCCGCGCTCACCGAACTGGCGGGCGACGACGGGCAGGCCCTTTCCCTGCGCGCCTCCTTCGGGACCGCCGAGGAGGTTCTGGAGGGGCTCGCCGCCGGACACCACGATCTGGCGATCAGTACGGCCCGGCCCCGCGGCGCGCTGCTCACGGCCACCCCGTTGTGCGACGAGGAGCATGTCCTCATCGCCGCTCCAGGCCGAGCCGAGCCGATCAGCGCGCAGAAGCAGCGGCGCGAGGGCGCGGAAGCCCTGGAGAACCTCCCCGTGGTCGAGGTCCACGAGTCGCTGCCCTTTGTCTCCCGCTACTGGGCCTCCGTCTTCGATTCCCGCCCCGCCGCCTCGGGCACCGTGATCGTCCCCGACCTGCGCGCGGTCCTGGCGTGCGCCATAGCGGGCGCGGGGCTGGCGGTGCTGCCTCGCTACCTCTGCGCGGCCGCCCTGGACCGCGGTGACGTCGTGGAACTGCACAAGCCCACGGTGCCGCCGCTGCGCACATACCTCCTGGTGGTGCGCACGGGCACCCTGGCGATGCCGCACATCGCACGGGCGCACGAGTGGCTGCTGAGGACGGCCTTCACCTGGTGCTGAGCGCGGTCCCGCGCGAGGTCACGGTGCGCACTCACCCAGTGACGATGCGAGATGTTTCACGTGGAACCAGCCGGGCCACATTTCTCCCATGACCGTCCGACCCGTGGTCAAGCGCACCGCACGCGCCGTTCTGCTGGACGGTGACGACCTGATCCTGATCAAGCGCACCAAGCCCGGCATGGATCCCTACTGGCTCACGCCCGGCGGCGGCGTCGAGCCGGAGGACACGACCGTCGTCGAAGCCCTGCACCGGGAGGTGTACGAGGAACTCGGCGCCAAGATCACCGACGTCGTCCCCTGCTTCGTCGACACCGTCGAGCACATCGGTGAGGACGGCGGCGCGACCGGCGTGAAGGTGCAGCACTTCTTCGTGTGCCGGCTCGGCTCCATGGATCCGGCCCTGCGGCACGGTCCCGAGATCGACGAACCCATCGGCGAGTACGAGATCGTCCGAGTGCCGTTCACCCGGGTGGGGATCGCCTCCGTCCACCTCGTCCCGCTCTCGCTGCGCCACTACCTGGACGGCAACATCGAGGGCGTCCGCGCCATGCACGCTCCCGACCTGGGGTGACGTACCGGCAGCGGGATCAGTGTCCGACGCCCTCGAGCTCTTCGACCGAGTCGTGGCGTATGCGCTCCGCGGGTACGCCGGCATCGCGCAGGGCGTCCACCCCTCTGCGGATCATGCCGGGCGGGCCGGAGACGTAGGCGTCGTACCCGGTCCAGGGGCCGAAGCTGCGTATGGCGTCGGGGAGTTGCAGCAGCCCGTCCCGGTCGATCACCGGACGGACCTCCAGCCAGGGGTGGGACTGCTGAAGCCCGCGCAGGGTGTCGATGTCGTACAGGTCCTGATCGCGGCGGGCGCCGTAGAAGACCTCGACCGGACGGCGGGCGCCGTGTTCGGCGACGTCCTCGACCAGCGCCTTGATCGGCGCTATCCCGGTGCCGCCGCCCAGACAGAGCAGCCCGCCCTCGCTGGTGTGGTCGACGGTCATCGAGCCGGCGGGCGGGCCGAGCCGGACGATGTCGCCGGGGTGGGCGCGGTGCACCAGCGCGTTGGAGACCCAGCCCGCGGGGACGGCCTTCACGTGGAACGACAGCAGTCCGTCGGAGCGCGGGGCCGAGGCGAAGGAGAAGTGCCGCCAGATCCGCGGCCACCACGGTGTCTCCAGGCTCGCGTACTGCCCGGCGAGGAAGGGATAGGGCTGGTCGGGGCGGAGGGTGAGAACGGCGACGTCCGGCGTCCTCAGCTCGTGGGAGACGACCTCCGCGTACCACCAGGGCGGTGCGCGCAGTTCGTCCACGGCTGCCGCGTCGATCATGACCTGGGAGATCGTCGTGTACGTCCGGACCCAGGCCGCCTCGGTCTCGGCGTCCCAGATGGCGCCCGCGTAGGCGCTCAGGGCCCCGATCAGACATTCGCCGACGGCCGGGTAGTGCTCGGGGCGGGTTCCGTACCTGCGGTGGCCGCGGCCCAGGTTCTGAAGGTAGTCGACGAGGACCGGGGTGTTGTCGATGTGCTCGGCGGTGGTGAGGAGCGCCTTCAGCAGCCGGTCCCGCTGGGCGTCCATCGCGGGCGGGAAGAGCGAGCGCAGGTCGGGGTGGCGGACGAAGAGCAGCGCGTAGAAGTACGACGTGACCTTGTCGGCCACCGGAGCCACCTCGGCCATGGTCCGCCGGATGAGGACGGCGTCCGGGGAGGCATGTCCGCCGGCCGCCGTCCGCCGGGCGGGCAGGTGGGACACCGCGGGAAGGCCGGAGGAAGCGGGGAGGCCGGAGAGGGCGGAAGTCGGGGGCTCCGGAGGGGCGGGGCGCGGGACGGGGGCCCACGAGGGAGCGGGAGAGTCGGAGGACGGCACAGCGGCCAGTGAACGAGCGGGAGGGTCGGAGGCGCCCTGATCGCTGTCGGTAGGCGGATCCGGCTGCTGGTACGGCGTGAACCATCCCTCCTCGCCGCCGGACGTGCCCTTGTCGGCCGACCTGGTGGTCGGAGCGTCCATGGTGTGCCTCGCCTCGAACGTCAATCGGTCGGTCTGCGCACTTCCACGATGGAAGGTGCCTGCTTCCCCCGCGGACGGCTTGCTCCTCCGTCCCGTTCCACGACCGACAGGGCCGCGGTCCACCCCTGTCCCGGCTGCCGAGATCACCTGAGGCGAGCGTGCGACTCGGGCCGCAGTCCTCGCACCGCAGCATCCCATCCAGTGCGGATGCGGTGTCCGGTTGACCGGAATCTCGGGTCCTCGATCTCTCCGTCCCGTTAGGCTGCTTCCCGAGCTGTGGGCTCGCGCCGGAGGAGTGCACCGCGCCGCGCACATCACGTTCCGGACACGAACCGGAGTCGACCATACCGGGCATCGCCCCTAGCCCACATGCCCCCATCCCCGGGCGTGGGAACACTCGTGTTTCACGTGAAACAGCACCGCCCGACGACAGCCCGTGCGCTGGGACACGACATGGCCAAAAGCACGTACGTGTCCCGGGAATGAGGTGGACGACCAGGCCACCGGTCGGACAGCCTGATCCGCGTGCCGACTCCTTCCCCCGCCGCCCTCCCCATCCGCCGCCTGACGCACCGTGACCTCACGGCATGCGCCGACCTGTCAGAGAACCGGGGGTGGCCACGCGAGGAACACAAGTGGGGACTCCTGCTCACCGCCGGGACCGGCTACGGCATCGACGACCCCGACGGCGGCCTCGTCAGCGCCTGCGTGATCACCGAGTACGGCCCCCACGGACGACCCGCCCTCGCGGCCGTCGGCATGGTGCTGGTCGCGGAGCGGCATGCCAGGCAGGGCGTCGGCCGGCGGCTGATGCGACATGTCGTCTCCGCCATGGGCACCACTCCGCTCACCCTGCACGCCACGCCGAACGGGCGCCCGCTCTACGAGGAACTGGGCTTCAAGACCACGGGACGAGCCGAGATGGTGGTCGGGCGCTTCACCCCCGGCGATCCGGAGCCCGACACCATCACTCGCGCCGCCACGGCCGAAGACCTCCCCGCGATCATCAGGCTCGACGAGGAGGTGTTCGGCGCCGACCGCACCCATGTCATCGCCCGGCTTCCCGCCTTCGCCGACCAGGTGCGGGTCGCCGAGGAGAACGGCCGGATCATCGGCTACGCCGCCGCCTGGCCCAACATGGACACCCATGTCGTGGGCCCTCTGATCGCCCGGGACACGAGGACGGCGAAGGCACTCGTGGCGTCTCTGGCCGCCCGCACCGACCGCCCTCTGCGCACCGACATCGACGTACGGCACGAGGAACTGCTGACGTGGCTGAAGGCCCGGGGCCTGGAGTCCGTCGCCTTCAACGCCGTGATGACCTACGGGACCGCCGAACTGCCCGGTGACTGGAGCCGGCGATTCGCACCGCTCACGGTGGCGGCCGGCTGACGTTCCGGACGTCCCGCCGTCAGGCGAGGGCCTGCACGGCGGCCGTGGCGAAGCCGTGGTCCTGCTCCGGCGCGCCGCCGCCGACGCCGATCGCGCCGATCAGCCGGCCGTCGCGGTGGACCGGTACGCCGCCCGCGATGAAGAGCAGCGGCCGGTCGAGCGCCGTGGGCAAGGTGTGGAAGAGGCCGCCGGGCTGCACGGCGTCGACGAGGTCCGCGGTCGGGGCGTTCAGCTGGAGCGCCGTGTAGGCCTTGCGGGTGCTCGTCTCGCCGGAGATCAGCACGGCGCGGTCGTCGCGGCGGAAGGCCAGCAGATGGCCCCCTGCGTCCAGGACGGTGACGCTGACCGTGACCCCGGCGGCCTCGGCGGCGCTGCGGGCGGCCGCAACGAGGACATCGGCGTCGTCGACGGTCAGGGGGGCGACGGCGGTGGTGGTGCTCATGGAAGGAACTTCTCTCTGTATTCGGTGCGGTCGTGGGGGGCCTGGCGAGGGAACGGCCCCGGCCGGGCCGGACGGCCTCAGTGGTGGACGGCGGTCCGCTGCTCGGCCGGCGTGCCGGCGGCTACGACGGAGCTCGAGGAGCCGTCCGCGTTCTCGCGGCGCTCCAGCGCGGCGGAGACGAAGGCGAGCAGCAGGGCGGCCGCGGCGAGGGCGGCGCCGACCCAGTTCGGGGCGGTGTAGCCCAGTCCGGCGGAGATGACGATGCCGCCGAGCCAGGCGGACAGGGCGTTGCCGAGGTTGAAGGCGCCGATGTTCACCGCCGAGGCGAGTGTCGGAGCGCCGTGCGCCTGATCGAGGACGCGCTTCTGGAGCGGCGGTACGGAGGCGAACCCCAGGGCGCCGATCAGAGCGATCGTGACGGCCGCGAGGGCCTTGTTGTGGGCGGTCAGCGTGAAGAGGGCCAGGACGACGGCCAGGGCGCCCAGAGAGACGTACAGCATCGGCATCAGGGCGCGGTCGGCGAACTTGCCGCCGAGAAGGTTGCCGCCGACCATGCCGAGCCCGAAGAGGACCAGCAGCCAGGTGACGGAGCCGTCGGCGAAGCCGGCCACGTGGGTCATCATCGGCGCGATGTAGGTGATGGCCGCGAACACGCCGCCGAAGCCGAGGACGGTCATCGCCATGGCGAGCAGGACCTGGGCGTTCTTGAACGCGGCCAGCTCGTGGCGCAGGCGTACGCCCTCCGGCTCGGGCATCTCGGGCACCAGCTTGGCAATGCCGACCAGGCCGACGACGCCGAGCGCGGCGACGACGGCGAAGGTGACACGCCAGCCGATGCTCTGCCCGACGAGGGTGCCCAGCGGGACGCCGACGACGTTGGCGACGGTCAGGCCGGTGAACATCATCGCGATGGCTCCCGCCTTCTTGTCGGGAGCGACCAGCTCGGCCGCGACGACCGAGCCGATGCCGAAGAACGCGCCGTGCGCCAGCGAGGCGACCACGCGGCCGGCCAGCATGACGCCGAAGGCGGGGGCGACGGCGGACAGCAGGTTGCCGACGATGAACAGGCCCATCAGCAGCATCAGCATCCGCTTGCGGGGAACCCTGGTGCCGAGCACGGTCATCAGCGGGGCGCCGAACATGACGCCCAGCGCGTAGCCCGTCACGAGGAAGCCCGCGGTGGGGATGGAGACCCCGAAGTCGCCCGCGACCTCGGGCAGCAGGCCCATGATCACGAACTCGGTCGTTCCGATCCCGAAGGCCCCGATCGCGAGGGCCAGGAGCGCGAGAGGCATGGTGGATACGCCTTCCGAAAAGATTGCAGGTGCGCTTTACGAGCGTCCACAATAGTTGCAGACGCGGGATACTTGCAAACGCCGTCTATTGCGATGTTGTTTTATCCTGGGCTCAGCCGCTCCGGGACGGAGGAAGGACGCCCATGACCGCCACGGACCCCGCACTCACCGCCCTCGCTCAGGGCTGGTGCGCCCTCTCCCTGCTGCACGGCAGGATCGAGGCGCACATCGAGCGCGCGCTCCAGGCCTGCCACGACCTGAGCGTGCGCGAGTACTCGCTGCTCGACGTGCTCAGCCGTCAGCACGACGGCGAGGGCGGCCACCTCCAGATGAAGCAGGTCGCCGACGCGGTCGTCCTCAGCCAGAGCGCCACCACCCGACTGGTGACGCGCCTCGAGGACCGGGGGCTCCTGGAGCGTTACCTCTGCCCCACTGATCGTCGCGGCATCTACACGAACGTCACCGAGGCCGGTCTCCGCCTCCTCGGCGCAGCCCGCCCGACCAATGACGCGGCGCTGCGCGAAGCCCTCGACGAGGCGGCCAGGAAGCCGGAGTTGGCCCCGCTCGTCCGGGTCGTGGAGAACCTGAGCACCGCGCCCGCCGCTGCATAGGCTGCGGCCATGGGAGATCTTGAAATACGTGCCGCCGTCGCCGATGACGTCCCCGCGATCGTCGCCATGCTCGCTGACGACGCCCTGGGCGCGCAGCGGGAGTCACCGGACGACCTCGCCCCCTACCTCACCGCCCTGGAACGTCTCAGCGCGGACCCGAACCAGCGCCTGGTCGTCGCCGTTCGGGAAGGCCGCGTCGTCGGCACGCTCCAGTTGACGATCGTTCCGGGCCTCTCCCGGCGCGGGGCCACCCGGTCGATCATCGAGGGCGTACGCGTCCATGCCGACGAGCGCGGCAGTGGCCTCGGTACGCGGTTCATCGAGTGGGCGATCGAGGAGTCCCGGCGAGCGGACTGCCGGTTGGTGCAGTTGACGTCCGACTCCACCCGCACCGACGCCCACCGCTTCTACGAGCGGCTGGGTTTCGAGGCCTCGCACGTCGGCTTCAAGCTCCCCCTCTGAAGCTGCGGCAAGCAGGGAGAAGCAGCCCGCGGGAAGCGCCCTGTTTCACGTGAAACAGGGCGCTTCCTGACTCATCGTCGACTGAAGCGGGCTAACCGATCCCCCGCCATCCCTCCGGGTCGACGCCACCGGGTACGTCGGCGCCCTCGTCGTACGGCTGACGGGTCAACACGAACGAGCCGAGGTCCAGGTGGTCCACGGTGCCGTCCGGGCGTCGTACGGCCCGGAGGAGCTCGTCCGTGAAGTAGCCGTCCAGCCCCGTCCAGGTGCCGTCGTCGTTCGGCCGGAACCGTGAGCGCCGGCCGCCGCCGGAGAGCGGTCCGAGGAAGAGCAGCCCGTCAGCCGTGATCCGCAGTGCGTAGGGGCTGGTCCCCCAGTACCACTGGCCCGTCAGCTCCAGGACCGAGGCGTCGGCCTCCGGCAGGGGCCGCCATGGCTCGGGAATCCGCGGCTCGGCCTCGGCGACGATACGGACGAGGTCGGCGGCCACCTGGGTCACCAGCGGGCCGGAGGTGCAGTCGGCGAGCACCACCGCGGCGACGTCGTCGGCGACGCTCAGCGTGAGGCTCGCCAGGAATCCCGGCACCGAACCGGAGTGGCCCGCGAGCACGCGACCGCCCTGGTTCTCGATCCGCAGACCCAGCCCGTAAGCGCCGCCGTCGGCGAAGTCCGCCGGGTCGGCCGGCGCGGCGGGCGTCCGCATCTCCCGCAGCGACTCCGCGCTCAGCACCCGGTCGTCGCCGTGCGCGAGGAAGGCCGCGAACCGGGCCAGATCCCCGGACGTCGACCAGAGTTGACCGGCCGCGGCCATCCGTCCGAAGTCCTCGACGGGTTCGGGCAGCATGACGTCGGCCCACGGGTGCACCGCCCAGCCGCCCGCGTGAGGGGGCTCGGGACGTGCACTCGTACGGTCCAGGCTCAGGGGTTCGAGCACTTCACGCCGTAGCACCTCGTCCCACGGCGCTCCCCGGAGCTCTTCCACAAGAGCCCCCAGGAGGCCGTAACCGGGGTTGGAGTAGTGGAACCGGCGGCCGGCCGGATGCAGCACGGGACGGTCGCCGAGGACGTCGGTGAGGCCGGGACGCAACGCGCCCGGCGTCCGCTCCCACCAGGGCCCGGGCGTTTCGGCCGCCAGCCCGCCGGTGTGGGCGAGCAGCTGCGCGATCGTCGCCTCTCCCGCACCCGTGCCCGGCAGATGCTTCTCCAGGGGATCCCCGAGGTCGAGTGCCCCCTCGTCGCGCAGCCGCAGCACGAGCACCGCGGTGAAGGTCTTGGTGATCGAACCGATGCGGTACTGCACGTTCTCGTCTGGCGCGTGCCCGTCGACCGAGGTCCGCGCCCCGTGCCACACGGCTCGCCCGTCCCGTACGACGGCGGCGACCAGCGACGGAGACCGCCCCTCGGCCTGGGCCACGGCGATCCTGTGCAGCAGCGCACGCCGGGTACCGGGGAGCAGCTCTTCCTGCGATGTCGTCATGGGGCCAGTCCACCTGGCGTGACAGCGTGAGTCGAGCCCATTTCACCGGCCCGTGCAGGGTCTCGGGCTACCGGCGAGCCCGGATCGCGCACCGATGAGTTTCCCGCGCCGCGTCGGTCTGTACACCGGCACCCACGGACGGAAGGCTGGGCCATGCGGAAACTGATCTACGGCATGAACCTGACCCTGGACGGCTACATCGCCGCCGCCGACGACGACATCAGCTGGGGCGGGCCGCCGAGCGACGAGCTGTTCCAGTGGTGGCTCGACCACGAGCTGGCGAGTGGTCTGTCGCTGTACGGGCGCAAGCTGTGGGAGACGATGAGCTCCTACTGGCCGACCGGCGACCAGCAGCCCGACGCCAGCCCGGCGGAGATCGAGTTCGCACGGAACTGGCGGGACACGCCGAAGGTGGTGTTCTCCTCGACGATCGACAAGGTCGACTGGAACACCCGCCTGGTCACCGGCGACGCGATCGCCGAGATCACCCGGCTCAAGGCCGAGGACGGCGGCCCCATGAGCATCGGCGGCGCAACGCTCGCCGGGGCGGCCATGCGCGCCGGGCTGATCGACGAGTACGCGATCGCCACCCATCCGGTCCTGGTGGGCAGCGGCACGCCGTTCTTCACCGCACTGGACAACTGGGTGAACCTGAACCTGGTGGAGACGCGGACGTTCCCCGGCGGCGTGATCGTCACCCGGTACCGGACGAGACACTGAGCGACGTCAGCCGCGAGGCCCTACAGCCCGGCGGCTCAGGTCTGGGCCATGTCCACGAAGCGGGAGTAGTGGCCCTGGAAGGCGACGGTGATCGTCGCCGTCGGGCCGTTACGGTGCTTGGCCACGATCAGGTCGGCCTCGCCCGCGCGCGGTGACTCCTTCTCGTAGGCGTCCTCGCGGTGCAGCAGGATGACCATGTCGGCGTCCTGCTCGATGGAGCCCGACTCACGCAGGTCGGAGACCATCGGCTTCTTGTCGGTGCGCTGCTCGGGGCCACGGTTGAGCTGGGACAGCGCGATCACCGGGACCTCCAGCTCCTTGGCGAGGAGCTTGAGGTTACGGGACATGTCCGAGACCTCCTGCTGGCGGTTCTCGGCACGCTTGGAGCCGCCCGACTGCATCAGCTGGAGGTAGTCGATGACGACCAGCCGGATGTCGTTGCGCTGCTTGAGCCGGCGGCACTTGGCGCGGATCTCCATCATCGACAGGTTCGGGGAGTCGTCGATGAAGAGCGGGGCGGCCGAGACGTCCGGCATACGGCGGGCCAGCCGGGTCCAGTCCTCGTCGGTCATCGTGCCGGACCGCATGTGGTGCAGGGCGACCCGGGCCTCGGCGGACAGCAGACGCATCGCGATCTCGTTGCGGCCCATCTCCAGGGAGAAGATGACGCTGGGCAGGTTGTTCTTGATCGACGCGGCGCGCGCGAAGTCCAGCGCGAGCGTGGACTTACCCATGGCGGGACGGGCCGCGATGACGATCATCTGGCCCGGGTGCAGCCCGTTGGTGAGCGAGTCGAAGTCGGTGAACCCGGTCGGCACACCGGTCATCTCGCCGCTGCGCGAGCCGATCGCCTCGATCTCGTCGAGGGCGCCTTCCATGATGTCGCCGAGCGGGAGGTAGTCCTCGCTGGTGCGCTGCTCGGTGACCGCGTAGATCTCCGCCTGAGCGCGGTTGACGATCTCGTCGACGTCGTCGTCGGCCGCGTATCCCATCTGGGTGATCCGCGTGCCGGCCTCGACCAGGCGGCGCAGGACCGCCCGCTCGTGCACGATCTCCGCGTAGTACTCGGCGTTGGCCGCTGTGGGCACCGTCTGGACCAGCGTGTGCAGGTACGACGCGCCGCCGACCTTGTTGATCTCGCCGCGCTTGGTGAGCTCGGCGGCGATCGTGATGGGGTCGGCCGGTTCGCCCTTGGCGTAGACGTCGAGGATCGCCTGGTAGATCGTCTCGTGCGCGGGCTTGTAGAAGTCGTGGCCCTTGAGGATCTCGACCACGTCGGCGATGGCGTCCTTGGACAGGAGCATGCCGCCGAGCACCGACTGCTCGGCGTCCAGATCCTGCGGCGGCACCCGCTCGAAGGCCGTGCCGCCGCCTTCCCACTCGCCGTTGTCCCGGCCTCGGTCGTGCTGTTCGTCCCGCCCGCGGCCGGCGTCGCCACGCCGCCGGGAAGAAGGCAGACGATCGCTGGGGCCGCTGTCGGCCCAGGGATCGTCCAAGGGCTCGGAAATGCTCACCGAGCCACCTCCTCCCGTCCGCGGAGCGGACCTCGCCGCGCACGTCATTTCTACGTCACGGCACTGACAACTGAGAGGCCCAACTCCGGTTCTCGCGGGCCTGATCTGAGGGGGCTCCCCAGTCGACTCCGCAGCCGGTGGACGGAGCGGGCGCCGGACCACGGTAGGCCCGCGGGCACCGTCAGCCAATCTGGTTATCCACAGGCCATGTGGACGACGGCCCGGATGCTGTGGAGAACTCCGCAAAACCTGTGCACGACCCGGTGGACAGCCCTGTGAACAAGCCCTCTTCTTTTTTCTCGCCACCAAGCTGACCTGCACTTTTCCCATCCACCGGCTGTGCAGAAGAAAAACTTTCCCAGTCGGGCCAAGATCGCTTCGAACGGTGCGCGAGAAGTCAGCGGACCGAAAGATCAGTAAGGGTCATATCACACTTGTGTCGCTTACCTGTGGAAGATTAGATTGGTGCTCATGACACAGGCTCCCGCGACCGCCAAGGCCACCCGGCGACAGCACGATCGAGAGATCGTCGCACTGGCCGTCCCGGCCTTCGGCGCACTCGTCGCCGAGCCTCTTTTCGTCATGGTCGACAGCGCGATCGTGGGCCACCTCGGCACCGCCCAGCTCGCCGGCCTCGGCATCGCCTCCGCACTCCTCATGACCGCGGTCAGCGTCTTCGTCTTCCTCGCCTACGCCACCACGGCGGCCGTCGCCCGTCGCGTGGGCGCCGGCGACCTTCCGGCCGCGATCCGCCAGGGCATGGACGGCATCTGGCTGGCTCTGCTCCTCGGCGCCGCCGTGATCGCCGTCGTCCTGCCCACGGCCCCCGCCCTCGTGGAAGTCTTCGGCGCTTCCGAGACGGCCGCCCCGTACGCGACCACCTATCTGCGCATCTCGGCTCTCGGCATCCCGGCCATGCTCGTCGTACTGGCCGCGACCGGCGTCCTGCGCGGGCTCCAGGACACGAGGACACCGCTCTACGTCGCCATAGCGGGCTTCGTGGCCAACGCCGTCCTCAACGTCGGACTCGTCTACGGCGCGGAACTCGGCATCGCGGGCTCCGCCTGGGGCACCGTCGTCGCTCAGTGCGGGATGGCCGCGGTCTACCTCGTCGTGGTGATCCGGGGCGCCCGCCGCCACGGCGCCTCGCTGCGTCCCGACGCCGCCGGCATCCGGGCGTCGGCCCAGGCGGGCGTGCCCCTGCTGGTGCGCACCCTCTCCCTGCGAGCCGTCCTCATGATCGCCACAGCCGTGGCGGCGCGACTCGGTGACGCCGACATCGCGGCGCACCAGATCGTCCTGTCGCTGTGGAGCCTGCTCTCGTTCGCCCTCGACGCCATCGCCATCGCCGGACAGGCCATCATCGGGCGCTACCTCGGTGCCGGCGACACCCGTGGGGCCCGGGAGGCCTGTCGCCGCATGGTCGAGTGGGGCCTCGCCGTGGGTGTGGTGCTGGGCGTGCTGGTGGTGCTCGCCCGGCCGCTCTTCCTGCCGCTGTTCACCGGCGATCCGGTCGTGAAGGACGCCGCGCTGCCGGCCCTGCTCGTGGTGGCCCTCTCCCAGCCCATCTGCGGCATCGTCTTCGTCCTGGACGGTGTGCTGATGGGCGCGGGCGACGGCCCCTACCTCGCCTGGGCGATGGTGCTCATCCTGGCCGTCTTCGCTCCGGTCGCCCTGCTGGTGCCGGTCCTCGGCGGAGGGCTGACCGCCCTCTGGGGAGCGATGACGCTGATGATGGCGATGCGGTTGCTCACCCTCTGGCTCCGTGCCCGCTCGGGCCGCTGGATCGTCACCGGCGCGACGCGCTGACGTCGCACACGCCACGGACACCGCACACGCCGCACGCCGCACGCCGCACCGCAACGTCCCGCCCACGTTTCACGTGAAACCGGCCCTCAGTCCAGGAGCCGCTTCCGAGCATGCGGAAGGGGCCGCACCCCTAAAGGTGCGGCCCCTTCTTCAGCTCTATCAGCCGAGTGCGGCGATCAGGCCGCGATGACCTCGATGTTGACCTTGGCGGCCACCTCGGGGTGCAGACGCACGGACGTCTCGTGGGCGCCCAGGGTCTTGATCGGCGCACCGAGCTCGATGCGGCGCTTGTCGACCTCGGGGCCACCGGCAGCCTTGATCGCCGAGGCGATGTCGGCCGGGGTGACGGAACCGAAGAGACGACCGGCGTCGCCGGAGCGGACGGCCAGGCGGACCTTCACGCCCTCGAGCTGGGCCTTCACGGAGTTGGCCTGCTCGATGGTCTGGATCTCGTGGATCTTGCGAGCGCGACGGATCTGCTCGACGTCCTTCTCGCCGCCCTTGGTCCAGCGGATAGCGAACTTCCGCGGGATCAGGTAGTTGCGAGCGTAGCCGTCCTTGACGTCGACGACGTCGCCCGCGGCGCCGAGGCCGGAGACCTCGTGGGTGAGGATGATCTTCATGTGTCGGTCACCCTTCCCTTATCGCGCGGTGGCGGTGTAGGGCAGCAGCGCCATCTCACGGCTGTTCTTCACGGCCGTGGCGACGTCACGCTGGTGCTGCGTGCAGTTGCCGGTCACGCGGCGGGCACGGATCTTGCCGCGGTCGGAAATGAACTTCCGCAGCATGTTCGTGTCCTTGTAGTCCACGTACGTGACCTTGTCCTTGCAGAAAGCGCAGACCTTCTTCTTCGGCTTGCGCACAGGCGGCTTCGCCATGGTGTTTCTCCTGTGTGATCAAGAAGTTGGGGTACGAGCCCGCCCTCAGAAGGGGGGCTCGTCCGAGTAGCCGCCGCCACCGCCGCCGCCGGAGCTTCCACCCCAGCCGCCACCGCCGCCCTGGTTGCCGCCGGCGGGAGCGCTGGTCGCCCACGGGTCGTCGGAGGGAGCTCCGCCGCCCTGCTGCTGGCCGCCGCCGGAGCCACCGCCCCAGCCGCCGCCACCCTGGCCACCGCCGCCGTAACCGCCGCCGCCACCCTGGCCACCGCGACCGGTGGTCTTGGTGACCTTGGCCGTGGCGTTGCGCAGGCTGGGGCCGACTTCCTCGACGTCCAGCTCGTAGACCGTGCGCTTGACGCCCTCACGGTCCTCGTAGGACCGCTGCTTCAGCCGACCCTGCACGACGACGCGCATGCCTCGCTGGAGCGACTCGGCGACGTTCTCCGCCGCCTGACGCCAGACCGAGCAGGTGAGGAAGAGGCTCTCGCCGTCCTTCCACTCGTTCGTCTGGCGGTCGAAGGTGCGGGGGGTGGACGCGACACGGAACTTCGCGACCGCCGCACCGGAGGGGGTGAAGCGCAGCTCGGGGTCATCGACAAGATTGCCGATGACCGTGATGACGGTCTCGCCTGCCATGGGGAACCTCTCGGCGGGTTTGCTGCTGCTGGCTGCTGGTGCTGCTACTCAGATTCCCGAGATCAGCTGAGCGGGAGAGCTCAGTGGGTCTCGGGACGGAGGACCTTGGTCCGGAGGACCGACTCGTTCAGGTTCATCTGGCGGTCGAGCTCCTTGACGACCGCAGGCTCGGCCTGAAGGTCGATGACCGAGTAGATGCCCTCGGGCTTCTTCTTGATCTCGTAGGCGAGACGACGACGGCCCCAGGTGTCGACCTTCTCCACCTTTCCGTTGCCCTCACGGACGACGGAAAGGAAGTTCTCGATCAGCGGGGAGACAGCGCGCTCCTCGAGATCGGGGTCGAGGATGACCATCACCTCGTAGTGACGCATGTGGAACCCACCTCCTTCGGACTCAGCGGCCACGGTCGTTCCGTGGCAGGAGGGTTGTGATGCGTACGCAACGGTATCGGCCGCCACTGACAGTCGGGGGCGGCTTGCGACATCCCCGCGCCGAGCTGGGCGGACTCCCTGGCTGTGCCTGGGCAGACACCGGTGCAGACGCTACAGACTACCTGCACGCGTGCTTGCGGTTGAAATCAGGCCGGGAGGACCCTCAATCTGTACACATCGGGTGTGTACGGCGCTACGTTGCGCCGCCTTCCGCAGGAGGTGCCCCATGGCACAGGCATTGCGACCCAACACCGCCGGCTCTCTCTTCGCCACCGACGGCAAACCCCATCCGGTCCAGCGCGCTCTGATGGCCACGACCCTGGTTCTCGGGGTGGTGGCCTTCGTCACGGCGATGTTCGACAGTCTCCACCTGCTCAGCTCGTGGGCCGGCCTGGTGGGGATCGTCGCCGGCGCGTACGGGCAGTGGATCTCCGAGACCACCCGTGAGCGCTTCTTCCTGATCCTCGGCCTCGGCGCCTCCAGCGTCGGCTTCGGCCTCGGCATGGCGAACGGCGGCCTCTTCGGCGGCCTCTGGTGAGCTGACCGCCGACGGACCGGCCCCGGACACCGCCCGGACCACCCCGGCCCGACGGCCGGACACCGCCCCGGTCCGGCGACCGGGCACCGCCCGGGACCGACGCCGGACCCCCCGGACCGACGACCGGAGACCACCCCGCACCGACGCCGTACCGCCCCCGCACACCGTCCGCACCCCACCACCACACCGCCATCACTCGCCCCGCGAGCCGCCCCGACCGTCCGTCGGCCGGGGCGAAGGGCCTGTGCACCCCGTAGGGCTGCTCCCCAGGCGCAGTAGGCTTCGGCGCGAGAGCCGGAGCCCCTGTACCCATGGGGACACACCAGCCCGAGGAGCGCCCCGAATGAGCCTGACCCTGAGGACGATCAGCCGCGAGCAGCATCTGGCGTACATCCAGAGCCTGCCGTCGGCGAGCCACATGCAGGTTCCGGCCTGGGCAGACGTCAAGGCCGAATGGCGTTCGGAGAACCTCGGCTGGTTCGACGGCAGGACCGGTGAGCTCGTCGGCGTGGGTCTCGTCCTCTACCGCCAACTCCCGAAGATCAAGCGCTATTTGGCCTATCTGCCCGAGGGCCCGGTCATCAACTGGTATGCGCCGAATCTGACCGAGTGGCTGGAACCGATGCTCGCGCATCTCAGGCAGCAGGGCGCCTTCTCCGTGAAGATGGGCCCGCCAGTGATCATCCGGCGCTGGGAGGCCGCCTCCATCAAGGCGGGCATCCAGAACCCGGATGTGAAGCGACTGCGCGACATCGAGGCCGACTTCATCGAGCCGCGCGCCTTCGAGGTGGCCGACAAGCTGCGCCGGATGGGCTGGCAGCAGGGCGAGGACGGCGGCGCCGGCTTCGGCGACGTCCAGCCCCGTTACGTGTACCAGGTGCCGCTGGCGAACCGTTCCCTTGAAGAGGTCCACAAGAACTTCAACCAGCTGTGGCGCCGCAACATCAAGAAGGCCGAGAAGGCCGGCGTCGAGGTCGTCCAGGGCGGTTACCACGACCTGGAGGAGTGGCAGCGGCTGTACGAGATCACGGCCGTGCGCGATCACTTCCGGCCACGTCCGCTGTCGTACTTCCAGCGCATGTGGACGGCCCTCAACACCGAGGACCCCAACCGCATGCGGTTGTACTTCGCCCGTCACGACGGCGTGAACCTGTCGGCGGCGACCATGCTGATCGTCGGCGGCCACGTCTGGTACTCCTACGGCGCGTCCGACAACATCGGCCGCGAGTTCCGCCCCTCGAACGCCATGCAGTGGCGGATGCTGCGCGACGCCTACGCGCTCGGCGCGACCGTCTACGACCTGCGCGGCATCTCCGACTCGCTGGACGAGTCGGACCACCTGTTCGGCCTGATCCAGTTCAAGGTCGGCACGGGCGGACAGGCCGCCGAGTACCTCGGCGAGTGGGACTTCCCGCTGAACAAGCTGCTCCACAAGGCGCTCGACATCTACATGTCGCGCCGCTGAGCACGCGTTCGCCGCTTCGCGGACGTCACCGGCGGACGTCCGCCATCCGACGTCATCGTCCGACGTCACCAGCCGGGACAGCTCTCCTCCCTCCGAGCTTCCCTCACTCCCGACACTCCCCAGCCACGAGAAAGGTTCCGGGTCCGGCCATGGCGCTCACGCTTTACGTCGACACCGCGCGCTGGCGGGCGCATCACAAGCACGTGCAGGAGCAGTTCCCGGGACTCGTCCCGGTCTGCAAGGGCAACGGCTACGGATTCGGCCACGAGCGGCTGGCGGAGGAGGCCACGCGGCTGGGCTCCGACGTCCTCGCCGTCGGCACCACGTACGAGGCCGCGCGGATCAAGGACTTCTTCAGCGGTGACCTGCTGGTACTGACGCCCTACCGGCGAGGCGAGGAGCCCGTCCCGCTGCCCGACCGGGTCGTGCGCTCGGTGTCGTCGGTCGACGGCGTGTACGGGCTCGTGGGCGCTCGCGTGGTCATCGAGGTGATGTCCTCGATGAAGCGGCACGGCATCAGCGAGCAGGACCTGCCGCAGCTGCACGCCGCCATAGAGAACGTCCGCCTCGAAGGGTTCGCGATCCACCTGCCGCTGGACCGCACCGACGGCTCCGACGCCGTCGAGGAGGTCATCGGCTGGATGGACCGGCTGCGCGCGGCCCGGCTGCCGCTGCACACGATGTTCGTGAGCCACCTCAAGGCCGAGGAACTCGCCCGGTTGCAGCAGCAGTTCCCGCAGACCCGGTTCCGCGCCCGCATCGGCACGCGGCTGTGGCTGGGGGACCACGAGGCCACCGAGTACCGCGGGGCAGTCCTGGACGTCACCCGTGTCGCCAAGGGCGACCGGTTCGGCTACCGCCAGCAGAAGGCCGCCTCCGACGGCTTCCTGGTGGTCGTGGCGGGCGGCACGTCGCACGGGGTGGGCCTGGAGGCTCCCAAGGCCCTGCACGGCGTCATGCCGCGCGCCAAGGGCGTCGCCCGGGCCGGCCTCGCCACGGTGAACCGGAACCTCTCGCCGTTCGTCTGGGGCGGCAAGCAGCGCTGGTTCGCCGAGCCGCCGCACATGCAGGTGTCGATCCTGTTCGTCCCGTCGGACGCCCCGGAGCCCCAGGTCGGCGACGAGCTCGTGGCCCATCTGCGGCACACCACCACACAGTTCGACCGGATCCTGGACCGCTGAGCACAGCGCGGGGACCACGAAGGCCGTACACGGAACTTCCGTGTACGGCCTTTCGTCTGTGGTCTCCCGCCGAGCGGCCTCTCGTCCGCTCGGGCAGCGCCGTGTTCGCTCAGGGCGAACTGTCGGCCGCCTCCTGCTTGCCCCACTCCACCGCGGGGCGGTCGAAGTGGGCCGCGGGCCGGGACGGACGGGCCGCTGAGCCGAAGACGAAGACGTCCTCCGCCCCGTCGAGCACACCGCCCGAGGGATCGTCCTCGCCGGTCTGCCGGACCACGTCCCGCTCCGGCACCAGGATGTCCCGCACCACCATGACGCACAGGTAGAGGGTGCCCAGCAGGTGCACGCCGACGGCCCAGTGGTAGCCGTCGGTCGGCAGTCCCTTGTGGGCGTCTCCGCTGGTCGTGTACGCGAGGTACATCCAGATCCCCAGGAAGTACATGACCTCGGCCGCCTGCCAGATCAGGAAGTCCCGCCACTTGGGCCGGGCCAGGGCGGCCAGCGGCACCAGCCACAGGACGTACTGCGGCGAGTAGACCTTGTTGGTGAGGATGAAGGCCGCGACCATCAGGAAGGCGAGCTGGGCGAAGCGGGGTCGGCGCGGGGCGGTCAGCGTGAGTCCCGCGATGCCGATCGCGGACACCAGGACCAGGCCGGTGGCCAGCGTGTTGACGCTGTCGGTGGTGAGGGGGTCGTCGGAGTTCTGGGCCAGGATCAGCCAGAAGGAGCCGAAGTCGACGCCGCGCTCCTGGCTGAACGTGTAGAACTTCGACCAGCCCTCGAAGGCGAAGAGCATCACCGGCAGGTTCACCACGAGCCAGGCGACGAGCGCGCCACCGACGGCGGTGACGTACTCCCGCCACTTCCCCGCGCGCCAGCACAGGACCAGCAGCGGTCCCAGCAGGAAGACGGGATAGAGCTTGGCGGCCGTGGCGAGCCCCAGGAGGACGCCGAAGGCGAGGGGACGGCTCCGGGACCACATCAGCATCGCCGCGGCCGTCAGAGCGACCGCCAGCAGGTCCCAGTTGATCGTGGCGGTCAGGGCGAAGGCGGGCGCCAGGGCGACCAGCAGACCGTCCCAGGGGCGCCGGGTGTGCGTACGGGTCACGCACACGGCGATGACCGCCGCGCACGCCATCAGCATCCCGGCGTTGACCATCCAGTACCACTGCTCCTGGTGCTGGATGCTGCCGCTGCCCGGCGTCAGCCAGCTGGCCACCTCCATGAAGACACCCGTGAGCACCGGGTACTCGAGGTACGCCATGTCGCCGGGGAGCTTGTCGAAGTACGGCACGAGCCCGTCGGCGAAACCGCGCCCCTGGTAGAGGTGCGGGATGTCCGAATAGCAGGCCTGCGTGTACTGCGAGCTGGCCCCGTAGAACCAGCCGCCGTTGTAGCAGGGAGCCTTCTGGACCAGGCCGAGGGCGAACATCCCGATCGCCACGAGCGCGATGACCCGTACGGGAGTCAGCCAGGAGGTCCCGGTCAGGGCTCGCCGTCCCAGAGGGCCGCCGATCAGTTCGCTGCCGGCCGCAGCGATCTCGTCGTCCTTGGTGGGCCGTACCGGCTCCGGCTCGTGCACGCGCGCTGGCGTCGATTCTGCACTGGGCATGGGCCACATCCTGCCGTACGCACCTAGGAAAACGCCGAGGGCCGCCCCACCTGGTCGGGTGGGGCGGCCCTCGTTTCACGTGAAACACGGACATGTTTCACGTGAAACGCCCTTACGGGGCAATAGGCGACTAACCGTTCTGGCCGCCTCCGAAGAAGCCTCCACTGTCGTTGCCTCTCACGCTGCCTTCGGACTCCGAGGGGCTGGGCGACGGACTGGTCTCGCCTGAGCCGCCGTCCGCGCCTCCGTTGTCCGACCCACCCGATTCGTCGTCACAGCCGAAGAAGCTGGTGCATGTGTCACTCGGTGAGGGCGAGGGCTTGACCTCCGACTTGCTGGGACTCGGAGACGGCGACGGCGACTCCTCCTCTTCCTCGGTCTCGCTGACCGAGGGGCTGGGAGACGGCTCCGGGTCCTCGTTGAGGACCTCACCGATGTCCTCCGGAGTCGGGAAGTCCTTCGACGGCAGGCCGTCCATGGCCTCGGCCATGTAGTCGTGCCAGATCTCCGCCGGGAACGAGGCGCCGTGGATCTTCTTCTGGCCGCCCGTTCCGAACATCTCCAGGAAGCTGCGGTTCTTGTTCGTCTCGTCGTCGTCCATCCGGAACATGGTGATCGCGGTGGCGAGCTGCGGCGTGTAGCCGACGAACCAGGCCGACTTGTTGCCGTCGGTGGTGCCGGTCTTGCCTGCCACCTCACGGCCGCGGAGCTGGGCGGCGGTGCCGGTCCCGTCCTCGACGACGGTCTTCAGGATGTCCGTGACGTTGTCGGCGACCTTCGCGGTGAACGCCTGGTTCGTCACGGTCTTGTGCTTGTAGATCACGCCCTCCTTGCTGGAGACCTGATCCACGGAGTAGGGCTCCCGCTGCTTGCCGCTGGCCGCGAAGGTGGCGTAGGCGCCGGCCATGCGGATCGCGCTCGGGTCGGAGATGCCGATCGAGAACGACGGGAAGCCGGAGCCCGTGAGGCTGCCCTTCTTCAGGCCGGCGTTGAGGGCCGCCTCCCGCACCTTGTCCAGGCCGACGTCCATGCCCAGCTGCACGAAGGCGGAGTTCACCGACTCGCGCATGGCCTCGCGCAGGTCGATCTTGAACTTGGGTGGGGTGCCGTAGGAGGCCTGACCGTCATTGGTCTGGAGCCACTCCTGGCCCTTCTCGTTCTTCCAGACCGACCCGTCGTACTCACGGATCTTGAGCTTGTTCTCACCGCTGAACAGGCTCTTGGGGGAGACGACCGTGCGCTCGTCCTGAGCCTGCGACGACCCCAGATCGGGGTCGCGGACGCCCCAGGTCATCGCGGCCGCGAGCACGAACGGCTTGAACGTCGAACCGACCTGGGCGCCGGTCTGGTCGGAGTTGTTGGTGAAGTGCTTGGTGGCGTCCGCACCGCCGTAGATCGCCTCGATGGCACCGCTCGTCGGGTTGACGGAGGCCCCGCCGAACTGGACGTGCGTATCCGTCTCCGGGCGCTGCTCCGGCTTGATGTTGGCCTTCTGGACCTTCGTGACGGCCGCCTCGAGTTCCTTGACCTTGCTCTTGTCGAAGGTCGTGCGGATCGAGTAGCCACCCCGCTGCAGATCATCCTGCGTGATCCCGGTTTCCTCGCTGTGGGTGACCACGTAGCTGTTCGCGAGGTCGACGAGGTAGCCGATCTGTCCGCTCAGCGCGGTGTTCGACCGCGGGTTCTGCCACTTCGGGAGCTGGGAGTGCTTGACCCGCTCGGTGAGGTCCAGGTGCTTGTACTCGACCATCTTGTCGAGGGTGTCCTGCATCTGGTTGAGCGCCCGCCTGGCGTTCGCCTCGGCCGTGGCGGCCGGGTCGATCGACCTCGCGCCCGCGGGGTCGTAGTACGTGGCGCCCTTCAGCATGGCGGCCAGGAAGGCGCACTCGCCCGGATTGAGCTCGAGTGCCGGCTTGTTGAAGTACGCGCGGGCTGCGGCCTGGATCCCGTAAGCGCCGCGCCCGTAGTACGCGGAGTTCAGGTAGCCGGCCATGATCTTGTCCTTGTCGACCTCCGCCCCCACCTTGACGGCGACGAAGATCTCCTTGACCTTCCGGGAGACCGTCTGGGACTGGTCGTTCAGCATGGCGTTCTTGACGTACTGCTGGGTGATGGTCGAGCCACCCTGCGTCTGGCCGCCCCGCGCCATGTTGAACACGGCTCGGGCGATGCCCTTGGGGTCGATGCCGTTGTCATCGTAGAAGGTCTTGTTCTCCTGCGAGATCACCGCCCAGCGCATCGCCTCGGGGATCTGCGAGAGGTCGACGATCTGCCGGTTCGTCTCACCACCGGTGGCGACCATCTGGCTGCCGTCCGCCCAGTAGTAGACGTTGTTCTGCGCCTCCGCCGTCTTGTCGACGTCCGGGACGGACACCATGGCGTACCCGATGCCCGCGGCGGCCACCAGACTGCCGAAGAAGGCGACGAACAGACCGGTGACGAGCTTCCAGGACGGCGTCCAGCGGCGCCAGCCGTCCTTGCCCCACCGTGGATAGTCGATCAGGCGCTTGCCGGGCGGCGGCCCGGACGGGCCGCCGCGGCGGCCCCCCACGGGTTCGGCTGCTCTCCGGCGGCCACCCGCGCTTCTCTGGGCCGCGCGACGGGCCTCGGCCCGGCCGCTGGACGCCCCTTCGCCTCCCAACCCGTAGAAGCCCGACCCGTTGGAGTCGGAAGGAGACCCGGTGGCGCCTCGCGGTGCCGCTCGGCGGCCGGAGGGCGAGCCGGGCTGGCCGCGTCGGGCCGCGGCACGTCCGCCCTCCTGCGGCTGCGGCGGTTTGCGACGGTGCTCGCTCATCGAACGATTACTCCTCGGGCAGGCGCATCCGTGCGCGCCTGGAAACGGCGGCTGGTTCCCTGTCCCCCCGAAGTACGGACGCGGTCGCTCGCTCATTCATCCGTACGGCACCGGAGACCTCGACGCCCCCCGGCGTCACGCGGGTCCCGGTGATGTGCATGGCGCACAGACTACGCACCGCCAAAACCTGCCTAGCCCCGAAGTTCACCCCAAACCCGACAACTTGCCCTCAACTAATCCGTGATGTGACCCCGTTCACGATCTCCCCTCTTGTCGCATCTCGGAGGCCGCTCTATCGTCGTGATGTATCGAGTCGATACATCAGCGCGACATAAAACCGTCCGGGGAACCCGCCACAGCGGGTCGGGGCAGAGGGGAGGCGACCCATGAGCCGGCGTTCCGGGATCCTTGAGTTCGCCGTCCTCGGTCTCCTCCGCGAATCCCCGATGCACGGCTATGAGCTGCGCAAACGACTCAATACATCGCTGGGGGTGTTCCGTGCGTTCAGTTACGGAACGCTGTATCCCTGCCTCAAGACGCTGGTCGCCAACGGCTGGTTGATCGAAGAGGCGGGAAGCACGCCGGAGGACGCCCTCGCCGCCTCCCTCACCGGCCGCCGTGCCAAGATCGTCTACCGGCTGACGGCGGAAGGTAAGGAACACTTCGAGGAGCTGCTCTCCCAGACGGGGCCCGACGCGTACGAGGACGAGCACTTCGCCGCTCGCTTCGCCTTCTTCGGGCAGACCTCCCGCGATGTGCGCATGCGCGTCCTGGAGGGCCGCCGCAGCCGCCTGGAGGAGCGTCTGGAGAAGATGCGCGCCTCCCTGGCGCGCACCCGGGAGCGCCTCGACGACTACACGCTCGAGCTCCAGCGCCACGGGATGGAGTCCGTGGAGCGCGAAGTGCGCTGGCTGAACGAGCTCATCGAGAGCGAGCGGGCCGGACGGGACCTGAGAGGTTCCGCTTCCGGGGAGTCCGCTCAGCAGGACACCACATCTGGAGCGCCGGGCGGCCTGCCCCGTGCCGGGGAGACCCCCCGGACGGATACGCCCGACGACACCGCCACGTGAGCGCCCGGTCAGGGCCTCACTCGTACACACAGGGAGCAACCGGAATGGGTTCGGTTCGCGTAGCCATCGTCGGCGTGGGCAACTGCGCCGCGTCGCTGGTGCAGGGCGTGGAGTACTACAAGGACGCCGACCCGGCGTCCAAGGTCCCGGGCCTGATGCACGTCCAGTTCGGCGACTACCACGTCCGCGACGTCGAGTTCGTCGCCGCGTTCGACGTGGACGCCAAGAAGGTCGGCCTGGACCTCTCGGACGCCATCGGCGCCTCCGAGAACAACACCATCAAGATCTGCGACGTGCCCACCACCGGTGTCACCGTGCAGCGCGGCCACACCCTCGACGGTCTCGGCAAGTACTACCGGGAGACCATCGAGGAGTCCGCCGAGGAGCCGGCCGACATCGTCCAGGTCCTCAAGGACAAGCAGGTCGACGTCCTCGTCTGCTACCTGCCCGTCGGCTCCGAGGACGCGGCGAAGTACTACGCCCAGTGCGCCATCGACGCCAAGGTCGCCTTCGTCAACGCCCTCCCGGTCTTCATCGCCGGCACCAAGGAGTGGGCGGACAAGTTCACCGAGGCGGGCGTCCCGATCGTCGGCGACGACATCAAGTCCCAGGTCGGCGCCACCATCACGCACCGCGTCATGGCGAAGCTGTTCGAGGACCGGGGCGTCGTCCTGGACCGCACGATGCAGCTGAACGTCGGCGGCAACATGGACTTCAAGAACATGCTCGAGCGCGACCGCCTCGAGTCCAAGAAGATCTCCAAGACCCAGGCCGTCACCTCGCAGATCCCCGACCGCGAGCTCGGCGAGAAGAACGTCCACATCGGCCCGTCCGACTACGTGGCCTGGCTCGACGACCGCAAGTGGGCGTACGTCCGCCTGGAAGGCCGCGCCTTCGGCGACGTCCCGCTGAACCTGGAGTACAAGCTCGAGGTCTGGGACTCCCCGAACTCGGCCGGCGTCATCATCGACGCCCTGCGCGCCGCGAAGATCGCCAAGGACCGCGGCATCGGCGGCCCGATCCTCTCCGCGTCGAGCTACTTCATGAAGTCCCCGCCGGTCCAGTACTTCGACGACGAGGCCCGCACGAACGTCGAGAAGTTCATCAAGGGCGAGGTCGAGCGCTAGCCGGACCGCTGCGCGCACCAGCTCGCTGAGTCGCTCCTGCCAGGGCCGAAGAGGGTCCCCGGGTCGCAGGCCCGGGGACCCTCTTCGTATGTGAGGCTGTGCCCCATGCCTGTCGTCCGTGATCTGCGCGTCCTGCTGCGGTTCGGCAACTTCCGGCGTCTGCTCGCCGTGCGGCTGCTCTCGCAGTGCGCCGACGGCGTCTACCAGGTCGCGCTGGCCACCTACGTCGTCTTCTCGCCGGAGAAGCAGACCTCGGCCGCGGCGATCGCCTCGGCGATGGCCGTGCTGCTGCTGCCCTACTCCCTGGTGGGTCCTTTCGCCGGCGTCCTGCTGGACCGCTGGCGCCGCCGGCAGGTCTTCCTCTACGGCAACCTGCTGCGTGCCCTGCTGGCGTCGGCGACCGCGGTCCTGATGATCACGCCGGTCCCCGACTGGCTCTTCTACGTCTCCGCGCTGTGCGTCACCGCGGTCAACCGCTTCGTCCTCGCCGGTCTCTCCGCGTCCCTGCCCCGGGTCGTCGACGGCGAGCGCCTGATGATGGCCAACTCCCTCTCCCCGACGGCCGGAACCCTGGCGGCGACGGCCGGCGGCGGTCTCGCCTTCGTCGTCCGGCTGGCGGCAGCGGACTCCGACGCGGCCGTCGTCCTGCTCGGCGCCGCCCTGTATCTGTGCGGGGCGCTCGCCTCGCTGCGCATGGCCCGGGACCTGCTCGGTCCCGATGCCGCGTCGGTGCAGCCGCGGTTCTCGGCAGCGCTCGCCGGGACGGTCCGCGACCTGGTGGCGGGCGTACGGCATCTCGCCGAGCCGTCGCGCCGGGAGGCCGCGTCGGCGCTCGCCGCGATGACGCTGATGCGCTTCTGCTACGGCGCCCTGCTGGTCATGCTGCTGATGCTGTGCCGGTACGCCCTGACCTCCGACACCGACGACGGTCTCGCCCTGCTGGGGCTGGCTTTGGGCGTCTCCGGCGCCGGCTTCTTCGCCGCGGCCGTGGTGACGCCGGGGGCGGCGGGACGGCTCGGGCCGGGTGGCTGGATCGTCGTGTGCGCGGGAGCCGCCGCGGTGCTGGAGCCAGCCCTGGGCCTCCCGTTCGCCACCGTCCCCCTGCTGGCCGCGACGTTCTTCCTGGGCCTGACCACCCAGGGCGCGAAGATCGCCACGGACACGATCGTGCAGTCCTCGGTCGACGACGGCTTCCGTGGCCGGATCTTCTCCGTTTACGACGTGCTGTTCAACGTCGCCTTCGTGGGCGCGGCCGGGCTGGCCGCGCTGATGCTGCCGCCGGACGGGCGCTCGGCGGCCCTGGTGGTCACGGTGGCCGTGATCTACGGAGCGGTTGCTGTGGCTATGGCCCGCTTTGCTCGTGCATAAGGGTCACATCAACGCCACAGAGTGCTCTAGGAAAAGCAAAGTGCCACCGGGGGCCCGGTAACTTACGTGGGTCTTACTTTGCGCCAAGCGCGCCCAGTTCCAGGGGGGACTACCCACCATGACCACGCCGCCGCCCCAGGGCCAGAACCCGTACGCCCAGACGCCCGCTGACCCCACGGCGCAGCAGCCCGGCCTGCCGGGAGTCCCCACCCAGGGCACGCCCGCTCCCTACGCTCCCTTCCCCCACCAGGGCGCCCCGGTGCCCCCGCCGGCGCCGCAGCGGCAGGTGGGCAAGAAGGTGAAGCGCATCCTCGTCGTGATAGCCATCGCCATCCTCATCGGTGTCGTCAAGGCCGGCATCGGCTGGTGGGCGACCTCGACGGACGCGGAGACGACCTCGGTCGGCGCCTGCCTGCACAACGAGGGCAGCGAGACCTCGCCCGACCTCAACGAGGTCGACTGCGGCTCCGCCAACGCGGAGTTCACGGTCGTCGAGAAGTTCGACGGCACGAGCAACGACACCAAGTGCGAGGCCGTCACCAAGGAGTGGACGGTCTCCTACATCCAGTCCGGTGGCGGTCATGACGTGGTGCTCTGCCTGAAGGAAACGAAGTAAGGCCGCAGCACAGAAGCGTGCACAGAAGCGGGAAGGGGCGGTGTTTCACGTGAAACACCGCCCCTTCGGTCTGTGGAACGGGTCATGTTTCACGTGAAACATGACCCGTTCCACAGACTCAGCTCTGCTCGGCCCACCACTCCTTGAGTGCCGTCACCGCCGCGTCGTGCTCCATGGGCCCGTTCTCCAGCCGCATCTCCAGCAGGAACTTGTAGGCCTTGCCGATGGCGGGGCCAGGTCCGACGCCCAGGATCTCCATGATCTGGTTGCCGTCGAGGTCCGGACGGATCGCGTCCAGCTCCTCCTGCTCCTGAAGCTGGGCGATCCGCTCCTCCAGCCCGTCGTACGCACGCGAGAGCGCCGCCGCCTTGCGCTTGTTGCGCGTGGTGCAGTCCGAGCGGGTCAGCTTGTGCAGACGGTCGAGGAGCGGACCCGCGTCCCGCACATAGCGGCGGACCGCGGAGTCCGTCCACTCCCCGGTGCCGTACCCGTGGAAGCGGAGGTGGAGTTCGACCAGACGTGAGACGTCCTTCACCAGCTCGTTGGAGTACTTCAACGCGGTCATACGCTTCTTCGTCATCTTCGCCCCGACCACCTCGTGGTGGTGGAACGAGACCCGGCCGTCCTTCTCGAAGCGACGGGTGCGCGGCTTGCCGATGTCGTGCAGCAGCGCGGCCAGCCGGAGGGTGAGGTCGGGGCCGTTCTCCTCCAGCGCGATCGCTTGTTCCAGCACGATCAGCGTGTGCTCGTACACGTCCTTGTGCCGGTGGTGCTCGTCGCTCTCCAGCCGCAGGGCGGGGAGCTCCGGCAGGACGTGCTCGGCGAGCCCGGTCTCGGCCAGCAGCGCCAGTCCCTTGCGCGGGTGCGCGGACAGGATCAGCTTGTTCAGCTCGTCCCGGATCCGCTCGGCGGAGACGATCTCCAGGCGGTCGGACATCTCGTTCATCGCCGTGATCACCTCGGGGGCGACCTCGAAGTCGAGCTGGGCGGCGAAGCGGGCGGCACGCATCATGCGCAGGGGGTCGTCCGAGAAGGACGCCTCGGGAGTGCCCGGCGTGCGCAGCACCTGCGCCGCGAGGTCGTCGAGGCCGCCGTGCGGATCGACGAACTCCTTCTCGGGGAGCGCCAGGGCCATCGCGTTCACGGTGAAGTCCCGCCGGACCAGGTCCTCCTCGATGGAGTCCCCGTACGACACCTCGGGCTTGCGGGAGGTGCGGTCGTAAGCCTCCGACCGGTAGGTGGTGACCTCGATCTGGAAGGTCCGGTCGGCGTCTCCGACCCGGGCGTTCTTCTGCGCCCCGACGGTGCCGAAGGCGATCCCGACCTCCCAGACGGCGTCCGCCCAGGGCCGGACGATCTTCAGGACGTCCTCGGGGCGGGCATCCGTCGTGAAGTCGAGGTCGTTGCCGAGCCGGCCCAGCAGCGCGTCCCGGACCGAGCCGCCGACCAGGGCGAGGGAGAAGCCGGCCTCCTGGAAGCGGCGGGCGAGGTCGTCGGCGACCGGGGCGACCCGCAGCAGTTCGTCGACCGCGCGGTGCTGCACCTGGTTCAGGGCGCTGAGGTTGTCTTCGTTGGCGTTCGGCACAACAGAAGAGGGTACGTGGCCCCGCGGCCCCCGGGCGCCCTGATTATGGTGGGGGACAACTCCCCCGGACCGGCGCAAGATCAGCTTTCACGACGTACACTCCCACCCCTCTATATACGTAGGCGCAGCGGACAGTCGTCGGTTCTTCCCGATCTTGTGGAGCGGTCCGCGGCACTTCCCCTCAGCGCGCATCGTTACCATGCGTGGACGCACTTTCCGACGACCACTGACGACCACTGACGACGAGGGACGGACGAGCACGTGGCCGAGGCGGCAGACTTCCCGGGGACGACCCCCTCACCTGCCCGCCGCTGGCTGCGGCGCGCCGGAGCGCTGCTCGCGGCGGCGCCTCTGCTGGCCGGTCTGCTCCAGCTGCCCGCCCCCGTCGCGCACGCCGCCGTCCAGGACTCCGTCAAGGCCGCCACCGGCGCGGGCTCGGTGGCCGTCGCCGTGGACTCCCTCACACCCAGCGCCCCCACCGCCGGCGACACGCTGACCGTGTCCGGCACCGTGACCAACAACGGCAAGCAGACGGTCACCGGAGCCCAGGTGGACCTGCGGGTGGGAGCCCCGCTGGCGACCCGGTCAGCCGTCGCCACCACCGCCGACCGCGCCGACGACCTCGCGGGCGCCGGCGCCGGAACCGAGGTGGGCGGCAAGTACGTGGCCAAGTTCGCCCAGCTCACCCCCGGCATCGCCCAGTCGTTCAGCATCTCCGTGCCGGTCGACGCGCTCAAGCTCAAGGACGACGGGGTCTACCCCCTGAACGTCTCCCTCTCGGGTCAGACGTCCGCGAGGCTCTGGGAGCAGACGCTGGGCGTCCAGCGCACCTTCCTGCCCTGGCACCCGGACGCGGCGGCCACGGCGACCCGGACGACCGTGCTGTGGCCGCTGCTCTCCACCGTCCACATGACGGCGGAGACCGGTTCCGACGAGCAGCAGACGCCGGTCTTCCTCGACGACGACCTCGCCAAGGAGATCTCTCCGGGCGGTCGCCTCGACCAGCTCGTGACCCTGGGCAGATCCCTGGACGTCACCTGGGTGATCGACCCGGACCTGCTGGCGTCCGTCGACGCGATGGCCGACCGCTACACCGTCCGCAGCGACCTCGACACCCCCACGGCCGGCGCCCACCAGGCGGTCGCCAAGCGGTGGCTCGCCGAGCTCCAGGACGCGGTGCGGGGCAAGGAGGTCGTCGCCCTGCCCTTCGGCGATCCCGACCTCGCCTCCCTCGCGCACAACGGCACGGGCGTCACCGGCTCGCTGAACCAGCTCAAGGCGGCCACCGACGTCGCCGCCACCACGGTGGAGACGGTGCTCCACGTGACCCCGAGCACCGACTTCGCCTGGCCGACGGAAGGCGCCGTCGACCCGTCGATCGTGAAGGTCGCCACCTCCGCCGGCGCGGACAAGGTGATCACCCGCAGCGACAGTCTCCGGGAGACCGGACTGACGTACACCCCCTCCGCGGCCCGGCCCATCGGCGGCGGCACCACGGCGGTCGTCGCGGACGCGGAGCTGTCGACGGCGTTCACCGGCGACCTGACGAGGGCCTCCACGTCCACGCTGGCCGTGCAGAAGTTCCTCGCGCAGAGCCTGGCGCTGAACCTCCAGACGGGCAGACAGCGCAGCATCGTCGTCGCCCCGCCGCGCATGCCGACCGCGAGCCAGGCCCAGGCGATGGCGGAGGCGGTCACGGCGCTCCAGAACGGCACCTGGTCGCAGCCCCAGCAGCTCACCGCGGCGGCCTCGGCCAAGCCCGACCCCGCGGCCGCCACCAAGGTGCCGGCGCAGTCGAAGTACTCCGCCGCGCTGCGTAAGCAGGAGCTGCCCCGCTCCGCCTTCGAGCGGATGGCGGCCACCCAGGCCAAGCTCGACAACTTCGAGCTGATCCTCACCGACGAGTCCCGGGTGGTCACTCCCTTCGGGCGGGCGATCAACCGTGAGATGGCCACGTCATGGCGGGGCCGGGTCACCGCGGCGCGCACCTTCCGCCAGGACGTGCAGACCTACCTGACCACGCTCACCAGCCAGGTCAAGCTGATCGAGAAGTCGGAGACCAAGCTCTCGGGGCGCAGCGCCACCATCCCCGTGACCGTGCAGAACAACCTGGTGCAGGGCGTCGACCGCCTGGTGCTGCGCCTCACGTCGACGAACCCGACGCGTCTGGAGATCGGCGGCGACGACTACTCCGAGCAGCTCATCGAGGTCTCCGGCGGGCACAGCACGACGGTGAAGTTCACCACGTCAGCCAACGTGAACGGCCAGACGTCGGTGGTCGCCCAGCTCTACACGGAGGACGGCCGCCAGTACGGCGCCCCGGTCAGGTTCGACGTGAAGGTCACCGAGATCACGGCGGCTGCCATGCTGGTCATCGGCGGCGGTGTGCTGCTGCTCGTGCTGGCCGGCTTCCGCATGTACACCCAGCGCAAGCGCGCCGCGGCCCGGGAGGCCGAGGAGGACGCCCGCGACGGGGCGGAGGCCCCCGAGGACGCCGCGATCGCGGCCGTTCCGGAGGGCCGGCCGGCCGAGGAGCCGGGTGCGGAGGCCGGGGCGGACGCCCCGGTGCAGCCGAGTGACGAGACGCTGGACACCGCAGCGGAAAGCACCGGCCCGTCCGGGACGGGTGAGAGAGTGGACCGTTGAGGATGTCGTGGCCGGTCGGCCCGGGACGATGAGGTGGGGTAACCATGAACGCGCCGTACGACGGTGACCGCGGCCAGGCCGCGGGCAGCTCGGGTCACCCCGAGGGCCCGCCGCCCGACGGCCAGGTGCCGCCGCAGCACCCCGCGGACATGTACCTCCAGGACGCCTACGACCAGGACCCCTACCGCGGCCAGGACCTCACCGCGCAGGATCCGGTCGTCGAGGCGCTCTACGACCGTGCCGCCCACCCGCCGCCGCCCCCGGGCACGTACCAGCCGCAGCAGCCGATGTACGGGCAGCCGGAGCAGTCCCCGTACGCGCCCGACCCACGGGTGTGGGCGCAGACCCCGGCGCCCGAGCCGGAGGGTCCCACCCAGTACCTGCCGTACGGCGACAATCCCCGCACCACCCAGTTCGTGGGGGTGGACGACCTGGTCACCCACTCCGGCGAGGAGCGGCACGAGCCCGACGCGTTCGCGCATCTCTTCCGGGACCAGCAGCAGGGCGGCGTCCGCCCGCTGACGGATCCTCCGGCCGTCCCGGGACCGACCGCGGCCCCTGGCGGCCCCGGGCCGGCGGCTCCCCGCCCGCCGGCGCACGCGGAGCCGTCGCCCGCGATCGACGAGACCATGAATCTCACCGCCACTCCCGCCGCGCCCCCGCCCCCGGCCCCGGCGCCCGCCCCGGCCGCGAAGAAGGGCGGCCGGGCCTCGGGCCTGCTGAAGTCCAGCGCGGTGATGGCGGCGGGCACGATGGTCTCGCGCCTCACCGGCTTCGTCCGGTCCGCGATGATCGTGTCGG
Source organism: Streptomyces sp. NPDC002328 (assembly GCF_042890065.1). NCBI lineage: Bacteria > Bacillati > Actinomycetota > Actinomycetes > Kitasatosporales > Streptomycetaceae > Streptomyces > Streptomyces sp. NPDC002328. Next base: position 29,533 of record NZ_JBIARQ010000011.1, on the reverse strand, counting down.
CGCTCGGCCTCGGTCTGCTGGGCGAGTCCTTCCAGGTGGCCTACCAGCTGCCGACGATGATCTACATCTTGACCGTCGGCGGCGGTCTCAACTCGGTCTTCGTGCCCCAGCTCGTCCGCGCCATGAAGGAGGACGACGACGGCGGCGAGGCGTACGCCAACCGGCTCCTGACCCTGGTCATGGTGGCCCTTGCCGCGCTGACCGCGCTCGCCATGTTCGCGGCGCCGCTGCTGGTCAGCGCGCTGTCGACGAAACTGGCCTCGAACCCCGCCGCCAACGAGACCGCGGTCACCTTCACCCGCTACTTCCTGCCCTCCATCTTCTTCATGGGCGTCCACGTGGTGATGGGACAGATCCTCAACGCCCGCGGCCGGTTCGGCGCGATGATGTGGACCCCGGTCCTGAACAACATCGTCATCATCGTGACGCTCGGCTCGTTCCTGTGGGTCTACGGCAGCGCGGCCGACTCCCGGATGAAGGTCGAGACCATCCCCGCGGAGGGGGTGCGGCTGCTGGGCGTCGGCGTCCTGCTCGGACTCGTCGTGCAGGCCCTCGCGATGATCCCGTACCTGCGGGAGACCGGGTTCCGGCTCAGGCTGCGCTTCGACTGGAAGGGCCACGGCCTGGGCAAGGCCGCCATGCTCGCCAAGTGGACGATCCTCTTCGTGCTGGCCAACCAGGCCGGGGCGCTCGTCGTCACCCAGCTCGCCACCGCCGCGGTCAGCGAGACCAAGATCGACGGCACCGGCTTCAGCGCCTACGCCAACGCCCAGCTGATCTGGGGCCTCCCGCAGGCCATCATCACCGTCTCCCTGATGGCCGCCCTGCTGCCCCGCATCTCGCGCTCCGCGTCGGAGGACGACGCAGGCGCCGTCCGCGACGACATCTCCCAGGGCCTGCGCACGACCGCCGTCGCGATCGTGCCCATCGCCTTCGGCTTCGTCGCGCTCGGCGTCCCGATGTGCACCCTGATCTTCGGTCCCTCGGGCATCGCCGCGGCCACCAACATGGGCTACATGCTGATGGCCTTCGGCATCGGCCTGATCCCGTACTCCGTGCAGTACGTCGTCCTCCGCGCGTTCTACGCCTACGAAGACACCCGCACGCCCTTCTACAACACGGTCATCGTCGCCGCGGTGAACGCGAGCGCGTCGGCGGTCTGCTTCCTGGTGCTGCCCGCCCGCTGGGCGGTGGTCGGCATGGCCGCTTCCTACGGCCTCGCCTACGTCATCGGCGTCGGCATCGCCTGGCGGCGGCTGCGCAAGCGGCTGGGCGGCGACCTGGACGGCGGACGCGTGCTGCGCACGTACACCCGGCTCAGCCTGGCCTCGGTGCCGGCGGCGCTGCTCAGCGGAGCCGCCTGCTATGGGATCATCCAGACGCTCGGCCAGGGCGTCCTGGGCTCCTTCGCCGCGCTGCTGGCCGGCGGGGCCGTCCTGCTCGGCGTCTTCTTCGTCGCCGCGCGCCGCATGCGCATCGAGGAGCTCAACTCCCTCGTCGGCATGGTGCGCGGACGCCTGGGTCGCTGAGGCGAGGGGTAGGCGCACAACCATCGTCCGCCGCCGCGTGTCGTGCATAGCGGCGGACTGTGGGCACAATTGGGTTCGGCGTCGGACGGCGCGCACGAGGTCGGACGCGCGCAATGAATGGGGAGGCAGGAACGACGGTGGCGGAACGGACTACGGCTGCCGTCGACGTGGCAGACAACAGCGGTGACGAGCCGCTGACCGCGCAGGCGGACCAGTCCACGGCCGACGGGGTGGCCAAGAACCGGGAGCGGGACACGGACAGCGACGAGGCACAGGGGAGCGAAGGGACGGAAGGTCCCGCGAAGGCCTCACCGCCGGAACTGCACAGCGGCCACAAGCTCGCCAGACGCTACCGTCTCGAGGACTGCGTCACCCGTCTGGACGGCTTCAGCAGTTGGCGGGCGGTCGACGAGAAGCTCCGTCGCGCCGTCGGCGTCCACGTCCTGCCCGCGGACCACACCCGGGCCCGTTCCGTCCTGGCGGCGGCCCGTTCCTCCGCGCTGCTCGGCGACCCCCGCTTCGTCCAGGTGCTGGACGCGGTGGAGGAGAACGACGTCGTCTACGTCGTCCACGAGTGGCTGCCCGACGCCGTCGAGCTGACCACGCTCCTGGCCTCCGGGCCGCTGGAGCCGCACGACGCCTACCAGATGGTCAGCCAGATCGCCTCCGCCATGGCCGCCGCCCACCGCGAGGGCCTCGCCCATCTGCGGCTGAACCCCAACGCGGTGCTGCGCACCTCCACGGGCCAGTGGCGGATCCGCGGCCTCGCCGTGAACGCGGCGCTGCGGGGGGTCACCTCCGACAGCCCCCAGCGCACCGACACCGAGGCGATCGGCGCCCTGCTGTACGCGGCGCTCACCCAGCGCTGGCCGTACGAGGACGACGCCTACGGTCTGTCCGGGCTGCCCAAGGACGTGGGGCTCATCGCACCCGACCAGGTGCGGGCCGGCGTCCACCGGGGCCTGTCCGAGCTCTCCATGCGCGCCTTCGTCAACGACGGCGCGACCGCCTCCCGCCACGAGGCCGCGTGCACCACGCCGGAGGAGCTGGTGAAGGCGATCGGCGAGATGCCCCGCATCCGTCCGCCGGAGCCCTCGTTCAACGCGCCGCCGGACTACCAGCGCACGACGTACCAGCAGGGCACCTACGGGCGTCCCGCACCGCACCCGGGCGTCACCCAGCCGGTGGCCGCCCCGCCGCCTCCGCTCCAGGGCCGGACCGGCAGCGCCCTGAAGTGGACGGTCTCCGCTCTGCTCATCGCCGCCCTCGGCCTGGGCAGCTGGCAGCTCGCGGACGCCCTGATGAACCAGGGCAACAACTCCGAGGACACCGACCAGACGCAGACGACGGACGGCGGCGACAAGAACAGCCCGGCGCCCAAGCCGATCCGGACGCTCAGCATCAAGGACGCCGCGGAGTACTACCCGGACGGCAAGCCCCAGCACGCCGAGGACGCGAAGCTCACCTACGACGGCGACAGCTCCACGTACTGGCGCTCCTACTCCTACAGCGACGGTCCGAAACTCGCGCCCTTCAAGGAGGGCGTGGGCCTCGTGTACGACCTCGGGTCGAAGCAGAGCGTGTCGACCGCCGCCATAGGGCTCCACTACGGCGGCGACCGCACGTCGGCCACGCTGTACGCGGCGGATTCGCTCTCCTCGTCCGCTCCCCTCAGCTCCATGAAGAAGATCGCCGACGCGACGACCTCCGGCGAGGAACTGAAGATCTCCGCCAAAACGCCGGTGCAGACGCGGTACGTTCTCGTCTGGATCACCGAGGTGCCCTACTCGGGGGCGGACGACTACAGCGGCAACGGATTCAAGCAGGCCGTCACGGATGTGAAGTTCACGGGCTGAGATCTCACGGAGGGGGAGGTGGTCCGATGGGGGACGGCGCCGGTTTCGACGCAGCGAGCGATCAGGACCTCCTCGCCCGCCACGTGGACGGCGACCCCGACGCCTTCGGCGAGCTCGTACGGCGGCACCGGGACCGGCTGTGGGCCGTGGCGCTGCGGACGCTGGGAGACCGTGAGGAGGCCGCTGACGCGGTCCAGGACGCCCTGGTGTCCGCCTACCGGGCCGCCCACACGTTCCGCGGCCAGTCCGCCGTGACGACCTGGCTGCACCGCATCACCGTGAACGCCTGCCTGGACCGGGCCCGCAAGGCCGCCTCTCGCAAGACCTCGCCCGTCGACGACACCGAGCGCCTGGAGCAGCTGCTGGAGCCGCACGAGTCGGCCTCCGCCCCAGCCGAGCGCAACGATCTGCACCGCCAGCTCCTCGAAGCCCTCGGCACCCTCCCGCCCGACCAACGCGCGGCGCTCGTCCTGGTGGACATGCAGGGCTACCCCGTCGCCGAGGCCGCCCGCGTGCTCGACGTGCCGACCGGGACGGTGAAGAGCCGCTGTGCCCGCGGCAGAGCCAGGCTCCTGCCGCTCCTCACCCATCTCCGGCCGGAGAACCCCGCTGGTGGAAGGCAAAACGAGGCGGGACGGAACCGGGCGCAGGGGACATCCGTCCCACCGGCAGCGGGCCCTCGCGGTGAGGGTCCTGACAGCGCCGGGACCGGCGATTCAGCTGCTGTGAAGGGCGGAGGTGGGCGAGCGTGACATCGACGACGGACACGGCCGGGCACCCGGACGTCGCGGAGATCTCCGACCTCGCCGAGGGGCTGCTGCCCCCCTCCCGGAGCGCCGAACTGCGCCGGCACCTGGACGCGTGCGAGCTGTGCACGGAGGTCCACGCCTCGCTCGAGGAGATCCGCGGCGTTCTGGGCACCCTGCCGAAGCCTTCGCGCATGCCGGACGACGTCGCCCACCGCATCGACGCCGCGCTCGCCGCGGAGGCACTGCTTAATACCGCGGTGCCGGACACGGCGGCTCTCGCACAGGACACGGTGACTCCCGCTCAGGACAGGGAGACTGCCGCGCAGGACACCGCCGCGCTCGCGCAGCCGCGCGTTTCACGTGAAACAACGCCCTCGACCGCCCGCCCCTTCGGCCACGCCCGCGCCACCGGCACCGGACCGGGACGCAAGGAGCGCAAGCGGGCCGGCCGCCGCAAGGCCGTCGTCCTCGGCGCCGCCTTCGCGGCGGCCATCGGGCTCGGCGCGGTCCTGGTCCCGTCACTCACGGGACATGACGGCCCAGGCACCACCGCACAGGAGCGGAAGACCACCGCCGCTGACACCTTCTCCGCGGGCAAGCTGGAGCAGCAGGTGACGGATCTCCTCGCCGGCTCCCAGAACGACAGGTCTCCGCGCAGCAGCGTGGGAATCCAGGGAGAGCCCGACGGCAACAGCCCGAGGGTGTTCCAGCAGCCCGTGGTCCCCGAGTGCGTGCAGAAGGGCATCGGCCAGAGCGACTCCGCCCTCGCCATCGAGGAGGGCACCTACAAGGGGAAGGACGCCCTGCTCGTCGTGCTGCCCGACACCTCGGACGGCACCCGGGTCAACGCCTACCTCATGGACGCGACCTGTCAAAAGGATCCGTCGGTCGGCACGGCCGAGGTCCTGCTGCAGAACTCCTACACGCGCCCCTGACCGAACAGGCTTCGCCTCCGTTCTGCGTGGTGTCCCATACGGGGTCGTCCCCTCCGTGTGCCCGGCCACACCGGGAATGCACGCCCCTTAGGATCCGTTGGGTGGGGTGAGAGTTCAGAGAGGCTCCCACCGCTCGACCGACGCAGTCCAGAGACGAGGAATCAAGCCGTGAGCGACGTCCGAAACGTGATCATCATCGGCTCCGGGCCCGCCGGCTACACGGCGGCGCTGTACACCGCACGCGCGTCGCTGAAGCCGCTGGTGTTCGAAGGTGCCGTCACCGCGGGCGGCGCACTGATGAACACCACCGAGGTGGAGAACTTCCCCGGCTTCCAGGACGGCATCATGGGCCCCGAGCTCATGGACAACATGCGCGCCCAGGCCGAGCGTTTCGGCGCCGAGCTGATCCCCGACGACATCGTCTCCGTCGACCTCTCGGGTGAGATCAAGACCGTCACGGACACGGCGGGCACGGTCCACCGGGCCAAGGCCGTCATCGTGACCACCGGCTCGCAGCACCGCAAGCTGGGCCTGCCCAATGAGGACGCCCTCTCCGGCCGCGGTGTCTCGTGGTGCGCCACCTGTGACGGCTTCTTCTTCAAGGACCAGGACATCGCCGTCATCGGCGGCGGCGACACCGCGATGGAGGAGGCCACCTTCCTCTCCCGCTTCGCCAAGTCCGTGACGATCGTCCACCGTCGGGACACCCTGCGCGCCTCCAAGGCGATGCAGGAGCGGGCCTTCGCCGACCCGAAGATCAAGTTCGTCTGGGACAGCGAGGTCGCGGAGATCCAGGGCGACCCGAAGCTGGCCGGGCTGAAGCTGCGCAACCTCAAGACCGGTGAGCTCTCCGACCTGCCGGTGACCGGCCTGTTCATCGCGATCGGCCACGACCCGCGCACCGAGCTCTTCAAGGGCCAGCTCGACCTGGACGAGGAGGGCTACCTGAAGGTCGCCGCGCCCTCCACGCGGACGAACGCGACCGGTGTCTTCGCCGCCGGTGACGTGGTCGACCACACCTACCGCCAGGCGATCACCGCGGCCGGCACCGGTTGCTCCGCCGCTCTCGACGCCGAGCGCTACCTCGCCGCCCTCGCCGACGAGGAGCAGGCGGAGCCCGAGAAGACCGCCGTCTGACCCCCCTCTCCCTCCCCACCGCACACATCAGTTAAAGGAGCCCGCCGTGGCCGACCTCAAGAACGTGACCGACGACTCCTTCGAGCAGGACGTCCTCAAGAACGACAAGCCTGTTCTGGTGGACTTCTGGGCCGCCTGGTGCGGTCCGTGCCGCCAGATCGCTCCGTCCCTCGAGGCGATCGCCACCGAGTACGGCGACAAGATCGAGATCGTCAAGCTCAACATCGATGAGAACCCGGGTACGGCTGCCAAGTACGGCGTGATGTCCATCCCGACGCTGAACGTCTACCAGAACGGCGAAGTCGCCAAGACGATCGTCGGCGCCAAGCCGAAGGCCGCGATCATCCGCGACCTCGAGGACTTCATCGCCGAGTGAGCGCAAGGCCGTCGCACGGACGGCTGATGTTTCACGTGAAACACCGAATGGGCCGGCCCCCGCAGGGCCGGCCCATTCGCTTGTCCTCCCTGCCCGCATAGACGGGAACGGCTTACGGCGGCTCACAGCGGTCGCAGCGCCGGCTCCTTCTGTACCGCCCCCAGCAGCCGGTCGAGGGCCATCTCCACGTCTTCCTTCCAGGAGAGCGTGGTGCGCAGCTCCAATCTCAAGCGGGGATGCGAGGGATGAGGGCGGACCGTCTTGAAGCCCACCGCCAGGAGATGGTCGGCCGGCAGCAGACAGGCCGGCTCCTTCCAGCGGGCGTCCCCGAACGCCTCGATCGCCTTGAAGCCACGGCGCAGCAGATCCTTGGCGACCGTCTGCACCATCACCCGGCCCAGTCCCTGCCCCTGGTAGCCCGGCACGATGAACGCCGTCATCAACTGCACGGCATCGGGGGACAGGGGGCTCGTCGGGAACGCCGTCGAGCGGGGGACGTAGGCAGGCGGGGCGTAGAGCACGAAGCCCACCGGAACCTCGTCGACGTAGACGACCCGACCGCAGGATCCCCAGTCCAGCAGGACGGCCGAGATCCACGCTTCCTTCTCCAGGGCGCCTCGCCCTTCTCCTACCGCTGCCTTACCGCTGACGGGGTCGAGTTCCCAGAAGACGCACGAGCGGCAGCGCTGGGGGAGGTCCTGAAGATTGTCCAGCGTGAGCGGTACGAGCCGACGCCCCATGAAGGCTGTTCCTCGCTTCCTTCGCCCGCGGCGTCGCGAGCGGCTGTGAGAGCACTCCGTTCTCTGAGCAGGCTGCCGACGAAGCCTCCGACCGCGCCCAACCCCAGTCCCGCGCTCATCAGCCCGGTCCGGCTCATCGTTCGCATGGCCTCCGCCTCCCCCTCAGAGGTGCTGCCCGGTGAATGCGCCATACCCTCACGCATCGTATCGACGATGAGATGGCCTCGGTACGGCGTGAAAGCAAAGAGCGGGCCGTGTCCGATGGGTATCGGACACGGCCCGCTCTGCCGGTCGGACGAGAGCGATGCCGCCCGTCGGACCGAAAGGACTCAGTCCTCCGCGTCCTCGGGCTCGCTCTCCAGGAGGCTCTTCTGGAGGGCCAGCCTCTCGCCCGGAGCGAGGGTGCTGAGGATGCGCTCGAGGTCGTCCGGCGAGGCGAACTCGACGGTGATCTTGCCCTTCTTCTGCCCCAGCTCCACCTTCACCCGGGTCTCGAAGCGGTCCGAGAGCCGGGTCGCCAGTTCGCTCAGCGCCGGAGCAACACGGCTGCCGGCCCTCGGGCCCTTGGGACGCTGTGCCCTCTGCGGCCGGGAGCCCATCAGGGTCACGATCTCCTCGACGGCGCGCACCGACAGCCCTTCGGCCACGATGCGGTGCGCCAGCCGGTCCTGCTCCTCCGAGTCCTCCACCGAGAGCAGCGCCCGGGCGTGTCCCGCCGAGAGCACTCCGGCGGCCACCCGCTTCTGGACCGCCGACGAGAGCTTCAGCAGACGCAGTGTGTTGGAGACCTGCGGGCGGGACCGGCCGATGCGGTCCGCCAGCTGGTCGTGCGTGCAGTTGAAGTCCTTCAGCAGCTGGTCGTAAGCGGCCGCCTCTTCCAGCGGGTTCAGCTGAGCCCGGTGGAGGTTCTCCAGAAGGGCGTCCAGGAGAAGCTTCTCGTCGTCCGTGGCCCGCACGATCGCCGGGATGGCCTCCAGCCCCGCTTCACGGCAGGCACGCCAGCGGCGCTCACCCATGATGAGCTCGTAGCGGCTCGGCCCGGTCTGCCGTACGACGACCGGCTGGAGGAGACCGACCTCCTTGATGGAGGTGATCAGTTCCTGAAGCTCGTCCTCGTCGAAGACCACACGCGGCTGGCGCGGGTTCGGCGCGATGTCGTCGAGGGGGATCTCGGCGAAGTGGGCGCCCAGGGGAGGGCCGGGCGTTTCCGGGGGACTGCTCGGCAACGACTCCTCTGTTTCACGTGAAACAGGCAGCGTCGCCACCTTGGCCGCGGCCACTCCGCGGTCGGTCGTCAGGACCGGGGCAGTCGCCGGGGAGGTGTTGACCACGCTTCCCAGTGCCGCCGAGGCCGGCGACTTCTCGGTCGGGGCAGCGGGGATCAATGCGCCGAGACCCCGCCCCAGCCCCCTCCGTCGCTCACTCACTGGATCCCCTCCACCATGCTCGGGTTGTTCTGGGCGCCGGCATGGGCATGGCTGGCGTCATAGCTGACGTCGATGCCCTTCAGCGCGATCTCTCGGGCCGCCTCAAGATAGGAGAGGGCACCGCTCGATCCAGGATCGTAAGTCAGCACCGTCTGCCCATAGCTCGGCGCCTCGGAGATGCGGACCGAGCGCGGAATGCTCGTCCTCAGCACCTCGTCGCCGAAGTGGGTGCGCACCTCCTCCGCGACCTGCGACGCGAGACGCGTCCGGCCGTCGTACATGGTGAGCAGGATGGTCGACACATGCAGCGCGGGGTTGAGGTGCCCCCGCACCAGGTCGACGTTGCGGAGCAGCTGGCCCAGTCCCTCCAGCGCGTAGTACTCGCACTGGATCGGGATCAGCACCTCCTGGCCGGCGACGAGCGCGTTGACCGTCAGCAGGCCGAGCGAGGGCGGGCAGTCGATGAGGATGTAGTCCAGAGGCTGCTCGTAGGCCTGGATCGCTCGCTGGAGTCGGCTCTCGCGCGCCACCAGCGACACCAGCTCGATCTCCGCACCGGCGAGATCGATCGTGGCGGGAGCGCAGAAGAGGCCCTCGACATCGGGGACGGGCTGCACGACCTCCGCCAGCGGGCGGCTCTCGACCAACACGTCGTAGATGGACGGCACCTCGGCGTGGTGATCGATCCCCAGGGCGGTGGAGGCGTTGCCCTGCGGGTCGAGGTCGATCACCAGGACACGGCCGCCGTGCAGGGCCAGGGAGGCGGCAAGATTGACGGTCGTCGTCGTCTTGCCGACGCCGCCCTTCTGGTTGGCGACCACGATGACACGGGTCTGCTCGGGCCGGGGAAGGCCCTCTCCGGCTCGGCCCAGCGCCTCCACCGCCAGTTGGGCAGCACGACCGATCGGAGTGTCGTCCATCGGGGGCGGTGTTTCACGTGAAACATCCTCCCCCATCGACTCGGTGCGGGGACCGGGGACCGGATCGGTCATCGGTCCCGCGATGTTGGCGTCGGACCGCAAGGATTCACTCTCCTCGACTTCAGGCTCGCAATGAACAGAGCCTCCCATGTCTTCGGGGTCGTGAACCAGTGAGGCCTGGGGTTCTGTGGAGAAATCCACCTCTGTGGACAACTCCGTCCCCTTGTCGAGTGAGCCCAGAGGCTTTCGGTCGCGGGGTTCGGCCGCGGCGCGGCCCCGGCTGATGATGCCCTGAAGCAGTGAGCGACGTTTCACGTGAAACACGATGCACAGCGCCCGGCACCGAACTGCCGCGACACTCCGTCATACGGAGGTGCGGCAGCTTGTGTGGAGTACGGCAGCGCGCCGGGCCGCCTCAGCGACGGCGCCGTGCCCGCCCCGTCCGGGCCGCCTTTGCCCGCTTGGCGGCGAACCGCACACCGCCGGGGCTCTCCCCGACCTCGACCCGCACCACGGTGGAGAGCGGATCGACCACACCCTCGCCGACATGGTGGATCGACGTGCCCACCGCGCCGAGCTTGGTCAGAGCGGTGGCGGCGCTCTTCAGCTCCTCCTCGGCCGTGTCGCCCTTGAGCGCGAGCATCTCGCCGTAGGGGCGCAGCAGGGGAATGCCCCAGGTGGCCAGGCGGTCCAGTGGTGCCACGGCGCGGGCGGTCACCACATGGACCGGCGGCAGCTTGCCCATGACCTCCTCGGCGCGGCCACGGATGACGGTCACATGGTCCAGGCCGAGCAGCTCGACGACCTCGGTGAGGAAGGTCGTCCGCCGCAGAAGCGGCTCCAGGAGAGTGATCTTCAGGTCCTCGCGGACCAGGGCCAGGGGGATGCCGGGCAGGCCGGCGCCGGAGCCGACGTCGCACACCGTCACGCCCTCAGGGACCACCTCGGAGAGCACCGCACAGTTCAGCAGATGCCGCTCCCAGAGGCGGGGCACCTCACGTGGACCGATGAGCCCGCGCTGCACACCCGCCTCGGCCAGGAGCTCGGCGTACCGGACCGCATCCGTGAAGCGATCACCGAACACCGCTCGGGCCTGCTCGGGCGCAGGGGGGAGCTCCGCTGCCTCCGTCACGGGGACCGTCCTTCCGTACCGCACCGGCGCGTCGAGCGCCGGCCTCCAGAACTACCAAGGCTGACAAAGACCGGCCCCGCCTGCACAACAGACGGGGCCGGAGGAATGTGTGAACCGAATCAGTTGGGGAGGACGACGACGAAGCGCTGCGGCTCCTCGCCCTCGGACTCGCTGCGCAGGCCGGCCGCCTTCACCGCGTCGTGGACGACCTTGCGCTCGAAGGGGGTCATGGGCCGCAGTTTCACCGGCTCGCCGCTGTTCTTCGCGTCGGTCGCGGCCTTGGCGCCCAGCTCGGAGAGCTCGGTGCGCTTCTTGGCGCGGTAGCCCCCGATGTCCAGCATCAGCCGGCTGCGGTCGCCGGTCTCCCGGTGCACGGCCAGACGCGTCAGCTCCTGAAGGGCTTCCAGCACCTCGCCGTCACGGCCGACCAGCTTCTGGAGATCGCGGCCGCCCGCGTCGCTGATGATCGACACGGAGGCGCGATCTGCTTCGACGTCCATGTCGATGTCGCCGTCGAGATCGGCGATGTCCAGCAGACCCTCGAGGTAGTCCGCCGCGATCTCACCCTCCTGCTCCAGGCGGGTCAGGGTGTCTGCACCCTCGGCAGCGGCGGAGGTGGTGCCTTCCGTCACGGGATGGGCTCCTTCTTACTTCTTGGACGGGGACTTGGGGCGCTGCGGGCCGCCCTTGCGCTGCCCGGACTGAGCCTTGCTGCGGCCGCCGGCGGAGCCGGGCTTCGATTTGGCGGCGTCGGCGGGCTTGTCGTCCTCCGGCTCGTCGGTCTTGCTCAGCGAGGTCGTGGTCTCGCCGGCCGCCTTCGGGGCCGTGGTCTGGCGCTGGGACTTGGTCTGGCGCTTGGGCTGCTGGCGCCTGCCCGCCGCGGCGGTCGTGGGCGTGCCGTCCTCGGTCAGGGTGGCGGTCTGGGCCTCGCCCTTCACCACGGTGCCGTCGGCCTGGGCCGCGAGGCCCACCTTGCTCAGCCCGTTGATGAACTTGCGCTCGTGCTCGTTGCGGTCGCGGCCCTTGGCCACGATCGCCTTGACGATCGCCTTCTCGCCACGGCCGCGCGTCTTGCCGTGCTGCGTGACCCGCTTGTAGAGGCGCTCCAGGTAGGCGGCCTGAGCCGTGGAACCCGGGGTCGGGTTGTTGTGGATGACGTACATCTGCTGGCCCATGGTCCACACGTTGGTGGTCAGCCAGTAGACGAGGACACCGACGGGGAAGTTGATGCCGAAGACGGCGAACATGACCGGGAAGATGTACATGAGCATCTTCTGCTGCTGCATGAACGGCGTCTTCACGGTGGTGTCGACGTTCTTCGTCATCAGCTGGCGCTGGGTGAAGAACTGCGAGGCCGACATCATCACGATCATGACCGCGGTGACGATGCGGACGCTGGTCAGCGAGGCGTCGAGGGCCGTGACGTCAGCCGCGCTGTCGGTGAACTTGGCGGCCAGGGGCGCGCCGAGGATGTGCGCCTTCTGGGCGCTCTCCAGCAGGCTCTGGTTGATCACACCGATGGTGTCACCGTTGGCGATGCTGTTGAGCACGTGGTACAGGGCGAAGAAGAACGGGGACTGCGCCAGGATGGGAAGACACGAGGACAGCGGGTTGGTCCCGGTGTCCTTGTAGAGCTTCATCATCTCTTCGGACTGGCGCTGCCGGTCGTTCTTGTAGCGCTCCTGGATCTTCTTCATCTCGGGCTGGAGCGTCTGCATCGCCCGTGTCGCCTTGATCTGCTTCACGAAGAGCGGGATCAGGCAGATTCGGATCACGATCACGAGGGACACGATGGACAGGCCCCAGGCCCATCCGGTGTCAGGGCCGAAGAGGGCGCCGTACACCTTGTGGAACTGGACGATGACCCAGGAGACAGGTGTCGTGATGAAACTGAAGAGGCTGGCAATCGTGTCCACTAATCATGCTCCTTGGGCATGGGACGGGGTCTCTGCGGCCGGGCTCGAAGGACGGTCGCCTTCGGTGGCCGTTTCGGCGGCGGAGGTCCCGCCCTTGCGTGCGCGCCAGGCGTCGCGCAGCATTTCGTGCCACCTCGGTCGCTTGCGCGGCGGGACATGGTCCACACCGCCCAGCGACCAGGGGTTGCACCGCAGGATGCGCCAGGCGGTGAGGGCCGTTCCCTTGATCGCACCGTGCCGGTCGACGGCCGTGTAGCCGTAGTGGGAGCACGACGGGTAGTACTTGCACACCGGCCCGAGCAGCGGACTGATCGTCCACTGGTAGAGCTTGATCAGGGCCAGCAGCGGGTACTTCATCGCGCGCCCCCTCCCAGTAGCCGTTGAAGGGCGGCATCGAGGTCTTGGACCAGCTGTGCGTGGTCGGCGTCGCCCGCACCGGGCAGCGCTCGTACGACTACCAGGCTACCGGGGGGAAAAAGGGCGACTCGATCGCGCATCAGATGACGCAGTCTGCGCTTCACGGTGTTGCGTACGACCGCGCCTCCCACAGCCTTGCTCACGACGAAACCCGCACGCGTCGGGGGAGCGCTCTCCCCAGGCGCGTGCGGGTCCGTGGCACCGCTGTGAAAATGGACGACGAGAGTCGGGCGTCCGGCCCGACGGCCTCGCCGTACCGCGGTCGCGAAGTCCTCGCGCCGCCTCAGCCGGTTCTCGGTGGGCAGCACGACGGCATGACCTGACCGGGATCAGGCGGACAGGCGGGCGCGACCCTTGCTGCGGCGGGACGCGAGAATCGCGCGGCCGGCACGGGTACGCATACGCAGCCGGAAGCCGTGGGTCTTCGCGCGACGACGGTTGTTCGGCTGGAAGGTGCGCTTGCTCACTCGGGGGCTCCAGAAATCGATCGGTAGTGGCGGGGTGCCGTCCTGGCTGTCACCGTGCGCCCACGAGTAGCTCGCGTCAACGCCCGAGTGCACCGCTTCCCGATCACCTGACGCGATCTGTGCCCATCGGAGGCAGGCGGCAGCAGCCATCGACAACTCGACCTGGTTACGGTACGCGGGGCTACGCCATCCGGTCAAACCAGGGGTCACCGGGCGACACTTGTCCACAGCCTGGGGACAACAACTTGAACCGTACCGGCCGCGCTGACTACCGTGGCTGGACTCCGATTCGTTCCTTTGTCCCTGACTCCGTCAGATGCGAATCCCGATCCGTCCCACCGTCACCCGTTCGTGGGACCAGCGAGAGAGCGTGCCCTGTGGCTGACGTACCTGCCGATCTTGCCGCAGTGTGGCCACGCGTACTGGAGCATCTGCTCAGCAAAGGTCGGGGGCAGGGCGTCGAGACCAAGGACGAGCACTGGATCCGGCGCTGTCAGCCGCTCGCGCTGGTCGCCGACACGGCCCTGCTCGCCGTACCGAACGAATTCGCGAAGGGTGTGCTGGAAGGCCGTCTCGCCCCGATCGTCAGCGAGACGCTGAGCCGCGAGTGCGGCCGCCCCATCCGTATCGCGATCACCGTCGACGACTCCGTGGGCGAGCCCCCCGCGCCGGCGTCCGCCGCCGCGCCGCGCTACGAGGAGCCCGAACTTCCGTCCGGCCAGTACGACAGCCCGTACGACAACCGGTACGAGGGCTACGGCCGACACCGCTCCGACCAGCACCCCGGCGGCCACAGCGGACACGGCGGCCAGGGAGGTACGGGTGATCCCGGCGAGCACGGCTCCCGGCAGGACCCGCTGCCCACCGCCCGGCCGGCCTACCCCTCGGAGTACCAGCGCCCCGAGCCCGGTGCCTGGCCGCGGGCCGCGCAGGACGACTACGGCTGGCAGCAGCAGCGCCTCGGCTTCCCCGAGCGCGACCCCTACGCGTCGCCGTCGCAGGACTCCTACGGCGGTCCCTCCGGCCAGGACGCCTACGGGTCGTCCGCCCAGGACGGGTACGGCGGTCCGCCGCAGGACGGATACGGCTCGCCCTCCCAGGACTACCGCCCCCAGCAGATGGAGCGGCCGCCGTACGACGCGTCGCACTACGACCAGAAGCCGTCGCCCTACGACCAGAAGCGCCAGGACTACGAGCCCCCGCGCCCGGAGTACGAACCGCAGCGCCCGGAGTACGACCAGCGCGACCCGGCCCGGCGTGAGCTGCCCGAGCCGTCGGGCGGCTCCGGTCATCCGCACCGCGGCGGTCCGATGGGCCCCGGTCAGCCAGGCGCCGGCGGTCCCGGTCCGTCGTCGGCGCAGTCCGCGCAGGCGAACGGGCCCGCTGAGCCGACCGCGCGGCTGAACCCGAAGTACCTGTTCGACACCTTCGTCATCGGCGCCTCCAACCGCTTCGCGCACGCGGCCGCGGTCGCCGTCGCCGAGGCGCCCGCCAAGGCGTACAACCCCCTCTTCATCTACGGGGAGTCGGGCCTCGGCAAGACGCACCTGCTGCACGCGATCGGGCACTACGCGCGCAGCCTCTACCCGGGCACGCGCGTGCGGTACGTGAGCTCCGAGGAGTTCACCAACGAGTTCATCAACTCCATCCGCGACGGCAAGGGCGACAGCTTCCGCAAGCGCTACCGGGAGATGGACATCCTGCTCGTCGACGACATCCAGTTCCTCGCGGACAAGGAGTCGACGCAGGAGGAGTTCTTCCACACGTTCAACACGCTCCACAACGCGAACAAGCAGATCGTGCTCTCCAGCGACCGGCCGCCCAAGCAGCTGGTCACGCTGGAGGACCGGCTGCGCAACCGTTTCGAGTGGGGTCTGATCACCGACGTCCAGCCGCCCGAGTTGGAGACGCGCATCGCGATCCTGCGCAAGAAGGCGGTGCAGGAGCAGCTCAACGCCCCGCCGGAGGTGCTGGAGTTCATCGCGTCCCGGATCTCGCGCAACATCCGCGAGCTGGAGGGGGCGCTGATCCGGGTGACGGCGTTCGCGTCGCTCAACCGGCAGCCGGTGGACCTGGGGCTGACGGAGATCGTCCTGAAGGACCTGATCCCCGGCGGCGAGGACTCGGCCCCGGAGATCACCTCCACGGCCATCATGAGCGCGACCGCCGACTACTTCGGGCTCACGGTCGAGGACCTGTGCGGCACCTCGCGCGGCCGGGCGCTGGTGACGGCACGGCAGATCGCCATGTACCTGTGCCGCGAGCTGACGGACCTGTCGCTGCCGAAGATCGGCGCGCTGTTCGGCGGCCGCGACCATACGACGGTCATGCACGCGGACCGCAAGATCCGCAATCTGATGGCCGAGCGGCGCTCCATCTACAACCAGGTGACCGAGCTGACCAACCGCATCAAGGCCGGCTGACCGAGCCGCGCACGACCGTCGAGGGCGTCCCGGGGAGCAGTTCCCGGGGCGCCCTTCTTCGTGCTCCTGTCATCCGCTGTTCGATTAACTGCCGGGTTACGGCCACTCTCCACAGATTCGGCGACTTTTTCCCCTCCACAGCCTGGGGACTGCGAAGTTGTCCAGATCGCGTCCACAGGCGCCCCTGTTGAGAGACCATCAGAGCAGGTCATGTGGTTGTGGATTCGTGGACGAAGGATCTCCACAGGCTGTGGACAACGAGATGATCCACACCCTGTGCACGAAGTTGTCCACCGGCAACCCACAGACTTCGGCCGGTTGTCCCCAGCCGAGGGCCGCTTCTCCACATGGCTGTCCACTGTTCGGCAACCTGACGCGCCTGCTCACCGCGTCGAGTGAAAGGCGTCACACGAAGCTGCCGAGGGGGGCTGTGGGAAACGGGGAGAAACCTGGGGACGGCGCTGGGGAGAACTCGCCCCAGCCTGTGCACGGGGTGTGCAGAACTTTCATTTCTCCACAGACGACCCTGGTTTTCCACTGCCTCCACCCACAGGGTCGGTGGACAAAATCTCGCCTCTGAGCTGCGAAAACAGGGTTATCCACCGTTTCCACAGGCCCTACTACTACTCCCAACTAGAGAGAGCGAGAAATCCGTTTCGAAGGGGGTCCTGTGCACAACTCGCTCTTCGGCGCCCGACTGCCCCTCGTCACGACTTGACCCCGAGAGGCACCTACTGTCAGTGCGGTGCGTCAGACTGGTCCCCGGTGGTCCTTCCCCCCTCGGGGGCCGACGACACCGAGACAGACGACGAAGGCCAGGCAGGGCGAGAAGCGCCGGCAACAGCAGGAGGCGGCAAGAGTGAAGATCCGGGTGGAACGCGACGTACTCGCGGAGGCCGTGGCCTGGGCGGCGCGCAGCCTCCCGGCCCGTCCGCCGGCGCCTGTCCTCGCCGGCCTGCTGCTGAAGGCCGACGACGGCGCCCTCAGCCTCTCCAGCTTCGACTACGAGGTCTCGGCGCGCGTCTCGGTGGAGGCCGAGGTCGAGGAGGAGGGCACGGTCCTCGTCTCCGGCCGCCTGCTCGCGGACATCTGCCGCGCCCTCCCCAACCGTCCGGTGGAGATCTCCACAGACGGTGTACGGGCCACGGTGGTCTGCGGCTCCTCGCGGTTCACGCTCCACACACTGCCTGTGGAGGAGTACCCGGCGCTGCCGCAGATGCCGAACGCGACGGGCACGGTCCCCGGCGAGGTCTTCGCCTCCGCCGCCGCCCAGGTCGCCATCGCCGCCGGCCGTGACGACACGCTGCCCGTCCTCACCGGTGTGCGCATCGAGATCGAGGGCGACACGGTGACGCTGGCCTCCACCGACCGCTACCGCTTCGCGGTCCGCGAGTTCCTGTGGAAGCCGGAGAACCCGGACGCGTCCGCGGTCGCCCTGGTGCCCGCCAAGACGCTCCTCGACACCGCCAAGGCGCTCACGAGCGGCGACAGCGTCACACTGGCGCTGTCCGGCTCGGGCTCGGGCGAGGGCCTCATCGGTTTCGAGGGCGCCGGCCGCCGCACCACGACCCGGCTGCTGGAGGGCGACCTCCCGAAGTACCGCACGCTGTTCCCGACCGAGTTCAACTCCGTCGCCGTGATCGAGACCGCCCCCTTCGTGGAGGCCGTCAAGCGTGTGGCCCTGGTCGCCGAGCGCAACACCCCGGTCCGGCTCAGCTTCGAGCAGGGCGTGCTCATCCTGGAGGCCGGCTCCAGCGACGACGCACAGGCTGTGGAGAGGGTCGACGCCCAGCTCGACGGCGACGACATCTCGATCGCCTTCAACCCGACCTTCCTGCTGGACGGCCTGAGCGCCATCGACTCGCCGGTGGCCCAGCTGTCGTTCACGACGTCCACGAAGCCCGCACTGCTGAGCGGCAAGCCGGCGCTGGACGCCGAGGCGGACGAGGCCTACAAGTACCTGATCATGCCGGTGCGGCTGAGCGGCTGAGCCGAGCCGTCGGCGCGGCCCCGGGAGGCCGCTGCCGCGGTCCGGGGTCGTGGTCCGGCCCGGTTGTCCACAGACGGTGGACAACCGGGTGGGTCTGTGGGGAGAAGCCGCAGGTGGGGCCGTACGTCTGAGCGCGTATGCCCACAGCTGTGCACGACCGTCCGGGTTTAGGCTCGGACATGGGTACGAAGGTGCCCCACACGCCACACAGCGACCTAAGGAACAACTGATGGAGCTCGGTCTCGTCGGCCTCGGCAAGATGGGCGGCAACATGCGCGAGCGGATCCGCCGCGCGGGCCACACCGTCCTCGGATACGACCGGAACCCGGATCTCGCCGACGTCCACAGCCTCTCCGAGCTTGTGGGCAAGCTCGAAGGCCCCCGGGTGATCTGGGTGATGGTTCCGGCCGGCGCCCCCACGCAGTCGACGATCGACGAGCTCGCCGAGCTGCTGGAGCCGGGCGACGTCGTCGTGGACGGCGGCAACTCCCGCTGGACGGACGACGAGAAGCACGCCGAGGAGCTGGCCGCCAAGGGCATAGGCTTCGTCGACTGCGGCGTCTCCGGCGGCGTCTGGGGCCTGGAGAACGGCTACGCGCTGATGTACGGCGGCGACGCGGAGAACGTCGCCAAGGTGCAGCCGGTCTTCGACGCCCTCAAGCCCGAGGGCGACTTCGGCTCGGTGCACGCCGGCAAGGTCGGCGCCGGCCACTTCGCCAAGATGGTCCACAACGGCATCGAGTACGCCATGATGCAGGCCTACGCCGAGGGCTGGGAGCTGCTGGAGAAGGTCGACTCGGTCACCGACGTGCGCGAGGTGTTCCGCTCCTGGCAGGAGGGCACGGTCATCCGTTCCTGGCTGCTGGACCTCGCGGTCAACGCCCTCGACGAGGACGAGCACCTGGACAAGCTGCGCGGCTACGCGCAGGACTCCGGCGAGGGCCGCTGGACGGTGGAGGCCGCCATCGACAACGCGGTGCCGCTCCCGGCGATCACGGCGTCGCTGTTCGCGCGGTTCGCCTCCCGCCAGGACGACTCCCCGCAAATGAAGATGATCGCCGCGCTGCGCAACCAGTTCGGCGGCCACGCGGTCGAGAAGAAGTGACGCCCGGCCGGGCAGAGGCAGGCCGGGCACGACGAGACGAAACGATCCACAGGGCCGCGTGAGCGGTCCACGACGCCGGGGGAGGTCGGCGAAACGATCATGCACGTCACGCATCTGTCGCTGGCCGACTTCCGCTCCTATCCCCGGGTCGAGGTCCCGCTCGACCCGGGGGTCACGGCCTTCGTCGGCCCCAACGGACAGGGCAAGACGAACCTCGTCGAGGCCGTGGGCTATCTCGCCACGCTCGGCAGCCACCGCGTCTCCTCGGACGCCCCCCTGGTCCGCATGGGCGCCGACCGCGCGGTCATCCGGGCGCAGGTCCGCCAGGGCGAGCGGCAGCAGCTGATCGAGCTGGAGCTGAACCCGGGCAAGGCGAACCGGGCCCGCATCAACCGGTCCTCGCAGGTCAGGCCCCGGGACGTGCTGGGGATCGTACGGACCGTGCTGTTCGCGCCGGAGGACCTCGCCCTGGTGAAGGGCGACCCCGGGGAGCGCCGGCGCTTCCTGGACGAGCTGATCACCGCGCGCTCCCCGCGCATGGCCGGCGTGCGCTCCGACTACGAGCGCGTGCTCAAGCAGCGCAACACCCTGCTGAAGTCGGCCGCGCTGGCCCGTAGGCACGGCGGGCGTTCCATGGACCTGTCCACGCTCGACGTCTGGGACCAGCACCTCGCGCGCGTGGGCGCCGAGCTGCTCGCCCAGCGGCTCGACCTGGTCGCCGCGATCCAGCCGCTCGCCGACAAGGCGTACGAGCAACTGGCCCCCGGCGGTGGGCCGATCGCCCTGGAGTACAAGCCGTCGGCCCCCGGCGAGGCGCACACGCGCGAGCACCTCCACGACCAGCTGATGGCGGCGCTCGCCGACGTCCGCAAGCAGGAGATCGAGCGGGGCGTCACCCTCGTCGGCCCCCACCGGGACGACCTGACGCTCAAACTCGGCCAGCTGCCCGCCAAGGGATACGCCTCCCACGGCGAGTCCTGGTCCTACGCGCTCGCGCTGCGCCTGGCCTCCTACGACCTGCTGCGCGCCGAGGGCAACGAGCCGGTGCTGGTCCTCGACGACGTCTTCGCCGAGCTGGACGCTCGCCGTCGTGAGCGGCTGGCGGAGCTGGTCGCGCCCGGCGAGCAGGTGCTGGTGACGGCCGCGGTCGACGACGACGTACCGCATGTGCTCGCGGGAGCGCGGTACACCGTGTCCGAGGGGACGGTGGAGCGCGTATGACAGCGGAGGAGCCCGCGCCCAAGAAGGCGGCCGAGCCGTCCGGCGTCGACCTCGCGCGCGTGGCGCTGCGGGCGGCGCGCGAACAGGCACGCGCGCGGGGGGACGCGGCGCAGCAGAAGAAGCAGGCGCGACGCGGCGGCGGGCTGCGCTCGGGCGCGCGGGCGGACGGCCGGGACCCCATGGCGCTCGGCGCCGCGATCAACCGGCTGCTCACCGAGCGGGGCTGGGAGGCGCCGGCCGCGGTGGGCGGGGTGATGGGCCGCTGGCCGCAGATCGTCGGCGAGGACGTCGCCAAGCACTGCGTGCCCGAGCGGTACGACGAGGACGAGCGGGTGCTGGTCGTGCGCTGCGACTCCACGGCCTGGGCGACCAATCTGCGGCTGCTCGCGCCGACGCTGGTCGCCCGTCTCAACGAGGACCTCGGGCACGGCCGGGTCAAGCAGATCAAGGTGCAGGGTCCGGGCGGTCCCGCCCGCCGTTACGGCCCGCTGCGGGCTCCGGGCAGCACGGGCCCGGGCGATACCTACGGGTGATCTGCGTCACGTAGGAATGCCCGAAGCGGTCTTCGTGTACCGCGCGGGCCGTCGCCCCGTCCGTCCGCGGACTGATCTCCGTCGACACCCGCCCATCCTCCTCAGCCCTGCTCAATGGGCTCGAATCGCCCGTACACGGGGGCGAATCCGGACCTGACTCCCCGGTAGCCAAGGGTTGACACCCGGAAGCGCTGAGTGCCTCTGTGAGCCTCTTGGAGCCCCGCTCCGCATATGGGGACCCGGCGGAGACCGGTTGAGGGCGGCACATGCGTACTCAGGTACCGGCAAACCCCCATCACTGTCGGCGCTACCGGTAGACTGGAAGCCAATCCCGCCCCGAACGTGGGGACCGCCCGGGAGAAGCTGAGCAACGCTGAGTCAAGGCTTACCAACGCAACATGCCGCAGCCGCTCCGGCGCCCTTCCCTCACAGGGGGGTACCCCCAGGAGCTCGGCTCGTGCTGTGCCAGAAAGGGCGCTTCGTGGCCGATTCCGGCAACCCCAACGAGAACATCCCGTCCACCGACGCCGGCGTCGAGGCCACCGCCTCGAACGGCGAGGTCACCGCCTCGTACGACGCCAGCGCCATCACCGTCCTCGAGGGTCTGGACGCGGTCCGCAAGCGACCCGGTATGTACATCGGCTCGACCGGCGAGCGCGGTCTGCACCACCTGGTGCAGGAGGTCGTCGACAACTCCGTCGACGAGGCGCTCGCCGGACACGCGGACACCATCGACGTCACGATCCTGGCCGACGGCGGTGTCCGCGTCATCGACAACGGCCGCGGCATCCCGGTGGACATCCACCCGGTGGAGAAGAAGCCGGCCGTCGAGGTCGTGCTGACCGTGCTGCACGCGGGCGGCAAGTTCGGCGGCGGCGGCTACGCGGTCTCCGGCGGTCTGCACGGCGTCGGCGTCTCCGTCGTGAACGCCCTGTCGTCCAAGGTGTCGGTGGAGATCAAGCGGGACGGCTTCCGCTGGACGCAGGACTACAAGATGGGCGTGCCGACCGCGCCCCTCGCCAAGCACGAGGCCGTCGAGGACTCCGGCACGTCGGTGACCTTCTGGGCCGACGCGGACATCTTCGAGACCACGGAGTACTCCTTCGAGACGCTCTCGCGGCGTTTCCAGGAGATGGCGTTCCTCAACAAGGGCCTCACGATCAACCTTGCCGACGAGCGCGAGTCCGCCAAGGCCGTGACCGGTGCGGACGAGGCGGGCGCGGACGAGAAGGCCGAGGTCAAGACCGTCTCGTACCACTACGAGGGCGGCATCGTCGACTTCGTGAAGTACCTCAATTCCCGCAAGGGCGAGGCGGTGCACCCCTCTGTCATCGACCTGGAGGCCGAGGACAGGGACAGGCAGCTGTCCCTCGAGGTCGCGATGCAGTGGAACAGCAGCTACACCGAGGGCGTCTACTCGTTCGCGAACATCATCCACACGCATGAGGGCGGCACGCACGAAGAGGGCTTCCGCTCCGCGCTGACGAACCTGATCAACAAGTACGCGCGCGACAAGAAGCTGCTGCGGGAGAAGGACGACAACCTCACGGGCGACGACATCCGCGAGGGTCTGACCGCGATCATCTCGGTCAAGCTGAGCGAGCCCCAGTTCGAGGGCCAGACCAAGACCAAGCTGGGCAACACGGAGGCCAAGACCTTCGTGCAGAAGGCGGTCTACGAGCACCTCAACGACTGGCTGGACCGCAACCCGGTCGAGGCCGCGGACATCATCCGCAAGGGCATCCAGGCGGCCACCGCGCGCGTGGCGGCCCGCAAGGCCCGCGACCTGACCCGCCGCAAGGGTCTGCTGGAGTCGGCGTCCCTGCCGGGCAAGCTCTCCGACTGCCAGTCGAACGATCCCGTCAAGTGCGAGATCTTCATCGTCGAGGGCGACTCCGCCGGCGGCTCGGCCAAGTCCGGCCGCAACCCGCAGTACCAGGCGATCCTCCCGATCCGCGGCAAGATCCTCAACGTGGAGAAGGCGAGGATCGACAAGATCCTCCAGAACCAGGAGATCCAGGCGCTGATCTCCGCCTTCGGCACCGGGGTCCACGAGGACTTCGACATCGAGAAGCTCCGCTATCACAAGATCATCCTGATGGCGGACGCCGACGTCGACGGCCAGCACATCAGCACCCTGCTGCTGACCTTCCTGTTCCGCTTCATGCGGCCGCTGGTCGAGGCCGGGCACGTGTACCTGTCGCGTCCCCCGCTCTACAAGATCAAGTGGGGCCGGGACGACGTCGAGTACGCGTACTCCGACCGCGAGCGCGACGCGCTGATCGAGATGGGCCGCCAGCGCGGCAAGCGGGTGCGTGAGGACTCGATCCAGCGCTTCAAGGGTCTCGGTGAGATGAACGCCGAGGAGCTGCGCGTGACCACCATGGACCAGGAGCACCGCGTCCTCGGCCAGGTCACCCTCGACGACGCCGCGCAGGCCGACGACCTGTTCTCGGTCCTCATGGGCGAGGACGTCGAGGCCCGCCGGCAGTTCATCCAGCGCAACGCCAAGGACGTCCGCTTCCTCGACATCTGAGTCGGTCTCAGCTGACCGCACCAGGAAGGACCCCCACCAGCAATGACCGACGAGAACACTCCCGTCACCCCTGAAGACGGCGGCGACATCGCCATGCGCGTCGAGCCCGTCGGGCTCGAGACGGAGATGCAGCGGTCGTACCTCGACTACGCGATGTCCGTCATCGTCTCGCGTGCGCTGCCCGACGTCCGGGACGGCCTCAAGCCCGTCCACCGGCGCGTGCTGTACGCGATGTACGACGGCGGCTACCGGCCCGAGCGCGGCTTCTACAAGTGCGCCCGCGTGGTCGGCGACGTCATGGGCAACTACCACCCGCACGGTGACTCCTCGATCTACGACGCGCTGGTCCGTCTCGCGCAGCCGTGGTCGATGCGCATGCCGCTCGTCGACTCCAACGGCAACTTCGGCTCCCCGGGCAACGACCCTGCGGCGGCCATGCGGTACACCGAGTGCAAGATGGCGCCGCTGTCGATGGAGATGGTCCGCGACATCGACGAGGAGACCGTCGACTTCACGGACAACTACGACGGCCGCTCCCAGGAGCCGACCGTCCTGCCCGCCCGGTTCCCGAACCTGCTGATCAACGGCTCGGCCGGCATCGCGGTCGGTATGGCGACCAACATCCCCTCGCACAACCTGCGCGAGGTCGCGTCCGGTGCCCAGTGGTACCTGGAGAACCCCGAGGCCTCCCACGAGGAGCTGCTGGACGCGCTGATCGAGCGCATCAAGGGCCCCGACTTCCCGACCGGCGCGCTGGTGGTGGGCCGCAAGGGCATCGAGGAGGCGTACCGCACGGGCCGCGGCTCGATCACCATGCGGGCGGTCGTCGAGGTCGAGGAGATCCAGAACCGCCAGTGCCTGGTGGTCACGGAGCTGCCCTATCAGGTCAACCCCGACAACCTCGCGCAGAAGATCGCCGACCTGGTGAAGGACGGCAAGATCGGCGGCATCGCGGACGTCCGCGACGAGACGTCGTCCCGCACCGGCCAGCGCCTGGTCATCGTCCTGAAGCGGGACGCGGTCGCCAAGGTCGTCCTGAACAACCTGTACAAGCACACCGACCTCCAGACCAACTTCGGCGCGAACATGCTGGCGCTGGTCGACGGCGTGCCGCGCACGCTCTCCCTGGACGCGTTCATCCGCCACTGGGTGACGCACCAGATCGAGGTCATCGTCCGCCGTACGCGCTTCCGGCTGCGCAAGGCGGAGGAGCGGGCGCACATCCTGCGCGGCCTGCTGAAGGCCCTGGACGCCATCGACGAGGTCATCGCGCTGATCCGGCGCAGTGACACCGTCGACGTGGCGCGCACGGGCCTGATGGGCCTCCTGGAGATCGACGAGATCCAGGCCAACGCCATCCTCGAGATGCAGCTGCGCCGACTGGCCGCCCTGGAGCGCCAGAAGATCGTCCAGGAGCACGACGAACTCCAGGCGAAGATCAACGAGTACAACGCGATCCTCGCCTCGCCGGTCCGCCAGCGCGGCATCGTCAGCGAGGAGCTGGCCGCGATCGTCGAGAAGTACGGCGACGACCGCAAGACCATGCTGGTGCCGTTCGACGGCGACATGTCCATCGAGGACCTGATCGCCGAAGAGGACATCGTCGTCACCATCTCGCGCGGCGGCTACGTCAAGCGCACCAAGACGGACGACTACCGCTCTCAGAAGCGCGGCGGCAAGGGCGTGCGCGGCACGAAGCTCAAGGAAGACGACATCGTCGACCACTTCTTCGTCTCGACCACGCACCACTGGCTGCTGTTCTTCACCAACAAGGGCCGCGTCTACCGCGCCAAGGCGTACGAGCTGCCGGACGCCGGCCGGGACGCGCGCGGGCAGCACGTGGCGAACCTGCTGGCCTTCCAGCCGGACGAGGCGATCGCGGAGATCCTCGCGATCCGCGACTACGAGGCGGTGCCGTACCTGGTGCTGGCCACGAAGGCGGGACTGGTCAAGAAGACACCTCTGAAGGATTACGATTCGCCCCGCTCCGGCGGTGTGATCGCGATCAATCTTCGCGAGCGCGAGGACGGTACCGACGACGAACTGATCGGCGCCGAACTGGTCTCGGGCGACGACGATCTGCTGCTGATCAGCAAGAAGGCCCAGTCGATCAGGTTCACCGCCACGGACGACGCTTTGCGTCCCATGGGCCGCGCCACCTCGGGTGTCAAGGGCATGAGTTTCCGTGAGGGGGACGAACTGCTCTCGATGAATGTTGTTCGACCCGGTACGTTCGTGTTCACTGCCACAGACGGCGGGTACGCGAAGCGCACCGCCGTCGACGAGTACCGCGTCCAGGGTCGCGGCGGCCTCGGCATCAAGGCTGCCAAGATCGTGGAGGACCGCGGTTCGCTGGTCGGCGCGCTGGTGGTCGAGGAGACGGACGAGATCCTCGCCATCACGCTGTCGGGCGGTGTGATTCGTACGCGAGTCAACGAGGTCAGGGAGACGGGCCGTGACACCATGGGCGTCCAACTGATCAACCTGGGCAAGCGCGATGCCGTCGTGGGCATCGCACGTAACGCCGAGGCGGGGCGCGAGGCGGAGGAGGTCGACGGTGACATCGCCGTGGACGAGACCGTCGAGGACGCCGCGACCACCGGCACGGACGAGGGCGAGGCGCCCTCGGCCGAGTAGCACGAGGAGTGAGTCATCGTGAGCGGAGCCACGGGCGCCGGTTCGGTCGGTACATCGGCCGGTACGTCTGACGGCCCTTCCACCGGCAGCGCCGGCAAGGAATCGGACGACGGCGGCCGTGGCTCCGCCGCGGGGGCGAAGGACGCGCGTGCGAACGACGCGCGGGGGGCCGACGGCCGTGCGGGCGACACCCGTGCGGCCGACGCGCGGGTGACGGACCCGCACACGACCAACCTCAAGGCGATCAAGCCGTCGGACAAGCCGCCGACGAAGGGCTCACGCTCGCCTGACACGCATGGATCCCAGGGGGGAACTGTGACGGACACCCGAGGCTCGCAGACCCGGCAGCAGGCGGCCGGAGCGGGCTCGGCCGCTCCGGGCTCTTCCGGCGTTACCGGAGCGTCCGGGGTTTCCGGTGCTTCCGGCGCCAAGGCGCAGCAGCGGGGCGCCGAGACTCAGCAGACGGCCTCCCCGCTTCCCGGGGAGCGGCAGTCCCAGCAGGCCGCCGGGCCCTACCACCCGCCGCAGGCCTACTCCTCGCAGGCTCCGGCCGGCGCGGTGCGCCGACCGCGGACCGGCGCCCGCACCACGCCCCGCGTCCGCAAGGCGCGGCTGCGGGTGGCGAAGGCCGACCCGTGGTCGGTGATGAAGGTCAGCTTCCTGCTCTCCATCGCGCTGGGCATCTGCACGATCGTCGCGGCCGCCGTGCTGTGGATGGTCATGGACGCGATGGGCGTTTTCTCGACGGTCGGCGGCACCATCTCCGAGGCGACCGGCTCGAACGAGTCGAACGGCTTCGACCTCCAGTCGTTCCTGTCCCTCCCCCACGTCCTGATGTTCACGTCGATCATCGCGGTCATCGACGTCGTCCTCGCGACGGCCCTCGCGACGCTCGGCGCGTTCATCTACAACCTCTCCGCCGGCTTCGTCGGCGGCATCGAGCTGACGCTGGCCGAGGACGAGTGACGCCGGGCGCGGAGGCCACGGCTCCGGCCCGTAAACCTCCGCGCGGGCTCCTTCAGGAACCGATTTTGGGACTGCCCACGTCGTGCGCTAACCTTCAGGAGTCAGCGCGCGGGACACACACCGCAGAGCGCGGCGGGGCTATAGCTCAGTTGGTTAGAGCGCATCCCTGATAAGGATGAGGCCACAGGTTCAAATCCTGTTAGCCCCACCAGCCAGAAGGCCCCCGGACCATCGGTCCGGGGGTCTTTTGACACCACCAGTTGACACCAACGGCGGTGAACGGCAGCCGTCAGCCGATCAGCGGGTCCTCCAGCAGCTCCGCGAGCATCGTCACAGCCTCCCGCTCGCTGTCCCCCACCACGTGCGTGTAGACGTCCATGGTCATGCTGATCCGGCTGTGCCGGAGGATCGCCTGAGCGACCTTGGGGTGGACCTTCAGGAAGGCCAGCAGGGTTCCGCAGGTGTGCCTGGCGAGCCGGACCGTGATGCGGCGGACGCCGGCGCGCTTGACGAGGCGATCGAAGGACCGGGAGAAGCCGGTGGGGTCGATCATGCCGCCGTGCTCGGAGGAGAAGATCAGATCGTGGTCTTCCTGCTGGTCCCAGAGGTCACCGGCGATCTTCCTCTCCAGCTCCTGGAGCTCCCGGCGCTCCTCCAGGGCGCGGGCGCAGAACTCCGGGAGCGAGAGCACGGCCTGTGAGGACTCGGTCTTGAGGTCCTTGAGGACGAGGCCTACGCCCTTCTCCTGCTGTACCTGCTTCACCGGGGTGAAGTGGCCGGCCTCGAAATCGATGTCCTGCCAGCGCAGCCCGAGGACCTCACTGCGGCGCAGGCCGAGGACGAGCACCAGGACGCAGGCCGCGTAGAGGCGATGGGCGCGGACGGAGCGGAGGAACGTGATCGCTTCCCGCGCGCTCCATGCCGTGCCCTTGTCCTTGGCGACCTTGGGCATGTCGACCAGGAGGGCGACGTTGCGCGTGAGCAGCTCTTCGCGCATGGCCCGGTTGAGGGCGTTGCGGAGGACACGCAGCACCTCGAAGCGGGTGGCCGCGCCCACCTTCTCCCGTCTCAGCGTGGCCATGAGAGCGCGGAGCTGGGCGGGCGCCAGTTTGGTCAGCGGCTTCTGGTGTGGGCGAGCAGGGTTCCGCCGAGGAAGGCGACGGCGGGCCAGCCCGCGACGAGGATGCGCAGCCACGCCGGGACGTCGTCGAGGTCGAGCAGGCCGGCCGTGGCGACGTTCGCGCCGAGAGACGCGGCCAGCGCGTTGCCGAGGTGGGGCAGCAGGTAAAGCCGGACCTTGGACTCGTACTTGACGTAATGACGAACCAGCACCAGGCCGCACCCTTGGCGGAGCCGGAGCGCAGTCGACGCCAGGCGGCGACGAGCAGCAGGTCGACCGAGACGGGATAGGCCCAGGCCTTCCAGCCGTCCTGTCCGGCCGCCACGGCGAGGTCGTGGATGTGCGCGAAGGACAGCGCGGCGGCGATGAGCGCCTGGACGAGCACCGCTCGGTTTGGCTGTGCGCGTCTGATCAGTGTGCGTGGGAGAGCTGGTGTAGTTACTCACCGAGAAGCTTGAGCTGGTACCTGTTGGTGAGTTCGGCGACCCACTCGTCGGAGAACCCGAGACCGTACCGTTCGCCTAGCTCGGCCCGGCGCTTGAGGAACTCGGCAGGATCAGAGGCCGTCTCGCTGACCGTGCCCAGCGCGTCGAAGAACCCCTCGAAGCCTGCGGGGGAGATGATTTCCAGGATCCTCGCCGGTTCCGGTCCAGCGTTCCAGAAGGTATGCAGGATCCCTCGCGGTTTGAGGATGTACGAGCCTGGACCTGCCGTGGCCTCCTCGTCGCCCACTCGTGCGCCGACCCTGCCCTGCAGGACGTACGAGAACTCGTCCTCGCGGCTGTGAACGTGTGGCGGTATGAGACGGCCCGGCTCGATGGGGTGCTCGACGATCGAAAACTGGTTGCCGGTCTCCTCGCCCCAGATCTTGAAGTCGACTCCAATGCCCGCGAGCCAGATCGACTTGCCCTCGTCTGGTTCGACTACGAAGCGGAGAGCCCCCATAACGGCCTCCCAGGTGTCGGTTTTGCCGTCTTCTGTAACTCTATGACCGATTCATAGGAGGCGCCCGGCATGCTCACTCCGATCATCCCTGCCGCCCGCACCCCAGACCATCGAGCGGAACGTAAGCAGCACTGGTGGTTTCGTCGTCGCAGGCCAGCGATTCCAAGTCGGATTGGCTTACGCCCGCCTGGTCGTCAAAGTCCACTTGGACACCACCATTTTCCGCACCACGACGAAGGAAGTAGTGAGGCGCGCCTTCGGTGAGTACACCCACCGGAAGATCGTCTAAGGGCAGACGTCAAGCATCATCCGACGTCAATCCGTCAACCATCAACTGAGACTAGACAAGCCCCGCACGTCCGTGTCGGGTCCCAGGTGATGCCTGACGTTCTGGTCCCAGGTGATGCTTGACGGTGGGCCTAGAGAACATAGGGAGCCCCGTGGGGCTTGTTCGCT